>JASGIR010000037.1:0-14181 GCA_049840975.1 Cyclobacteriaceae bacterium | reverse complement strand
ACGTATTGCTAAGGTTAATAGGGAAACACGATAGAATCCGAACAGCACCTCAACAAGTGCGTTACCAACTTCCTTCCAAAGTTTTCCATGTTGATAAACTTCCATTTCATTTTTCAAACATTCTTCTGCTTGCAGTTTTTTTCCTTGTGAACGATACAATGTTTTCATGCGCGAATACACATACCCCATATTGTAGTCATCATTCATTTCTTTTGAAAGTTGAACGCCTCCAAAAAAGTTTTCTCAGCAGTAGCATAATTATTGTCAACCGATTGCTGAATAACACCCCAAGTTGGTGAGTGTATAAATAACTCCGCTTTTGTCTTTTATTTTCCGCTGGAGAACTAAAGCATCCTGATAATCTTTCGCAGCCTGCTTGTAATCATTTTTATTATGATAAACCGTTCCTCTTGAATAAAGTGTAGAGGCATAGCTCAACGTATCTTTCTTTGCTCTCTGAATAGCCATCGCTTTATTGAAAAACTCAAAAGCTTTCGTATAATTTTTTGATTTGCTGTAGCTGCTTGCCAGGTCCTTACAAGTTGAAGCCAACAATGTCGAATCATTTACCGTAGCCAAAGCCTCGACAGCATTTTGAAGCGCCTCAACACTTGCCACAGGATTATTTGATTCGGAATAAAGAGTTGAAAGCTTTGACCAGGAAGTAGCAACTTGCTTTTGATTCTTACATTTTTTTGCCAACTCGATTGCCGCTCTGTGAGACTCTATCGCCTTTTGATAATCCAACTTGCTCCAATAATTCTGACCAATATTTGAAAGCATGGTTGACGCATCAGCTGAATCCTTGTTTTGCATGTACAATTCATACGCTTTACGATATGCACGAATTGACTCATCGTAATCTTTTGATCCATTGTTCAATTGATAACCGTAATCCCAATACATCTCGGCTTGCTTGTATATGTTTTTCGCTTTTTCATAAAACGACATGGCTGATAAAAATGACTTTTTAGCCAATTCGTATTTCATCAAATCAGCGTAAGCGTCACCTTGGTTTTCATATGTCTCAGCAATTTTTTGACTGTTGTCAAGCTTGATGTACACATCACGTTCAAGCCCTAAATATTCAATTCGTTTGCCTTTATTTTTAAAATGATTGTATGATGAACTTATCTTGTTATAACACTTCGCGAGCAACTCCAGATCGTGTGTATGTTTTGCCAAAGCAATTGCTTCTTTATGAACTTTGTAAGAATTGATTGAATCATTCAAATCCCGATAATTGAAACCAATGTTGTTTAGAATAGTACAGAGGTTTATTGTATCGCCCATCGTGATATAGATTTTCTGCACCTCACGATAGTATTCATTTGATCGAGTGTATTGCTTCAACTCTGTCAACGCATATCCCACATCCCAAAATGCATCTGATCTTTTTTCGAGATTATCTTTTTTAAAGTAATTTGAGTCGTGCTGAATATTTTTCTAGTGCCTTGCCGTACTGTTCGAGTTTGACATAAACCTTGCCTGTATTTCTATATAGTTGCTGAATAGAGGCAGTGTCTTTCAACGACAAATAAATATCCATTGAGGCCAAATAATTTTTTAGAGAAGCTTGCTGATCAAGCTCGCCATTAAATTCAGTGTAACCCAAATTCCACAACGCAGCACCTTCATTGTCTTTACTTTCTGATTTCTTAGCGGCAGCTAAAGCTTCCTGATAGACTGATTCTGCCAATTGATAATTTTTCTCCGCAAGACAATTGGAACCATAGTCATCCAAAAGCAAATACAATTGATTGTAGAGATCTGTGCGCCCTGTGCTTCCTTCTGCAAGCTCTCTTCGAAGGATTAGGGCGGGTTGATATTTTTCCGCAGCGGTACTGTAATCTTTTAAATAATAATAGGACCTCGCCAATCGATGAAGAGCAAATGCGAGATATTCCTTGTTATTCGTTTTCTCAAAAGCTTGTTTCGCCTTTTTATACGCTTTCAAACTTTCATTATATTCTCCTTGTGCATCCCGAACTTCACCAATTCTGAAAATATTAATTCCAAGTTGATCTGTTTCTCCAATTTTTTCTGCCAGAAAAACACTTGCTTCAAGCAGCGGAATTGCATCATCATAATTTTTCTTGTCGATCATCGCATTCGCATCTTTCAACCAATCTTTGATCAACTGCAAATCGATTTTTCTTTTGTAATCAATGAAGTTTTTTTCTCGGTTAGTAGCAGAAACATTCACAAACAAATCTTTCAAAACGGGTGAAGTAGCAGCATCGCCTTCTTTTGTATAATCAAAATATCCCTTTGAAAGCTGGATTGTTTGCCCCATGTTGTCCCAATCGAGTTGACTGACATGATATATGTAATACCAGACCGCAAGCGTGTCTGTGGCCAGCATCACATCGTATACAAATTTGCCTTTGTTGGGGCCTGCTTCAACAATTGATTTATCGCCCGATTTTTTCAATTGATCTCCTGCTGATTGAATGTCGCGCTGCATTGCCAAAAATTTTTCAGTGCGGAGCGCGTGGCCATCTCTTTCCAAAATTTCTTTGAGAGAATAATATGGAGTGTTGTTGGCATCAACAATGTTGATCGCATTTTGAATCAAATAAAAGTATGTACTATGCCAAGCCGTGCTTGCCAGGATGTTTATATATACCAAATCGCCCGCCAAAATCTGATCATCGCCTGTCGGAATAATTTCCGCGATAGAATGAATCTACCAGTGACTCTTCAATTGTAACCGTTCCAATTTTCTGATTGTGATTGGCTAATTCTTTTCTTTTAATTCCGTAAGCATTTCCTTTTGCTCCAGCTATAATTCCAGCATCACTGCCATGTTCAATTTTAGCAAAATAACGATTGCCTTTTTTTTCGATTGATGAGATACGGAAACCAAATCCGTAATAGTCGGTTTGCGCATTCGCGCTAAAAGAAATTAATAAAGCCGAATAAATGATTGCCAACCATTTCATAGTGAGCGACAGGTTCTTTATGAAAATTTACGAATATGGCTACCGCTTAACAAGCAGAATAAAACTTATCGCTTTAAAATACGTGTGCTCACGGAAGGCAGTCTACCTATCGATGGGTATTTTAAGATAGAAAGCGCGAAGTTTCATCAGCTTCTATGACAATGTCATCTTCGCCAACTTCATCAAATGGATTTTCAAGTTGGTCCTGAATATTATCCAAGCTCACTAAAATGAAACTGTACATCACAGGCATGACATATTCCAACTGCGCAGAGAAATCGTGAAATGTGCTCGCAAAGTAGGGTCCGTAAATAATTGGAAAAGAATAGATGAAAACTTTACTGTAGGCACGAAGCGTAATTGGTGTGCGATAACGATGGATGATTCTCATGTTATCAAATGCAATAATCATTTTACTTACATATTGACTGACACGTGAAATTTCACCACTCTGAACTCCATGCTGACGAAACTGCATCGTGAGTTGAGAGAGTTTTGAAAACAGTTCATAAATTTTTTTCTCATCTGCATCCCACACTTCATGCCTTGTAGACTTAAACATATCTTTCATGGTCACTAGCATCTCATGAATCAAGGCGCGGGCTTGGGTAGCTAAGTCGCTTTCCTTGCCAGACCAGTCACGGGCTGCATAATAGATGGCAATGGCATGGCCTTTAAAATCTGAAAAACGCTGCAACGCTGTTTCTCTTCTAGTATAAGCAGAGCCAATGCTGAACACCACAGGGAAAACAATAGCGATACCAATGAGCATGTCAGGGAACTTCGCGGTGAGTCCCAAGTGAAAGCAAAAGTAACTTGAAAGGACAGCAAGACCCGTAAGTAAAAAAGTCTTGTAGTTGATAATAAGTCTGAGGCTTCGAATTATTTTCATCGATTGAGGTTTGTACTCGAAAGTTTTGGAAAAGACATGATATTAACAAATCGCTAAGCTCTAAAAAATAGGAAGGCTAACCTGATCTTTTCTTCCATTTTCAAATTCATGCTTACTTTTAAGGCATGAACTATCACATTGACCTGTTTGCCATTTTTATTTTTTTAGGAATTGTTCAAGCTATATTCCTTTCTTTTTTCTTTCTGACTGGCGATAACAGAAAAGTGCAAGCCAATTTATTCGAAGGCCTTTTATTGATCGCAATCGCCTGCAACAACACAGAAATTTTTGTGATGTACACAGGCTACATTGTCAACTGTTTGTACTTGGTTGATTTCTCTGAGCCTATTGCATTTGCTATCGGTCCCGCTCTTTACCTGATGGTGCGCAGCAGAGCGCGAGGCGAGGTTAGTCGTAAAGAATACCTACATTTTATAGTTCCAATCATTTACTTTTTAATGCTCATTCCTTTTTTTCTGACTACAGAAAATCAGAAGTATAATTCGTACATCAGTGCTTATCATCCCGATTATCCTTATAAAGAAGTTCATCTTGATTCAGATCCGCGGTGGAATTGGATTACACATCACCCGACTGAGCTTATCATCGGAAGTCTTTCCATTTATATTCTTCTTGCTTCAATTGAAATTGTAAAAGCTTTCAAAAGAAAAGGTGAATCTTTTTGGAAAACAAACAACCCGATTCTTTCGCTCTTGCGCGGAGAAGTTATCGTTTCCATTTCCCTTGTCATTCTTGTGCTGATCGTAAAGCTCTTCAACAAAAATGATACAGGTGATCATTTATTTGCTGCTTACATCTCACTCACCGTTTACATCACGAGTATTCGCGTGATTAGAAACTCTGGTTTTTTCAAACAGACGTCTTTAGCCGACACATCAAAGTATAAGAGTTCAACTCTTACCTCAGATCAAAGAGAAAATATTTTATCAAAACTTCGGCTGACAATGGAAGGTGAGAAACCTTTTCTTAATCCAACCTTTTCGCTGCCAGATCTTGCTGATAAACTAAGAATTTCTGTTCATCAGCTTTCACAAGCCATAAATGAAGGTCTTGATAAAAGTTTTTTTGAAATGACAGCTGAATACAGAATTGAAGAAGCCAAGCGACTACTTGTTGATCAACCCAATATCAAGATTGAAGAAATTGCAGAACAAGTCGGCTACAATTCTAAGTCTTCTTTCAATACAGCTTTCAAAAAGATCACTGGTAAAACCCCTTCCGAATTCAGGAATTAAATCTATTCCTTCTTTTCCCAAACTGTTTTTAAGTCTTGAAAGGATGTATAAATAGAATAGATTCCCGAACCGATAACATCGTCCTCAGTGCCTTCGGAAATATATTTTGCCAAAATCTTTACGTCCGAATTGAGTTTTTGAAGCCTGTCCTTGACGATTCCCTTATTATTAAGGCCTTCAGGAATTGTTGAGTTAGCAAGTTTCTCCGCACCCTCAGCAATTGCATTTATATTTTGAACCGTTGCGATGACGGTGATTGAGTCCATCATCGCAGGGTTCTTCAAATGTTGAAACGGTTTTTCAATTAAAGTTTGAAAATCTTGGAATTCCTTCCATTGCTGCACTTCAGTTTCCGCTGTCCTCTTTGCAGAACATGAAATCAGAAAGACAACAAAAAGGAAAGAAACAATCGACCTCATTTAATTCTTCTTATCCAAATCTGGCAGAACGAAATTATCCAATGGACTAGGCAATTTCATCATCGCTTCGATGTCTTTCACTGTGCGTGGTGCAAGAGCCGAAAGATGTTCATATCCATCTTTAGTGATCAGATAATCATCTTCGATGCGAACAGCAATTCCCCACCATTTTTTATCGCAAGGTGAATTTTCAGGAATATAAATACCTGGCTCGATAGTTATAACCATGTTCTCTTCTTGCTTTTCATACGTGCCACGATCGTGAACATCTAAACCAATATGATGGCAGCATCCATGTGGATAGTATTTGCGCATGTCATTGTCAGCTTGAATGATACCAAGATCTTTTAATCCTTGTGTGATCACTTTGTTGGTAGCCATGTATAAGTCGCGGAACGGTGTGCCTGCTTTACACACTTTCATTGCTTCTTCCTGAGCTTTTAAAACCAGTTCATAAATCGCTTTTTGTTCAGGAGAAAATTTTCCGTTGACAGGAATAGTACGAGTTATATCCGCTGAATAACCATGATACTCAGCGCCCAAATCCATTAAAATCAATTCCTTGCTAGAAATGCTCGGCTTATAATTGTCTACATAATGTAGCACACAGCCATTGTGTCCTGCTCCAACTATGGAAGGATAACCCATATCTTCAGCTTGGTATTTTTTGAAAACGTATTGATGGATTCCATCAATCTCGCGTTCGCTCATTCCAGGTTTAATGGCTTTCATTACTTCCGCTTGACTGGCGCAAGAAATCTTCACCGCTTTCCTAACAAGTTCTAGCTCTTCTTTTGTTTTGATACCACGAAGGCTGTTCATGATTTTGCTTAAGCCCTTGGCATCAAGATTGTTTTTAGGCGGCTCAACTGTAAGAGTTGAATTGCTTTTCTCTGGATAGTTGGCTTTGACTTTGAATTGCGCAATCAAGTCATAAAGATCAGATGAATCGCGTGGGTCATTACGAACATCGTTTTTAAAATCAAAAAACAAAACTGACGCAAATTTTGAGAAATCAACATTGTATCTCTTGAATTCACTGTTGTTGAAAGATTGATCTAATCCCAATAAATCTTTTACTCCTTTGTCGCCAAGTCTGCGACCAGTCCATTGTTCGGCTTGTTCATCGCGTGGCTGAACGAAAATGATCTCGTTATAATTTGTTCCATTGTTGGCAGTCTGCATGTCTTTAAAAACAAGCAAGAGCGCATCCGGTTCTTTATATCCGGTTAGGTAATAGAAATCAGGATCTTGGTGGAAGAGATAATCCACATCGTTGGCGCGGTTGCGAAGTGAGCTTGAGAAGAAAACCGCCACCGAATTGGCAGGCAATTTATCACGCAGTTTATCCCTGCGGTCTTTATAAAAAGCTTTTGTAAGAAAATCACTTGGGAGGTCGGCATCTTGCGCCAAGGCTGCAAATGATAAACAGGAAATTAGTAGAACTGAAAATAATCTCATAAAAGGGGGATTTTTTGGCAATTAACTCCTTTTCGTAGACAAAGTTGCATGATTTTGACGGGCGGCTATGCGTTCGACTTTATAAAATCGGCCTTCGAGGCTATAAAAACCGTCTTACTTTGCGCTTCGATCACCGTTGATTTGCCAAAAAAACAAAAGACTTATGCTTACACAACAAACACTTGACTCATCTCGGAGATACGACCTCGACTGGCTACGGTTTATAGCCATCCTCATCCTTCTGTTCTTCCATACAGGCATGTGGTTCAGCACTTGGGAATGGCACGTAAAAAATAATGAGACCTCGACCGCCTTTAATTATTGGATGGTGTGGCTTCACTTTTGGCGCATGCCACTATTGCTTTTCATTTCAGGTGCCGGAACTTATATGGCGATGGGAAAAAGGACGCCAGGGCAATTTGCAGGCGAACGATTCAAAAAACTTTTCATCCCACTCGTATTTGGGATGTTTGTGGTAGTACCTCCACAGATTTATTACGAGCACATCAAAGAATACAACAGCTACTGGGACTTTTACAAAACCGTTTTCAATTTCGTTTCTTATCCGAAAGGAAGCTTCAGCTGGCATCACCTTTGGTTTGTCGCCTATCTCTTTTTCTATTCACTTATTGCTCTCCCATTCTTGATTTATTTGCGCTCACCAAAATCAATTGGATTCAGAAATTGGGTAACGAAAATCTTATCTACACCTGCTGGAATGCTATTCATACCATCAACAATCATTTTGATCACACAAGTTATTCTTCGTCCTTACTTCCCTGACGAACAACATAATCTTCGTGATCTTTCTTATTTCATTTACTACATGTGCTTTTTCATTTTTGGAATGATCTGCTATTCCTCTCCCAAACTCTGGGAAACAATTGGAGCTCAGAGAAAATATTTATTGGTTGCAGGCTTACTCATCCTAGTTCCTTTTTACGGGATGTATCTCCATTTTCGTGGAGTTGTACATTATCCTTGGAGCGATGATACTGTGGAAACTATTTTCGATGTGTTCGCTATTTTCTTGAGTTGGTTCACTTTGATTACAGTTATTGCTTTCGGTCAGCATTATTTAAATCGACCTCATCCCTTGTTGAAATATTTCAACGAAGGTTTATATCCATTTTACATTTTACATCAAACAGTGATCATCGCAATCGGTTATTACATCTGTCAATTGGATTGGAGTATGGCAGCAAAATTCTGGAGTATCAGTTTCCTCACGTTGTTCAGCTGTATTCTTATTTACATGGTACTCATTCGCACGAATAATGTGATGCGTCTGTTCTTTGGTGTGAAAATGAAAAAGAAACCGGAAGCAGAACCTGCAAAACGTTCAGTGCTAGAAACCTAGATTTCACTAGTGATTTGTGGGGCAGTTGTGCCAACAAACAATTACTTTTATGAAATAATTTTTGTTGCCAATGCCTCACATTTCAATTATCTCCGCAAGCGTACGCATAGGTCGTCACAGCCATCGTGTTGCACTTTATTTTAAAAAATACCTTGAAGAAAACAACTTAGCATCTGCTGAGATTCTGGACTTAAATGAATATCAATTTCCTGTTTTTAACGAGCGATTGAAATATCAGGCTAATCCTTCTAGTGCTGTGCTTGAATTTTCATCAAAAATAAAATCGTCTGATGGCGTTATTATCGTCACGCCAGAATACAACGGTGGTTATCCAGCAGCAATAAAAAACGTTGTCGATCTTCTTTACGATGAATGGTTTAAAAAACCGATTGCAATCACAACTGTGTCTGATGGTGTTTTTGGCGGAACACAAGTGATCACTTCATTGCAGTTTACACTTTGGAAAATCAGAGCTTGGACAGTGCCTGCAATGTTTCCCGTACCAAAAGTGGCAGAAGTGTTTGACGAAGATGGAAATGCTCTTGATAAACCAAAAACGGATAAGAGAGCTAGCACTTTTGTAAGTGAACTACTTTGGTGCATCGAAGCTAAAAAGAGAATGAGCAGCTAAAATGAAAGAAGAATTCCTTCGGTTCATTTCTAAAAAAAATCTTTGTTCTCTGAAGGACAAAATTCTTCTTGCCGTCAGCTGTGGCGTTGATTCCATGGTGATGCTGGAATTGTTTCATGAAAGCGGATTTAAGATCAGCGTGGCCCATTGCAATTTTCAATTGCGTGGCAATGAATCCGATGGAGATGAAAGGCTCGTTAAGTCGATTTGCGAAAAACATTCCATCCCATTTTTTTCGAAACGATTTGAAACGAATCAATTTGCTGAGAAAAATTCTTTGTCAATTCAAATGGCTGCACGCGAATTGCGCTACCAATGGTTCAATGAGCTAATTGAAAAAGACGGTTTTGATTTTGTAGCAACAGCGCATCATCTCAATGATTCCATTGAGACCGCAATATTGAATTTTGCCCGAGGCTCAGGTCTTGAAGGTCTTGATGGAATAACTGATAAAAATGGAAAAGTAATTCGGCCTCTTCTTTTTGCAACTAGAGAGCAAATCAAGAGCTATGCTCTAAAAAACAAAATCGATTGGCGCGAAGACAGCAGCAATGCATCAGATGATTATCAAAGAAATTTCGTCAGGCATAAGATCATTCCACTGTTGAAAGAAATAAATCCTTCTCTTGAAAATTCTTTTGAAGATTCTGTTGAGAAAATTTCTGGTGCTATTCACTTGATTGATTTAGGGACACTTCAATGGAAGGAAAAATTTCAATCAAATAAAAAAGATCAAGTTCATCTTTTAAAGAAAGGGGTCAGCTCAACAGGGTTGCTTTGGAATTTGATTAGGCAATTTGGTTTCAATATTGATCAGTGTAAACAAATCGTTGAATCACTTAATGGTCAATCAGGGAAAAAGTTTTTTTCGAAAGAATTTGAATTGATCATCGATCGAGAACATCTGATCATTTCAGAAATAGAAAATGAACTAGGGGAAGTTCTGATTGAAAAAGGACAAGGTGAAGCTACTCTCGGAAAGCGGGTATTAAAAATTACAAGCGTCAAAGAAATTAAAATCGAAAGCGAATCCGATGTAGCAGTACTAGATGCAGATAAACTTACATTTCCGTTGCGCTGGAGAAAATGGAAAGCAGGAGATTATTTTCATCCATTGGGAATGAATCACAAAAAGAAGCTGAGTGACTTTTTTATAGATCAAAAAATTTCAATTTCCGATAAAGAAAAAATCACTGTAATAGAATCAGGCAACGAAATCGTCTGGGTAATTGGCTATCGGATTGACGAGCGATTTAAAATTTCAGAAAAGACTTCCGCTCAAATTATATTCGAGCTTCAGCAATCATAAATGCTCCTTATTATTCTTCACTAGATCATACATCAGTTCGCGTGCGCGATGAAGTTGTGCCTTTACTGTGCCTAGAGGCGCATCAAGTTCGACTGCGATCTCTTCATAACTCAATTCATGAAAATAACGCAGACGGACCAGTTTCTGATATTTTGCTGGAAGCATATTCACATACAATTGGATATACTCTTCCTTTTGTGATTTGATTGCTTCCTCCTGAGGATCGGGATTATTTACATCTTCTACATCAATACCTACGGGCTGACCATCATCATCAGTGTAAGTATTTTCAATGCTCAACGTGTTAAGTTTCTTTTTGCGGATGTGATCAATTGTATTATTCGTTGCAATCCGGAATAACCACGTACTGAAAGTAAAATCTTTTTTAAAACGATGAAGACTACGAAATGCTTTGCTGAAAGATTCCATCGTAAGGTCTTCAGCATCGTCAATGTTGCGTACCATTTTCAAAATCATGTGGTACACTGGCCTGCGGTAACGAACCAACAATTTGCCATAGGCTTTGTCATCGCCACCTACGGCCATATCAATCAATTTGAAATCTTCAAGCGCCTTCTGTGAGAACCGACCTTCGTCTAACTCTTCCATTTTACTTTTTTAACGACTAATGCCTTCGCACCAATGACAAGGTAATAAAAGGCAAACATAAAATCTAAAAGCGGGATTTTCCACGCTTCAAATGAATCTCCTAACTTCTTTGGCAGAATAGACATTACTGTTGCGAGCAAAATCCATCGCAACAAAAAGAAACCCATGATTATTTTCCACCAAAGCAAAAACGGTGCGACTGGCACAACTATTATCCACGAAAAAACCCAAGAGAGTGAGAACAATCCCAAAATCAGTTTATCTGAAAATTTGTATCTCTTGCCTACCGATAAATGCCTAAGCTTCTGTTGAAAAAATTCTTTCCAAGCGGATTTCGGTTTTGACATTACAACAGATTCTTTGCTAATGTTAACCGATACATTTTTCGCTGTAGCATGCTGGTTGACAAACAGATCATCATCGCCTCCGGTGATACTTAGATGAGAATTGAAACCTTTGTTATCTAGAAACAATTTTTTGTTGTAAGCCAAGTTGCGACCAACTCCCATATATGGTTTACCCAAAAGCGCAAGCCCGATAAATTGAATTCCTGCAAGGAAAGATTCGAAACGAATGAATGCGTTCAATAAACTATTCTCTTTAGCATAAGGAGAAAAACCAATGACGATTTCGGATTGTGCGCCAATATTTTGTGCCACGGACTCAATCCACAAATTTGAAACAGGACGGCAGTCTGCATCTGTCAGCAGAACCCAATCATATTGAGCTGCTTTGATTCCTAATGTGAGTGCAAATTTCTTTCCGTTGATATGTTCTGGTTTGTGTGTGACACGCACCATTTTCAATTGACTGTGCACTTTAGTTGCCTGAAGCAAATAATCATATGTTCCATCATTGCATCTGTCTTCAACAACAATCACTTCGAATTGCGGATAGGTTTGTGAGAGTAATAACGGAACCAGCTGGCGTAAGTTATCCTCCTCATCATGAGCACAGACGATAACAGAAATTCCTGGCCGGTCCATGCTTTGAATCGAATCCTGTTTTCGAAATGCAAACAGAAACAAAAGAAGATAAATGATTTGAATGCCAAGGATGGCGCAACAGATGATAAAAAGTTCCAAAATTTTGAATTATTAAAGCGGACAAAGATAAAGGCTTAATCAACACTCGAAAAGATTTAACTTTGCCATTTCCATGAAATTTAAACTTACTGCTACAGATCAACATTCGCTTGCTCGGGCTGGCATGATCACAACCGATCATGGCGACATCCCGACACCGATTTTTATGCCTGTGGGGACTGCTGGCTCAGTAAAAGCCGTACATCAGCGCGAACTCAAAAATGACATTGATGCGAAGATTATTTTAGGAAATACATATCACCTCTACCTAAGACCCGGATTAGAAGTTCTGGAAAATGCAGGAGGTCTGCATCGGTTTAATGGCTGGGACAGGCCTATTCTCACCGACAGTGGCGGATATCAAGTCTATTCATTGGGTGACAATCGAAAGATTACAGAAGAGGGAGTTGTTTTCAAGTCGCATATCGATGGGTCAAAACATATTTTCACTCCCGAAAATGTGATGGATATTGAACGAACCATTGGCGCTGATATCATTATGGCGTTTGATGAGTGCACACCATATCCTTGCGAATACAAGTACGCCAAAGAGTCGATGGAAATGACTCATCGATGGTTGAAGCGATGCGTAAATCGTGTGGACTCTACGCAGCCAAAATACGGACACAGTCAAGCGTTATTTCCGATTGTTCAAGGAAGTGTTTATAAAGATTTGCGAAAGCAGTCGGCTGAATTTATTTCAGAACAAAATCAACAAGGAAATGCTATTGGTGGTCTTTCTGTAGGCGAACCGCATGAAATGATGTACGAGATGACGGAACTTGTTTGTGGGATTTTGCCAAAAGATAAGCCTCGTTACCTCATGGGTGTTGGGACTCCAGAGAACATATTAGAGTGCATTGCTCTTGGCATCGATATGTTTGATTGTGTGATGCCTACACGCAATGCACGCAACGGCATGCTTTTCACAACGCAAGGCATTATTAATATTCGTAACGAACAATGGAAAAATGACCACACGCCCATCGATGCTGAGTTAGGTGGCTACGTAAGCACATTCCACTCTAAAGCATACTTACGGCATTTAATCATCTCTAAAGAAATTTTAGGCGCGCAAATTGCTTCAGTCCATAACCTGACCTTCTATCTTTGGCTTGTAAAGCAAGCTCGACTAAAAATTGAAGAAGGTGTTTTCTTGGAATGGAAAAACAAAATGGTGAAACAAGTATCAACTAGATTGTGAAACTCCTCGATCGTTATATAATAAAACAGGTACTCTCGACCTTCTTCTTCGTGATGATGATTTTGGTTGCCATCATTGTGGTGATCGACATCACTGAAAAAGTGGACAAGTTCACGGAGAAGCACCTGAGCATGGATCTCATTCTGAATTATTACATGGATTTTGTGCCGTGGATATCAGGATTGCTTACTCCTATCATTTGCTTCATCGCTATTGTGTATGTCACCTCTCGTCTTGCAGCACATACTGAAATTGTAGCGATGCTCAGTAGCGGCATTAGTTTTGTTCGGCTTCTCGTTCCCTATTTTATTGCTTCATTCATTATTGCATCGATCAGTTTTGTTTTTAATGGCTGGGTAATTCCTCACTCCAATCGTGATCGACTCGCTTTTGAAATGGAATATTTTCAAAACAAGTTTTATTTTGAAAGGCGCAACGTGCACATGCAAACTGCGCCAGGGGTATTTCTCTTCATTCAGAATTACAATAACCAATCAAATACAGGTTATCAATTCAGTTTAGAACGATTTGATAATAACAAACTAGTTGAAAAACTAACCGCTGACAATATTCAATGGGACAGCATTAAACAAAAATGGACTTTGCATTATTGGAAAAGAAGAAGAGTAGATGAGATTTTTGAAGTTGGTCGAAAAGATTCTGTAATTCAAACAAAGAATCCAATATTAATTGAAGAACCTATAGTAGTAGAAAAACAAATACCGAAACCCAATCCTTTTAACACTAGGTTCAAAAAAAAGCCTGAAAAGGAAACTCCTCCAAAGCCTCAAGAAAAAATTCCAAGCAACCTTGCGATTGGCTTGAATGGAATAGCACAGAATGGCTACGCACTCGATACAGCGCTAATCATTTCACCAAAAGATTTTGAAAACGATGCGCACAAATACGATGGCATGACTATTCCTGAGCTCGGCAGAGAAATTGAACAACTTAAATTTCGAGGGACCACAGGGGTCGAAGCCTATCAAGTTGAAAGACACATTCGCTAT
>JASGIR010000036.1:0-24706 GCA_049840975.1 Cyclobacteriaceae bacterium | reverse complement strand
CTTGGGGAATAGCTTTTACCTTAGGCAGGTCTATTCATTTTGATCGAAAAGAAGACATTGGAAGTCGGACTCATCTTTGGAACCATATTCCTTTCACTATTCTTATTTGCGCAGGCTCCATCTGGACTTTTCTTCGATCCCAACGGCCACAGCTTGGGTACCTGTAGATACGAGCATGAAAGGTTTGGCTTTTGCAGGAGGTGTTTTACTCCTAGCTGGCTCATACTACGAAAATATACCCTTCTTCCTTAAAAGCCTTGCAAAAACTAGTCCATTCGGAGGAATATTTTTTCTCTACAACGATGATCTGTTTTGGTATTGCACATATCAAGTACGTACAATTTGTAGACGTGTTCTTGCTCCTGCTTGGATTCCTTTTCACACCTACTGGACTTACTTCACTGGCGCAGCGTTGATCGGTGCAGGAGTAGCGATATGTGATCAAATTCAACCTCAAGTGGACTGCGAGCCTACTGGATACCATGATTTTCTTATGGTTTATTTTTCTTCACATACCACGTGCGATGGCCGACTCCTTGGGGACTCCGTGGCAATGAATCCGACAAGTCTATCTCAATCGCTAGGCTTTAGTGGTATTGCATTGATGATTCTGCATCCCTTTCAGGAAAGAAGAATAGATAGTTTGGCCAGCTTTTGTTTAAGACAATATTAAAAAATAGTATTAGGCTTCTTGAATTGTAAACCAAATCGCTGAGATTTTTCTTTGAGTTTCATCCTCGGTATAAAATCAATGTGTTTTTTTATTTTAGTTATCGTAAATTTATTTTACGAACCTATATACTATAAAATGAAAACAAGGATTCTGTTTTGTCTGTTGGCTTGGCTCTTTTCACTCAGAACTGAATGCTCAATCTATTCAAAATCTGGATAAAGAAGGGGAAGATTCATGGACTATCGTATTGGAACCGACTTGTCTGAACATTGGGCAGATACATTTTTGAAGAACTTAGATAATGAAGGATCGAGGTCTCTGTCGAATGAGAAGCCAATAATCAATGGAAAAACTGGTAAACTAGAACTTGCTTATAAAAGACAAGATGGTGGAGATTATCGTCTATTTTGATAAAGACAGCGGCGGAAGATTTTGATGACTTTAAAAAATCCATTATGGATTTGTATGGACCTATCTTAGCAGAGATCGAACAATTGAATGATCCGAAAGATAAAAGCTGTGTTTGGAAAGGGTCTACCATATGTCTTCGCCTACGCTATGATAATAGCCACAAAGTGACCGAGATGTTTTTCTGGAATTTAAAAGAAAAAACGAAAAACCCAAGAACGAATTTTGAGGTTTCTTAAACTTATTTCTGAGGCTTTATCTTCTTCGTGTTGTCTCCAGTAAGCCAGAGAAATTTGTAAGCTCTCTAGACATCTTCTTTAAGATTCTCAAGTTGATTTTGAACTCATTCTTTACATCCCGTCCCATAGCGGAAAGACCTTTTCAAGAGTATAACTTTATCACCTTCATCAATTGTAGGTTGGATTTCATAGATGATGGATGATGGGTTTTCAATGATGGCGATGTTTTAATGATTATTTCATCTCCCGCGATTGTCAATTGAGGAGGCGATGACATTTCATAATATTTTACTTCTTTATGGCCGAGCCAGCAACCAGATAGAGCTGAGAGAGCCAGGAAAAGGAATGCTTTGATTTTCATGCGGTCGCGGTGTTTACGTTCAGCAAATAAAGATAATTCTTTCGATTATTTCTGCGAAGCGCATAGATGAGAACTGGATTTTATTTGCTCTTTTCATAAGGTATTTATTAACTTCAAGCTATGAACAACAGATGTTTTATTCTAATGCCTCCGGGCAAACCCAGCGGGTATTCTCAAGGACACTTTAATCGCGTGTATGATTATGTTATTGTGCCGGCTTGTCGTGCAGCGGGTTATTGGCCATTGCGATCGGATGCTGCCAAGTACGAGAACTCATTTGATGTGGTGAAGAACATCATCGACAGCGAGATTGTCTTGTGTGATTTAAGTGCGGGAAATACTGACGCTCTTTACGGACTTGCGGTAAGAGATTCGTTGGATCTTCCGGTAACGCTGATCAAGGATACTAAATCTGTAGTCACGTTTGATGCGACTGATTTTGGAGCAATAGAATATGATGAGTCGCTGAAGATGATACCGTGCAGAAGGCCATCGAAGTGCTAGGAGAGGCTTTGAAGAAGGCTGTCGATAGAAGAAGAAAGAAAGACATCAACTACTGAATCGGTTGAGCATTGGTCTGCCGAAGCCTGAGCCTACAATTTCGTATGAGACCTACTCACTTCTGGAGCCTGAGCCTCAAGTTGAAACAAAACCTAAACAACCTCCTGTTCAAATTATCTCACCGCTTCCAGATTATGTTGGTGAAGCATTTTGCAAGAGCAGATCGAGAAAACAAAAGCTGGAGATTCTCTTTCCATTTAGTCAATGGTAAAGGTAAGCGTCAACTTGCTTAAAATGTCTGGTAAGGAAAGATTAGCGAGCATTCAGTTTGACTCTGGCACAGAAGTTGTTAGTGCTGACTGCTTCAGACTTCTTTAGAAAGATGAACGGCTGATTGTCAGTAACCTGACATTTGTCATTCTTTCATTTCTTTGATGAAACTTTGATGAGGCAGAGATAGTTTGAGAACTAAACTTTCTGCCTCATGAGAAGAATTATTGTTATTGCCTTCGCCTCAATTTTATTTTTAGGACAAGCGTATAGACTTCTTGCCCAAGACCCGCAAGGACTGCAAGTGAACCAGGTTGCTCCTGATTTTACAGCTAAAGATCAAAGCGGGAATCCTGTACATTTAAAATCACAGTTGGCAAAAGGGAGTGTCGTGCTGGTGTTTTATCGCGGAGAATGGTGCCCTTTTGCAATAAGTATTTGAAACAACTTGAAGAATCGCTCGATATGCTAACTGCCAAAGGAGCGAGGGTGATTGCAGTCACGCCTGAAAAACCGGAATACATTGCTAAAAGTATCGAGAAGACAAATGCATCGTTTTCAATTTTGCATGATGACGGGCTTAAGATCATGCGCAGCTATGATGTGGCCTATAAGGTAGATGATAAGTCAGTCAAGAAATATCAACGACTAAACATTGATTTAAATGTCATCAATGGTGATACTAATCGAGAAAACCTGCCCGTGCCAGCTGTTTACGTTATCAATAGGCAAGGGGTAATTGTTATCGATTCTTCGATCCAGACTATTATAATCGCCCGCCAATTTCAACCATCATGAAGTATTTGTAAGAGCATTATGATCAGTCCATTTGAATACGTCACCGTTTTAATTTCAATTGTTTTGGAACTTGGTATCACGCAGATTCTTACTGGGTATAGCAAAATTGATTCAGCATAAAAATAAGGTGACGATTTACTGGCCTCGATTCGTTGTGGGTTTGCTTCATTCTGTTTCTGCAAATTCAGGAATGGTGGGTTATGTATGAGTTGAAGATGTTTGTGCCATGGCGATTGCCGACTTTTCTATTCGTAATGTTGTATCCTATCAATTTGTATGTGATGTCTAAGATTATCTTTCCTGATCGATGGAATTATAAACGGATCAATCTTCGGCAATTCTATTTCGAGAATTTTGATAAGATATTTTCTCTCATGATCGTGTCCGCCTGCTTGTCACTGATTTACAATTTAGCGATACTCAGATTGGCTTTGACTGATCAATGGTTGCAGATGATAATTATTGTTCTATTTGGCGTTTTGGTATATAAGCGTTATTCAAACGAATATCTGCACAAAGTAATTTCTGTCGTTGTAACCTCGATTGCTTGCGTTGCAGTTATCGTGGAGTGGAATGAGTGGTCTATTGGTTAAAAAACCAAGTGATTTATGAATCTTTTTTAAATAATGGATCGATCGTCATCCAAGCTATGACAGGAAAGAAAACCATCGGAACGGTAAGCCCTGGAAACATCTCAGGATACGGAGTGGATAGAGGGAGTGTCTTCGCTATTGGAATGATTACGCACGCGAACGACCCAATGCTGTAAACAAAATTAAAGATGATTGGGCCTTTTGTCTTTGAGATCAAAGAAAGCCCCCAATAAACCAATCCAGCTACAAACGAGACTAATAAATTGAAACTGACCATGCTGCCGACATTGACAATATTGGAATAGTCGATCTCGGTGGCGAAGAAATAGATTTGGTTGTAGATATTGGCCGCAATTGCAGCCAATATCCCAGCAACCAGTGATTGAATAAACAATGTTTTAGTCACTAATTATTTTGTGACGGGCACATTGATAGAAATCTTCAATGTCGGTGCCATTTTAGGATGCTTACCATCATCAATTTTGAAATCCAAACGATTCACTTCAAAGTTTGCAGCGAATGTATTGTTGGTGAAAGTAAAGGGCAGCACAATTTCTTTTTTAACACCATGCATATCAAGTGTTCCTTTGGCTTCAAAACCTGTCGCAGTTTTGCTGATCGAAGAAGAAGTGAAGGCAATTGTTGGATACTTTTCAACATCGAACCAGTTGGCACTTTTAGCGTGGGTATTCTTCATGCCATTACCTGTATTGATAGAGGCGGCATCAATGGTTACATCGAATTTAGATGAAGCCAAATTCTTTTCATCAAATTTTATTGAGCCTTTCAAGCCAGTGAATTCTCCTGATGGGTCTCCAGCTTCAAATTTGATTGAATAGCCTTCACCGATTTTCCAATCCTGCGATTGAATGAATGTGAAAGCTGAGACTAAGATCATTACCACTGAGGCCAGTACATAAGTTTGCTTTTTCATATGGGATTAAGTTTCTACAAATATGAAAAAAGTTGTTAAGCCAAATGTTAACGGATTCTAAACTTCGACCAAATGGGGTTTTTTCCAGATGAAATTGCTTCGGCTTTACCGCCAAAAAGACTATTTCGCCTTTCAATTCAAGCGAACATATTTTAATTTTCATTTATGATTACCTACGGGAAGGCAAATTCTAAAAATGATTTGGAAGGCATCCTTAAGCTTCA
Organism: Cyclobacteriaceae bacterium; assembly: GCA_049840975.1. Lineage (GTDB taxonomy): Bacteria > Bacteroidota > Bacteroidia > Cytophagales > Cyclobacteriaceae > ELB16-189. Next base: position 19,705 of record JASGIR010000036.1, on the reverse strand, counting down.
AAAGATTAACCTTACCAAAGGTCTGTCGGCAGAGGAAATTCAACAACAAGGTTTTGTGACGGTTGATCATTCATATGAACAATTGAAAAATCTTAATGATCATGAAAACCACATTATTGCCAAGGATGGAGATGAGGTAGTGGGCTATGTTCTGGCTATGACAGTCTTGTCAAGACAGGAAATCCCAATCTTAGTACCGATGTTTGATGTGTTTGACTCAGTTCTTTATGAAGGCAAAAAATTATCTGGCTATAGATATTTGGTCGTAGGCCAAGTGTGCGTGGATAAGAATTATCGAGGCAAAGGAATCTTTGATCAAGCTTATGCAACCTACAAAGATCAATATCAAGGTAAATACGATTTTGCGATCACTGAGATAGCAACAACTAATCAAAGGTCACTCAATGCTCATAAAAGAATTGGCTTTGAGGAGGTCCATATGTATAAAGATCCCAATGAAACTGATTGGATTGTTGTAGTTTGGGATTGGATGAAATAACTTATGCTAATGAAGCAAACACGAAGAGAGTTTTTACAGACTACAGCCGCTCTTACAGCAACTTATTTATCTAGTTCTGCATTTGCTTTTGCAAAGAACACAAAGCTGTCATTTTCAACTTTAGGATGTCCAGACTGGACGTTTAAGCAGATTGTTGAGTTTGCGTCATCGCATCACTTCAGTGGAATCGAAGTGCGTGGTATTTTAAAGCAGTTAGACTTAACTCAATGCCCGGAATTCAGCAAACAGAACCTATCATCAACGCTTCGTTTGATGCGAGACAACAATCTCAAATTTGTTGACTTGGGTTCGTCATCAACGCTTCATTTTTCTGATCCGAATGAAAGGAAAAAGAATATTGATGAAGGCAAACGATTTATAGAATTGGGGCAACAATTGAATTGTCCTTACATCCGAGTATTTCCAAATATTTTTCCAAAAGATCAGGAGAAGAATGCAACAATTGATTTGATTGTGAAAGGGCTGATTGAGTTAGGCGATTTCCGCAAAAGGGAGTGATGTGATTGTACTTATTGAGTCACACGGTGATTTGTTGTTTATTGAAGATTTAGAGAAAGTATTGACGACAGCGAATCATAAAAAGGTCGGAATGATTTGGGACGTCACAAACATGTGGATTAAAACAAAAGAAAAGCCAGCCGATGTCTTCACTCGATTGAAGAAGTACATTAAACATTCTCACATTAAGAATGCGAAATTAGTTGATGGAAAAATTCAATACACACGACTGAAGGAAGGAGAGGTTCCCATCTTTGAAGCAATTGATTTATTGAAGTCGGGCGGCTACAATGGCTATTATTCGTTTGAGTGGGAGAAGTTGTGGCATCCTGAGTTAGAAGCTCCTGAATTGGCGATAGCAAATTACGCTGAAGTAATGATCGATCATTTTAAAAACTGATTCTTTAAAAGAAAGATGAAAGACGAGAATATTTTCGATGTGATAGTAGTTGGATCTGGCATTAGCGGAGGTTGGGCCGCAAAAGAACTTTGTGAGAAGGGATTGAAAGTGTTGATGCTTGAACGTGGATCAAACGTTATCCACCCAAATTATCTAACAGCAACGAAAGACCCCTGGGAATTCAAATACAAATTCAATCTCACTCAAGAAGACAGAGAGAATCATTCTGTTCAGACAAGGCATTGGTCTTTTCGTGAAGACAACAAACATTATTATATCAACGACAAGGAAAACCCTTACGATGAAGAAAAAAGATTTGATTGGATAAGAGGAGATATTGTTGGAGGTCGATCTTTATTGTGGTCGCGTGCTTGTTATCGTTGGAGTGACCTGGATTTTGAAGCCAACAAAAAAGATGGAATTGCAGTTGACTGGCCGATCAGATACAAAGACATTGCACCGTGGTACGATTATGTTGAATCATTTATCGGGGTGAGTGGCAACAAAGATGGAATACCACATTTACCAGACGGAAATTTTCTTCCTCCCTTTGAAATGAATTGTGTTGAAAAAGTTTTTAAAGAAAAGATTGAAACACATTTTGGCGATAGGAGAGTAATCATTCAACGCACCGCTAATCTCACTCAGCCGGTAAAAGGCAGAGGTCAATGTCAAGCAAGAGATTTGTGCCATCGCGGTTGTCCTTATGGAGCTTACTTCAGTACCAATGCTAGCACGCTTCCAGCAGCATTTGCAACAGGCAACCTTACGCTGAGGCCTCACTCTTTAGTAAACAGGGTTTTGTATGACGAGCAGAAAAATAAAGCTACAGGAGTTGAAATTATTGATACCGAGACGAATGAGGTCATCGAATATAAAGCTCGGATAATTTTCCTTAACGCTTCCACTGTAGGAACTGCATTTATTTTATTGAACTCAGCTTCGTCACGCTTTCCCAATGGACTTGGAAATGGCAGCGATCAAATAGGTCGCAATTTGATGGATCACCACAAAGGACTTAATGCATGGGCGAAGGTAGATGGCTATGAGGATTCATACTATTATGGAAAAAGACCCACCAGTGTTTATGTTCCTCGTTTCAGAAATGTCAATAAGAAAGATGCGGCCTTTTTACGTGGGTATAATATCGGAGGTGGAGCTTATCGTGTAAAACGGAACAACAGTGAAGAAATCGGTGACGCACTTAAAAAAGAAATGGCTGTTCCTGGTGGATGGCAGATGAGTCTTTTCGGTTTTGGTGAATGTTTACCTTATGCCGACAATCGCGTCACTTTAAATCAAAATAAAAAAGACAAATGGGAAAGGCCGTTGGTTTCTGTGAATTGTGAGTTCAAAGAAAACGAGCTGATGATGAATAAAGATATTAGCGCTGCAGCTGGTGAACTTCTTGATGCTGCAGGGTTTAAAGATATTCAAGTAAGAAATACCATTTCATTCCCTGGAAATGCGAATCATGAGATGGGAACCGCAAGGATGGGCAAAGACCCCAAGACATCTGTTTTGAATGCGTTCAATCAAATGCACGAAGTCAAAAACGTTTTCATTACTGATGGATCGTGTATGACATCTAGCTCATGTGTCAATCCTTCCCTTACATACATGGCTTTGACAGCGCGTGCCTGCGATTATGCCATTAAAGAAATGAATAGACGTAATATTTAAGTAATCTATTTTCGATGGTCAGTGAATTTATTTTTCCTTAGTTTGGTTTACTAAATCAGATATATGAAAACAGCATTAATTACAGGAGGAAGCAAAGGCATTGGCTATGGGATAGCTGAAGCACTTGTAAAAAACGGATGGAAAGTTGCGATTACCGGGCGAAATGCCAGGAGCGTGGAGAGTGCTTTTGATAAGCTGAATAAAATTAAAGACAAATCAACTCTTGGCCTTGTGGCAGACGTTCGAAATTTTGAAGAACAAAAATCTGCTGTTGAAAAAGTGTTGAAAGCTTTTGGCCAATTAGACCTACTTGTGGCTAATGCTGGAGTTGGTTTTTTTGGTTCCATTGAAACCCTTGAGCCTAAACTATGGCACGAAACCATCGACATAAACCTTACAGGAGTTTTCTACAGCATCAAAGCCAGCTATGAAGCGCTGAAAAAATCAAAGGGTTACATCATCACTATTGGGAGTTTAGCAGGCTCGAATTTCTTCGCAGGTGGGAGTTCTTACAACGCTAGCAAGTTTGGATTGCTCGGATTGACACAAGCTGTCATGCTCGATGCGCGTGCTCATCAGATTAAAGTGAGTACAATCATGCCCGGTACAGTTTCAACGGAATTCAATAACCATACTCCTGATTCGCAAGATGCTTGGAAAATACAACCCGAAGATATTGGCCAGTTGGTTATCGATTTACTGGAAATGAATCCGCGAACACTACCGAGTAGGATTGAAGTGCGACCTTCACAACCTCAGAAATAAATTTATTTAGGTAAGCTGATCGAGAAGGTTGATCCTTCATTTATTTCACTCTGTACGCGAACGGTTCCCCTTAGTTTTACGACAGCTTCTTTTAAAATGTAGAGACCTAAGCCTGACCCTTGGGCCGTCTCTGTCGCTCGAAAAAACATGTCAAATATTTTTTCTTTTTGATCAGCGGGAATACCAATGCCGTTATCTTCCACACAAAACTCAAAATGATTGTTTGATTCTTTTGCACTCACCCGAATAAATGGTTTATGGTCTTGATCAATTCGATGGAACTTGATTGCATTAGAAAGTAAGTTGTTGAAAATAATTTTTAATCGAGTTTCATCAGAACGCAATTCCGTTGTGAGTTCATCTTGAATTTCAAAAACGATCTTGTCAACACTTGGAGTGAATTGTAAATCAGCCCATATTGATTCAATCAACGGTTTGAATGCCACAGGTTCACTTTTTACGCCTAACCGTGTATTGCGCGAATAAGAGATTATATCTTTTATAAAAGAGTCGAGTTTGATTACACTTGCTCTCATTAATTCCAAATAATTTTCTTGCGTGGCAGAAGGCTTTTCGAGTTTTGAAATGTGAATTAATCCCAAGATTGATCTTAGTGGCGCACTGAGGTCGTGAGATGCAGAATACACAAACCGATCTAGTTCACTGTTGCGTTGAGAGAGTTCTTCATTAGTGAGACGCAGCGCAGTGGTACGTTCTTCGATCAGTTTTTCAAGTTGGCGATTTACCGCTCTGTTGCGGTAATTAACCCAAAGGCCAGTGGCAAATACAAGTATGGCAGCTATAAAAAAGCAGAGGAGGATAAACCACGACCTTCTCCAAAAAGGCTTGCCAACCAAAAAATGAATTGTATTTGATTCACTCCATGAGAAGGGACCATTCTTCTTAGCTCTTACTTCGAGTGTATAACTTCCAGCATCAATTTCTGATAAATTAATTTCCGATCCTGAAATTATTTTCCACGGACTTTCGAGCGAAAGCCTGTATTGAATAACAACTTCCTTTTCTGGAAAAGTAATTGAAGAAACACCGATGGAAATAAAACTTCCATACGGAATTATCCCAGATGAAGTCATCCTTATTCTTTTGCCATTAATTTTTGTTTCAATAAAATGAGGACGAGGAGTCTTTTGTTGCTGAATCAATGGTTTTGTTGTGTAGCAAAGACCTTTTGACGTACCAATCCAAACTCTCTGTTTTCTATCTACAAAGAGACCGCGCGGAGTAATCGTGTTAGATGGAAGCCCGTTACTCTCATTAAATAAATCTTGCTCCCCCGTACTCGGATCGTACATGATCAGTCCGTAAGCATTCGCGAAAAGCAACTTGTCGCCATACACTTCAACACACTTTGCTGGTAAGCCAGTAAAAGTTGGGCCGAGATCAATTCGCTCGATTTTATTCTTGGTGTATTTTAATAATCCTTCAGAAGTTGCCATCCACACAATGTCATTCGTAAAAGCTAAGTCAGTTACATTAAAATCACCATGAGTCTCAAATTTTATAGGAGCGCTGATATTACGAAAAGAGGAGTCCGTAAAGGATTTAAAATACAAGTAAGTCTTCTTGCCAGTAGAGGCGATGTACAAGCCATCCTTTCCTTCGCGCACCAAGTTGGTTGCACCTTCTTTTTCTACAGGTACATTGATAGAAAGTAACTTATTATTTTTAATCGTATTGACATAATAGCTCCCGGGATGTGTGAGCCAAATATTTTCGTTGGAATCACTGATCAAATCCGTAATGAACAACCCGGTTTTACTTAGATCAAATTTCTTTTTTATTTCGCCATCGCGATATAAAAAGACGGTGAAAGCATTGGCAGCCCAGACTCCTTCATGAGTTGAGGCAAGCGACTGGTAATATCCATCAGGTATTGTTAGCAATTCTTGATTTATTCTCTTTGTTGGATCAAATCTGAAAAGTGAATTACTGTTGGCGTAAAAGATATCTCCAGTCGATACATCTTCCGTGATTGCTTCAATAAACTCTGACGTAATAGATGCTCGATATGTCAGATTTTCTTTCATCAAAATGAGCCCGTCATTACTTGAAAGCCAGATATCGTTTTCATGGCTAACATAAACGTGATTAATGTTGTTGACTAATTCTGAGATGGGAGTGAATGTATTTTTTTCTAGATCAGCTATGAAATGACGTGCACCACGTGTTGCTAAAAAGTGGCTGCCGTCTGGAAGCTTAACAATATGTGAAATGAATGGGTACTTAAATTTTAGTTCTACTTTGCCAAAACCCCCATTCTCCAGAAGTGGTGCAGTGGAAAATCCATCCAATGCGCCAATAAGTAATTGATTTTCAAAGACAGAAATGTGCTCGACCTGAAAGGGCATTTTTTCTTTCAGGCTTTCGAATTGATCTAATTCAGGATTGTACTTAAAAACATTTCCCTGAAACGAGCTAATGAAAAGATTTCCTTTGAGATCTTCGAAAAATTGAAACGACCGCAAAAATTGAGGAGATCTATTTGATAGATCAAAAGAAAATCTTTTGAGTTTATTGTTTTTGATTCGAACCACCGATTGAGATTCACTTGCCCACAAATTTCCAAGTCGATCTTCATAAATACTTTTTGGGTAGGTGAGTGATGTGTCATTGGCATTTCGAGACACAGGACAAACCATTTTAAAAACAGTGGTGTCACCGTAATTTTTAATCTCAAGAAAATCTAGATCACCGAAAGCAAATAGTCTTCCGCTTTTTGTTCTAAAAAAACCTTTGATAAAGCTGCTGTGCAATGGCTCGCGATAGGTCGTGAATTTGATGCCATCGTATTTAACCAAACCATCGTCTGTGGCTACCCAGAAAAAACCTAGCGAGTCTTGAGCGCATCCTTTGATAATATCACTAGGGAGGCCGTCTTCAACACGATAACGTTTAATGTGATACTCTTGCGCAAATGCATGAGCGCAAAAGATATTTAGCAAAAAGAGCACCACCAATCGAGCCATGCCGCAATAGACTTTCCAAGTTAATTTAAGTTATTTATGTGACTTAGAAAACTGTGCGGCTTTGTTTGGCCAACTTCTTTTGATTAAAAGTTGTCGAGAGTTACGGGTTTACCTACTTTCAAGAATCATTAAATGGATAGGAAGCTATGTGGAATTTAAATGGAAAGAAGACTTTGGTAACGGGAGGCACTAAAGGAATTGGACTAGCTGTTGTCAATGAATTTTTGGAGCTAGGTGCTGAAGTAGCGGTTCTCGCTCGAAATATTAAAGGCCTTAAGGATTCAAAAAATACTTCTCAACTAATCGTCTTCGAAGGTGACATCTCGGATTCAGGGTTTCGAAAGAAGATTATCGACACAATAGAAGAGAGGTGGGGAAAGCTAGATGTACTCGTGAATAACGTTGGTACAAATGTGAGAAAGAAATTCATTGATTATTCTGAAGAGGAATATCGAAAATTGTTCGAGTTAAATCTGTTCAGTATGACTGACTTGACTCAGAGGTGTTTTCCATTTTTGAAAAAATCGGGAAAAGCGAGTGTCGTCAATGTGGCCTCAGTGGCCGGAACTTTTGATGTTAAAAGCGGCCCTCCCTATGGTATGACGAAGGCTGCGATCATTCAGTTATCTCGACACTTGGCAGCCGAGTGGGCTGAATTCAACATTCGTGTAAATACAGTTTCCCCTTGGTATATCGAAACACCCTTGACAGAATCTGTCTTGTCTCAGCCAGATCGGTTGGAAAAGATTTTAGCGCGTACACCAATGCATCGAGTAGGTCAACCAGCAGAAGTAGCCAGCATTATCTCATTTCTAGCGATGGATAAGGCGAGCTACATTACTGGGCAAAATATTATGGTTGATGGCGGAATGAGTGTGAAGGGACTTTAATTCTTTCTTTTAAAATTTAAGTCGTGAAAATCGTAACTGAAATCAGTTAATGGCGAAATCGCTTTCATGGTTATTCCATTGCCCGTTCCTTTTTCGTCTAAAGAGAAATTGACAAATGCATCAGCGTCCATACTTCTGTCTTTCCACTTCACGACAAATGTGTTTCCTTTAAAATAGAACATCTCTCCAGTGAGTTTGATTGAGCGTTTGGAGTTGAACCATAACCTTCCATTCTTCATCGAAATCGTCACATCGCCAAACCAAGCGTCAGTGTAAGTTCCCATAACTGAATTGACATCAAGCTTATTGTTGCCAGCTCTCTTAGCGTTTTCGATTTCATTCCAAATGGAATCCGTGAGATGTTTTGCGTTGGCCACCATTTTGTTTCTTCCCTCAGAATACTCTTTAACGCGATCAGTGCCAGAGATTCCGAAATAACTGTCTTTAATTTGATTGGTGATTGAAGAAAATGCTCCACCTTCTTGTTGATTAGTTAGGACAATGATTCCTAAATTCAACTCAGGTATCATGGTTACTTGTGTTACCATTCCTTCGAGGCCTCCAGTATGTGTCACTTGCTTATATCCTTTTACATCCGATAAGAAGAACCCAAGCCCATAGGATCCAAAATGAACATTGTAAGGGCCAGGGTTGCGAATTGGAATAATTGTTTGTGGTGTCCACATTTCTTCATGTACATCATCTGAAAATAATTTTTTTGAAAGATTATCGCCATACTTTCCGTGGTTGAGTTGCAACAAAACCCATTTGCTAAGATCGGCAATGCTTGAATTGAGACCACCAGCTGCGTGCGCCACTTTTACGGTACTTCGGGCAATCACTTGAACTTTGCCTTCAACGGGCGCATGTCCATCGATCACATTAGATTTGTCTTTCAATCGATCAAATGAAGCGGCTGTGTTTTTCATGCCCAACGGCTGAATAATTCTTTGCTCTACAAAGTCATCCCAACTCATCCCTGACACGCGAGAGACAACTTCACCTGCAATGATGTACAGGTTATTGTCGTAATCATATTTTGTGCGAAAACTTGAAACCGATTTTAAAAAACGGAGATTATAAATCACATCCTTTAAAGTGAAATCACTTGAGTCTGGAAAAAACATTAAATCTCCAGCGCCAAGCCCAAGTCCACTTCTGTGAGTAAGAAGATCGCGAATTGTAAATTCTTCAGTTACAAACGGACTATACAATTTGAATTCAGGAATATAATCACGCACCTTGTCGTCCCACTTGATTTTACCTTCATCGACAAGGATTCCGAGTGTTGCAGCGGTGAAAGCTTTGCTGTTAGATGCGATACCGAATAAAGTATTCTCATCTACTTTTTGCATAGTGTTGAGCGAACGAACACCATAACCTTTGGAATGAATTACTTTGCCGTCTTTAATTACAGCAACTGCAATGCCAGGAACATTGAAGGCTTTCATGGACCTTTCCGTGAGGTCATCAATTGCTTTGCTGGTCAGCGGCTGACTTTTTGCAGCTATTATAGAGATGAAAATAAAAAGGAGTGAGACGATTTTTTTCATGTTGGGTTATTTAGAGGTGACTAAAATTAAATAAAAAGAAATGTAGCTAAATTACCGCCAATAAAATTTAAAAGATGATCGAGATTCGTGAGGCAACGGCAATTGATATTCCAGTAATTAAAGAATTGGCAAGCAAGGTTTGGTTTGTTACTTATGGGCCACTTCAGCCTAAAGATAAAGTAGATTACCTTTTTAAGCTGATGTATAGTGATGAAGCATTGCGAGAACAAATGCAGCAGAAAAATCACAAATTCCTTTTGACAAAAGATGATACTGGCTATTTAGGTTATGCATCTTATGAACACAACTATAAAGGAGAGAATAAAACCAAAATTCATAAAATCTATGTTATGCCAGATGCGCAAGGCAAAGGTGTTGGAAGGGAAATCATTTTTGCAATTGAATCTATGGCGCAACAGGCAAATGCTCCTGCTTTTGTTGCTAGATGTTTACAGGCACAATCCAGCCATTCAGTTCTACGAGAAAATTGGATTTAAAAAGGTAGGCGAACAGATTACAGAAATAGGTGAAGGTTTTATAATGGATGATTTCGTGATGGAGAAAATACTCTAGTTCTTCTTTATCAATTTTTCTAAAATCATTTTTGCGGCCTGTGCCACTGAAGTCCCGGGGCCAAATATTCCTGCAACACCAGCCTTATTGAGGAAGTCATAGTCTTGTTGAGGTATTACACCACCGGCAACTACTAAAATGTCTGGTCGTCCGATTTTTTTTAGTTCATTAATCAGTTCTGGAACTAAAGTTTTGTGTCCACCAGCAAGGCTGCTAGCACCAACTACGTGCACATCATTTTCGATCGCTTGTTTTGCAACTTCAGCAGGAGTTTGAAATAGAGGTCCGATGTCTACATCAAAGCCTAAGTCAGCAAATCCAGTGGCAATTACTTTTGCACCACGGTCATGACCGTCTTGTCCGATTTTAGCAATCAGGATTCGTGGTCTTCGACCATCTTTTTTTGCAAACTTATCAGAGAGCTTTTGCACCTCTTCGAGTTCTTTTTTGTTTTTCATTGCGCTCGAATATACACCAGAGACGGCTTGAATGGAAGCTTTGTATCTACCAAAAACTTTTTCCATTGCTGAAGAGATTTCTCCTAAAGTCGCGCGGTTTCGGGCGGCATCAATAGCGAGAGCTAGAAGATTTTCTTTTCCTGCAGCACCAAGCTCTATAGCTTTCAATGACGCGTTTACTTTTTCATTGTCGCGTTCGTGTTTGAGCTTTTCCAATCTATCTATTTGCTCTTTACGAACGGCTGCATTATCAACTTCCAAAATTTCAAAATCAGGTTTATCATCAGTGAGATATTTATTTACACCAATAATAACATCATCACCTGTATCAATGCGCGCCTGCTTGGCAGCGGCAGCTTCTTCTATTTTTAATTTGGGCAATCCTCGTTCGATGGCTTTCGTCATTCCGCCAAGTGATTCTACTTCTTCAATCAATGCCCAAGCCTTCTCTACTAATTGTTCTGTCAAATATTCAACATAGTAAGAGCCACCAAGCGGATCGACTACTTCGGTGATGCCGGTTTCTTTCTGCAAATACAATTGTGTGTTTCGAGCAATTCGAGCAGAAAAATCCGTTGGCAACGCAATGGCTTCATCCAGAGAATTGGTGTGTAAAGATTGCGTGCCACCCAATCCAGCAGCCATTGCTTCAATACAAGTGCGAGTTACATTATTGTATGGATCTTGTTCTGTCAAACTCCAGCCGCTGGTTTGGCAATGTGTACGCAATGCCATTGACTTTTCGTTTTTCGGATTGAACTGTTTTACAATCTTTGACCACAACACGCGGCCTGCACGCATCTTGGCAACTTCCATGAAAAAATTCATCCCGATTCCCCAGAAGAAAGAAAGGCGAGGAGCAAAATCATCGATAGCGATTCCTGCTTTTAGACCTTCGCGTATGTATTCCATACCATCGGCAAGCGTGTATGCAAGTTCTATATGTGCAGGTGCTCCAGCTTCGTGCATGTGATAACCACTAATGCTGATGCTGTTGAACTTTGGCATGTTCTTGGAACAGTAGTCAAAAATATCTGCAACAATCCGCATTGAAGGAGCAGGCGGATAAATATATGTGTTGCGTACCATGAACTCTTTGAGAATGTCATTCTGAATTGTTCCAGTGAGTTGATTTGCTTTTACTCCTTGCTCTTCCGCAGCGACAATATAAAATGCTAGAATTGGAATTACAGCTCCATTCATTGTCATCGACACAGACATTTGATCAAGCGGAATTTGATCAAACAAGATTTTCATATCGATAACAGAGTCGATAGCCACACCCGCTTTCCCCACATCTCCAGCTACACGTGGATGATCAGAATCATAGCCGCGATGCGTTGCAAGATCAAAAGCAACTGATAAACCTTTTTGTCCAGCTGCTAAGTTTCTCCTGTAGAATGCATTTGATTCTTTGGCTGTTGAGAATCCTGCGTACTGCCTAACGGTCCATGGACGAACGGTGTACATTGTCGCATATGGACCGCGTAAATAGGGTGGAAGTCCTGCAGTAAAATTTTTTAATGAAGAGTTGTAGTTGATGGAAGGATCAATCAGAATTTTTTCTGGTGAAAGCCAACTTTCTTTAGATTCAATTATTGTTCGAAACGATTTATACTCTTCAGATGAAAATAATTTCTTTGACTCTAATTTTTTATGAACCTCAGAAACGATCTGTTTGATTAATGAATCGATGTAATAAGAACCAGCAAGCGGATCATTGACTTTTGAGAGATGCGATTCTTCTCGCAGCATGGAATATACGTTCCTTGCAACACGGCTCATCATTTTGTTATCAGCTTCTTCAGGCTCAACAGTAATGGCATTGCACCCAGCTATACTTGCTGCCATTGCAGCAGTAGTTTGCTTAAGCATGTTTCCGTGAGGCTGAAATTTTTCTTCAATCCATTTTTTGGAATTAACGTGAATAAATGCGGGTTCAGGTTTTTGAATTTTGTAAGATTCTTGAAGGCAGAACCATAAATTTCTTAGTGCAGCAATCTTAGCTATTGAAAGAAAAAAATCGGTATTGACAGAAATTGAAAAGGCAATTGATCTAAACGCTTGTTCGGGAGAAAAATTTTCTTTGGCGAGCGACTGAATGATATCAACAGCCACTAACAAGCTATCCACAATTTCATCAACAATGTTGCTATTCTCTTTTATGATAATTCCATTAGCTCTAAAATTTTTCCAGGATTTAAACCGAGTTGATGCAGAATGGATGCTGGTGAAAAAAATGGCTCCAGACACATTTTCCTGCTGTGATTTTGATTCAACATACTCAGCGAAAGAATTTAGATCAGATGATTCATTTTCGAAATCAAAAAAAACGGAACAAAATGGCAGCTCTATATTTTTCAGCAGCTTAGCGAAGTCTATTTGCTGTTTAATTTCAAACAAAACGGCTTCTGCGCCTGAATTTAAATGTGTTAAAGCTTCTTCATTTGCTTTACTAACGTTAGCAACGATTACACGGGGCGTATTAAGACTATTTGTCTCACTATTATATATGTATTTTTTTTCAGGAAACGCTTCAGCGATGTCGTAATACGGTTTTATTTTCAGCCCCGATTTTTCTTTGGTCAAATTTTCCCAAGGATTTTTGTTTCCAAGTTCTTGTTGCGCAATTTTTTCCCAATCACGGACAGTGTGAAGATTAAAATCAAGCTGGAAATTACTTTTTGACATTGAAATTGTTTGAAATAGAGATTCAAATTTGGCATTAATTGTGATTTAAAAAATTTCAAAAAAATATTTTTGGAAAAAGAAAATTTTCTGCGAAAAGTGCTTGGAAATTCTGACGTTTAGGTATCTTCCGAAATCGGTTTGATCTAGATGAAGGAATAAAAATTCAAAGCGAAAATTTATTTTTTGTTCTTTATTTTTTTTACACCTTTGTCACCCTTTAAAAAAACCGGAACAAGATTTTAAACCTCTGAACCCGTCAATGGAAGTCGAAACAACCGCAAGCGTCTGGACCGATTGCCTCGAGATAATCAAGCAACATGTAGACGAACAAAATTTCAATACTTGGTTTAAGCCTATTGAGCCAGTCCGTACTGAAGGTAATGTGTTGACCATTCAGGTGCCTTCGCAATTTTTCTACGAATGGTTGGAAGAAAATTATGTACCTGTATTGAAGAAAGCAGTTAGACAAGTTCTTGGTGAGGATGGGAGATTAGAATATTCTGTAGTTGTTGATAGCGGCAACCAACAAAGCCCTCCTGTGTTGGTGAATTATCCAAATGGAAGTGGTGCCAAGAAAAATACACAAGTGACAACCAATGAAAGTGTGCGAGGTGAATATTCTCCATTCGCTTATAAAGCATTGGATCCTCGTACCGTAAATTCCAGACTTAATCCCAATTATAGCTTTGACAATTTTGTCGAAGGTGATTGTAATCGATTGGCTCGTTCAGCAGGAGTTGCCGTGGCAAAAAAACCTGGAACTACTTCTTTTAATCCATTGATGTTGTATGGTGGCGTTGGTGTTGGAAAAACACATCTTGTACAAGCAATTGGAAATGAGATTAAAAAGAACATGCCTGAGAAGGTCGTTCTCTATGTAGACCAAAATGACTTCACAAATCAATTTTTGAATGCGTTGCAGAATTTGAAAATGCAAGAATTTCAAAATTTCTATTTGCAGGTAGATTTATTGATTCTTGATGATGTTCAATTTTTGGCGGGTCGAGAAAAGACACAAGAAATCTTTTTCAACATCTTTAATCAGTTACATCAGTCAGGTAAGCAAATCATCATGACAAGCGATTGCCCGCCTCGTGATTTGAAAGGATTTCAAGAAAGATTGTTGTCCCGATTTAAGTGGGGATTAACTGCGGATTTGCAAGAACCTGATTTTGAAACGAAACTAGCCATCATCAACAAAAAAATGCAGTCTGATGGTATTGAAATTCCAACGGATGTTGCAGAATATTTGGCCTACAGTGTTGACACCAACTTGCGTGACATGGAGGGAGTATTGAACTCATTGTTGTTTCATGCTACTCTATTGAAAAGAAATATTGATCTCGATCTTGCGAAAGAAGTGTTGAAAAACATTATTAAAGAAATTCAGAGCGATGTAAGTGTAGATTATATCCAAAAAACTGTTGCCGATTATTTCAAGGTTGAGCTTGAGCAGATGAAGGGCAAAGTGAAGAAACGTGAGATTGTAATCCCACGTCAAACTGCAATGTATTTCTGTAAACGCTATACTCAGTTGACTTTAGCTTTGATCGGTGAGAATTTTGGTGGTCGCGATCATAGCACAGTGATTCACGCACTTGAGTCAGTTGAAGACATGATGAAGGTTGATCCTAACTTTAAAAACAGTATGGACGAACTTACTAAGAAGTTCAAGTCCAGAATGTCTGCCTAAACTCTAAGGTTCTACTTTTACACTTCCTATTTTTCTAGGAAGCCAGATTTTCATTTCACCCTCACCACGATTTGCCCAAGAGTAATAGGGGATCGCTATAAAATTTTGCCAGGTGGTGTTCACAGAATTCTTATCTGATGAAATCTTTAAAGCCGATACGTTGCCTTGAATGATAACAACACCTCCAAGTAAATCTGTTTTCAATTCTTCACTGAATTGAACATTGTCACTTACAACCAGATTTGAAATTTCACCTTGATTATCCTGAGCTTCGGCACAGTAAACTAGCGGTCCGCGTTGCAGAGCAATTTTTCCTTTGTCGTCTTCTATTTTTTCGTTAGCAACAACACGATTGATAGGCATCGGTAAGTTAATTTCGATAACATCACCTTTTTTCCATTCACGGGAAATTGAAACATATCCTTTTTCTACATTTAAGCTCACAGGTTTTCCATTGAGGGCCACTGAGGGTATTTGACTTGATTTGGATAAGAAACTATAGAGAGTGGAGGGCATCGCATTGCCTTGAGCCCAACCTGGAATCCGCAGCGACAACACGAAGTTAGATTTACTTGATGGATTAACCTTTACTTTTATTTTTCCATCCCAAGGGTAGTTGCTTTCCTGATCGATTATTACTTGTTGTTTGCCTAGGCTGAAACTTGTGTTACTTCCTATGTATAGATTTACAAAAATCTGATTTCCTTTTTGTGCGTAGATATACCCGGGAACTGCAGCTAATAAACGGGCAACATTTTGGAGGGCAGCAAGCACAAGGAAACCAACCAGATTGTGGCGTTCAGCTTCAGGCTGCTCTTCTTGTTTGTAATTTCCATTGCGTTGCTGTAGAAGAATGAACGTCCATTCTCAGGGCCACTCCTGAAATTACTCCGTTATATAAAATTTTCTCCATCGAGTCGATGTACTTGGCATCACCATGCGACATAAACATCCTATGATTCCAAAATACTTGGGCGATTGCAGCACATGTTTGGGAATACGCTGTTGCATTGAGAAGTCATAATTTTTTCCAAATCGCTCACCATCACCAGCGGCACCGACTCCACCCATTAAATATATTTTTTTACTTGCCAACATTTAGCCATAGCGAATACGATTGCTTTTATGTAATCTGTATTGTTCGTCGGAAAGCTTTGCAACATCCGCCATCCCAGCATACATGTATCCAGCACGCCGGCATGACCAACAGCTTCAAATTGCTGTGTCACTGGTTTTTGATCTTGCCAGTATTCTCCATTCTCAAAACCATTAGAGCTCTTTTTTCCCTTATAATCAAACTTGCCGCGCTCGTCTAAAAAAAATTGAGCAAGCTTCAGATATTTTTGATCCTTTGTTATGCGATATAATTTCACGAGTCCAATTTCAATCACCTGATGGCCTGGAGCCGTGTGGATTTTTTCTGGACCAAATACCTGATCAATAAGGTTAGCACTTTTCAACGCGATATCGAGTAAATTCTTTTTTCCTGTAGCTAGAAAAAGACGTATGTACCTCTAAAAAGAGTAAAGATGACCAACATTGTAAAGTTCATGACTATAAGTCGGTTCGTTTATCCAACACTGACAGCCATCTCTTCCAAGTTGACTTCCACCTGATGGATTGATTGTACGAGCAGTATATAAATAACCATCTGGTTCTTGGGCTTTAGCAATGATGGATATTAGACTATCCAGATAATGATCAAGCTTTTTATTTGGAAATGTCTGTAACGAATAGGAGGCAGCTTCAATTACCTTGTAAAGGTCCAGAATAGTCAAAAGCATATTGAGTACAGAACTCGCCTTGAATTTCTTTTGCAGCTATCGAGAAATTTTTTACCCGACCAGTTCCTCACATTTATGAAGCAGAAATGGGATAATAACATCTGTATTAATTTTCAATTTTGGTCTCCAAAAATTATCAGTGAGGTTGACCTTATTGAATGATACCTGCTGATATGGATAATCCTGCGCATAAAGACAATTCGAAATAGTAGATAAAATAAAAAAAGAAAATCTCATTATCTGCATAAGGAACAATTTTAGTTGATTGAAGTTAGGAATTGCAGATAATCATCAGCAACCCCAAATTATTTTTCATGACTTCCTTTCTTTCGCAAAGCGAATAAACCCAAAATTGGCCCAATGGAAAGTAGCATATAAATGTATTTTGGGCCGATATAAGCTGACATGGCATTGATAAACTGGATGCTGGCAATTGTAATTGCGAAGCCGACACAGTTGACGAAAGTCAAGGAGGTTCCCTTTATTTCTTCGGGTGCATTTTGGGCGACGAGGGTTGAAAACATAGGCGAATCAGCGATAACCATTAGCCCCCCAAAAAAACAGAAATGCTATAAACAAAAATGAGTTAGCGAAAAGAAAGAAAGGAGAAAGCAGAACAACAAGCACATGATAAAAATAAAGCGATGGCAGCTATTTTTTTTGGAGAAAATCGATCAGAAATAAGCCCAGAAAATACACAGCAATTGATCCACCGCTAATAATAATAAACGAGAGCAACGGCACATTGAGATTAGCTTCTGGAAAAATATTATTGTGAACAATCAGCATTGCAGGCACGAATGCCCAGAAGGTGTACAGTTCCCACATGTGTCCAAAATAACCAAATGCCGCAGAGCGGAATCCTGGATATTTAAACCCATCAAATAGAGCAGTAAGTCCAGACCTTTGAGAAGGCTTTCTAAATGGTCCATTAGGTACAAACGAAAGAATGCCTAAGCCGCCTAAGATTTGAAAGTGCAGTTGTTCCATACACAACATATCTCCACTGAAAGCCGACTGTAAAATTTTTCAGGACATGAGGGAAAGGCCGTACCTAAACCAGAGGCCCCAAGCTAAAAAACCGAGATGATTTTCCTAAACCTGACTTATAGTAATCTGAAGAAATTTTGATTCCTACAGGATAAATCCCAGCAAGAAAAAAACCTGTTACGAATCTGAGTGAAAGTATCTCAAAGGAATTAATACTCGATAATATGAGCCCTAGATTTAATACTCCTGTGATCAAAGCGCAATAAAAAAAAACTTCAGAAGGTGAATAGCGATCTGCGATGGTAAAAAGAGCAAAGAAAAATGTGCCGGTGATAAATCCAAATTGAATTGCACTGGTGAGGTGCGCCAAAAACTGGGGAGACAGAGTGAAACTCCTGCGCTATGTCACTGACAACTGCATTGCCGGCAAACCATACGGATGTGCAAAAAAATTGAGCAATGACGATAATCGGGAGTGTGTGTTTTTCAAGCCGAATTTTTTATTGCCTCCTAAAATTAAAACTTATCACTACCCTTTGCTAACAAAAAAGCCCACCACTTTCGCGATGGGCTTTCTCATTAACCTTTACAGCTTACTTCTTAACGCAACATGCGCTGCCAGGAAAGCAGCAAGCGCTTCCTTCTTTACAGCAATCTCCTTTTGATGTTGTTTTATTATAAGCGTATACTGCAGCTGTTGCTACGACAAGAGTAGCTGCCGATGCCAATTATTATCTTTTTCATCTCTAACGTTATTTAAATTTTGTAATCCGTATAACCATCCAACTAAAGACGAGATTATGCGAATTTGGGTGGATGAAAACAATCAGCTGAATAGTTTGAGAATAAATCGGCTGACGGTAATGCTATTTTTTCCTCTCTTTTACAAAGGGCAAGAATGAATAAAATGGGAGTGGTGAGATAGCCAGGCAACAGGTAGCATTCTCCAAAAGGGTTACAAACACCAGACGCACTGTTTTCAGTTTGGGATGGTGCCTTGCATTTTCCTTTGGTTTCTTTTTTAATCGACAGCAATCGTGCTTTGATGATTTGTTAACAGGCTCTGAAGGAGCAACATCTACACAGGCAGGCTGCATCATTAGAAAACTAATGTAGCCCGACAGAAAAAGCGCGATAATCTTCACATTGTAAAGATACGGAAACTTTAAGCCTTAAGTTTTTAGTCTAACAGAAAATTGATGCCTGAAAAGACGAATACCATTAGGATGATCTGAATTATCAAACAGATGACAATAACTTTAAAGATGAAAGTCTTTACTGTATAATATACTCTGGGTTTCCGGATGAATGACTCATAGGCAATGGTTCCTAGAAACATGGGCAAAACCAAATTTCCAGCCATCATAATAGAGCCATAAACGAACTGACTGAAGGATTTGTCTTTTACAAAGACGAAGATTCCAAAGACAAGGCAAGATGTCAAAATTGTAATGATAGAAGAGACAACTTTTATCATTTTAAATAAAGCTACGACTGATCGCTCATACCAAAATCATAACCCCCAGCCCTGACGATATTCACGTTTTACGAAAGCATTAGCTTCATCATAATTAGTGATTTTCATGTTTTTGGCATCCCAAATCAATTTCTTTCTTCCAGTGTATGATTTCCTTTACCATTGGCATTGGGTTGTTGGATCACATAGCTGCGAAGTGCAAGATTACCCATCAATACGGCTTCTGTGAATGGCCCAGAATAATCAAAAGGAGAACTTAACTCATTTCTATACTCATAGCCTTTTTTACAAACATTTACCCATTCAGTATAGTGTCCATCGGGTCCACCCGGGACCCTTGCTAATTTTGGTGCAGGCATTTTCGCTTCCTTCATTCTTGACGTTGGCAAGAGCGTTGGGTTTCTTCCGTAACAACCTGCCATCAATTTCCCTTTTGTTCCTTCGAAAATAATTCCACCATCCCAATCGCCCATCGGTTCACCTGGCAACAATTCGTCAGGTCTCTTAGGCAATAGGCCGCCATCCATCCATGTCAATAAGATATTTCCCTTGCCATCTTTGCGAGGAAAATTTAGGTGTATAATTGATGAAGCTGGGCAACTATCGTCATTGTGTGCTT
The DNA here is from genome assembly GCA_049840975.1 of Cyclobacteriaceae bacterium. GTDB lineage: Bacteria > Bacteroidota > Bacteroidia > Cytophagales > Cyclobacteriaceae > ELB16-189. The sequence continues at coordinate 124 of JASGIR010000036.1, read as the reverse complement.
CATTAAAGAAGCCATTGCCATCATGGTAGTACTGCATTCTACTTCGCTCGGAAAATCAACAGGAAGAATGCGGAAGATGGATCCAAAATATAGGTGCTGTTCGGATTCTATCGTGTTCCCTGTA
>JASGIR010000035.1:0-18615 GCA_049840975.1 Cyclobacteriaceae bacterium | reverse complement strand
ACGTATTGCTAAGGTTAATAGGGAAACACGAATAGAATCCGAACAGCACCTAGATCATTTTATTTTTATCATTCTAATCATCCTAGATCATTGCACACGATTGATGTTATCATCTAAGTCACTCTTTTTCGCCACATTACCCAACCCGTTATCGCGCGTCTGTAACCGTGCCAGATTTCACCTCCATCATGCGAGGAAAAGACAATAGCTTCATCTGATCGCGAATTCAAAAACTTAGAACTAACAACTATCAACCATCAACTAACACACCGCCCTAGTATAAACATCTGATTTTACCTCCTGCGTTTTCCTAGTCAATCCCAACTCAATAAATTGGATTAACTAAACTCAAAACTATCCCTTATGAAAAAACTGATACTCCTCTTATCTGTTATAGTAATCATTTCCTTTTTTGCCTGTAGCCTATCCGCACAGACTTTTGCGGTAATTGGCAATCAGACATGGGATGTGAAAAATCTATCAGTCACCACATTTGCCAACGGAGACAAAATTGATCAAGCTCAATCTGATGAAGAGTGGGTGAAAGCCGGAAAAGAAGGACGACCAGCTTGGTGTTATTATGAAGGCAACGCTGAGAACGGCAAGATCTACGGACTCCTTTATAACTTCTATGCAGTAGAGCGATCCACAGAGGTCTTGCACCCAAAGGCTGGCACGTACCAACCAAAGCTGAATGGATAACATTACTAGACCAGTGTGGAGGTAAGATGGAACGCCAGGCACTCCACTGAAAAGAAGAGTCTGGATGAGGGATGCACTTGGAAGCACTGACAGAAATGGCACCGATCAATATGGATTCAACGCATAACCTAGTGGACTTCGCTCGGAGACGATGGAAAATTCAACGCCAAAGGAACAAGATGTCAATACTGGACATCAACTAAAAATACTATACTGTCAACGCCACGATATGTGTGTTAAATATCATCCCAGGTGATAACGGTAGGAGGCATATCGCAGGTAACAAGTTTGGATACTCAGATGAATGCATAGCGCCTTAAACGTTGAGTTGCCAACACAGCATACACAAATCGTCTCGGCCGAAGCAATCTCCCTTGATTACATCTACTTCCACATGGTTGGTGTTATCACCAACCACTCTTTCATTATACCCCATTCAGGGACTATGAGCACTATAGTTCTCAAATAACATTGTAACGCTCATCTCACTCAGAAATCCAAACTCCTTTGTTCTATCGTAAGTACTCTGAAGGGACTGAGTTGTGAATACATAAACCCAATACTATGAAAATAATTAAAAAAAGAGTCTGGTCTGGCTTTTCTCTACAGCGTTGGTGATTCATTGTTCGCACTAGTGGTACATATTTATATTGTGACACGACGCCATAACATGGAGTTATGCGTCAATTAAGCCGCATCGATTTCACGCAACCAGTTGATTCCACAGTGCAGCAAGAATAAAAAGTTGTGCTATATGGAGGGTGTGGAAAGTACACACTTCAATGTACCTGACGGCATCTTGGTATATACTTATGTGATTGGCAAACAAACTTCTGAAAATGTATTCAACCAATTGATGAGCTCAGGCAATTACAAAGCCAAGAGATACATCGTCAATGCGGCAGATCTGAATGTACGGTGATGGATAATAATTCGAGTTTCCTACAAACTCTCATCCTACATATCAAAACTTTTTAAGTAACAATTCAAACAAACCTAAATAATTAAAACCATGAAAAAGAAACTATTGGCATTTTCCTCACTATGTATCATAGTGTTGTCATTCATGTTTTCTGCTTGTAAAGATCATCCTTTTTCACCCAGCCTGTATGATCGTAGGTAGCACTGTCTTTGGTTACTGACCCGAATGCAACAAGTACTAAAATTGAACAAGGACGTTTAACACTTCACGCAGTGGTCGAACATTCTATCAATGTGATCGCAGCAGATGCTACGCTTGTCGTCTGCCAACGCTATTGCAGAGTTAGGTGCTGGCAATACAAGTGGACTGACCGCGCTGAGCAAAAACCTGACTGATTTTTTATGTACTGCTACAGGCTCAAAAAATGGTCTATGCATATACGGGTTAGAGCATGACGGAAGCTCATAATAACGCAACGTATAGTCGCTTTGAATACATACTACAGCGGATGCTACAGCCACGCAGCCGACTTCGATAAATTTATTGGAGATGTTGGTGTTGGCCTAGGGAAAAATGGTGTGTCAGCATCTTAGAGCAAATGCTGTCTCTGAAATTTCTGCAACAATATCATGGCTCTTTTGGAGACACTCAAACCACAAATCGCTGAGCGATAGAGCGAATCTTTTTCGTTTCGAGACTCTGCGTTCTAACGGTTCTCTGGCGCAGAAGTCTGGGAGCGAACTCCGCTGACAGAAGCCGTCATTGCGAGGCACAAAGCAATGTCGTTATCACTTGCACATTTAACTTGCGCCATGGTTGGTGTTGTCACCAACCATTTACTTTCACTGCAGGTGTGTGGTGACAACCAACCGAAGGCAAATCTCCAACTAACAACTAACAACCTAAATCTAACAAATCCAACCCTCACTCTTTCAAAACCTTTGCTGGATTTGTCGAAGTTCCCTTCCAAAACCTGAAAACTCACAGTCGCCATTGCTATCAACCCAAGCACCACGATCGGAATTACAAAAAAGTCCCAACGCATTCCTATGTGGAATGCAAAACCATTCAGCCACTGCGCAATCCCATACCAAACCACTGGCATAGCGATCACCGAAGCAATCAGTATCAACTTCAGAAATTGCCCCGACAACAAATTCACGATACTTCCCGAGCTTGCACCCAATACTTTTCTCACACCTATCTCTTTGACCTTTTCATGGTTGTGAAAGATGCCAAACCCCACAGCCCTAAACACGAGAATACAATCGCTAATCCAGCAAACATGCTGAAGATTTTAGCGAATTGTCTCACTCTTGTATTGCTCGTTGAAAAAGTCATCAAGAAAATAATATTGATACAACTCTTGAGGCAGCACTTCTTTGAATACTTTGCCAATCGCTTTCAATTGATGCATTAAATGATTGCCCCGTCAGATGAATCGACATGCAGCCAACAGAAGTGGTATCTGGACTCATCAGATAAGGAGTGTTTTCAGACTTCAACGAACTCCAATTGTAATTCTTCAATACCCCCAGAGATAGCAACCGTATCACCGCCTAAGATCAATCTCTCGTTTAGCGCTTCTTGTGCAGTACCCAAGCCATAGGCAGTCAGGAGTGCTGCCTCATTGAGATCATACGATTTCATGTCAGACTTCACATTTGGGTTGAAGTTATACCCCGAAAGAAACTTGATCTTATAAGTTGGAATGAAATCAGTATCGACCCACACTACACTTCCGCTTTTGAAATCCGTAGCATTGATTACTCTTACGAATGTCTGCTCCCCAATTATGTCCACCCCGGAATAAGCGAGCTGATGTTGCAACAGCATCTACACCAGAATGTTGGACTTCATTGGTAGAAGAATCTGAAACTTGGGTATCGCTTGTCGCCACGGAATATTTCTGGCCCGTAACAATAAGCATCTGATCCATTTGCAAACCCTTGTCTTCATTGCGCATATAATCGATCTGTCTGAGAATGGCGAATGTACCAGCAATCAAAATCAGAGACGATGCAAACTGAAATACAACAAGTCCCTCGCAGTGAAAAACCTCTCCAGGTCGCTCTGATTCTTTTTTATCACTTCAGTGATTTTGAAAGATGATAGAACAAGCGAAGGATATGTTCCCGATGCAACAATCCAAGCACAAACAAAACCACAAGCATCAACCAAAGATGTTGTCCAAGAAATTAAAGGCAATTGCTTTCCAACAATATCGCCCAACACGGGTAGAAGCATTATAGCTAAACCACGCCACGAGCAATGCCAAGAAGATTGACAAGAGCCGACTCCAAAAAGAACTGGCCAACAAGTTGACTTCGATGAGCACCAATCGTCTTCTTAAATACCCAACCTCATGCGCGCGCTCGAGTGCTCTTGCCGTTGATAAATTGATATAATTGATCCCACGCGATAAAAAGGTATGAAGAGTGCGATCACTCCAAAGAAGTACAACGTGCTTTTGCTTATCGTATCTCCATCATGACGATAACCAGGCTGCATATGAATATTAGTTACCAGCTGTAAATCCAATGTGGTTCTATAGCCCTCGTCCTTATGATGAACATCAATATTCCGCGCAGCGAAGTCAGGAAGTTTTTTCATCACCGCTTCGCGGCTCGTGCCGGAGTTGAGTTCAACATATGTGATGAAATTATTCCAACCCCAGCCGTTGTCTTTTTTATATTGATCGCGCGAAAATAGATTGTGAGTTGGCAGAAGGAATACGAAAATCGAAGTGCGAGTTGCCCGGAACATTTTCAATCACTGCCGACACCAGATATTCTGCCATCGCCCCCCAGCCACCCGTAAGTTTAAGCGTCTTGCCGATCGGATCATCTTTGCCAAAATACTTTGCTGCCACCGATTTAGTGATCACTATGCTGTTCGGCCGATCGAGTGCAGTTTCAGATTGACTAATAATTGTTTCAAAAGTGAAAGCACGAAGAAATGTAGAATCCGCCAAGATCATTTTCTTCTCATGAAAAGCCCTCGCTTCAGCACCCGAACCTTGATAAGAAACGACACAGCCGCCATACATCGGATGAATACGGATCGAACCATTTACCTCTGGAAGGTTTAGGGATACCAAGGCAGGCTCCAGTCCATAAGATGTCACCACAATGGGAGGCTTCTTTTCCCCACTTGCCAATTCCGTCTGACGCGTCACCCGATAAAGCTTTTCACTATTCGCGTGAAAGTTGTCATAGCTTGCCTCAAAGTCAATGTATTTTACAATTACCAGGCACGCAGCTATACCCATGCCAAGACCAAAGATGTTGATAAACGAAACAACTTTCGTTTCGCCAAGTTGCGGAGAGCAAGGAGAAAATACGATTTCAGCATGATGATCACGTTTAAGTCAAAAGGATAACTTAAGCGATCTCGATTGGTTACTCAATCAACAGAATTAATTATTCAGAGTTACCGTCATTGAGAGCAAAGCGAAGGCACGCGTGGGTAGGAGTGGAGCAATCTTATTAGTAGCACAGTTTGGTAGCATCGTCATTGCGAGGTTGTCTGACCGCAAGCAATTTCATCATCCAAGTCACAACTTATACACCGGGTAAGAGCCCGGACCTGCTTGTTTTAAACGTAATTTGATTCCCATAAAAGGTGCCAGCGCTAGTAATGGCATACGCTCTTACATAGAAAACCTTATAGGGTAGCAGTGATGAAATGTAGCTTGTAAATGTCTCTTCGGCACCCGTGCCATTTTCTATCTTGATGTTTGAAGTGGTAGGTAAAGGGCTACTACTCCAGCAGATGCCTCTCGCAATAACCACGACACTACTATCTGCGACAATTGTTCCTCCACTATACGCGCTCGATGATTTGATCTTATAAGCAGGTGTAGTTGTAATGGCAACACTAGAGGCACTCGTAGTAAAATCGATTTGGTTGCCATACCCTGTTAATCCTCTTTCGTTGGTAGCCCATGCTCTTACATAATATTTAGTGCCTGGTGAAAGGTTAGTGATGAGGCTCTCAAAATGCCCGAGTCCATTGCCACTGGTAGTCTTGCTATTTACTTTGGTGGGGCTCGATGTTGTACTCCAGCAAACACCGCGTGAAATGACTGCCGAGTGAACGCTCATGGTGACATTCCCACCTGACACTGCACTCGTTAAAGTGATTGAACTAATCGGTGAGGTAGTCAATAAAGGTATTAGGGGAGAAGGAGAAGTAATAAATGAAGCTTCATTCCCATAAGTCACTCCAATTTTATTTACGGCATATGCACGCAAGTAATAATGAGTATTGGGTGTAAGGCCGCTCAGAGAACTAACAAAGTTTCCCATGCCAGTGCCATCAGAGGTCTTGTTATCACTCAACGTTGGCGATGATGAAGTTGCCCAACATACACCACGCGCGGTTATGTCTGTTCCACCATCATCAGTGATTGTTACATCAGCCGAAGCTGTCTCTTCGGTTACTGCGTTGACATCGGTTGTCGCAATCTTGGGCATTGCTGGTTTTGCAGAGTTAACCGTGCAACTAAGAACCGCGAATAACAAAAGAACGAACAGGAAAGACGTCTTCAACGTTTTCATGGTTGTTTGGGTTTATTGATGGTCCATTTTATTCATCACTCTCTGATTTCGAATTCCCTCACTAACTCCCCAACACTTCAAAGCGTTCATACCCTTACTCTTCTCCAAAATTTATCCAGACCAAATCGCCCTACTGACGACTACGCTGAGTCATTGATTCAGGATCGAAGATCGTTCCAAGTTTGGTCACTCGCTGCACAAAAGGGATGAACGTACCAACCTTCTCGATCTGAATAACATCTCCCAGGCTTAACATGACAAAGTCTTTACTGTTCATAGAGAAATTGTTGCGGTCACTTAGGCAAACCTTGGGAGCCTCCTTACTATTGTATTTGTCTTTCATCAAAGTGACAACTCCTTTCGTGATCGATTTCTTCCCCTCTTTCAGAGCTTTGTTAACAGAAAAGTAGGAGACACCAACTACGAGCACAAAAACAAGCGCGAACAAAATCATGCCCACAGTTATTCCTTTCGATTGATTAAAGTAGAAAGCGATTCCTCCAAGCGTTAAGTAGAAAACAACAAAGAATGCAATCACCCAATAGAATTGCTTTGTCTTCTTAAAGTCCGACTCATCCATCGGTACGGCCTGTTCTTCATAAAGCACACCAAACTGCTCAACAAACAATTGATACTGAGCTTGAAATTCTTCTTTCGTTTTCACGGCAAATCAGTTTTACTTAAATGGATCATTTGATCACTGAATATTTCTTCAAAATATCTTTATATCGCTCTTCTTTATAATAATAGGAGTAAGGCGGAGCGGGATTGATTGTGTAGTCCTTACTATAATTTCTATACCCTTTGTCAAAAGCTTTCTCCAGATAGTAATAGAATTTATCTTTTTCTTTTAGGCGACCATAAGTTTCTGCCAAAGTTGAGTAGGTTTCTACAACGGAAGAATCTGCCCGAAGCGATCGTTGCAGATTAACAATGGCTGAATCATAAAAACCGAAGGAAGAATAGTCATAAGCAATTGCTGTAGACCATTCAGCAAATTCATTTTTGTCTTTTGACTTAATAAGTGTGTTAGCCTGCTTCTGAAAGTAAGAAGCAGAGTCATATTTTTTGTCGTTGAGATAAGACAGCGTCATTTGAAAAAAATAAATTCCCTGAAAGAAATGTAACCTGTCTTGACGTATCCTTCTCTCTTCCGCGATCTTCATTCCTTTGATAAGTTCTCTTCTTGAGTTTTCGAATTGCCGTAACTCCCGATATATAAATGACAATATGAAATGAGCAGCAACGAATTGGTTGTCGTTGGCGGTTGCTCTTCTTTGTTTCTCCAAAGCTTCTTCGTAGTTCCTCCTGTCAAACAAAGCCCATCCCCATAGATTGTATAAATATTTAAATCGAGAGGTGTCGCCCTTTTGAGATAAACCGAACTTAATGACATCGATGGTCTTATCCAGAGTTTCTGGAGTCCTCTTTCCGTAAGAAAGATAAGTGGCAAGCAACTCGGGGTTGCTGATTTTTAATATTGACTGTGCTGTGCTCATAGCCATCTGATCGGCAGCATCAAACACACCAAGCGAATCTACATTTACGTAAAACTCTACAGGCAACTGATCTTGAATGTAAACGGAGAGATTTGCTTTTCCTTGACTTAGGGAAATGTAAGCCGCAATTTTCTTTGTTCTTGCTATTCCCAAAGAGTTACTAATCAGATTGACAACCGAATGAAACGACAAGCCCACACCAACAAGATTCACTTCTACCTCAGAGCCTTTGCTTTCCAGCAGATTATCAGCCGTTGTATTCTCATCGGTCATATCCCAGATATTAAACCCGCTGTGTTCAATTCTATATTTTATCGAATGAATATCGGCTTTGATCTTTGCAGCCATGGCACTTCCATTTAGTCCTGCCTTTTCAAATTCATCTGGAACGTGCACTTCTTGTAAGGAGTAGCCATCATAGCGAAGCTCCTGCGCAATCGCCAACAGTAGCATCAGTGCTGCAAGTATTCCTGTCAGCTTCAATGAAATAGATATAGAAGTTGTTAAGCGCTGATTGAATCTTTTAACACTGAATTTCTTTCGGTGTGGAACTGGGGCTTCAGGCTCAGGCAATTCAGGTTCCAGTGTAGGTTCACTTACTTGTTCTGGCTCGGGTTTAATTTCAGATTGAGGAGTGGGTTCTTCTTGCATAGATTAAGGTCAGGGTGAATTAAATTTAGTTAAAATTCACATTCAACCGTAGAAGCGGCAAGAGCCTAAGCCATCGTTGGTGCTCTTCACCAACGACCTTTGGCATGCATGTTGGTGAAGAACACCAACACGGGCGGGGCACTGGGACTCAAATCCACAGGACAAACCGTCATTGCGAGAGGAGCGGAGCAATCTCTCCGGCAGCATCGTCATTGCGAGGTCGTCTCGACCGAATCAATCCCCTAATAAATTTCTTCTACTTTTATAAGAAATAATTCTCATGGAAGATCAAACGACAGTCTCCGAAAACAACACAACTATCAATAATAATATAGATGTTCAAAAAATCCTTAGCATTGATAAATTCATTATCCTTTCAATAATGACATTTAGTTTATATCAGCTTTGGTGGATGTATAAAACGTGGAGATTTTTCAAGCAGAAAGAGCAACTCGATATTTACCCAGCTATGAGAGCGTTATTTAGCATCTTTTTCTTGACTTCATTATTCAGGGAAATCAATGACTACGCTCTCGAAAAAGGGTACACTAAAAAGTATAATTCTGTTTTGCTTTTTTTGGATTTTTATTTTTTGCTTGTTAGCTTACCTACCTGATCCATTTTGGCTAATATCGTTTGGTTCCATTATTTTTCTTTTACCCCCTTATGCTGCATTTAATTTGGCAAGGCGTAAAGCAACTGATTTCATTGTTAAAGAGCAGTCTTTTAGTACTGCTCACATTATTATTATAATCATCGGTGCGATTTGGTGGACATTAGTACTGTATGGACTTTATCTTGGTGACGACACCACCTCATATTAGAATTTGCTGAGGAGCCAACCTCCTTGGTTAGTACCGTCATTGCGAGTCTCGATGAAAATAAATCAGATACAATCCATTAAGAACAACTATTAAAATAAAACCTATCGCGATTAACAACTGAGGAGTTCTATGCTCCGCACTGGATAATCCTTCATCATTGGATTCAAAAAACCCATGAGCATAGCTATATTGATGGTACTCTTGATGAAGTACGAATTCAGTCTCAATAATTTTCTTTGCAAGAGAATCAAGTTTTGGTTTAGACAGATTCATTTTTTCTTCGGCCTTTAGGACCTTCAATTGATCAGAGAGAGCCCAACTGAGAGAATCTCCTTTATCTAAGAATCTTTTTTCTACTTTTTTCAAAATACTTAAGTTCATCACCAAACAATTTCCTTCGAGCTTCTAATTGCTTATGAACTACTAATATGATTACAGACCAGTAAAAGAGGATAATCAGATTGACCGTAAGCAAGAGCTTCTTATTCAGTATCTTTTTAGGAACGTCTTTTCCAGTCGTGATGAATCCAAGCAGTGTTGCGCAAAAAGGAATCAGAAGACATAGGACTCTGTGTGGAGGATCAGAGTAGAAAAGATTTATCCCAATATATATCCCTGTACCGCCTAAATATCCATAGAGTCCAGATAGATTCCTTTGAAGTAAATGAATGTCGTTACGCTTGATAAGACTTTCAATCTTTAGTGTGAGATTGAGGATGATGAATAAACTAATTGATAACAGGATATAGAACTGGATAACGGAAATGTTCCAAATGACGGTTGAATCAAAATAGTAAAGGTCAAGTTGCTCAAGAATTAAGTTGAAGCATAAGAAGTATGCAATCAGTGAGATAAGAATCACTAACGGACGCACAAGTTTGCTTTTGGTGTTCTTATTTCCTTGCTTCAACTGCAACACATCTTTGATCTCTTCCATTAGTTTCTCATATATCTTTTTACCATCATGCACATCGCTTTCAAAGCAAGCCTTTACTTTTTCATCTTTCCCCCATGAATTGATAGTCATGGCAAACATTGGTTTTTTAGCTAAATGAAGCGCAATTGCATCTTCAATAAACCCCGCTTTCCATTGACTGATGATCTCCTGATTATTTTCTTTGGCGGATTCAGCTTGCTTGATTTGGTTATACAAATTCGCCAGATATGTCCATTGCGCAGCGAAGCGTGAGTATAGAGCAAGGTATATAGCAGCGAACACAGCGCCACAGACTTCTAATTGATGTCCATCAAGTTTAAAATTATCTAACCAAATGCGAAGAGATACATAAACTGTAAATATTAGCAGAGAAATAAATAAGGTTCGTAAAAAAATAATAGTACCTCCATTTGGCCAATTGAATTTTGTCAGGAAGAATTCGAATGAAACCCAACTGACAATTCTGGTTAATAGTTTAAACATGTTTCAAATTTATGCGCAACTAAGTTACAATATGTTGGTCAAGGTGGCCAATTGATAGCCTGCACTTGAAGGCATAGTGTTTAGTTTGACGAAGCCTTATTCTTCGCAGAGTTACCCGTCTCGGGAACTCTGCGCCATCACGACCCAACAAGGGCAAAGAATGTTATGTCACAAATCCACAAGCCACCAATAAACCTTTTCATTGACATAATAAAAAATATAAGCTACCAGAGAAACAACAGCACTGATATTATATTTCTTAAAGTAGAAGAGAACAGCTGATAAAATTGAAAACACTGCCGAAACGATCGCCCCAATTAGATAAGGCTTACCAACCTCAATCACAACAGACTTAGGAATAAGAGGGCTAGTTAAGTTATACCTTACTTGATAGTAGCCTAGGAGATTTTGAAAACAAGATATCAGAAGCAATAGCCCCAATATCATTGCCACCTCTCTCCATTTGATATTCATTCCCGATATTGTACAATGTCCCCAACAAATTTAAAACAAAAAAAGCCCTCCATTGAGAAGGGTTTCTTCCACTTACCATTACCTTCCAATGGATTGAACAGTGGAGTTTGAAATCTTGATGATAGGGTTAACTATCTTATAGAGGCAATCACCATAAGAACTACCAGGCAAAACAACAGTACCCAGCCGGCAATCGAGAGTTTTGAAATTTGATTTTCTGTTTGAGCTTTCATAAAGGTTTGAATTTTTGGATTTGTTAAAACTCACGCGAACGTACGTAAAACCCTTAGCTGCTGTCAGCAGATTTCGACAGAATGCATGAATGAATCCTTGAACAAACTTTATAGCAGATTTGCTTCTTTTTCCTTCAGTAGCGCAAACGTCTCGCTTATAACAAACATTTCTTGCAGACTGCTCACAACATCCAACACTCTGCTAACCAATTCCTATCAACTTCTCACTAAGTTAAAATTTCATGTTTAGCTGTAGAATTGTAAGAAACACAGAGTTATTTCCGATAACAACTAACAACTAATTGATTATTTTCGCACCAAAATTTACTCAACCACTATGAGCAATCGTCCCATTTCCGCTTTCATCGAAAAGAACTATCTGCACTTCAATGCCGCAGCATTGGTAGATGCAGCCAAAGGATATAAAAAACACATTGCCGAAGGCAAAAAAATGTTGGTGTCACTTGCAGGTGCGATGAGCACTGGTGAACTGGGCATCAGCTTTGCCGAAATGATTCGCCAAAACAAGGTGCACATCATCTCATGTACAGGAGCAAACCTCGAAGAAGACATCATGAACCTCGTAGCGCACTCGCACTACAAGCGCATTCCTAATTATAGAGACCTCACGCCTGAGCAGGAGTGGGAGTTATTGGGTAACCATTTGAACCGTGTTACAGATACTTGCATTCCCGAAGAGGAAGCCTTCCGCAGACTGCAAGCTCATTTGTTCAAAGTATGGAAGGATGCTGAAGATAAAGGCGAACGTCTCTTCCCTCATGAGTTCATGTTCCGTATGATCAACAGCGGTGACTTGAAACAATATTACGAGATCGACCCTAAGAACTCATGGATGATAGCAGCAGCCGAAAAGAACATGCCGATGGTAGTTCCGGGATGGGAAGATTCTACGATGGGAAATATTTTCGCTTCATACGTGTTGACTGGTGAATTAAAAGCCAGCACAATGAAAAGCGGTATTGAATATATGGTATGGCTTGCCGATTGGTACACCAACAACGCAGGCACTGAAGGGATTGGTTTCTTCCAGATTGGTGGTGGCATTGCAGGTGACTTCCCGATTTGTGTGGTTCCAATGTTGCATCAGGATCTTGAAAGAGACAACGTGCCATTCTGGAGTTACTTCTGCCAAATCAGCGACAGCACTACAAGTTACGGTTCATACTCTGGCGCAGTGCCCAACGAAAAGATCACTTGGGGCAAGCTCAGCATCGACACTCCGAAGTTCATCGTTGAAAGCGATGCGACTATTGTAGCACCGTTGATGTTTGCTTATATATTAGATATGTGATTTCGGTACACAGTCGATGGACCATAGACGATCGACTATTGACGCTTAGCATTTACAACCCACAACAATGCTTGTTTGATCAACTGATCTTGATAGGTATTTCCGAATGTGTGTGAAAGGTCTTTATTGGTATGACCTTCGTAGTCAATGTCGTTATGTCCCATGTTGAAGTAAACCATCTTATACTTCTTGTTGGCCCACACTGCCGGATAGTATCCCCAATGCCAGATCTCGTGTTGCTTCGGCCCAGTGCCTAATGGAAAGCTGCTGGCATCTATTGATAAGAGAATCTCAATGTCTGGATTAGCTGTCAGATCATTTGACCATCTATACCATTCATTCGGTGACGACTTGAATTTTTCTGGCAACCCCTTCAGAACAGGATGCAAAGGTCTTTCAACTTTCAATATGGCTGAAGTCGGCCGCCACGTATTGCTCCCATAAGAGCCAGAGCCAAGCAATTGGTTGTGATACCAATCCCAATTCATCGGAAAGCCGGAAGGTGTCAACGCAAACCCAGCAAAATGGAATGCAAGGCAAGCACCACCACCTTCCATATATTTCTGAAAAGCAATTCTATGCTCACTGCTCTCTGGCCGACTGTCTAACAATAGAACAACTTGATATCCACGAAGCACATCTACATTCATCTTCGTCCAATCTCTTGTTGAATCGTAGGTAAAGTTGTTCTCGGTGGCGAGCTTAGCGAAGAACACGTTTGCTTCATGCACAAAACTGATGTGCGCTTGGTCTTCACGAGCGTTATAAAAAGCGATTACTTTAAATGGAGGTTTCTGCGCATCGACAGAATGTTAGAAACCCGACCACCAAAAGACAGAGCAAGTATTTTCGAGAATGATTCATTGACCGAAAATACAAAGTAAATAATTCGAAGAGACTCAATATTTTCTGAACCTACGACTTAAAAAAATTATCTTGCAGCTTGTTAAGTCCATAGTCGATAGTCAATGGTCCATAGTTTGGAACCACTTATCTATCGACTATCGGCAATCGACCATAGACTTATATGAATTTAGATCACGCATTAAAAACTTCGATACACAGTTCGATTAAAGCTCTGTTCAATCAACAACAAGAGCAACTCCAGATTCAACCAACCAACGCTGAGTTCGAAGGCTCGCACACGCTGGTATGTTTTCCATTAGCGAAGATCTCGAAGAAAGGCCCGGAGCAAACTGCTACGGCCATTGGCGAATATCTTGTTGCCAACTCTGGAATTGTTTCGCGCTTCAACGTAGTGAAAGGCTTCCTGAATTTAGTGATCGCTGATAAAGTGTGGGCTGAGGTTTTCAAATCCATTTATTCTGATAAGAATTTTGGAACGCTTGCATCCAACGGAAAAGAGTTGATGGTGGAATATTCTTCGCCCAACACCAACAAGCCTTTACACCTGGGGCATTTGAGAAATAACTTCTTGGGCTACTCGGTTGCTGAGATACACAAAGCTCTTGGATACACTGTTCACAAAGTGCAGATCATCAACGATCGTGGTATCCACATCTGCAAAAGTATGGCCGCGTGGAAATTGTTTGGCAATGGAGAGACTCCACAAAGCAGTGGATTGAAAGGCGACCATCTTGTTGGAAAATATTATGTTGAGTTTGATAAAAACTACAAGGCTCAGATTAAAGAGTTGATCGATAAAGGTGTGATCGAAGCTGATGCTGAGAAACAAGCACCGATTATGCAATTGGCTCAAGAGATGCTTGAGGAAATGGGAAGCAAAGGACACTGAAACAGTTCAACTGTGGAAGACGATGAACGGATGGGTGTATGATGGATTCGGTACAACCTACAAACGCATGGGCGTTGACTTCGAAAAATTATATTACGAGTCGGATACTTATTTGCTGGGCAAAGAAGAAGTATTGCGCGGATCTAGAGCAAGGTGTTTTTTTCAAAAAAGAAGATGGTTCTGTTTGGGTTGACCTGGCTTCCGATGGCCTTGATCAGAAAGTATTGCTACGTGCGGATGGCACTTCGGTTTACATGACGCAAGACATTGGTACTGCGATTTTACGCTTTAAAGATTTTCCAAAATAGAAGGACAAGTTTATACAGTTGGCAACGAACAAGAGTATCATTTCAAAGTATTGTTTTTAATCTTGAAGAAACTCGGTTATCAATGGGCAGAGGAAGTGTTACCATCTTTCTTATGGAATGGTAGATCTGCCAACAGGAAAAATGAAGTCGCGTGAAGGCACTGTTGTAGATGCAGACGACTTGATGCAAGAGATGGCAGATGAAGCTGAAAAGCAAACAAGGGAACTAGGTAAAATAGAAGACTCAACTGACGCAGAGATAAAAGCGCTCTCCGAAATGATAGGTCTTGGTGCTCTAAAATTCTTATTGAAAGTAGATCCTAAGAAGAGAATGCTGTTTGATCCGAATGAATCAATTCAATTACAAGGACACACTGGGCCATTCATTCAATACACGCACGCTCGTATTCGTGCGATCATCCGTAAAGCCGAGTCGATGGGAGTGAAGCCAGCCGAATCTGACTTATCACAAGTGACATCGCTTGAGCCTGCTGAACGCGATTCAATCTTTATGGTCAATAATTATATCAATAAGTTGAACGAAGCCACGCGTGAGCACTCTCCAGCGGTGATTGCCAACTTCGCTTTCGATTTAGCCAAAGGATACAATCACTTTTATCAGACCATTCCGATCTTCAACGAAAGTGATCAATCAAAACTGAAATTCAGAATCGCATTCTCTCAAGTAGTAGCAGATGTATTGAAGAAGTCAATGAAACTATTGGGAATAGAAGTTCCAGAAAAAATGTAAACCAATCCATATGGAAGGCCAGCATAACAAAGCCTGGTGGCGTGAACTTTTCATCGACAAGTCCGTAGATTTCATTTTACTGATTGTTGGTGTGTACATCGCATTTCAACTTAACAACTGGAAAGTAGAAGCTGATCAAGTTGCACAAGAACGCGCCTACTTGAATGATATGCTCGTTGACTTAGACAAAGACATCAATGAACTAAAAGAAAATCTGGGATCACTTCAATCAGACAAAAGATCTCTTGACGATTATCTTAAGAATGGAAGCAACAAACCCGCTGACTCACTTGCTAGTATGCTTCTCAAAGTGTTATCTCTCGAAACATTCAATTCCAACCAAAGCGCTTACCAGACTTTAGTTTCAGGAAATGCGTTAAGTTCATTTCACAATCATGAGATTAGGAATAGGATAACGGAATATTATTCGTGCTATGCACCGATACATCGCTTCGAAGAAGTATATACCAATGTACTTTTCAACGTAGCTGAGCATTTTACTAACGCAGTCGATTATGCTCATGGCAAAGTGATTGATTCATCAATTGTCACAAAATCTAGAACAGGAAATTTCTTCTTAATGGTGGAAGGTCAGCTTCAGGACGGAATAGAAGCCTATGAAGATGCTTTGCAAAAAGCTGAAGCATTACGTGCGAGTATTAAAGCTGAAGAATAACAGCCAGTACCTGATATTGAGTATGGAGAAATTTCTTCTTGCAGGATACCAAACTCAGAGATTGATCTTCCGTAAGATTCAAGAATCAGATTATAAAGAGTGGCTGGAATTCTTTAGAGATACTCAGACATCTATTCATTGGATTGAAGAAAAAGAATCGCCTGAACAGGAGTGCGAGAAGTGGTACAAAAAGCAATTTTCTAGGTACGCGAATGACAAAGGAGGGATGAATGCTTTAATTGAGAAGCAAAGTGGGAAGTTGGTGGGACACTGTGGTCTGTTGGTTCAAACAGTTGATGAGATAACAGAATTAGAGATTGGATATTCGTTGCTTCCTAAATTCTGGAACAAAGGATATGCATCAGAAGCAGCACGACTTTGCCGCAATTCTGCCTTCGAGAATCAGTTGTCAGACTCTTTGATATCGATCATCAGCGTTACAAACATACCTTCAGAAAAAGTGGCCATTAAAAACGGGATGAAGATTGACAAATCTACCGTGTATAACGGGAACAAAGTGAATATTTTCCGCGTTCGATATGACGAATGGTCAAAATTACCAGTCATCTAATTTTATTATTTGACCAACTCTTTTTCATATAAATTTGAGTTATAAACCCATCGTCATGAAAACAGTTATACTTTTATTATCTATGCTAGTAGGCTCATCTTCTTTGTATGATCTAAAAATGAATTCCCTTGAAGGAAAAGAAATTGACTTTTCGCAATACAAAGGCAAAACATTGTTGATCGTTAATGTTGCATCAAAATGTGGATACACACCGCAATACACAGACTTGCAAAAGTTGCATGAACTTTATGGAAACAAAGTGACTTTGCTGGGCTTTCCTGCGAATAATTTCGGTGCACAGGAGCCAGGAACAAGCGCAGAAATAAGTGAGTTCTGCAAAAAGAATTACGGAGTTACGTTCCAAATGTTTGAAAAGGTATCTGTGAAAGGAGAAGACCAAGCTCCTTTATATGCATGGCTCAAAGAAAAAACCGGACAAGAGCCAACTTGGAATTTCTGCAAATACTTAGTGAAACCTGACGGCACGGTTAAGTTCTTCAACTCAAAAGTGAAGCCACTAGACGAACAGATTGTGAGTGAGCTGAAATGAGGTTAGCAAACATCGTTTCTTTTTTAACAGGTATTTTTTCGTCTTCAGTAAAGAGAGAAGTCCCTGGCTCTATCTATGATTTCAAAATGAAAAACCTTGGCGGAAAGGAAGTTGATTTTAGTCAATTCAAGGGTAAGAAGATTTTATTGGTAAATACCGCTTCCAAATGTGGGTTTACGCCCCAATACAAAGGGCTTGAAGAAATCAACAAGAAATTCAGTGAGAGGGTAGCAGTACTAGGTTTTCCAGCAAATAATTTTCTTCATCAAGAACCTGGAAGCAATAAGGAGATAGAAGAATTCTGTGAAATCAATTATGGAGTTTCATTCCCCATGTTCGAAAAAATATCTGTCCGAGGGAAAGACAAGCACCCAATTTATCAGTGGCTCGAGGCAAAGACTGGAAAGAAACCCGATTGGAATTTTGCAAAATATTTAGTGAGTGAGGATGGAACTGATGTGACGTTCTTTAGTGCGGGCACACCTCCAGAAAGTAAGAAAATAATTGATAAACTTGCAGGGTAATTGACTCATAATGAATATTAAAGTTTGGCTTTCAGCCTTTAGGCTGCGTACCCTTCCACTCTCACTTTCTTGTATTGGTATGGGAGGTTTTCTTGCGGCATCTCAAAATAAATTCAATGGATTGATTTTTTTTCTTTGTTGCAGCACCACTATTTTTTTGCAAATACTTTCAAATCTTTCCAATGACTATGGTGATACTGTGAATGGTGCAGATCATGCCGAACGTGTTGGCCCGCAAAGAGCAGTTCAATCAGGAGCGATTTCTGCTTCGCAAATGAAGAATGCCATTATCATTTTTGTTATGCTTTGCTTAGTTAGCGGATTGACTTTGTTATACACGGCTTTCGGATTTGAACTTAGATCGATTTTATTTTTCCTCGGCCTTGGTGTACTTTCTATTATTGCAGCGATTGCATATACTGTTGGAAGAAAACCTTACGGCTATATTGGTCTAGGTGATCTTTCTGTTTTGATTTTCTTTTGGATTGGTAGGAGTGATGGGATCATTGTATTTATTCACTAAGGAATTTTCTTGGCAGTTTGTTTTGCCTTCGCTCAGTTGTGGATTCTTTTCTATTGCAGTGTTAAACATTAATAATATTCGTGACATAGAATCTGATCGCACCGCTGGTAAGTTCTCTATTCCGGTTCGGATAGGTAGAGAAAAAGCGATTCGTTATCACTGGCTACTTTTAATTAGCGGAATTGGTTGTGCGATAGCTTTCGTGGCAATGAATTATTCCTCGCCTTACTTCAGTTCCTTTTTTCTAATTGCCTCACCATTACTTTTTATAAACGGTAAAAAAGTCTCCTCACTTCCATCAGAGCAGCTTGATCCTATGCTGAAGCAAATGGCATTATCAACGCTTTTGTTTGTGATA
>JASGIR010000034.1:0-31209 GCA_049840975.1 Cyclobacteriaceae bacterium | reverse complement strand
TTATGCCCTCTACTAACATTCCGAACTGCTAAGGTTAATAGGGAAACACAATAGAATCCGAACAGCACTTATCAAAGCAGGCGATCATTAAAAGCTTTTGCCGTGTTAACAGCATCCTGACCCGTCATCGAGTCAACTACAAATAAAGTCTCGGATGGCTTGAGCGCTTCTTTAAGACGCGCAATTTCATCCATCATTTCTTCATCTACAGCTAAACGACCTGCTGTATCGACAATAACAACTTTGATATTATTTTTCTTTGCATGCTCAATGGCAGCCTTAGCAATTTTTACCGCGTCTTTATTTTCAGGTTCAGCATATACTTCAACACCTACTTGCTGCCGAGTACTTTCAATTGATCAATCGCAGCAGGACGATAGATATCGCAAGCCGTAAGCATTACCTGGCGGCCTTGGCGCTTAAATAACTTGCAAGCTTTTCCAGAAAAAGTAGTTTTACCAGAACCTTGTAAACCCGCGATAAGAATAACTGCTGGGTTTCCTTCAATGTTTATGTCAACACTTTGACCGCCCATTAAGTTGGTCAGTTCATCGCTGGTAATTTTAACCAGCAACTGTCCTGGAATAAATAGCTGTGAGCACATCCTGCCCATGCTTTCTCTCTTATTTCATCGGTAACTTCTTTGGCAACTTTATAGTTAACGTCAGCATCAATCAACGCCTTGCGAATTTCTTTGATGGTTGATGCTACGTTTATTTCGGAGATCCTACCCTGGCCCTTCAGTGATTGAAAGGCTTTTTCCAGCTTATAACTTAAACTATCGAACATGACCTTATTATGTGAATTTCTTGATTACAAATTGAGGGGGACAAAGGTAATAAAATTCAGTGTTGTAAGCTTTAAGGCCGAAGCCGAAACTCAAGTCGTATTCCAGTGGCATTTAGCAACCTCAGCTTCTCTAAAAATTTTTCTTCATGTCGAAGCTTTACGCTTAGGATTATCTCCGCTTCGTTTTCAAAACTTTGCTTTTCAATTTTCAACTCAAAATCTTTTACCAGTTTCATTACCTCCGCAGAAACAGTGTAATCATAGCTTAAAGAATCGCTATTTCAATTTCGATAATTGGTGCGTTTTTAAGAGCCATTTCGGCTGAAGCTTTATATGCTTGCGTCAAGCCGCCAATTCCAAGTTTAGTTCCTCCAAAATATCTTACAACCACCAACACGTTGGTCAGGTTTTTCAATTTTATTGGCCCAGAATCGGAGTGCCAGCAGAATGATTTGGTTCGCCATCGTCAGAAGCTCGAAAACGCTTTTTGTCCGCGCCCAAGACCCATGCGTAACAATGATGGCTTGCGTCAAAGTACTTTTTTCGAAGTTCCTCTAGTTTTAATTTTATCTCGTCCTCATTTTGGATCGGAAACGCAATGCCCAAGAATTTGCTCCCTTTTTCTTGTAAATGGCTTCAGAAATGGCCTCTATTGTTAAAAAGGAAAAAATCGGTGCAACCGTCATGATTTTATTCGCGTCTTAGAAACAAAAATAATTTTTCAAACGTAAGCAACCGTAGTTACGCGACAATAGTCTTTGAATCGAATTATATCCAAACCCTTAGAAATTACAGCAGATGAAAAAATTAGCTACTCCTCTTCCTTCTGATCCCGGGCCTTGCTTTCGCACAAACCAAGGAGACCAGAAACGTAAGTTCATTTACAAAAATAGCTTATCGCGTGCCGGGCAAGCTCATTCTAAAGCAAGGAAGCACTCAGAGTGTGGTGCTTGAGGGTGATAAAGAGACCCTCGCAAAAGTTGAAACGGATGTTGAAAATGGAAAATTGGTGATTGGTCGTGAAGGCAAACGATGGATGGACTGGAGTTGGCGCGATGAAAATAAAATTACCGCCTATGTTACAGTCACCAACTTGGAAGCCGTTAGTGTGAGTGGCTCAGGAAACCTTACTGGTGATGGGAAATTTTCTACAGGAGATTTGGAGTTGAAAGTTAGCGGTTCAGGCTCGCTCGACATGGAAGTGGATGTCAAAGGAATGATGAGTGCTGATGTTTCCGGTAGCGGAAATGTGAAAGTAAAAGGTTCGTGTCAAAATTTTGATAGCAGCATCAGTGGCTCGGGTAAAGTAGATGCTCAAGTTTCAATTTCAGGGAAAGCTGAAGTGAGCATTTCTGGTTCAGGAAAAATTGTTGCTAGCGGCACTGCCAACGAAATCAAAGCAAAAATCAGTGGCTCCGGTAAAGTACTTGCGTCTAACCTTGAAGTATCACGCTGTGATGTTCGCATCTCTGGATCGGGCGATGTTGAAATCAATGTAAAGGATGCCCTCGATGCAAATATTTCTGGAAGTGGAAGCGTGTCTTACAAAGGTAGTCCATCACAATTGAACAGTCACTCTTCTGGTAGCGGCCATGTTCGGAAAATGTAATTTTAGATATATAATTTCTACAATCAAGTTGGGCTTTGCCTGACTTGATTTTTTCTTTTTAACCCCATAACCTATGAAACTAAAATATTTGCCTTTCTTCATTTTATTTTCATCAACAGTATACGGACAAACAGCGAGAGAATATTTTTTTCCTGCGGAAGGAAAAAATTCTTCTGTATTTCAAGTGCATGACCCAAGCGAGAACGATAAACTTTACCACTCACAAACAATATTCTTTAAAGACATGAAAGACACCGCTCTTGTTACAACAATGTTCTACAGAGAAGATATCATGAAAGGCGGTAAAGAAGAGGTTGTAAAAATCAATGACTCAGAAATTTTGCTGGTTGGAGGAAAGGCTAATACTTCACCCGGAAGAGTTGAAACCTATACTAGCAATGGTTTTCCGATTTTTAAAATGCCATCGGCAAATGGCAAGTCGGAGTGGACAAACCCAAAACAGAAGGGAGCTGAACAGACAATTTATGTTTCTGAGTTTACCAAAATAAAAGTCAATGGAAAGAAGCAGAAAGCAGTTAAGGTGTCTGTAATCGAGAAGAGAAAGCGAAGCGGCAAAGAGTTAGTGTTCTACGTTGATTATTATGTAGCGGGAATTGGCCTATATAAGCGCACATCTGAAGATGGAAAAGAAATTGAAGTTTTGGCTGAGCAAAAGTACGAGGCAAACCTACCTTCGGTAAATTAATCGCTCTCGTGAGGCCGAACCAGCGAATCTTTCTTGGTTGCCCTCCAAGCTTTTAATTCAACTTCGCGTTGCTTGATTTCTTCCTCGGTAGGCTTGTAGTCTATTAATGATTTCAAATCTGGTTGACCGGCATCTACCCACGCAGTGTACCATAAGCTTCCCGTTATAAGTACACTTGAACGCATTTGACGTTCTACCATTCCGTTCAGCATTTGGTGATACGCTTTGGAATAGTTTGCAGAAAAAACTTTAAGTGTTTGCCTTCCTTGTGTTTCGAAATTGAATTTCTTATCGCCAAATTTTTTGTTCAATTCCTTTTCAAAACGCAGAACCGAATCAAGAGCTTGATTGGTGTGAGCTATTATTTTCCAAGCTTCCAGTTGAACGTTTTCGATATATAAAGACTTGCCTGTGTAAAAATCAAATTCCGAAGAGAACAACTCTGGAAGCCTTGATTCCCAGAATCCATGAATTCCAGTTTGACCAGTGAGCTGACCGTCATAATTTCTTGTCGTGTGAAGTGGCACATGAGCATCTCCAATGTAATGACCCAAATCAGCAGATAGTTTTAAAATCCGATCTGGATCTTTCACTAGGAATGCTTCACTTAATTGGTAATAAACACGTGTGATATTCCAAGGTAAGATGCCGTGTTTTTTCAATGAGTCTTCTCCAAATTTTGCCACGGCCTCTTTCCAATAGCGAGGTAACTTGTAAGCAGCGCTGTCGCCATAAGTATCCAAATCGATGTAATGACGAGGAGCTTCATCAGCAACAATATATCTTCTTCGATCTGGATTGACTGCAGCTTCTTCGATATAACGGATATTCTTTTTGTAAAATGTAGCCATCTCGGGTGGCAGAGCAAACACCGCTAGGCGATTGATTTTTTTATGCGAAAAAAATCCCCAGCCACTACAAATGACAAGCAGAAGAATAACAAAAAATTGAAATGAACGACTCAAGCAAAAAATTGTTAAGCTACTTTCTCTTTCACTAAATCCATGTCGGGTTTGCTTTCATCTGTGAGTTTCACTTTGCCTCTTTCGTTGCGAGTAATACGCGAGTAGAGAGAAATGTTTTTATCAAAAAGGAAACGGAAAAAGAGTTTTGTCCACGATTGATGTGAATACAATGAATCATAAAATGGTGGCGCAGTTCTCTTCAGTTCAGGAAGTTTGTTCCATGGTATCGAAGGAAAATCATGATGCTCGTTATGATAACCAACGTTAAACGCAACTGCGTTCAGTCCGCCATAGTAACTATAAGTTTCTTGTGTTTCACTGAGAGTCAGATAATGTTCTTGAATCCATCGTGCGCCAAGCGGATGAAGGCCAACGGAAAAAAAGAAACTAGCGAGCATGAAAACGAAAGCCTTCGGTCCGATAATTGTCCAGAGAACAACATCAAATGCAATTTGTATAATCCAGTTTGTGATGATCCAGCCGTCAACAGGCTTGATTTCTTTTAATCTAAATGTGCGGATTACTTGAAACACAGGGAAAAGTAAAAGCCAGAATGCTTTCCCAAAAGTTGAGTTGTTGAACAATTTGGCTTCCCAAAAGTCAGGTAAATCGGCATCAAGTTCATGCACACCTTGAAAAGAGTGGTGTTTGATATGATAACGCTCAAAAGAAATAGCGGATGGAAAAATATGAGGAAGATTGGCGACAATCGCTGCAAGCCTGTTTATCGATTTGTTTTTGAAAAGTAAATGATGTGAACATTCGTGAATCATTACGAACAATGCGTGATTAAAGAATGCACCTACACAATAAGCTACGAGCAAAACGATCCACCAAGCGCTTTCCCTAATCAAAAATGCAATCCCAATCATTCCTCCGACCAGCCCAAGGATAGCGAATATGGTAAGCGGGTTTTTGCCCATCAGTTTTTTTACATCCGGATATTGCTTGAGGATTTGAAGAGTTCGTGTTCGATGTGGCTCCGAAATCTCTGAAAAGCGAAAAGAATTATTCATAGCGCTAAGTTTGTAATAAAATTGGAGATTTCAGATTGCTAATCTGATTTAATGCGTGAACTGTACTGGTTATTTATAATTTGTAATTTGCGATTTGTATTTCAAGTATGATTTCTTTCAGTGAATTTACTTTGGCCAATGGCCTGCACGTGATCGTGCACGAAGATCACTCCGTGCAAATTGCCGTAATGAATATTTTGTACAATGTGGGCTCACGTGATGAAAACCCTGAGAAAACTGGTTTTGCTCATCTGTTCGAACATTTGATGTTTGGCGGCTCTAAAAATATTCCAAGCTACGATGTACCTCTCCAAATGGTTGGTGGCGAAAACAACGCCTTTACTAATACTGACATCACCAATTATTATCTGACCGTTCCGGCTTCAAATATTGAAACTGGTTTTTGGCTGGAGAGCGACAGAATGCTGAGTTTGTCTTTCGATCCGAAGGCACTCGAAGTGCAGCGCAAGGTAGTAATTGAAGAATTCAAGCAGCGCTATTTGAACCAGCCGTATGGCGATGTGTGGCTCAAACTTCGTCCGCTTGCCTATAAAAAACATCCGTATCAATGGGCAACAATCGGGAAAGAAATTCCTCACATCGAAAATGCTACGATGGATGATGTGAAAGATTTTTTCTTTACACATTACCTTCCAAGCAATGCAGTGCTCGTTGTTGCGGGAAATGTTACTGTTGATCAAGTAAAACAGCTTTCTGAAAATTGGTTTGCTCCAATTCCATCTGGAAAAAGAAAAGAAAGAAAACTTCAGTCAGAACCTGTTCAAAAAGAAAAGAGGATTTTGAATGTTGAATCAAAAGTGCCTGCCAACGCTTTGTATAAAACGTATCACATGCCTGGCCGATTCAACAAAGATTATTATGCCGTTGATTTGCTAAGCGATGTGTTGAGTCGCGGAGAATCGAGCAGGCTGTATCAAACATTGGTTAAAGAAAAAGAAATTTTTACTTCGATTTCATCATTCGTGATGGGAACTATTGATCCAGGAATGCTAGTAGTCAGTGGTCGTGTGAAGGAAGGTATTGATTTGCTTGAAGCCGAAAAATATGTTGACGATATTTTACAGAACGTTATTTCTAACAAAGTAGAAGAAAATGAACTTCGAAAAGTGAAGAATCAATCAACTGCTTCTATTGAATTTGGAGAAGTCGAGGTAATTAATCGCGCAATGAATTTAGCTTTCGCGTCATTGAGCGGTGATGCAAATTTGGTGAACAAAGAATTTGATAACATTGAAAATGTAACAGCTGGCGATATTCAAAGAGTGGCGAAAGAAATCTTGAAGGAAGAAAATTCAAGTGTGATGTATTACAGGGCTTTAAAGAATTGAAATGAAAATCCGCGTTGGGCTAGGTTTTGATGTTCATCAATTAGAGACAGGAAAAGATTTCCGGCTTGGTGGAATAAAACTGGAATCGGAGAAAGGTGCTGTAGGTCATAGTGATGCTGATGTTCTTATCCACGCCATTTGCGATGCTTTGCTTGGTGCTGCAAATATGCGCGATATTGGTTTTCATTTTTCTAACAAAGACCCTCAGTGGAAAGGGAAAGACAGTAAGCATTTTTTGAAAGAAAAAACCCGAATGCTTTCTGAGAAAGGGTGGCAAATAGAAAACGTGGATTGTACTTTGACTTTGGAAAACCCGAAAATCAATCCGCATATTCCTGAAATGAAAAAAGCACTTGCGCCTTTAATGAATATCTCTGAAGACGATGTTTCAATCAAAGCTACAACCAATGAAAAATTGGGATATGTTGGCCGCGAAGAAGGCGTGAATGCATATGCAGTTGCATTGATTTCCAAAAAGTGAATTCAATAAAAATAATTGAAACAAAAGATGGGTCACATTCATTGTTGAATGAAAAACTGAATGAGACTTATCATTCTACGCATGGTGCAATTCAAGAATCCATTTATGTTTTTATAAAAAACGGCCTGGAATTTTTTCTATCTGAAAATAAAATACAATCGGTCAATATTTTTGAAGTTGGTTTCGGAACAGGTCTCAACGCTCTCTTGACGCTTCAATTTGCGATTGAACACAAAATAAAAATTACCTACCACACGATTGAGGCATTTCCGATTCCGGAAGAAATTATTAGCCAGCTCAATTACTCTGATTTGATTTCTTCTCCTGACGGAAAAATAATGTTTCAAAAAATTCATCAATCAGTATGGGGAGAAACAGTTGACATCAATGAATATTTTTCTTTCAAAAGAATTTCTGATTCAATTCAAAATATTAAACTCCCTTCCACGAATTTCGAGATTGTTTTCTTCGATGCCTTCGCTCCTACCAAACAGCCTGAGATGTGGGAACTTTCAGTTTTAGAGAAAACTACTAATGCATTGAAAACAAATGGCGTGTTTGTTACTTATTGCGCTAAAGGACAGCTCAAACGTGATTTGAAATTTCTCAAGCTTAAAGTCGAATCTTTACCAGGACCTCCGGGAAAAAGAGAGATTGTGAGAGCAGTGAAGTAATTATTACTTTAATTGAAGAGCCCGCTTTTCTACAAAATGCCAGGAGAGATAGCCCAACAAAAATGAAACAGGTAAAGCTATAAGCATTAACTCTTGAGCATCTAGTTTGAAAAAGTGCACCAACGTTTGCTGAATTGGGAAAGCGTAAATATAGACGCCATAAGAAATGTCTCCGAGTTTTGTAAGAAGACGATTGACTTGCGAAATATTTCCGAGACCCATTAGTATGACAGTAGGCGGGAGTAAGAAAAATTTCACGATCTCAAATGAGTTGAGGGCAGTGAACAGTATCAATGTTAAAACGCACATGACTAAGGTCGCCATCCTTAATTTCAATTTTTCAATTTTTAATGCCGCCAATAATGCACCTAATACAAAAAATGGGAAAAATTCAAGTACAAGATGACTAGCCAGAATGTAGTTATGTCCACTCAACTCTCGAAACCAAAATAATCGTGCAATCAGCAAGATTGTGAAAGCGACTATAAGAAGAGAAAATTGAATTTGCTTTCTGAAATAGAAAAGACTTGCCAGAAAAAAATAGAATGAACATTCATAAAGAAGCGACCACAACGATCCGTTGATTACATCTCCGTAAGGATTACTTGTGAAGATTCCCGGAATTGAGCCTTGTGGCTTAACCAGAAAAAAATTTCTAGGAAGATAAGTCCAGACAGAATGATTTGTGACGTAACCTTTAAAGCTACCTTCATAGACGAAAACCCCAAGGAGAACTGTCAGCAATAAGACCACAAATAACCCTGGGCAGATTCGAAGTATTCTTCGTTTGAAATAATCTATCAGGTTCTTGTTTCTTTCGAGACTTTGAAAAACCAAATACCCGCTGATAATAAAGAATCCGCTTAACCCAATAAAGGAAAAAGAGATTTGACCAGAAGTGTGTTGAGTAAGCCAATCTTCCAGCGAACCATTCGATAATGTATATGAATGAGTCACCAGCACCATGGTGGCAAACAAAAGCCGAAGAAGATTAAAATTATTTTGATGCACGCTATTTCCTCTTCAAGGAATTTATACTAAAAATAATAAAGGTTAATGCCTATTTTTGCTCCTTAAAATTTTTCATTTGTGTCCAAACTTGTAAAAATCGGAACTGTGCAGATGAGCTGCACAGCGAACAAAGAAGAAAACCTTGCAAAAGCAGTAGCTAAAGTTCGTGAAGCTGCGCAAAAAGGAGCGCAGATTGTTTGTTTGCAAGAATTATTCACTTCGCTTTATTTCTGCGATGTTGAAGATTATGAAAACTTCAATTTGGCCGAATCTATTCCAGGGCCGTCTTCTGATAAACTTGCTGCTGTCGCGAAAGAACTTGGCGTGGTGATCATTGCTTCTCTTTTTGAAAAAGAGCTCAAGGAATCTATCACAATACAACAGCGGTTTTAGATGCTGACGGACAGTATTTGGGTAAGTATAGAAAGATGCACATTCCAGATGACCCTGCGTACTATGAAAAATTTTATTTCACACCTGGTGATCTTGGATACAAAACTTTCAAAACAAAATTTGCGACCATTGGTATTTTGATTTGTTGGGATCAATGGTATCCTGAGGCAGCACGTATAACTTCGTTGATGGGTGCGGAGATTTTATTTTATCCAACGGCAATCGGATGGGCAACCTCACAAGATGAAGCTACCAACGCTGAACAATACAACGCTTGGCAAACGATTCAGAGAAGTCACGCAGTTGCAAATGGTGTTCATGTGGTGAGCGTAAATCGAGTTGGGCTTGAACAAAATGGAGCCATGAAATTTTGGGGAGGCTCATTTGTATCCAACCCACTTGGAAGATTGCTTTACCTTGCTTCGCACGACAAAGAAGAAGTTGTAGTTACTGAAGTTGATCTTAACCGCACTGATAGCGTGCGTGTGCATTGGCCATTCATGCGCGATCGAAGAATAGACTCATATCAGCCGATTACCAAAAGATTTATTGACGAAGGCTAAACTGTAAAAGCCTTTATAATTTCTTGTGGATTCATTTCGGTAAAATCATGGATTACCACTTTTGTCCCTAGCTCAGCTGCCGTGTGAGTAGTTGCAACTCCAATCACAGGAGAACCTGCACCATTTCCTGATGCAACTCCCGAGAGAGAGTCTTCAAAAACAATACATTGAGCTGACGGAAGATTCAATCGTTGAGCACATTTAATATAAATCTCGGGATTTGGTTTTCCGTGAGTTACATCTGCTTCATCAAGTGTGATTGGAAAATATTTTCTGAGATTCAGTTCATTCAAAACGAAGTCAAGATTACTGCGAGGAGCAGAAGTTCCAATCGCCCTAGGAATTTTAAGTTCATCCATTTGATCGAGAAAATGGATTAGTCCATTGACAGGTTTAATTTCTTTTTTGATCAAATCACGAAACAACTGTTCTTTTTCTTCACCGTAACGATAGAGTTCTTCAGGTGATAAAGCCCTTCCAAATAAATTGGGAATCCATTCTTTGTTGGTTCGGCCATAGATTTTTTTTGTCATCCCCGCTTCGTCCAGGTGATAGCCATATTTTTCGGCAAATTGTTTCAGGGCAATTTTATGATAAGGATTGCTGTCAATGATTACACCATCCATATCGAATACAAAAGCAAACGAGTTCATTAATGTTATTTTGAAACCGCAAAAGTATAATTGTTTTTTGATTAATTAGATTGCATAGTGATCAATCAAAAACCAATTCATGTTGCTGTTGTGCTTGCTGCAGGCTCTTCATCGCGAATGGGTCAACCAAAGCAGTTGCTGCAAATGGGAAATGAGTCACTGATTAGGAAAATAGTGAAAGAAACAATTGCCTCGGGATGCGACAAAGTCTTTGTTGTTCTTGGATCAAACCGGGTAAGAGTTGAAAATGAAATAAAAGACCTTCCGATCGAAATTGTTTTCAACGAAGATTGGAATAAGGGAATGGGAAGTTCAATCAAATGTGGATTGAATCAAGCGATGAAAATAAGTCAGATTGAGTCAATTGTTTTCATCCTTTGCGATCAACCGAGGCTTAATTCGTTCCATTTAGGAAAGCTCAAAGAAGAGCATAGGCATTCCCAATTTCCAATCATTGCATCGCGCTATGCTGACTCAATTGGAGTTCCTGCCCTTTTTCACAAATCGGTGTTCCAAAAACTTGAAACCATTGAAGATACATCTGGGGCTAAGAAAATCATTGAGCAAAACCCCGCTCTTGTAAAATCTGTTGATTTTCCAGAAGGAGAAATTGATCTTGATACGCCTGAAGATTGGAAAAAATTCATTCAAGGGATTTCTAAACTTTAAATTTAGCTTCATAACTAAAACAGAAAGTCATGTCATCACGCAGATCGTTTTTCAAAAAATCATTAGGACTTGCAGGAGCAATGTCAATCACACCGCTTTTGGCCAAAGCTAAGAGCGAAGATGTTTCGGATGCATTGCTCGAACTGAATAAACTTTCTCCTCTTGAAGCTGCCAATGATGATGACTTGTGGGCACGAATGGCGCAAGCTTATACCGTTACGCCAAACATTTTAAACTTGAATAATGGTGGTTGCAGTCCGCAGCCCAAAGTGGTGCAAGATGCAGTTGATCGCTATTATCATCTGAGCAACGAAGCACCTACGTATTATATGTGGCAAATTCTTGATAAAGGTCGTGAGCCACTAAGAAGGAAACTTGCTGACCTTGCTGGCGCAATGCCTGAAGAAATTGCTGTTAATAGAAATACGACTGAAGCACTCGGCACTTTCACTTGGGGAATTGACATGCAGCGAGGCGATGAAATTGTGATGACTAAGCAAGATTACCCAAACATGATTCATGCATGGAAGCAACGCGAAATGCGCGAAGGAGTAAAAATCAATTGGATCAGCTTGAATTTGCCTTTTGACAATGATGACGTTGTGCTCAAAGCATATATCGATGCTACAACTCCCAAAACGAAGATCTGGCACATCACACATTTGATGACATGGACTGGCCAAATTCTTCCGGCAGCCAAGCTTTGTGCAGAGGCACGCAAGCGTGGAATCATTTCAATTGTCGATGCAGCTCATTCATTCGCTCATGTTGATTATAAAATTTCTGACTTCAATTGCGATTATTTTGGAACAAGTTTGCACAAATGGTTGTGTGCTCCGTTTGGCACGGGAATGATGTTCATTAAAAAAGATCGCATTGAAAAGACGTGGCCGATTTTCCCAACGGACAAACCTCAAAGCGGAGATATCAAAAAATTTGAAGCACTTGGCACAAGATCATTTGCGCCAGAGCAAGCAATTGGTCAGGCAATTGATTTTCATAATGCGATTGGTGGCAAAAGAAAACAAGAACGCCTTCATTTTCTGAAAACATATTGGTGCAACGCGATTTCTAAAAACCCAAGAGTGAAATTGCATATTTCACTTAAGCCAGAATATTCATGTGCGCTCGGCACATTCAGTGTTGATGGTATGGATGTTGCCGATATTTCCACTAAACTTTTTGGTGAATATCAAATCCATACAGTTTCAATCAAATGGGAAAATGTTAATGCTGTTCGTGTCACACCGCACGTCTACACAACAACAAAAGACCTTGACAGATTTATTGAGGCAGTGATGAAGATCGCTGCTTCGTAAGCTCTGAATATTCCTTTTTTTTGAGTTTGCTAATCAGATCATTGGCTGATTGTTGAATTGGCTAATAAATTCTAACTTGTTGCACTCAAACAATCTTGTCTATGAACAACCGTCAACTCTTTATTATTAGCTCCATAATTCTAGTTCCGGGGCTTGGCATTTGGACACACCTTTGGTGGGACCATGACGATGTCATTATTCCTGCCACCTTGTTCATCATCTCTTTGCCTTTGGTTTACATGGGCATCGTGGACATGATACAAACGAGACAATCAATCAAGAGAAATTTTCCTTTGTTTGGACGCTTGCGTTATGTGTTTGAAGATTTGCGTCCGAAGATCCAACAATACTTTGTGGAGAGTGATACTGACGGAGCGCCTATTAATCGTAATGAGAGATCGGTTATTTATCAGCGCGCAAAAAAACAAATCGATACGATTCCTTTTGGAACTCAACTCGATGTTTACGCTGAAGGTTATGAATGGATCACACATTCCATTGCTCCCAAAGATTTTCATAAGATGAACCATAGCCCCCGCATTCGTTTCGGTGGTGAAAAATGTTCACAGCCATATGATATGAGTGTACTGAATGTGTCTGCGATGAGTTTTGGTTCATTAAGCAAAAACGCAATTGAAGCTTTGAACTCAGGCGCAAAGATTGGAGGTTTTGCTCATAACACGGGCGAAGGTGGTTTGAGTCCCTATCATTTAAAAAATGGTGGCGACATAATTTGGCAGATAGGTACTGGCTATTTTGGAGCTCGCTCAGAGGACGGAAATTTTTCTGAGGAAGCCTTCAAACAAAATGCAATCAAACCAAATGTGAAAATGATTGAGATCAAACTTTCACAAGGAGCAAAACCCGGCCACGGTGGAATTTTACCAGCCGCCAAAAATACTCCTGAGATTGCAGCTATCCGATTGGTGAAACCCGGCACTACAGTTTTCTCTCCACCATTTCATAGTGCGTTCACTACACCAATTGAATTGATCAAGTTTGTCGAAAAACTGAGAACTCTTTCAGGAGGCAAACCTGTTGGTTTCAAGTTATGTGTTGGACGCAAGAGTGAATTCCTTTCGATATGTAAAGCAATGGTGCAACTTAATATCTATCCGGATTTCATAACTGTAGATGGCGGTGAAGGTGGCACAGGTGCTGCTCCTCCAGAGTTTACAAATTTTGTTGGCATGCCACTGCTCGATGCTCTTGCTTTTGTTGACAATGCTTTGATTGGTTTCGGTATTCGCAAGAAGATGCGTTTGATTGCCTCAGGAAAAGTTTTGACTGGCTTTCACATGGTACGTGCGATGGCTCTCGGTGCTGATACTTGCAACTGTGCTCGCGCAATGATGATGGCACTTGGTTGCATACAAGCATTGGAGTGTAATAAAAATACCTGCCCAACTGGAGTTGCTACACAAAACCCAGCGCTGATGAAAGGTTTAGTGATCGATGATAAAAAAGTTCGCGTTGCTAACTTCCATAAAAACACGGTTGAAAGTTTTGTTGAATTGTTAGGCGCATCAGGAATAGACGATCCGGAAAAAATCAATCGTACACATGTGTACAGACGTGTGTTCATGAACTTGGTGAAAAACTACGAGGAGATTTTCCCTACTATCCCTGAAGGTTGTTTGCTTGAGGGTGGAGATACGCCATACGATTACGAAGAATACATGAAGCATGCCTCGGCTGAAGCATTCGAGGTGGCTTAAACGAATTTCAGATCTATACTTTTAATTAAAACCAGTGAAGTCACTGGTTTTTTTATTCTTAAAAAAGAACAGGGCCTCAGGATGCATTGATTCAGATTCGCAGTTCTTGACTCTTTAAAGTATTTTTGTAAAGTCATTTTTTAGAAATTGAGGCTTCTTAAAAAAATACTTTTTTACCTCGGACTGTCGGTAGTGGTTTTGATCCTTGCCTTTGGCGGATCGCTTATTTTATTCAAGGATAAAATCATTCAGCAGTTCATCCGCGAGGCGAACAAAAACCTAGGTACACCAGTGCAGATAGGTCGCATCGACATTTCTGCTTGGCAGGATTTCCCGAATCTAGCCATCACTTTTATCGATGTTTACGTTGAGGATAGCCATGAAGGACTATATCCTTTACTCACTGCCAAAAAGATTTCGTTTTACTTGAATACGTTTGATGCCTGGAGCGGAAAATATTCGGTGCGTGGATTACAGATTGAAGACAGTGAAACGCATTTGAAAATTGATAGCGAAGGAAAAAACAATTTCACTATCGTTAAAAATCAAGGTGAAAACAACGAGAGTATTAAGTTTGATCTTCGCAACGTAAAACTCACCAATACACTGATTTCATATCAAGATATGCAGTTGTTGCAACGTCATTCTTTTGCAAGCGATAAACTCACAGCGTCTATCAATGTCGAAAATGACATATATAGAATTGAAACCAATGGTGATCTTGAAATTGGCCAAATCGGAATTCGCGACTTGCATTTACTTGAAAAGAAAAATTTTGATGTTAACACTGTCGTTAACTATGACGATGTCAATAAAAATATTGTGGTTGAAAAATCGAAGCTCGAACTTGGTAAATCAGAATTTGAGCTCGAAGGAAATTACAATTTTAAAACTAAAGACAATATAAATGTCACGGTAACTGGCAAGAACACCAACTTGCAAACAATGCTTTCGCTTTTGCCAGAAAACCTGACGGAAAGAGTAAAAGAATATCAAAGCAAGGGCGAAGTCTATTTTTCATTAGCGCTTAAGGGAGAGGTTTCTGAAACGAAAAGCCCACTGTTGTCGATGAGTTTTGGCTGCAAAGAGGCATCGTTTTCTCACCCAACTTATAAATCGAGAATAGAGAATGCGAATCTGGAAGGCTCTTTTGCAAGCCCATCGCTAACTAATTTTTCTCGTGCCGAGTTGTTTCTCAAGAAATTTTCGGGAATGCTCAATGGCAAACCGTTTGAAGCAAATCTGTCAATACAGAATTTTGATGACCCTTATGTTTCTCTCGATTTTAAAGGCAGTGCTGACGCCTCCTCCATTCAGAATTTCTATCCAATTAAAGCGATTAAAAATTTCGAAGGTGGAATTAATGCTGACATTCAATTCGATGGAAAACTTTCCTTGTTGAAAGACAAAGCCACAGCTCAGCAAGTGCGTGCAGATGGCACAATTGAATTGAAAGATATTTCCTTTACTACTGAAAAACAGAAAGCGGAGTTTAAAAATTGGAACGGCACACTTCAATTCAATAAAAATGACATTGCGATGAGTAATGTAACAGGTCACTTAGAGAAGAGCGACTTGTTACTCAATGGCTTTTTAAAGAACGTAATTACTTTTTTACTTTTCGAAAATCAGCCGATTGGAATCGAAGCTGATTTGAAATCTGATTTTTTGGATCTGGACAGATTGATGTCATTAGGCCTTGGTGAAAGCAGTTCGCAAAACTTTGGATTCATAATCTCGCCTAACCTTCACATGAATTTCAATTGTGATGTGAAATCCATGAAATACAAGAATTTTACACCACGAAAAATCAAGGGCGATTTACTTGTAAAAAATCAAGTCGCTATTTCGAAGCGACTTACATTCAATGCCATGGGTGGTTCGCTTAGTGCTAGTGGAATAGTCGATGCAAAGAATCCCAAAGCAATTGATGTGTCTTCATCTTTCAAATTGGAGGGTATTGATGTTGACAGTGTGTTTTATGTCTTTGATAATTTCTATCAGGATTTTATAGTTTCAAAAAACTTGAAAGGCGAAGCAAATGCTGATGTTACTTTGGAGATGAAGCTGGATGAAAAGCTGAAACTTTTTTCAGAAACACTTACTGCGGATATAAGTGCCTTGATCAAAAATGGTGAGCTAAATGATTTTGAGCCACTTCAAAAATTGAATAAATATCTTGATGACGGAGCGCTTAATCATCTCAGATTCGCTGACTTGAAAAATGATATCCACATTGAGAAGAAAACAATTTTCATTCCTCAAATGGAGGTGCACACCAACGCTACGAATATCACACTGAGTGGTACGCACACGTTTGATCAGCAGATCGATTATCGTGTGATAGCTCCTCTTCGAAATAAAAAGAAAATTGATCCGGACGAAGCTTTTGGTGCGATCGAAGAAACTGGTGGCCAGTCCAAGATTTTTTTGAAGATCATTGGCACTACCGATAATTACGAAGTGAAATTTGATAAAGAGGCGACTAAGAAGAAAATCGTTAGCGATCTTAAAAAGGAAGTGAAGGAATTAAAGGAAGCATTCCAAAATCGGGGAATCAAAAAGAAGAAAGAAGTAGAGCTACAAAAGGATGAATACTTCGACTGGGACAACCCAAAATAAAAGGCTGATTTCTCCATTATTTTCACAAATCTTAGTAAGCACTACCGAATCCTACGGATATGAAAATACTCTTTCTTGGGTATTGAAAAGGATCTTTCAGGAGTTGAAATTTAGCCTTTGATTATGGAATACTCCTTTAAAAAAAGCGCAAAAGACAAACGGGTGATAATTACGCTCAATGAGTTTGATTTGGTAGTTACCACAGACGAAAAGACGTCTAAGATTCCATATCCTCAAATCACTGAAGTGAGATTGTGTCGCATGAAGAGCACTTATATAATTAAAGTTGACTCGATGGATTGTGGAACCCTTGCGATTCCCAACCACACAATTGATGCTAACGGAAAAATAATAGACCAGTCACGTGCGTATCAAACTTTTGTGCGAGTGTTACACATGCATCTCCGTGATAAAAGCAAAGCAGTTTTTTATACTGGGCTTGGTGTAATATTTCAATCGATTTATGTTATTGCCGCGCTGCTCGGTGCGGGGGCAATTTTTGTGATCGAAGAATATTTTGATGTAACACCAATGTCTGGGATAATTTTGTCCGCAATTATGTTTGTTGGTGTTGTGGTGATTTTGATTTTGTCCAATTTCTCTCAGTGGCAGCGTACGTATTCACCAACTGAAGTGCCTCTAAATATGCTGCCTCCGGCTTAGGTCAAATCAGTTTAGCACGATTCCAGTATTCATCCATTTCTGCAAGGGTCATCTCGCCCATTTTTTTTCCATCTTTCGCAGACTCAGTTTCTAAATATTGAAAACGCTTGATGAATTTTTTGTTCGTACGTTCGAGTGCTTCTTCTGCATCAATTTCTAAGAAACGAGAATAATTCACAAGTGAGAACAACAAGTCGCCAAATTCAGCCATTGCTTTTTGCTTATCGATAGCTTGATTTGATTCTACATTAAATTCATTTTTAAACTCTTGCATTTCTTCTTCCACCTTTTGCCACACTTGTTCTTTATGCTCCCAGTCGAAACCAACACCTCGGGCTTTGTCCTGTACACGAATGGCCTTCACCAAAGCAGGCAATGATTTTGGCACACCAGCAAGCACAGACTTACTTCCAGTTTTTAATTTTATTTTTTCCCAATTTTCTTTTACAGTTTGTTCGTCAGTTGCAATCACGTCTCCATACACATGTGGATGACGCTCAATCAACTTATCGCAAATTGAATTAAGAACATCAGCGATATCGAATTTTTTCATTTCCGAAGCAATGCGAGCGTAAAAAACATTGTGCAGCATCAGATCGCCCAATTCTTTTTTTACTTCATCAAGGTTGCCTTCCAGTATTGAATCCGAAAGTTCATAAGTCTCCTCGATTGTCAAATGCCGAAGGCTTTCAAGCGTTTGCTTTTTGTCCCACGGACAATTTTCGCGTAGTTCATCCATAATCGTGAGTAAACGATCGAAAGCTTTGAGTTTGGCTTCGCGATTGAGATCAGGAGAAGAAAGTGGTTTTTTCATGCGGCCAATTTACGATTTACAATTTTTAGAAATGCCTTTTTTCGAACCAGAAAATCATGGCCACTAAATCTTAAATCATCTATTAAAACTATCTTTGCAGTCTAAATTTTTACGTGTGACTTTAATAAAATCTATTTCAGGAATTCGCGGAACCATTGGTGGTAAACCTGGCGATGCCCTTACGCCTGTTGATGTTGTAAAATTTGCTTCAGCTTTCGGCACATGGGCAAAATCACGAGGTGCTAAGAAGATTGTCATTGGACGTGATGCTCGCATCTCTGGCGAGATGGTGAGTAATCTGGTAAGTAACTCACTAGTCGGTTTAGGGATAAACGTTGTCGATCTTGGGTTGTCAACAACACCAACCGTTGAGATTGCTGTCCCTTTGGAAAAAGCAGGTGGAGGAATTATTCTCACCGCAAGCCACAATCCTATTCAATGGAATGCGCTGAAATTATTGAATGAAAAGGAGAATTTATTTCGGCCGCTGATGGTGCTGAAGTGCTGAAAATAGCCGAACAAGAAAGCTTTGATTTTGCTTCTATCGAAAAACTGGGCAGTTATTCCAAAGCTGATCACTACGTAAAAAAACACATTGAATTGATCAAGAAAAATAAATTGGTCGATGTAAAGGCGATTAAAAATGCCAAATTCAAAATTGTTGTTGATGCTGTGAATTCAACGGGTGGAATAGCTGTGCCAATGTTGCTAAAAGAATTGGGCGTGAATACTGTTAAAAAATTGTATTGCGAACCAACAGGAAGATTTCCGCACAACCCTGAACCACTTCCTGAAAATATAAAAGCCATTTGTAAAGAAGTCAAAAAAGGAAAATTCCATCTAGGGATTATTGTTGACCCAGATGTTGATCGACTTGCTTTAGTTCAAGAAGATGGTAAACCTTTTGGCGAAGAATACACATTGGTAGCCGTTGCAGATTATGTATTGAGTAAAAAGAAATCGAATACAGTCTCAAACCTTTCTTCAACACGTGCCCTTCGTGATGTCACAGAAAGAGCAGGAGGAAAATACAAAGCAGCTGCAGTAGGTGAAGTGAATGTGGTTAACGCGATGAAAGAAACAAATGCGGCTATCGGAGGCGAAGGGAATGGCGGTGTGATTTTTCCAGAACTGCACTACGGTCGTGATGCGCTCATGGGCATTGCTCTTTTTCTGTCGCATCTCGCAAAAAAGAAAATGAAAGTTTCTGAGTTAAGAAAAACGTATCCTGAATATTTCATTTCAAAAAATAAAATTGAGCTCACGCCTGAAATCAACGTGGATGAAGTATTGGAAAAAATCAAAATAAAATACCAAACCGAAAATATTAACACCATTGACGGTGTGAAAATCGATTTTGAAAGGGAAAAGGAATGGATTCACCTTCGCAAAAGCAATACTGAACCCATTATCCGCATTTATGCTGAGTCGCAAAACGAGAAAAAAGCAAATGAATTGGCAAATCGAATTATTAACTACATAAAAACGTTAATTGGCTGACAACCTTTATTTTATTTTTCTAAATGGTAACTTTGCAGTTCGCAATTAGAACCTTGTAAAATAGGACCGAAAATGAGAGTTTATTTAGACAACGCAGCCACGACACCTCTTGACCCAGAAGTTTTTGAAGCAATGAAGCCATTCATGCTGGAAGACTTTGGCAATCCATCCTCAACCCATTCGCATGGAAGGAAAGTGCGCGCAGCGATCGAATCGTCAAGAAAGAAAGTGGCGGAGCTTCTCAATTGCACTCCAGGCGAGATCATCTTTACATCGGGCGGAACAGAGGCTGATAATGCAATCATTCGCGGAGCGATCCAAACATATAATATTAAGCACGCTATCTCATCGCCAATAGAACACCATGCTGTTGAACACACGCTTGCTACTCTCCAAAAACAAGGAGAAATAGAACTTCATTTTGTCCGACTGAATGAAAAAGGTCATGTGAATCTTGAGCACCTCGAAAGCTTATTGAAAGAATTTCCAAATGCCTTGGTTTCTTTAATGCACGCCAACAATGAGATTGGGAATCTTCTTGATATAGAAAAAGTAGGAGAACTTTGTCAACAGTACAACGCCTACTTCCATTCAGACACAGTTCAAACCATGGGTCACTACAAGCATGACATGAAACAATTGAAAGTTCATGGTATGACGGCTGCAGCGCATAAGTTTCACGGACCGAAGGGAATTGGTTTTATGTACATCAATAAAGACAAGAAAATAAAACCACTCGTGCATGGCGGGGCTCAAGAACGTAACATGCGCGGTGGAACAGAAAATACTTACGGAATCATTGGCTTGGCGAAAGCACTAGAGATTTGTTATCGTGAAATGGAAGAACACGAAAACAAAATCAATTCGCTTAAGAAATACATGATTGAAAAACTAAAATCAATGGTGCACGGAGTAAGCTTTCACGGAGACTCAGATAATTTGAACCGAAGCCTTTATACCGTACTCAATGTCTCTTTCCCTGAGTCAGAAGAAAATGAAATGATGTTGTTTAATCTTGACTTGCAAGGAATTTCAGCTTCCGGTGGAAGCGCCTGTTCAAGTGGAGCAACAACAGGTTCACATGTGTTGAATGCACTCTATCCAAACTCAAAAAGAGGAGCTGTTCGTTTTTCTTTCAGTAAATACAATACTGTAGAGGAAATCGATTTTGCAATTGAGAAAGTGGCGGAACTTTTCAGGGTGAGTGTTCAGGGCTAAAGCCCGTTGCAGGCTGATCTAAAATTGCCACGAGCTTAAGCTCGTGGCAATTTGTTTTATATTAGGACTCGGGTTTTAACCCGATCGTATGCCATATTTAAAGGTCTGGATTCATTTAGTATTTTCTACAAAGAATAGGTTCCCTTTTTTAGAAAAAGGGACTAGAGAAAAAGTGTTTCAACACATCAAAGAAAACGCCAAATCAAAAGATATTTTTATTAAATCCATCAATGGGTATGTTGATCATGTTCACGTTTTATTCTCTTTAAAACCCGATCAGTCTATTTCAAAAGTAGCACAACTGATCAAAGGAGAAAGTTCTTTTTGGGTAAACAAGAACAACATGACTAAAGAAAAATTTGAATGGCAAGAAGAATATTTTGCCGTTTCAGTTAGCGAGTCCGCTATTGATAACGTTGTATCTTACATTGAGAATCAAGAAGCCCATCATTCAAAAAAAACATTTCAGGAAGAATACTTGGAGTTTGTTGAAAAATTCAAATTTCAGTTGTCATGAGCATTTCCTTTATAGGTTCTGGCAATTTAGCGTGGCACTTAGCGTCAGCGCTTGACAACGCTGGGTTTATTGTCAAAGAAGTCTACAGTCGCAATGCACGTCATGCAGAAGAATTAACCGAACGGCTTTATCAAGCTGAAGTAAAAGCAACGCTTGATTTTTCAACGAGTGAATCAGATGTTTTTATTGTTGCAGTGAATGACGAGAGCATTAAAGAAATAGCACGAGAAATTATCTTGCCCGAAGATGCAGTGTTGGCTCACACATCGGGAAGTGTGCCGTTAACGGATCTGCAATTTGCAGCAACCTCAAACACTGGAGTTTTTTATCCACTTCAGACGTTCAGCAAAAGCAAAAAAGTAGATTTTAAACAAACGCCAATCTTTATTGAAAGCAACAATGAAGAGACAGAACATGTGCTGATATCATTGGCAAAAGCCATTAGTAATCAGGTAAGGAGGATCGGCTCTGAAGAGAGAAAAGCACTTCATGTAGCGGCAGTATTTGCTTCAAACTTTACCAACCACATGCTCACGTTGTCAAGTGATATTATGAAGCAAAATAACCTTGACTTCAATTGGCTCAAACCGCTCATTGTTGAACAAATAAATAAAGGCCTGCAGGTTGGCCTGGAATCTGCGCAAACAGGACCTGCAAAGCGAGGCGATATAGAAATTTTAGAAAAGCATTTTGACTTTTTGAAGGAAGACGACTCTGTTCAGGAGATATATAAAATCATAAGTCAGCATATCTTAGATCGGTATCAGTCCGAATAAAATTGAAGAAAAATCAGTCATCTAGATTGAGTTAATAGCCGTTTATCAATAACTGCTACTCAAACCGCTTCCATTTTATATTTTTGATTAAAAAAATCTTAACCATGAGAAAAATTTTCATAGCACTTCTGTTTTTGTCTTTTATCACTCAAGCCCAAAAAAGTAAATCGCCACTATTAGAAAATAAGCCACTCTATGTAGTAGATGGTAAAGTCGTTCCTGATATAACCTCTATAAATCCAAGCGAAATACAAAAAGTGGATGTTCTTAAAGGAAAAGAAGCCATTGATAAATATGGCGAAGGGGCAAAATATGGAGTGATCAAAATTTCGACCGGAGCATTTTTAAAGAGAGAACTCATCGATCCAAAAGCAACTCAAATTTGGGAGATGGCTCCTCAGGTTATATCTGCTGGAAAAAATTCTGGCGATGCTCCCTCGGATGCAATTGTACTTTTCGATGGAAAAGATTTATCCAATTGGACAGACGGCTCTGGAGGTGACGGGAAATGGGATGTTAAAGATGGAGCGGTGACGGTAGTCCCAGGAAAAGGCGCCATCAAGACCAAGAAGACTTTTGATGATGTGCAACTTCATATTGAATGGAGAACACCAGCTGAAGTAAAAGGCGATGGGCAAAACAGAGGTAACAGCGGAATATTTTTTCAGGAAGAATATGAACTACAAGTACTTGACAGCTATGAAAATCCAACCTACTCGAATGGTCAAGCCGGATCAATTTATAAAGAGCACATACCACTTGTGAATGTGAGCCGCAAACCTGGAGAGTGGCAAACTTATGATGTAGTTTATACGGCTCCACGTTTCAATGAGAAAGGCAGAGTTGTCACGCCAGGCTACATCACCGTTTTTCAGAATGGAGTGGTTGTTCAGAATCATGTTCAAATAACTGGCCCAACAGAAAATCAAGGGTTGCCTTTGTACAAGCCACACGGAAAGAGATCGATCGTGCTTCAAGATCACGATACACCTGTGAGCTACAGAAATATTTGGGTCAGAGAATTGTAAGAAAAATATAAGACACAAAAAAAGTCAGGTGTGAGCCTGACTTTTTTTATTCTATAAAAACTAGAATTAATTCGGTCTAACTGGAGTGGTTGTTCCTTCAACTTCACCTTTAATGTGCAATTGAATCATTCCACCCTCTACGTTCGCGATAACTGTGATTGTTTTGTCGAATGGCCCAGGGTTTTGAGCATTGAAAGTTGCTTTCACGTGGCCAGTGCCACCGTTTTCTACAGGCTCACGAGTCCAGCTTGGCGTTGTGCATCCACAAGAAGGACGTGCATCTGTGATAATTACAGGTACTTTGCCTTTGTTAGCGAAAGTGAATTCGTAAGTAACAGGCACACCTTGCTTTATTTTTCCAAAATCATGTACAGAAGCTTCCCACTGGATCACCGCTACTTCATCTTTAGCCGGTGCATTTTGACCGAATGCCACATTGGCCACAAACGCCAACATCGCGATAATCATTAATTTTTTCATTTTTCTCATTGAATTTAGGGTTAAACTTAAAACCATTGTTCGAACTGTACAAACTTCGTGCGTAAAAACCAGTTAAGCTGTTAATAAAACCGTAAAATGTGTTAATCCGTTGTTAAACAGCATTCTAAGGCCACAAGTTCAGTCTAAATACCCATTACCTTTGTAAAGTGAGTAGAAACACACTTCGCATTATTATCCTTCTAGCTGCAACCAGTATTGTCGGTATTACTGTCACGCAAGTTTATTGGGTTCGCAAAGCTTTTGATTTGAAAGAGAATCAATTCAATCGTGATGTGAAAACAGCCTTAGGCAACGTGGCTGATCGCATTTTTGAAATCAACAAAATACCTGCACCAGCTAATTCTCCAGTTGAACAATTATCAACGAATTATTTTGTTGTACTTGTGAATGGCCCAGTGAATGCAAACGTACTTGGCGTATTAATTTCATCTGAGTTTGAAAAACGGAATGTGACGGCCAATTATGATTTGGGTGTTTATGATTGCGAAACGCAATGCATGAATGCAACA
Organism: Cyclobacteriaceae bacterium; assembly: GCA_049840975.1. GTDB lineage: Bacteria > Bacteroidota > Bacteroidia > Cytophagales > Cyclobacteriaceae > ELB16-189. Next base: position 7,146 of record JASGIR010000034.1, on the reverse strand, counting down.
GATTTTAATTCGCACAAAAAAAATAAAGCAACAGCGAGTCTAGTTGAATTGCCAGCCTGGAAAGAAGATGGTTATTATTTTGGCGTGCAGTTTTCAAGTATTGAAGCCAATTTGATTAGCCAGATGGGAATCTGGGTTTACTCATCAGCTGTTATGCTCATCGTGATTTTCTTTTTTGTGTACACGCTTTTAGTGATTCTTAAACAAAAAAGGTTGAGTGAAGTGCAAAAGGATTTCATCAACAACATGACGCATGAATTTAAGACACCACTTTCTACGATTGCCATTTCATCTGAAGTTTTAAAAGACTCGAATATTATCCAAACGCCAGAACGATTGTTGAATTACGCGAACATTATTCAAACAGAAAGCCATCGACTGAAGCAACATGTGGAAAGAGTATTGCAGTTTGCCAGATTAGAGAAAAGTGATGTCGCTTTAAAAAAAGAAAGATTGGATTTGCATGAATTGATTCGGGAAGCAGTTCAGAACAGCGCCATACAATTACAGGAAAAAAATGGCAGCGTGGATTTGCGGCTCGAAGCAAACGAAAGATTTATTTCAGCGGATAAATTGCATTTCACGAATGTGTTATTCAATCTAATTGATAATGCCATCAAGTATAATAAAAATACCCCTGTGCTGACTATTAAAACCGGAAACTCCGACAGGCATGTTTTCGTAGAAGTGAAAGACAATGGCATTGGAATTAGTGCTGACAATTTGAAAAAGATATTTCATCAATTCTATAGAGTGCCCACAGGCAATTTGCATGACGTAAAGGGATTTGGTCTTGGTTTGAATTACGTAAAGACGATGGTAGAGCTTCACAAAGGAAAGATATCAGTGGAAAGTAATCTTGGAGATGGCAGTTCATTCAAAATAATTTTGCCAACGGCATGAGCACAAAAATCTTATTAGTTGAAGATGACCCAGCGTTGGGTTTTGTAATCAAAGACGGCTTAGCACATCAAGGTTATGATGTGACCCTATGTAGTGATGGTGAACAAGGTTTTGAAAAATTCAAAAGCCATTGGTATGACTTGTGCATTTTTGATGTGATGATGCCAAAAAAGGACGGATTCGCTTTGGCTCAAGAGATTCGCGAAAGAAATACTAATGTTCCCATTTTGTTTGTTACTGCCAAAAGCATGCTCGAAGATAAGATCGAAGGATTTCGAGTTGGGGGAGATGACTATATCGTGAAGCCCTTCAGTATGGAAGAGCTCTTGATGCGGATTCAGGTTTTTCTTCGCAGGTCAAACAGTGTAAGTTCTAGATAGAAATCTATATGAACTTGGTCAATACACTTTTGATGGTAAGAACTTTAGACTCACACATCCAACAGGAGATAAAACACTCACACAGAAAGAAGCTGAGGTAATGAAGTTGCTTTGTAGGAATGAAGATCGCGTGCTCAAGCGTGAAGAAATTTTGAATGCCGTTTGGGGTGATGACGATTATTTTATGGGAAGAAGCCTCGATGTTTTTATTTCAAAACTTAGAAAATATCTAAAGGAAGATCCGAGAGTGGAGATTGTGAATTATCACGGTGTAGGTTTCAAACTGGAAGTGAGATAAGCCTTGCGTTTCTGCGAAGTAAAATTCGCCATTGATTCGATCTTAGTTGTTGCTCAAAAATGATTTTTGAAACTCAAAAAGAGAATCTTATGAAAAAAATCATCACTATCGCTTTTTGTTTTGTGGCTTTGATTACTTGCGCCCAAAACAATCCAATCTTGGTAAGTGCGCAGTGGGTAAAGGATCATCAGTCTGATCCGAAAGTAGTCTTAATCCAAGTCAATTTTTTAAAACTCGACTATGATGCTGAACACATACCAGGTGCTCAATATTTGTGGACTGGTGTGCTGGCACCAGATAGCCCGATGGGCGCTATGAATGAGCCCGATGCAAAGACAGCAAAAGAAGTAGTTGAGGGCTTGGGAATCTCGAACGATAGTCACGTAATAATTTATTTTGTTAGAAATGAAGTTTCGCCAGCGGCAAGAATTTTCCTTACGTTTGAAAATCTGGGAATGAAAGGGAGAGTTTCTATGCTCGATGGTGGAATGGAAGCTTGGAAAAAGGCGGGCTTTCCAACTACGAAAGATGTAGCTCAAGTGAAGAAGGGAAAATTCAAACCTGCGTCTCTGGGCTATTTAGTTGACAAAAATTATGTTCAAAAAAATCTGAATTCAACTTCGGCTGTTATTGTCGATGCGCGTGCCAAAAGATTTTACGATGGCGAGCCAACGGGCAATCCACGCGATGGGCATATTGCTGGTGCGAAAAACATTCCTTATCAAGACATGGTTGATCAAAATAATTTTTTCAAACCGGTCGATCAATTGCAATCTTATTTTACTTCAGCTGTTGATTCTAAAGACAAGGAAGTCGTTACTTATTGTTTCATTGGCCAAACCGCAAGTGTCGTTTATTTTGCTGGAAGAATTTTAGGTTACAACATGAAACTTTATGATGGCTCAATGCAAGAGTGGAGTCGCATAAAGGAACTTCCAATGGAAATAACGGAGAAGAAGTAAATTATTTTCGTCAGTCAAAAAGAACTCTGCCTGTAATACTTCTGCCGAGTGTAATCTCGTCTGTATATTCTAAGTTGCCGCCCACGGGAACACCGCGAGCGATAGAAGTGACTTTCACATTCATGTCTTTGAGTTTGCGATGAATGTAGAATGCAGTTGTATCACCCTCCATGGTTGGGCTTAATGCAAGAATAACTTCTTTTATTTCGGAAGGTGATTTTACGCGCTCGATAAGAGCATCAATTTTTAATTCGCTTGGGCCGATGCCATTAATAGGAGAAATGACACCACCGAGCACATGATAAACACCCAGGTACTGTGAAGTGTTTTCAATTGCCATCACGTCATTGCTTTCTTCAACTACGCACAAAATCGATTTGTCGCGTCTGTGGCTACGACAAATGACGCACTGATCATCATCGGAAATATTGAAGCAAGTTTTGCAGAACTTGATATTTGCTCTGAGCTTATTGAGTGATTCAGTTAGGGCAAGAGTTCTATTTTCGTTTTCTTTTACTAGATGTAAAACTAAACGAAGAGCCGTTTTTTTTCCGATGCCTGGAAGTTTTGAAACTTCGTTAACTGCATCTTCAATCAATTTCGAAGGATATTCCATTAGAGAATTTTGGCATCGATGCCAGCCTCACAAATTGCCTCGCGCATGGGGTTGAGTTCTTCATAAGAGCCAGATCGCACAGCGCACTTTCCCTTGAAGTGAATCAAAATCGTGCATTGCTCCGCCTGTTCCATAGTGTGCTTGCAAACACGAATCAATGTTTGAATGACGTGTTCGAATGTATTGAAATCATCATTGAACACAACCAAGTCCTTAGTGTCGGTTATTTCAATGGCTTCCAACAAACCAACCAATTCTTCTTCCTGCACCAATGGATTCATATTGAACCAATTCGTTTCAAATCAATATCAAAATTAAAAAAAATATCAGGCATAAGGAAATATTGAAATTGAAAACAGAGTCACAGTTTGAATTTGTATTTTTGATTTTATTGCATGACACCACTTTTCATCTGCTCGATTATACTCGTTTATTTTCTAGCGCTCATCACGATCTCTTATTTCACATCAAAAGGAGCTGACTCCAATACTTTTTTCACCGCACATCGACAGTCGCCATGGTACCTTGTCGCCTTTGGAATGATTGGCTCATCATTATCGGGAGTAACTTTTGTTTCAGTACCCGGAAGTGTAGGTAAAATTGGCTTTGCCTATTTTCAAGTTGTGCTTGGTTATCTCGCAGGCTATTGGGTAATCATTTTGATTTTGATGCCTCTGTATTATAAACTAAAAGTCATTTCGATTTATACTTATTTGGAACAACGATTCGATAGTTGGGCTCACAAGACAGGCGCATTTATTTTTTTAGTGAGTAGATCAATTGGCTCTTCTCTTCGTCTTTTTCTCGCAGCCACAGTCCTTCAGCTTTTTTTGTTTGACGCTTGGGGCGTTCCATTTTATGTGACTGTAGCAACCACTATTGCATTGATTTGGGTTTATACTTTTAAAGGTGGAGTAAAAACAATCATCTGGACGGACACATTTCAAACTTTCTTTTTAGTTGGAGCGGTAGCGATTACAGTTTGGCAGATTGCGGATAAACTTGGGTTTTCTTTTTCTGACATGGTGAGTGCAATAAAGGAAGGTGGATACGCTTCTACTTTTGTTTTTGATGATGCAAAATCAGTTCTGTTTTTTCCAAAACAATTTTTTGGGGGAATGTTCATCACCATTGCAATGACTGGCCTCGATCAGGAAATCATGCAGAAAAATCTCACTTGCAAGAATTTAGGTGAAGCACAAAAAAATATGTTTTGGTTCAGCATTACTCTCGTTATTGTGAACATTTTATTCCTTACACTCGGAGCCCTCCTTTACATTTATTGTAGCCAAAAAGGAATTACTATTCCAGCGCTGACAGACGAATTATTTCCTCGACTTGCATTTAATGAACTTGGCCCGCTTGTAGGCGTTTTATTTTTGCTTGGAATCACAGCTTCTTCTTATGCAAGTGCTGACTCAGCTTTGGCAGGTCTTACAACTTCGTTTTGCATCGACTTTCTGGATTTTAAAAACAAGGAAGAAAAAACAAAGCAGCAACAGAAATTTATTGTTCACCTTGCATTTTCATTGCTGTTCTTAATCATCATTTTAGTCTTCAAAGAAGTAAATGAGAAAACAGTGATCGATGCAGTACTTAATGTTGCCGGTTATACTTACGGTCCACTTTTGGGTTTATTTTCTTTTGGAATTTTCACAAAGAGAAAACTGGGAGGTAAGCTAGTTCTATTGGTTTGTTTTATTTCTCCACTTATTTCTTACTTGATCAGTTCCAACTCAGTTCATTGGTTTTCGGGCTACAAAATTGGAATAGAGATTTTGATCATCAACGGATTGATTACGTTTGGAGGACTGTGGCTTATATCAAAGAATGAAAAATAAGAAGGCCGCTTACGCGGCCTTCTGCAATCAAAACCAACCAACAACACAATCCAAATCTTAAAATTTCTTATAGTCGAGTCCGTCAGCTTTTCCTTTTCTCTTGCTCCCGACTTTTGCTGGGTTCCGAAAAATTTTAAAAGAGACTATCGTTACAAGCACAAGCAGAACAAGAAATACGATTAAGGACGCTCTCATGGATTTTTAAATCATTGTGTAACTGAACTCCATTATCTTATCGCCTTTTTTGACTTTGATTAAATATGTGCCGCTTGGCGCATCGATAAAGTCAACCATGGTATGAGTGTGTGGAATATCATCACATTCAATAAGTGTGTTATCAGCATCGTATAATTCTACCGTTCCACCAATAAATGATTTGTCTACTTTAAAATAGAGCGCGTGATTCTTGAAAGAGATTACTTTATAATCAGCTTTGGGTTGTTTCATCTTGGCGAAAGAAACTGAGGCTGTGAGCATCAGGAGCATCAGAGTAACAGTTGTCGTTTTCATAAGCTTTGTTCTTTGGATAAGCTTATTACGAACACTGTGCCACTACCAACAACCTTCGAATTTTGAAAAATTTAAGGGATTTAGAAGATTAGAAATTCCCTAAATGGGAATTTGATTCTCCTCACATGAGTTCTGCTGTGGGATTCCAGAACCTTTTTTGAAAATCGACAACCTTGTCTTTAACGATTTTGATGCCCTCTTTCTCGAGTGCCCTTTGCATGGCCGTAGGAGTCTTGAAATGATGCTTTCCAGTGAGTAGGCCTTGGCTATTTACTACACGATGTGCTGGTATATTTTGAGTGTGGGCCGCATTCATGGCCCAGCCGACCATTCTGGCACTGAGTTTTGAACCTAAATACTTGGCGATGGCTCCGTAGCTCGTTACTCGGCCTTTTGGCACCAATTTCACGACCTCGTAAACGTCATCGAAAAAACTACGTGTGTCAGACTTTATTCTAATTGTGGCGGTTTTTTTTTTTGGCTCTCAATCGACCCGGGGTTTATAGTTTTACATCGAAAAATTTTCAAAACACTACCTTTGCACCTCAAAAATAAAATAAGTAATAATAATCGTGACGTTATTTAGGCTCCTGTTCTTAGTCGCTCTTTTTGTTCCTGGCTTGTCTGTGGCTCAACAGCTAATTTTTCCCGATTCTGCGAATTGGCGCGAATTAAAAGAAGGACAGCTAAAAGCATTTCAGGTGAAAACAATGGATGGTTCCAAACCAAAATTTTCGCTTGAAGGAATCAATGGCTATGCAATCCAATTTGATACTTCCGGAAATTTTTCTTGGAGGCCTCCTTATGATTTGGTCGATCGTTTAGAAGGACAAAAAGAAATCAATTTAATTTTTCAAGCTGAGTGGAAAGACGGCAGGAAAGTTCGCACGCCTGTAAATTTTGTACTACTGCATAAAAATCGAGCGCCAGAAGTAGCCGATCTTCCTATTTTTTATGTGAAGCAATCAACGTTAAATAAATATCAGATTTCTTCTGACTACGTTCGAGATCCGGATGGAGATCCACTGGTATTTAAGGTTTCACAAGCGCAGTTACCTGAGGGAATGAATCTGACTGCTCTAGGTTTACTTACGTGGATTCCATCACGAAGTCAATTCAACAACTTAAAAAGTAATCCACTGACAATTGAGTTTACGGTTCAAGATCAACCAGACAAAGCAGAAGCTACTGGCAAAATAAAAATCGCACAGACACAACTCGATTTGCCTCCGGAAGTTTTGTTGGTTCCTAGCGATTCAGTTTTTACTATTAAAGAAAATCAGCCATTGAATTTGAAAATCTATGTCTCTGATCCTAATGGAGATGAGGATGTACGTAGCGCTGATTTCCTTTCTTCTGATGAACGTGTTTCAAAATCGAGTTTGAAACAGAATACAAGTACTCAATATGAATTTACTTGGGTGCCTGGATATGGTTTCACGGATGATTTCCGAAAAATCAAAGGTCGTTGAATTGATTTTCTTCGCTGTCGACAAATCTTCTAATCGAATTCAACACAAAGTAAAAGTAAAAGTGACAGATACTGAAAATGTTGAACAGGTGCTGTTCGGATCTATCGTGTTTCCCGATGAACCTTAGCAGATCCAACTGAAATCTTTAGAAAACAAAAACATAG
>JASGIR010000033.1:25000-44058 GCA_049840975.1 Cyclobacteriaceae bacterium | reverse complement strand
TTTATGTACTTAACCATCGTATTGCTAAGGTTCATGGGGAAACGGGATGGAATCCGAACAGCGCCTCAATACATTCTCTTGATCTACAGCGACGAACCCTCTGTGCTGAACGCGCCGAAAGAGGTGATGATGCAGCGGCTTCGGCTCCGGCGCCTATACCGAAGCGCTGAAAAAGGCGGGCATCCTCCTCGGTTCCGACCGCCTGCGGCCGACCCGAGACCGCGACCACCGTGCGCGTTGCCGACGGCAAGACCCATGTTCTCAATGGTCCCTACGCCGAAACCCGTGAGCAGTTGGGCGGCTACTACATGATCGACGTGCCCGAGCCTCGACGCGGCCTTGTCCTGGGCGGCGCGGTGTCCTGGCGCCGGTCACGGAACCATGGAAGTACGCCCCATCTGGGAGATGCAGGACTACCTGAAATAAGTTGCAACGAGGAGAACCGCAGTCTTTGGCGCCATCACGCAAGCGTGTCCATGCGACGGCGGAAACCGTTGCGCGCAACGGCTCGGCAAGCTGCTCGCCTTCTCGCGGCGCGCACCGACGACGTCGCGGGGGCCGAGGACGGCTCTGTCCGAGGCTTTCGCCGCCGCGCTGAGGGATTGGCGCGAGCGGCAGGCGTACCTCAAAATCCGGAAGCCTGGCTGATGACCGTGGCGCGGCGCAAGCTGATCGACGGCGCGCGCAGGCGGCGCACCGAGCTCGACGCCGAGGCCATGTCCAACTCATCGCCGACGAACTACTGAAGTAGCTGATGACGCCCTCATTCCGGACGAGCGGCTGCGGCTCGTGTTCGTGCGCGCACCCCGCAATGAGACTGCGGCCCGCGCGCCGCTGATGTTAAGACGATCCTTGGCTTCGATGCGGCCACGATTGCGTCCGCTTTCCTGGTTGCGCCGGCGACCATGTCCAGCGCCTAGTGCGGGCGAAGACGAGATCAAGCGAGGCAGTTTCGTCCGCGTCCCGAACCGGAGGAGACTCCCAGTCAGGCTCGACGCTGTCTTGGAAGCGATCTACGCCTGTTTTACGAAGGCTGGATTGATCCAAGTGGTGCCGATCCGCGCCAGCGCAACCTGAGCAAAGGCCTGTCGTCGACAAGCGTTATCACCTTGCTACCCGACGCAGCGGAAGCCTGCGGCTGCTTGCGCTCATGCTCTATGCGGAGGCGCGGCACCGCGCGGCGTGATGAAGCAGGCGCTTACGTTCCGTTATCCGAACAGGATACGGGCTTATGGGATGCGCATCTGATCGGCGAAGCGGAAACCGCGCTGTCCCGCGCCAACCGGCTCACGGCCATCGGGCGTTTTCAGATCGAGGCGGCGATCCAATCGGCCCACACGGCGCGCAAAGCCACAGGCCGCACAGATTGGGTGGCGATCGAGCAATTATATGCGGCGCTTGAACGCTGATTTCTTAACCATCGTCGCAGTCAATGGCGCTGTCGCCCTGGCCGATGCAAGGCGCGGCGGCGGGGGCTCGTACTGACAACATCGCCAACGAATCAGGACTCGCGACGTGTCAACCCTGTTGGGAGGCGCGACAAGACTGTTGGCACAGGTTGGCAATGTGGGAAGCGCGGGCGGCCTACAATGGGGCGATGGGTCTTGAGATTGATCCGGCAGATTCCTAGCTACGCAACAGCATGGAGCAGCTGGAATCACAACAACCATAATTCCATGACCCACGTGGATCACCTTTCCCACCAGCATAAAACTCAATCGGCAACCCGCGTATCCCCAGATTGCCGCCCACTCGCGCCAACCATTGGGCCCCGCGCGCTTGGCTGAAATCCGCTGTGCAACCTGGTGCAGCCCCTCTGCGATTTGCGCGCGGGCGATGTGTTGGCCGGCGCATATGCGCGCCGAGGCCGAATTGCATGATCGCGTGTGCGCCCTTCGGCCGTTCGGGATCATAGACATCGGCGGCGTCAAACGCGCGCGGGTCCTGGCCCGACGCACCGAAGGCGAGACAGAACCGCGTGTCCTTCGGAATGTGCACGCCGCGGAAATCGGAATCCTCCAGCGCCAGGCGGCACGACGGACGCTTCGCCTTGATAGCGGAAAATCTCTTCGACGACTTTCTGACAGAACTGCGGGTCCCGGGCGCGGCGCTCATACTCCGCCGGCCGGTCGATCATCAGGTTCATGATGAGCGTCAGCACGTTCTTCGACGTGTCGTAGCCGGCCACGAACAGGAACACGAGCAGATTGAAAAGCTCGGCGTCGGTGAGCGCGCCCGCGCCGTAAATATGGCAAAAGTTTGTCGAGGAGATCATCATGCCGGACGCGCGCGCTGTCCGCCTCTCACTTCGCCACCAGTTCACAGACAAAGTGGTGCAGTGATTTGAAGCTTGCTTGGAAGCGCGGCAGATAGCTCGCCTCGAAGCTGCCGCCGACGCCGAGCACTTCGAGATGATCGCGCAGCATCGGCACCACCTGGGCGATGCGCCGAATTGATCGGCACATCACGCTCACGGGAAAGTGCGAAGCGAAAAGTTTGAAGTGAATGGAACTCCGTGGCGCTCCCCTTCGGTGCCCATTCATCAAGCAGCTCGGCAATGACCTCACGCATCAACGGCCGGCGGCGGCCGCTTCCGCGGTGAGTGCGGCGCGGATGTCGGCGCGCGTTGTAATATCATACCGGTGCGCCCGATAAGGAGTGGCTGAGGAAATCGCCCCACGGCGTGCCGCTCGCGCCGAGCATAGCGACGCCGTCGGCATACCCAAGCGTCATCTTACTGGTCCGTCACCAGTTCGCGGATGGCCGCGTACTCCGTGACGATGTAGCCGAACGCGGATTTCGCGAGCCACGGATGGTGCGTGCGCGCCGCATTGAGCGGCGTGAACCAATGGCCTGGAGTCCCAGCTCCACCGGACAGGTGAGCAGTAGAAATCGGCAGATGCTTCATGCCGTTCTCTAATCATTGCCTTGGATCGTCACCGCAATGGCAATTGTCGTAAATGTCGCAACTCCGGACCACGCGCTAATATGCAAGTCGCCTCCCGGGCGAGGCGCGTTAAATCGCCCGTATTTACGGTGGCCCACCAAGCGCGCGTTCTTTTCCCGCTGTTCTCATCAAATTTGTTTCTGACGGGAACGCCGCGTGACGTTGTCCACCAACGCCGAAAATAAACATAATAATATCAATATGATATGTGCGACGCGGCGGCCTAAAGTACAATCCCGTTTGGTTCACAGTGTTGACTGAAGAGGAACATTCAGAATTTGCTATAGCGGAAATGGATGCTGTTGTGGTAATGCGATCCTCCCAACAGGCAAACCGCGTTCGCCTGCGATGAACCTGGTTCGCCCGCCCAAAATTTTGAGGTTAGTAATTTACCGGACATGAAAATACAATACAGTACTATTTGGCAGGATGATCGGCTTGTTTCATGGTTTCTGTGCGATTTCAATCCATGTTTATACAAAAATATAGTACTTGCAGTACTGTGAGAATCTCATAATAGATTTCTTAATGGGTTTGGCTAACACCTAATACTTCAATCAGTTGTAAAGTCAAGGGTGAAAGCAAAGGTTGCATCTAGTTTGTTGGGGACGAAACTACCTGCAACGGTGAATGAAATGAATGCGATGAGCGAAAAAGAAAGGCTGTTGAAAACTTTGTTCGATGATCCAAGCGGGAGCTCATCGAATATAAGTTTTGCCGCCTTCGATGCGAATGGAGTATCGGAAGAGCGGCTTTGCAAGGAAGTTAACACTGCCTTGTTCATGCGCGCGCGGGATCTCCTGAATGTGCTCCAGAGGAGGGCAGCGCGAAAATGCATGCCCGTTTCTTTAGTAAATAAACTAGCTGTGGTCGACCCAGCGTCGGGATTTGGCTATATCCCGAGTTATGAGAATATATTCAGCTTCTAGCTGCTTTACAAATTTGCCAGTCTTGCTCTCGGAAGTTGAGAGCAAGGTCATGGAGGATTGGGGTTGCCAGTATCCGTACATTTGTTGCGGACATGGACCCCACGGATCTCTCCAGTTTTCCTTCTCATTACAAAGACCGGCCGCCCTATGCAAGCGATGACCGCGAAAGGGCGGAGGTCTTTCTTCAAGGCATCTCACCCCCTATGAAGCTCGTTTAGTAAGGTGCAAAGAAGTCCTGCATCTGCTCGACAGCGACAATCGCACAACAAAGACTAGAGATCGAGTGGATCGCCTGATTTCAGAGATATCACTTTCCATTCAATCTTCCAGTCACATGAGACGTTGGGAATGCGGATCGAAATGGGATACTGCATGCCCTGTGCGTTCTTTTACCGAGATGCTCTCGAAACTTTTCGTGAACAAGGACTTACCGCTGAGGCCGTAGCAGCGAATGCAGAAATCCCGGAGGATTGGGCTGAAATCTGCCTCTCGATCGTGGCAACACGTAGTGAAAATCTATGCCATCGCAAAGTATAATCGGGGTGCAGCGAGAATGGTGGTGTTAGTTGTACCAAGTGTTGTCACTAAAATTAATAAAGACATAAAGAGACCACCCCCGTTTCCAAGAAGATGTTTCACAATAATTACAGCAGCAATAGAGTTTTGTTCTTTCGATTCTGCGAGCAGTTTATCAATAGGGAGCACATATAAATAAGTGAAGTTGATACACAGATAAACTGCCATGACGAAAAGCATTCCGAAAATCAGACCCAGGGGTAAATTGCGTTGTGCATTTTTTATTTCACCTCCCAAATAACCAATCGTGCTCCAGCCTTCGTAAGCCCAAAATGCTGCGAGCAAAGCCGCAAAAATATTTTTAATGAATACTGAATCAAACCAGGAATAGGAAACATAGCTGCTCGCATTTGTCTGCAATATTGCTCCAGCTTCCATCACCTGTGATAAAACCAAGAACAACGATTGAAAAAATACTAACAATAACTATAGTACAAAATATACTTACTGAAATTTCCACCAGACTTTAATCCAATGTAATTGATGTAGGTCAGGAAAATAATCAGCGACGCAGTCATTACTTTCACTCCGAAGTTGTCGAAGGGCGTGAGAAATCCGAAAACAGTTATTGAAGACCACTCTGTTGAAAGAATTGGTAAATGAATCAGTGAGTCAAACGACTGAGAAAAAACATAAGCTATTGATGCAATGGAAGCAGAACGAATCGCAGTAAAGTTTGACCAGCCATAGAGAAAGGCAAAAAATCGATTGTATATTTTTTTATAGTAAACAAACTCGCCACCCGAATCGGCAAGCATGCTTGCAATCTCGGCATTGCTCAAAGTTCCAAATAATGTAAGGACTCCTGCTAAAACCCACGCCATTAATACTAGCGTTGGCGATTGCAACCCATCGGCCATCGGTGCTACTTTTTTGTAGACCCCGGAACCAATCACGGAACTCGCAACTAAGAAGATTACGGAAAACAAACCAAGCGAGCGTATGAGCTGACCTTGACTTTTTGGTTCTGTCATTTGGAGTGAATGTTTTTCTTCTTATCAGAATTTGGGTTAACGGGACGCATGTTAAAAACCCCAAGATTTCATGATTTCAAAATCTTCTTTAGCGCAAACAATCGGAGCTTTACCTTGATATGCCTCCTGTTCAACAACAAATATTTTTGTTGCAGTAGAATTTTTCAAAACGTCTTTCAATTGAGCAACGCCAGTTCCTAAAACTGTGCTCTCATATTTTTCTTTATCGTTTTTGGTCTCAATTTCATCTTTCACATGAAGAAGCTCGAATCGATCTGGATATTTTTTTACAATATCGAAAGCTTTGGCACCGCCATTGAAAAGGTTGCCCGTATCAAGTTGCTGTGCCACTAGCCTGCTGTCCGTATTTTCAAGAATTAAATCATAAAGAGTTTTATCACCAATTTTTCTACTGAATTCAAAATCATGATTATGGTAGCCAAACTTCATTCCAGATTTTTTGCAGAGCTCTCCACTTTTGTTGAAGACATCAAATAAATGTTTTAATGAATCTAGAGTCGGGAAGTCATTTGAAACAAACGATGGACTGATTACATACTCTTGACCCACAACGGCTGCATCCTCAACTAAATATTTCCACAGATCGGTAAAATCATTCTTCGATTCATCCCAATGTTGTTTCAGATTCAGAACAGTGTGGCCACTTGGCATTTTTAAATCAAGGTCTGTTAATATCTTTTTGAATTCTTTAGCGGTGAATCCATAAAATTTCCTTTCTACGTAGTTAGCGTGTTCCACATATTTGTAACCGATCTTAGCAATCTGTTGAAGAGTTTGCAATGGATTCGCTTTCATCTCATCGCGAACACTGTAAAGTTGGATTGCAAGTGTTTTAGAATTTGAAAATGAAAACGCTTTGCTACTTGCCAAAGAAAGACCCGCAACCGCGAGGCCTGATTTTTTAATGAAGGAACGTCTCGATTGAATCATTTTTGTTTTAGTTGAATATGAAAGATACTTTTTTTCAATATCGTAGTCAATTTAAAAATGGCGGAATCAAAATAATGTTTGTTGATGTTTTTATTTTTGATTCATGATTGATGTAGAATTAGCTCGGGAGATTTGCTTATCGTTGCCGCAGGCTGAAGAGTATGATCATTTGCGAAAACCAGCTTATCGTGTGAAGAAGAAAATATTTGCAACACTCTGGTTAGATGAACGGAGAGCTGTTTTGAAACTGACCAAAACGGAACAGCTTACACTGTGTGAAGAATTCTATCCGGCTGTTTTTCGGGTTAAAAATAAATGGGGAAGTCTTGGATGGACCAATGTCGATTTGAACAATGTGAATGGCACCGACTTTAAAAAACTGGTTAAGGCAGCATGGACAAACGTTGCTCCAAAATCAATACAAAAAAATAATTAACGATTGGTTTTCAGTCAGCACCTTTCAAGAAAGATTCTATTTCCGCGAATCTTTTTCTTTCTTCATCAGTGACAGCTTCTTCTATCCGCATATAAGTAGCCCAACCTAACGGAGTTCCAGTATAGGCTTGGTCGTAGGCATTAATATTTGCACCGGCACGTACAAGAAGTTTTACAGATGCTAATGACCCAGAGTAAACGGCTTGATGCAGCGCACTTGCATGTGAATGAAATCCTCCAAAGTCTTCATGTTTGCCTTGACCATTTGGATCTACTCCTGCCTCAATCAATTGTGAAATGATTTCAGCTTTACCGAAGAAAGAAGCAACCACTAACGCAACATACATTTCCGAAGGAGTTGCTTTCTCGATGAGTTTCTTTAGATCATCGATTAGATCAAGGCCAACGGCAGTTGCAAGATTGTAGTCGGAACCTTTGCTCAAAAGAAATTCAGCCGCTTCAAAGTTATGCTGGCCGATTGGACCCAACACACTTCCCTTAACTTGAGCGCCTTCCTGTATCAGAAGTTCCATTAATGGAATTTGCACACTGCATTCTTTCGGAATTCTTCCGGTGGCTACTAAGCCTAATGCATAATCAATTTGGTGTTGATAGTTATCGACTTGAGCTTTTTGCAAAACTTTAAGTATTGTCTTCGTTACCTCGACAATGTTGGCTGGCAATTTCTCGTGACGGATTGGATTGTCGGCCACAAACCAAAGCAAATAAGGGTCTTTGAAATACCCTTCTTCATTCGGAGTTAGTAAACGGTTTGTCGCCAAGGTAGGACTTGACTCAAGTAGCTCCTGGAGAATTATTATGTTTCCGCTATGCGATGGCTTCTACAGCTTTATGAAACAAAGGATCGTTAATATTTGAGGTCTTCATTCCAGAGCGGCTTACAGCTTAAAGATTGCCCATCTAAATTAAGGAAATACGAGTCTAGATGCTTTCAAAATAATCCTTTTTAAAATTTACCAAGCCACTGACAAGAGATGAGCTATTTTTATTCTCTATTTGCTTCAATCTCATCAATTGTGTCAATCAAATCCTTTATTGCTTCAAATTCGTCTTGATGGGTGAGATGAATCAACTCATCAGGTTTTTTTCCTTTCGCAACTCAAGAATAATATGATAAGCATCAAGATACCACTTCATGCCATGAAGTTGAAAGGTGTGTTTATAAAACTGCCACCACTTGCCTTCAATGTCCAGCAGTTGCCTCCTGCTTGTGAAGAATGATTTTTGAAAGATGTCTATCGTTTCTTGCAATAAATCTTTTGAGCCTTTCCAAGATTTCCGATTAAATTCTTTATCAAACAGTTTGTTCCGCTTTATAACTAAATCCTCAATTAAGTCAACTTCTGTATTGGCTTCACTATGCATGATCAGTCCTTCAACTTCTCCACAAAGCATCAATATGTAATAATTAGCACAAGAGATTAAAGTTCCGCGAAGCAACGGAACTTTGTCTAGGTCATCAAATTTAGTCCAAGCATGGTCAACCAGTTCATTTCCGAGCTGTACGTTAATGTCCTCAAATAAAGGCCAGCCTCTTAAATACATTCTTAACTGCTCAAAACCATCTATGGCTTCTTTAGGCATCATTGCTTTATTGTCATCAAACCATTGTTCGTGATTTAGTTTCATCATTGTTAATTTTTTTAATTCGTTTAATTGTCACTGCTCTAAAGAAAAAATATGTTTTTTTTTGTGACACTCATTAACGCACTATTCTAGTTTTTACAAATCCGTAGCGAAAATTTATTGATTGACATTGCAGACCTAACAATGACGCTGCGAATGCGTGACGATCAAGTTGAGAGACATGATGGATGATATCGCAAAGACACAAGAAGAGGGCAGCTTTCTAGGCTGAGTCAGATACCTCAAATAACTGATTTTGAGGAAGATTCGGCCAAGTGGAACAAAATTCGTACCTTTGCGGTTGCATATCAAAAACGGCCTAAAACGGCCATAAAATCAATAAAAACTATGGGAAGACCTCCGATTTTACCGAAAAAGAAGAAAGACGGTTGGTACATTGAAGTGCGCAATAAAGGCGCAAAATCTGGCCTGATCCTTATCCGCGACAGCTATGAAGCGATGATGCAGGCTGCCCGCCAGTACCAAACTACTAAAGACATCATTTTGCTAGGCGAACACCGCAATGGCAAGAAAGTAGAAGACAGCAAAAAGGAAAAACCAGCTAAAGCGAAGAAAGAAAAAGCTTAAGCTCTATTAAATCATTCACGGATCCTTCTGAAGAAAGCATCGATCAGCTCTTTGGAAGGATCTTTTTTTATGCCCCTCACAATCTCGGTCTTCGGATGAAGCAATGGAGTTTTCACTAAGCTAAATCCGCGCTGTATATCGTCAGCTCCATACACCAACTTTTGAAGTTGAACCCAATGCAATGCTCCCGCACACATCACGCAAGGCTCTAGCGTCACATACAATGTACATTCACTCAGATATTTTGAACCGAGTGCATGAGCTGCGGCTGTCACGGCAAGCATCTCGGCATGCGCAGTTGCGTCAGTGAGCTGCTCCGTTTGGTTGTGACCACGAGCTATAATTTTATTTTGACAGACCACTACTGCGCCTACAGGTACTTCACCTTTGTCAAAAGCTTTTTGTGCTTCTTTCAATGCTTCGGTCATAAAGTAATCAGGAGAGGAGAAGTCCATCTTTAAAAAGTTATAAGTTAAAAGTTATAAGTTGAAAGTAGAAGCTATGCGAACTTAGACCTTAGGACTTTTAACTTTTGCCCATGAGATACTTCTTCGGTGTCATTCCGAATTTCTTTTTGAAGGCAGCAATAAAATGACTCGGATTGTTATAGCCTGTTTGGTAGGCCACTTCATTGACTTGATATTTTTGGGTGTCGAGCATCATGCGGGCATGATCAAGTTTATGGTCCAACAAAAATGCAAACACACTGTTGCCATAAATTTCCTTGAAGCCAGCTTTCAATTGATATTCGTTTAGCCCTGCAATTTTCGCTAACTCTTTCAAACTGGGTGGAGCTTCCATGTGTTTGAGCAAATGCTCTTTGGCATTCTTGATCTTTCTCACAGTCTCTTGGTCATTGAGAAAAGGACAGGTTTCTGTGTCAGGTTTTTTCTCTGAGAAATAGAGACTTAAAATCTCAAGTGTCTTTCCTTGATAAAAAAGGGGAGCAGCGTTCTCACTTAGGTTCACCGAAAAGAGTTGGTTGAGCACTAGCAACAAGTAGGCAGGAATTTCACGCTCATCATACAGTTTACGATTCGCATTTTCAGAGTTTAATGGAAGCGAGTCGTGAACAAATAATTTATGAAGCCCTTGCAATGAAATGGTCATGAAAACCATTTTCGTTTGTGGCGCAAGCTGAATTTGAAAAGGCAAATCCTTTTCCGGGTTGTAGAAAAAATAATTTTTGTGTTTCGTGATCTCACGACTGTAATGAGGCCCAAAGGCAAACACTGCACTCCCTTCAACGCAGAAATAAAAATGAATCACACTTTGCTGAAGCAAACTTGGGATGACTTGAGTTTCGCTCAAATCATTTTTAGCAACTGAAAGAGACAAATCATCCTTTTCGAAAAGAAGCTGGATTGTTCCTTCGGAATGATTTTTTACGTTCGGATTTTCTATGATTGAATGCATATCTTTTACACAGCTTCTACCAAAACATTCTTTCCAATATTTTCAGGCGTGCTCCACAAATGCTGACTCGCAGATTCTGCATCATTACAATAACCAGCAAATGTTTCAACCCATTTCAAATTTGAATTGAGACAGGGAATAAACGTAAACGATTCGCCACCTGCAGCTAAGAAAGACTCCTTTCCGCGCATTGCTATTTCCTCAAGTGTCTCCAGACAATCCGAAACGAAAGCGGGACAAACCACTAGGAGATTTTTTATTCCCTGACTAGGAAATTTTTGAAGTTGTTCGTCAGTGAATGGCTTGATCCACTCATCGCTACCCAAGCGAGACTGAAAAGAGTAACTGAATTTGTGCCCAGGAATTTTTAATTGCGATGCTACAAGTTTTGTTGTTTGAATCGTTTGGTGCTTATAACAGAAATTCCAAGCTTCTGATTTTGCATCGCAGCAATTGTCAACGAGGTAACAATGTTTTTTAGTTGGATCAGTTTTTTTCAGATGACGAACTGGTAAACCGTGATAACTGAAAAGCAAATGATCAAATTGCTTTTCAATAAATGGAGCAATGGATTCACTTAATGAATTGATGTATTCCTTCTCATCATAAAATGGTTGAAGGATTTTAAATCTTAGGTCGGACTTGAGCGCTTTTATTTTTTCGATTATATATAAATACGCTGTTTCATAGGAAGACATCGCGTAGTGAGGATAAAGCGGAGCAAGAAAAATCTCCTCGATTTCGGAATCCTGTTTCATCAATTCGCTGAGAGCGTTTTCAGGTGTAGGATTTCCATAGCGCATAGCAATAGCGAGAGGCAAATCAACAAGAGGTTTCAAGGCTGCCGAGAAATTTTGAGTAAGCACTTTTAATGGTGCACCTTCTTTCATCCAAACTGTTTGATAAGCGTGAGCAGATTTTTTGGGTCGGAAAGGGAGGATAAAACCCTCTACAATCATTTTTCTAACCAAATAAGGAGCGTCAATCACCCGCTCGTCCATTAAAAACTGTCGTAAATAGCTTTTGACATCCTTTACTTCATAGCTATTAGGCGAGCCTAGGTTGATCAAAATAATTCCGGATTTGCCCATTTTTTTCACTTTTGAATGCTCAAAAATCACGACAAAAACTGATATCGGTCATGATTTCTGATGAGCGGGCGAAGTTACTTGAATCGATTTTACCAATTTCAACAAATGGGTATTTTTTTTCCAGATTCTGGTATTTTGTCAAATTTTCGAATGTCATCTTTGCCGTCTAAGGGTATTTTAATGAAGGGATCTGACCAGGGTTTTGCCAAAAAGTTCTACGCAGTAGGAGTCAATTTTCATAAAACGGACACGCAGCAGCGAAGCAAGTACTCTATTACTACTGCCCAGATTACTGATACTTATGGCCAATCTTCACCTTGTTTAGAGCATTACCTGATTTTGTCGACTTGCAATAGAACTGAGATTTACGGATTTGCGCCTTGTGAATATGTGATTCTTTCTTTCCTGAAGTCTTTGAGTGGAGCTACACAAGAAGAGATAAAAGAGCACACCTTTATTAAAGAAGGCGATGAGGCTGTCAAACATTTGCTCACGGTAGCCTCGGGCTTAGATTCACAAATTCCTGGTGATTATGAAATCATCGGGCAAATTCGAAATGCGTTTCAGCTTTCGAAAAAATTAGACCGTTCAAACGGTTATATAGAAAAAGTCGTGAATCAAGCGATTCTCGTTTCGAAGACTATAAAAAACACCACTGCATTTTCCGATGGTACTGTCTCAGTTTCTTACGCGGTAGTTCAGCAAGTGAGGCAAGTGATGGAGCGAGAAAATCTAAGGAAGATTTGTGTTGTCGGCTTGGGAAAAATGGGCCACAACACTTTGAAATATTTATTGCAGCACACACCCGATGCGCAAATCACTTTGGTGAATCGTGATGAAAAGAAGTTGGATGAGATCGCCTCTGCAAATCAATTGAAAGCAATTCCATTCTCATCATTAAATGAAGCTGTTCGCGAAAGCGAAATTGTAATTATTGCAACAGGTGTAGCAGAACCGATTTTGCACTTGAATCAAATTAAAGGAACTGCGGTGAAATATATTTTTGATTTGGCAATGCCAAGAAATGTAGCCGCTGATGTGTACAGTTTTGAAGAAGTAAAAGTTTTTGACGTTGATCAGATTTCTGCAACCGTCAATGACACACTAGACAGAAGACTTGCCGAAATCCCGAAGGTGAAAGCAATTGTTGAATCAAAAGCGCAAGAATTTTTTGATTGGCAAGAACGCAGGAAAAGCAGAACTTCATCACCGGCAGTTTACGAACAATATAATCCTCATGTCATCGCACGTGCTACGCATAGCTACCCGCGACAGTTCGCTTGCTTTATGGCAGACCAATGCTGTGATGGCAAGCCTGACACAGCGTGGCTACCCATGCAAGCTTATTCCGCTTAAAACATTGGGCGATATCGACCTGGTGAAACCTATCTACGCGATGGGTGTGCAAGGTGTGTTTACTAAAGAATTGGATTCCGCTTTGTTAAATCATCAAGCTGATATAGCGGTTCATTCCTTGAAAGATGTGCCAACGATTTTGCCAAAAGGATTGGTGATTGCTGCGGTGCTTGAGCGCGCAAGTAATGATGATATTTTAGTTCACAAGGAAGGATTCGACCCTTCAGCAAAAGAAAATGCAGTGATCGCTACGAGTAGCATTCGAAGAAAGAGTCAGTGGTTGAAGCGATACCCTACACACGAGATTGTGAATGTGCGTGGAAATGTAGGCACACGTTTAAGAAAATTTGAAGAAGAAGGCTGGGATGGAATCGTTTTCGCGAAAGCTGGACTTGAGCGATTGAAAATGTTACCGAAACACTACACTGTTTTGGATTGGATGCTTTCTGCCCCAGCACAAGGTGCAATTGCAATTGTATGCAGAAGTGCAGATGAAAGTATTGTCAAAGCGTGTAGAGAAATCAATCACGAAGCATCGGAAATCAGAGTAAGCATTGAGAGAGATTTTCTCTATCACCTTGAAGGCGGATGTTCAGTTCCCATTAGCGCGCTAGCAACAATTAAAGGAAAACATATTCATTTTCATGGAATGATTTCTAGTTTGGATGGAAAACAGGAGTTGAGCACCGAAAGCAAACATTCGCTGGACGATTGGAAGAATATTGGAAAGGAAGCAGCAGCTGAAATTCGTAGATCGCAAAAAGGAAAATTGATTTTGGAAGAATTTAGAAAGTTGAATCGAAATACTTCGGGAAGTGATGTTGATGATGTTCCGCTATGAAGATTCTCTTGACCAAAACATTGCCACAAGAACAACTTGATTTGATCAAATCATGGGGATGGAGTTATGATGTTGTCGAAACATTGAAGATAACTTCTGTCGATGTGAAGAAAATCCCAGAAAAGACTCAAGCTTGGATTGTATCAAGTAGGAACTCTTTCGAAGTAATTAAAAAATTTATAACTGAAGCACCTCAACATATTTATTGTGTTGGTGACTGGATGAAAAAAGAAATTGAAAAACTGGACGGGAAAATTTCGGTACTGAGTTTTGAGAACATGAAATCATTGGCTTCTGATCTTGCGAAACAGAATTTTCAAAGTGTGATTTATTTCTGTGGAGTTAATCATCGGCCTGAATTAGAAGAAGGATTAAAAAATTCGACCACGAAAATCTTTAAAGTAGTCACTCACAAAAGCGAAATGACATTCCCCAAACTGAAAATAAATTATGATGCGATTTTTATTTTCAGTCCTAGATCAGGAGAAAGCTTATTAAAACACAATCAATTTTCTTCTCAAACTCTTTTTGCTTGCATTGGCCCAACGACAAATGATTACCTAAATAGTAAAGGACTCACGAACACTTTTGTTTCATCCACTCCTGATAGCAAGACATTGCTTGAGGAATTTCACCATACTTTGAACCTTAAATTTTAAATTTTGAACTCACCAAAGAACGATCTTCTACTTCGAACATTAAGAAAAGAAAAAACGGAGCGCATTCCAGTTTGGTTTATGCGCCAAGCGGGACGTTATCTTCCAGATTACATCAAGCTTCGTGAAAAATATTCATTCTTTGAGCGTGTGCGCAACCCACAACTCGCAGCTGAAATCACAGTGATGCCTGTAAAGCAAGTAGGTGTTGATGCCGCGATTTTGTTTTCTGATATACTCGTAATTGCACAAGCTCTTGGTGTCGATGTTGAAATTCTGGAAGGCAAAGGACCAATCATAGCCGATCCTGTTCGCACCAAAGAGCAAATCGACAAGTTGAGTCCATTAAGTACTGAAGAAACTCTTTCCTACGCATTGCCGACAACTAAAGCTGTTAAAGCTGCACTTGAAAATGAAGTCCCGTTGATTGGTTTCTGTGGTTCACCATGGACATTACTCTGTTATATGGTTGAAGGCAAAGGCTCAAAAGATTTTGCCAAAGCAAAACAGTTTTGTTACCAGCATCCAGAATTAGCTTCAGCGTTACTCGAAAAAATTACCGAGGCTAGCATTATCTATTTGAATATGCAGTTAGCAGCTGGAGTCGACACCATTCAGGTTTTCGATTCATGGGGCGGATTACTTTCTCCATCAGATTACAGAAAATTCTCGCTTCCATACTTAGACAAGATTGTAAAAGCGATTCAACCGAAAGTGCCTGTGATTCTCTATGCGAAAGGCGCATGGTTTGCTTTGCCAGAACTTGAAAAGACAGGAGCTTCAGCTTTAGGATTAGATTGGAACATAGAGCCTTCAATTGGACGGAAGATGGCTGGTAATGCGGTGGTGCAAGGAAACCTCGATCCAATTACGTTGCTTGGTCCTGCAAAAAATGTTGAACAAGAAACAATCACAATGCTGAAGAATTTCGGAAAAGGAAATTACATCGCAAATCTTGGACACGGTGTACTGCCGCAAACTCCATTTGAGAATGCGAAAATATTCGTTAATACGGTAAAAAATTTTAGGGGATGAAAGAGCAATTCGAAAAATTTATTGCCGATCTCCAAAATTCCATTTGTCAAGGGATAGAGCAGATCGATGGCAAAGAAAAATTCAAAGAAGACGTTTGGCAACGTGAAGGTGGAGGAGGAGGCGTGACTCGCGTAATTTCTAATGGAAATGTTTTTGAAAAAGGAGGAGTTAACCGTTCCGCTGTGTTTGGTGAAGTAACACCAGCACTTGCTACTCAACTTAAAACACAGGGCTCACATTTTTTTGCTACGGGTATTTCGTTGGTGATTCACCCCAAAAGCCCAATGGTTCCAACGGTGCACGCTAACTTTCGATATTTCGAATTGTACGATCAAAGTAAAAGTAAAATTGACTGTTGGTTTGGTGGTGGAGCTGACTTAACTCCTTATTATTTGTTTGAAGAAGATGCGATTTATTTTCATCAGACGTTTAAAAATGCTTGTGATCAATTCGATAAATCCTTCTATCCAAAATTCAAACTTCAGTGCGATGATTATTTCAATAACACACATCGAGGTAATGAGCGAAGAGGTGTTGGCGGAATTTTTTATGACTACCTAAGACCCAACGAAATTCAAAGCGAAGAATTTCTTTTCGAGTTTTCGCAAGCGTGTGGCAATGCATTCAACAAAGCTTACTTACCAATTGTTGAAAAACGGAAAAATCTGTCATTCACCGAAGATCAAATCAAATGGCAAGAACTGCGAAGAGGAAGATACGTTGAGTTTAATTTGATACATGATCGTGGTACAATATTCGGTTTGAAATCAAACGGAAGAACAGAAAGCATTTTGATGAGCCTTCCACCTCGCGTCCGTTTTGAGTACGATGACAAACCAATCAGTGGATCCAAAGAAGAAGAATTAACTAATGTGCTGAAGAACCCAAAACAGTGGATTTGATAAAGAACTTATAAATATGGAATTAAATAAAAGATATAGAAGGCTTCGTGCAAGCAACGGCATTCGCAACATGGTTTCAGAAACTTCGCTTTCTGTTGATAATTTCATCGTGCCTCTTTTCATTGTAGAGGGTACAAATGTGAAAGAAGAAATTCCATCCATGCCAAATTATTTTCGATTGAGTTTGGATTTGCTGAAAGCTGAAATTTTAGATCTAAAAAAATTAGGTCTTCGATCGGTGTTATTGTTTGTAAAAGTTCCAGATAACTTAAAAGACAATGAAGGTAAAGAAGCTTTGAATCCTAACGGCCTGATGCAACGTGCAGTTCGTGTGGTTAAAGAAACAGACTCCGAAATGATTGTGATGACAGATGTAGCGCTTGATCCATATTCAAGTTATGGTCATGATGGAATTGTTTCGGGACAGGAAATTGTGAATGATCCGACAGTTGAAGTTTTAGCAGCTATGTCTCTTTCTCACGCCCAAGCGGGTGCTGACTTTGTTGCTCCATCCGATATGATGGATGGACGCGTGAAGGCAATTCGTAAAAAGCTTGATGAAAATGGTTTTACCAAAATTGGAATCCTTTCATACAGCGCGAAGTATGCTTCAAGTTTTTATGGCCCCTTCCGCGATGCTCTTGACAGCGCTCCAGGATTTGGCGATAAGAAAACATATCAGATGGATTTTAGAAACAGTGCTGAGGCCATCAAAGAAACGTTACTTGATGTTGAAGAAGGAGCAGATATCGTGATGGTGAAACCGGCTGGTGCATATCTTGATATCATTCGCAGGGTAAAAGATAATGTGCAAGTTCCAGTAGCAGCTTACCAAGTGTCTGGAGAATATGCTATGATCAAAGCAGCAGCAGCAAACGGATGGCTCAACGAAAAATCAACAATGATTGAATCACTCACTGCCATTCGAAGAGCAGGCGCAGATATCATCGTAAGTTATTTTGCAAAAGATTTTGCTAGACTGTAACGATTGAAGCGAATACTAAATAGTTAACCTGAAATTGAAATGACTAAAAGCGAGCAATTATTTGAAGAAGCACAACAATACATTCCAGGTGGTGTGAATTCACCCGTGCGCGCATTCAGACAAGTTGGAGGCACTCCTGTTTTTATGAAGTCAGCCAAAGGCGCTTATCTTTTTGATGTCGATGGAAATAAATATATAGACTACATTAATTCATGGGGCCCGATGATTTTGGGTCACAGCCATCCTAAAGTAATATCTGCTTTGCAAGAACAAGCAGCGACAGCTGTTTCTTTTGGCGCACCAACTGAACAAGAAACGCAGTTAGCGAAGTTGATCACACAAATGGTTCCAGGCATTGACTTGATTCGTTTTGTGAATTCAGGAACAGAAGCTTGTATGTCAGCTTTAAGATTGGCACGCGGTTATACTAATCGATCTAAGTTTATCAAGTTTGAAGGACACTATCACGGGCACAGCGATTCATTTTTGAAGAAAGCTGGGAGCGGAGTCGCAACCTTGAATATTAAAGTGAATGCAGGAATTCCCTCTGCCGTAGTCGATGATACTTTGGTCGCATCGTTCAATGATTTCGAAGAAGTAGAAAGATTGTTCCATGAAAATGGAAACGACATTGCAGCAATTATTGTTGAGCCTGTTCCAGGCAACATGGGCTGTGTAATTCCTAAACATGGTTATCTACAACACCTGAGAAATCTTTGTAATAAATATGGAGCAGTTCTGATTTTTGATGAAGTAATGACAGGATTTCGCTTGTCTCGAGGAGGTGCGCAAGAGCTCTTCGATATCCAAGCTGATCTTGTCACTTTTGGAAAAGTAATTGGTGGCGGCTTGCCAGTTGGCGCATTTGGCGGGAAGAAAGAAATTATGAGTAAGATCGCACCACTCGGTGATGTTTATCAAGCTGGGACTTTGTCTGGAAATCCTTTGGCCATGATTGCTGGCTACACAACTCTTTCTTTATTAAATGAGAATGTAGAAATCTACAATTCATTGCACAAAAAAACAGAATACCTTGAAAAAGGTTTAGCGGAAGTTTTAAATAAGAAAGGCTTGCCTTACGTCATCAACCGAATCGGTTCTATGATAAGTGTTCATTTTTGCGAGAACGAGGTTGTTGATTTTAAATCAGCGACTGCTGGAAATAATGAGACTTTCAAAAAATATTTTCATGGCATGCTTAAGAATGGGGTTTACCTCCCGCCTTCCCCATTCGAGACATGGTTTTTGTCAGAGGCTTTGACCTACAAGGACCTAGACTTCACAATTGAAGCGACCGAAAAAAGCATTTGATTCGAATTAATTTGTTCTCTTCCCAATCTTAAAACCGACTATATTTGTCGGCTTAAGACCCTCTATGAATTTTGCTCAAGAAATTAAAAACAACACGTTAATTCTACACATCAGTGGTGATCTAATTGGAGAAGATAACGGAACTCAGTTGGTCGCTGCAGTTAATGATGCAATGAGTCATGCAGTACTTACGTGTATAATAGATATTTCAAGCCTGCGCTATATTAACAGTAGTGGCATCGGAGTGTTGATCACCATACTTACAAAATTTCGCAATAAGGGCGGAGAAGTTTTTTTGATGAACCCTTCAGAGAATGTCAAAAAACTGCTGATCATAACCAAACTTAACTCCATTTTTCAGATCATTAAATCTGAAGAGGAGGCTATAAAAAAGTAATTTATTTAACCGCATCATCGT
>JASGIR010000033.1:0-20000 GCA_049840975.1 Cyclobacteriaceae bacterium | reverse complement strand
TCAGGATTGCAGCAATGCAGTGGTAGGGGAGCATTCCAACATCGGGGAAGCCGAGGGATAACCCGGAGGTGGAGAGGTTGGAAAAGCAAATGTAGGCATAAGTAACGATAAGGCAGGTGAGAACCCTGCCCACCGATAGACTAAGGTTTCCGCGGCAATGTCAATCAGCCGCGGGTAAGTCAGGGCCTAAGACAAAGCCGAAAGGCGTAGTCGATGGACAACGGGTCAACATTCCCGTACTGCCGTAACCAGCGATGAAGCGAAGGAGGAGTGACAGCTCCGCGCCCTGACGGAATAGGGCGTTGAAAGGCGTAGGTATATCCCCTGCAGGCAAATCCGCAGGGGATGCTGAAACCCAACAGTACACGGAGGCTCCGGCCGAAGTGATAGAGAGCGTAAGCAGACTTCCGAGAAAACCTTCTAAGCACATGGTTATGGTACCTGTACCGCAAACCGACACAGGTAGTCAAGGAGAGGATCCTAAGGTGCTCGAGTGATCCATGGCTAAGGAACTCGGCAAAATAACCCTGTAACTTCGGGAGAAGGGGAGCCATCAGCAATGATGGCCGCAGAGAAATGGCCCAGGCGACTGTTTAACAAAAACACATGGCTTTGCGAAATCGAAAGATGAAGTATAAGGCCTGACACCTGCCCGGTGCTGGAAGGTTAAGGGGGGGCGTTAGCAGCAATGCGAAGCGCTGAACTGAAGCCCCAGTAAACGGCGGCCGTAACTATAACGGTCCTAAGGTAGCGAAATTCCTTGTCGGGTAAGTTCCGACCTGCACGAATGGTGTAACGATCTGGGCGCTGTCTCAGCCATGAGCTCGGTGAAATTGTAGTCACGGTGAAGATGCCGTGTACCCGTCACGGGACGGAAAGACCCCATGCACCTTTACTATAGCTTCACATTGGCATTGGGAGGATGATGTGTAGGATAGGCGGGAGGCTTTGATCCGGGGCCGCTAGGTTCCGGGGAGCCAACGGTGAAATACCGCCCTTTATTTTCTTGATGCCTAATCACGAGAGTGAGACATTGTGTGGTGGGTAGTTTGACTGGGGTGGTCGCCTCCGAAAGTGTATCGGAGGCTTTCAAAGGTATGCTCAGTACGCTTGGTAACCGTACGTGGAGTGCAATAGCACAAGCATGCTTGACAGTGAGACCGACGGGTCGAGCTGGTGCGAAAGCAGGATATAGTGATCCGGTGGTTCTGTATGGAAGGGCCATCGCTCAAAGGATAAAAGGTACGCTGGGGATAACAGGCTGATCTCCCCCAAGAGCTCATATCGACGGGGAGGTTTGGCACCTCGATGTCGGCTCGTCACATCCTGGGGCTGGAGAAGGTCCCAAGGGTTGGGCTGTTCGCCCATTAAAGTGGCACGCGAGCTGGGTTCAGAACGTCGTGAGACAGTTCGGTCCCTATCTGTGATGGGCGTGGGAAGCTTGAGGGGTCCTGACCTTAGTACGAGAGGACCGGGTTGGACCGACCGCTGGTGTACCGGTTGTAGCGCCAGCTGCACAGCCGGGTAGCTATGTCGGGAGCGGATAAGCGCTGAAAGCATCTAAGCGCGAAACCCGCCCCGAGATGAGGCTTCCATGAAGGGCCGTCAGAGACGATGACGTTGATAGGCCGCAGGTATAAAGCCAGCAATGGCAAAGCCGAGCGGTACTAATGGCCCGAACGCTTCGAATCAAACAATTTCATCCGTGTGCTCGTTGCACAACTTTGCTTCTGCTGCTGAACCATTCTTTTTCTCCGGTGTGTTGACGACATGACCGGGACACGTGTCCCGAAAGGGCTTAAGGCGACTATGGCGGTGGGGACCACCTCTTCCCATTCCGAACAGAGAAGTTAAGACCACCAGCGCTGATGGTACTAGGGTAAGACCCGGGAGAGTAAGTCGTTGCCTGACTTTATGAACAAGGCCCCTGCAGGAATGCAGGGGCCTTCCTTTTTTTGTGGCAGGCCCAACACGCTTATCCTTTTGCAGACAGGTTTACTTACGGGGGCTGCACCCGGCCAGGGATGGGAGCGGAAAGCCCGCAGCGTGTGGGCATGTGTGTGGCCGGACTTGAAGCGCACAGCCCGGTGGCGCGCCTCGCGGCAGGACGCCAAAAACAGCTCAACTTATCTCTTCGCAAAGCTCTGTTAAGACTCCGTTGGTCGATTTCGGATGCATGAAAACTATGCGCTTGTTATCGGCACCGAGTTTGGATTGTTGATTGAGAAGGGTGAAAGAGCTCCGCCAAAAGCCAGTTTAGATCTGAGATGAAGGAATTGCGAGATACAAACTAAAGTGAGTGGATTAGCCAACAATAACTTCAAATAATGGAGCTAAGAAATATTTTTCTCCGATCTGTCTGAGATGTTCTGGCTCTTCTTTTTTTATTGATTGGAAGAGATTGTTGTAGTATTGATCGTGAAGATTATTAAGGCTAATGTTTTTCAATTTTTCTAAAGAAGAAAAGGGATTAGCAACTTCCAATTGTAGACTTCCCAAGAAATGATTTTTTGCAATCTCAAGCTCATCTTTTGGAACTGCAATATCAGCAAGGGTTTTTATCTCTTTACTTATTTCCGATTGTGCCGATTCGAGTTTGTCTTTACCAACATCAGCACCAATTAAGAATATACTTTCTTTTTGTAATGGATTGATCGAAGAACTGATTCCATACGTTAGACCTTTTTCTTCGCGAATGTTCTTCATCAACCTAGAGCCAAAGAAGCCTCCGAGGATATGATTTAGAAGTATTAAAGAGAAATAGTCTTCGTGATTTCTATTTGATAGTTTTCATTCCCAATCTAATGCTGCATTGTACGCTTTCAGCTTTTTGCATCCTTTGGAAATGATCTTCAGGTTTTGAGGAGACAATTTTATCAATCGGAGAATTGTTTAAGGGAAGATTCGAATTCTCGGAGATCCACTTGATTTCAGCCGGATTAAAATTTCCGATTAAAAATATTTTGTGCGGTGAAAAAAAGGAGGCCCAATAATTAAGTAAGTTTTCAGGGCTTATTTGGGAAACATCTGCTTCTTCAATTGAACTTCCATAAGGATGAGATGAGCCGAAAATATTCTTGCGAATCAATTTAGAGGCGACAACACTGTTCTTCTCGTTGTTGATTCTCAAATTTTGGATGAATATTTCTTTTTGTAAATCCAGTTCATCTTCTGGAAAAATACTTTCGGAGAGTATTTCGTGAAATATCATGAAGGTCTCTTTGAAGTACTTAACTAAACCGAGTACAGCAACGGAGGTGAAGTCATAACCAGCAGAGATTTCTATTTGAGCGCCATAAAAATCAAACAGTTGGGCAATTTTTTTAGATGATTTCTCTTTAGTGCCTTTATCAAGCATTAAAGCAGTAAAGTGGGCTACACCCAGTTTTGGTTCATACCATTTTCCTGCTCTGAATATGATTTCTAGTTTAAAAACATTTTGCTGAAGTCCTGGCAGAAAATCAAGCGTTAAACCATTGGTTAATTTTATTACCTCGGGTTTGGGTAGATCAAAAGAAAAATCTTGATGAAATGCCGGAGCTAAGGTTCGGTCAAGCATCAATCAACTGAGGATTCGTTTTGCTTAGTTTCTTTAACAGGAAGGATGTAAAACAAAGTGAATCGAATTGTTTCTGCCAAAGCATTTTGGCCAATTGTAGTTGGGACCATATATGCAACATCAAGACCGAAGATATCTCGAGTTGCTGATTCATAGCGAAAGCCAACTCCAGCAGTTAAATATTTTCTATTTCCCGTGTCTTTAGCTTCATAAAAATAACCTAGTCGCGCAGCGAAAAATTCTCTATACCAATACTCCATTCCAGAAGAAACTGTAATTTCTTTCAGCTCGCCAGATAATCCGTTGCGAGAGTCTGAGAATGATCCGAAGACACCATTCAATAAGGGTTTGGTTGTACTTCCTGGGCCCGGACTTGGTACCATGAGCTTATTAAAGTCCATTGCAAAAGTCAGACTATTGAATGCATCAAGTTGGGTTTTATATGCTCCACCTATTCTAAGGTTGGTGGGTATAAAGTTTTTGTTTGCAGCACTTGTGTAAGTCATCTTAGAACCGAGATTGGTTATAGAAGCTCCCAATGAAAGTGAAGCATTACGAGATTCAAATTGCTTGGTATAGTAAGCGCCTAAATCTACAGCAACCGAATTACCTGGTCTCGCATCGAAAGTTGATGAAAATGCTCCAGTTAGATTTGAGCGGATATATCTCAAACTTCCTCCTAGTCCAAAATGTTCGGTCAATAATCTTGAGTAGGTAACATCGACTGCATATTCTCTCGGGTTATATCGTCCATTTTCGATATTCTGATCAGTTCTAAATTGAATGTCACCCATGTCAAAGTATTTGAGTGAAGCGGACACTGTTTGTTCTCTATCTATTTTATAAAAACCAGTGAGATACAGCAGCTTCATGTCATTAACGATCTTCGCAAGCCAAGGCGTGTAAGAGGTCGAAAAGCCATAGCCCTTATCAACGAAAACAAGTTTTCCGGGGTTCCAGCAGCTAGAATTTGCATCGGCAGAGGTGGC
Source organism: Cyclobacteriaceae bacterium (assembly GCA_049840975.1). GTDB lineage: Bacteria > Bacteroidota > Bacteroidia > Cytophagales > Cyclobacteriaceae > ELB16-189. The sequence continues at coordinate 15,452 of JASGIR010000033.1, read as the reverse complement.
AACTCCCACATCTCCCATACCTGCAGCTCTTGAATCTGGAGTGATTGTTAGAAATGGGACTGCTGTTGTTATAATATTATTTGTAGTATCCTGGCCAATAATTGTCCCCGTTCCATTTTGAGCCAACCCAACTTGAACTAAACAGGTACTAGCTAAAAAACCAATAAATAGACTTTTCTTCATAGAGTACTTTGGGCTTTAAAGGTAATCAATTCAGTATAATAAGTTTAGTGGCTCTTTGATTTTGTGAGCCATCTTGGGAACGAACAGTCAGCCTAGCTACGTATATGCCAGCCCCTAATTTTATTCCTTGGTCATTTTCGCCATTCCATCGGGTAAGATCAACCTGATAGTCGCTGGCAGTCACGCTGTAATCAATACTTCGGATTGGTCTTCCTGTAAGCTCATAAATTGTCAAGTTCGCTTCAATGTCTTCCCCTGCCCTAGTGTGGGTGAATTGAAAGGTGGTGGATTGACTATTGGGATTAAATGGGTTAGGATAATTAACGAATTCACCAATTGTGATTCCTGTACCATCGGTAACAATGAAAGATATAGTAACCGAAGCTTGATTGTTATAATTATCCGAAGCCCGAAGTGTAAGCTGATGCATTCCTTTTTTCAAGGTATCAAGCGGATAGGAAATCCTTCCTTTTTGGAAATTGTTTTGATTAGCTTGATAGTAATCATTCAAAACATACGACCATTTATTGTCTAATGTGGCTACAATATTGTTTTGAGGATTTATAGTGGAAACATTTATTCCGCTCTTGTCTGAGAGCAATGCAACGAGTTTAGTATTTGGTCCGATAGTTCCTCCGTTAATAAAAGTAGTATCGCTTAGGAAAAGCCGAACATTGGGCGGTGTGGTATCGGGCGCAGGATTTGGCTCGATACCGCCAACAGCAAAATTAGTAGAAGACCCAGTTGCTTCCGTGCCTCCATTGTCAAAGGCATAAAGACTTATTTCCATTTCCAAAATTTGGCTCAATGTCGCTTGGCATTGTGAAATCAATTTGAAAGCTTCCATTGGTTACAGAAACAGATCCTTCAAATAATTTATTAGGGCGATCAGTGTATTGATAAGGAGGAGATGGTGGAGTAATGGTTTCTTGTGGGTCTCCAAGTGTTGTAAGCGTTATTTTTTTATCGTAAAGTTTTACGATGGCGTTGCCGTTAAAGTTAGCAAGCTTGCTACCGTTACTTTGGATTTCACCATTGATGATTACTTGTGATAATGCTTTGATAGTATCACTATTGGTTGACGTTTTTATCTGAGTAGTTATAACTTGATTATCAGGGAAAGCCAATTTCATAGAAGGATCTCCCAGTAAAGAAAAATTTCTATTAGACACGTCACTGAAGCTATTGTTTTTCGTGTCTTTTGTAATGTCGCCCAGTCTTCTGAACCGGTTGCTTGTTTTTGTAAAGATTGCTTGATAAAGGGCTTGGTTCAGTTGAAAATTTGAAATCGAATTTACTAAACGTGAAGTAGAGACTGTAGCAATTCCACCTCCATTTTTTTGAAGAAGCAATAATTCTGCAGACGATATTATTTGCGGATCATCATTCCTTCCGAATTCACAAGTAGCCGTTATGAATAATGGATACATTGGACCATTATCTAAACTTCGTACTAGATCCGGTGTGAGAATTTGTTCTTGCGCCCATACTTGCTCGGAACCGTGGCCGGTATAGTTCACGAGAACCTTTCCTTTTCTTACGGCTAAATCAAAAGCCTTTGTCGCATCAGGACTAAATTGCCCAGTAGGCTTTGTGATTTGTTTGTATGAATCAAGAAAAAGTTTCTGTGTGTTAAATTCATTGTGGTTTTGTTCAACGTTGTCTGCCCATTGATTGGATTCATCTTCATGCAAATCATAATCACCATCATCGGCAACAAATAGAAATTCTTTTCGCCATTCACCGAATCGATCAGGGTTGGTATCATAATCGATCAACTTATCAACAATTGCGGTAGCATCGTCTAAATTCTTTGCTGGCAATCTTCCTACGCCAATATCCATCGAATAATTTACCGCAGGATTTTCTGTCCATGCTCCTTCATTGTCTTGCAGAAATCCGAAATAGTCATCTGAAGAGTAAGAGGCAAGTGGGTCAAGGGAATTGTAGGACTCATAAATAGGAACAAGGTTCACATTGTTGTACAGACGATTCTTGTAATCGTAAGAACCGCGACCAAACAGGATGACATATTTCAACTGACCATTTGATTTTTTATAGACATCTCTCGCAAAATCACGAATAGCGCTGAAGTCCTGCTTTCCACTGGAGTATTCATTGAAGACCTGATCGGTCGTTACTGTTGTTACTGAGAATTGATCATGAGATTGGCGATGGCCAGCTAAACGTGTGGCTTGAGTAACTAAGGTTGGATGAGAAATAATAATCAAGTCGGCAGCAGTTATTGAATGCAGGTTTTGATTAGCGACTTTCGCTTCGAATGCTGGTTTTGTAACTTTTGATAAATCAACTACAATAAATTTTTTGAGGGAATCAGTATTGACTGAAAAACTGAACACTCCACTGTTCAATTGACCAATTTGATTTTTCACTGAGAATGGATTGGTGATTTCCCAAACCAAATTTTTTTGAGGTACGGAATTGATTTGAAAAGTTGAAATGGGATTTGAAGCACTTTCGGATGAAGTGAAAAATGTTTGTCCGTTATATAAAGACAATTTTCGCTTCGTACTGAAAATGAAGTAGTCCAAATACCCAACGGAAAGTCCAGTTGTTCCACGGTTGAATTGATAGAAAACTTGTTGAGCTGATTGAGTTGAGCCATTTACTAAACTCTCGTTGAAAGAAATCGTATCGACCCTCACTCTGCCTTTAATATCGTACTGTGTGTTTGGGATATGAGCGACAGCCTGATTGGTTATTTCCTTGCTATTAAATTTCAAATCGAAAGAACAGTCTGAAAGCGACTGTGCCATTACTTGACTCACCATTTTTATTGTTGAATTCGGTACAATTCCTGGAAGGTCAAATTGAATGGTTAGTGTGAGAAGTTGGTCAAATTGCTCACCGAACCATTGTCTTCCTGAATGAAGTAGATTGTATTTATCCGTTTCATAATAAGCGAAGTCATCAAACTGTGTGATCACTGGATAGTTCCCAGAAACACTTTGAAGATCAGGAATTCTTTTTCCTTGTGATGACGAAACTGTGAGGAAGTAAAAATTTTTGTCAGAGAATAAATTATTTTGATAATAAAATGAACTGCTCTTGACATTATAATTGGAAACGTCTGGTCCTTGACCATAGAAAAGTATGAAGTCCGTGTTGTTAAATTTTCCATCAGTTTCCCCACTAACTTGAATTGGAATTTCAACTAAGTCTGAAATACGAGCCGCATTATTGGGTTGGGGAAGCATTCCCTGTTGCCCAGTGTATATTCTTATATTTTTCGGATTGATTTGAGAGGGGGCAATTCCAGCTGTCTGCAAAAGCGAATAGTCAATTTTGTAAATACCATCATTGGCAACTGAAAATTTATACCACACGCCATTGCTTAATACAGACGATTGACCAAAGATTTTGGCAAACGAAAAAACAAAAAAAATAAGCAGTTGGCTTTTTATTTTCACGGAGTAAAGTAAAAATTATCCCTTCAGTTGGAGTACTTTACCTATCAACGAAAATGCGATGTAGGTTAGTATGATTAGCGACACTGCTGGTTTCCCCAAAAGTATCAGCAGTAATACTGCACAGATCAAAAAAGTAAATCGCAATTTGTTGTCGGCCCACGAAAAGTTTTTGAACTTAAATGCGATGATATCGATTCGAGAAACCAGAAGGAGCGAAAACACGATTGCAATGGAAATTAACACCCAAGTTTGATGGACAAATTCACTGAGCGCTCCCGTCAAAAATGGGAGTGAAGTAATAAATATTGAATTGGCCGGAGTGTTTAGACCTTTGAAAGAATCTCTTTGAGTTTCATCAATATTGAAAATGGCTAATCGCAAAGCTGAACATACCGCAATGGCAAAAGCAACATATGGTAAGTAAACGTTATCAGTTGTTGCTTCGATCATTTTGTACATTACTAGTGATGGCAGGATACCGAAGCTAACCATATCAGCAAGTGAATCTAGCTCTTTGCCGATAGGGGAAGTCACCTTAAGGGCACGAGCAGCAAATCCGTCAAAAAAATCAAATACACCTGCGGCCCAAATGAAATAAGCGATTGGTAGATTTTTGTTCTCTAAGCAAAAAACAATACCCACACAGCCGCATAAAAGGTTTCCGCATGTAAGCGCGTTTGGAATGTGTTTTTTCATCGGATCAAACTTAAAGCACAAAAAGGATTTGAGATTTTTTCTTTGCCAATTGTAGTTGTTGGTCCATGGCCAGGATACACTATGACTTCATCAGGAAGAGCGAACATTTTTTTGTGGATGCTTTCGATTAACGTTTCAAAATTTCCTCCGGGTAAATCGGTTCGGCCTACACTTCCAGCGAAAAGAACGTCTCCACTGAAAATCACTTTTTCATTTTCATTGTAATACCCAACATGACCCGGGGCATGACCTGGCAGGAAAAGAATTTTCCAGTTGGTGTTACCAAATTGGATGGTGTCTTCTTCCGTAATCAATCTGTCGGGCAGTCCTTCGCGATATGCATCAAAGCCATAAAGAGGCGCATAATTTTTTACAGCCCGAAGTTGCGGCTCATCAAGTTTATGAACTAGTAGTGGCGCTTTGAATTTATCCTTTGCGAAATCGTTCCCGAGAACATGATCAATGTGGCTGTGAGTGGCAAGAATGAATTTGATTTTTAATCTCTCACTTTCAACATAGTCGCTAAGCTCACGTTGTTCTTCACGTGTGTAACATCCCGGATCAATAATCACAGCCTCTCCCGTTTCGTCTGAAATCACATAGGTGTTTTCTGAAAAAGGATTGAAAGTAAAGGTTTGAATCGAAAGCATTTGACAAAGTTAATTTGTTTTGACGAATGCACATTTCAGATTTTGATAATCGTATCTGAAATGGTCACATTTGCTTAATAATTATTTTATGTTTTACACACGCCTTCAGGTTGTTTGTGATTTAGAGTTTGCCGAGATACTCATGGCTGAAGTGGCTGAGGCAGGATTTGACACTTTCATGGAAACTGAAAATGGTTTTGAGGCCTATGTTGAAAATGAAAAATTTGATGTCGGATCTATTGAATTAATCAAAGAAAAATACAAGCATGTTTCTCCTCTTTTATTTTACCAGGACCGCATTCAAAAGCAAAATTGGAATGAGGAGTGGGAGAAAAATGTAGAACCAATTTTTGTTGAAGACAAAATTCTCGTGCGAGCGGAATTTCATAAAATCGAAAAAAAATTCCCGTATGAAATTATTATCACTCCAAAAATGTCGTTTGGTACGGGCCATCATCAGACTACATATTTAATGTTGAAAAATCAATTGCATATAAATCACACAGATAAAAGAGTGATGGATGCTGGATGCGGCACGGCCATTCTTTCAATCATGGCGTCAAAGTTGGGAGCGAAATTTGTTGAGGCATTTGACATCGATGAATGGAGTGTGGTGAACGGAAAAGAGAACGCACAAATCAACCATTGTGAAAACATCAACATTCGACAAGGAAAAATAGCTGACTTGACTTTTGATTCTTCATTTCATGTAATCTTGGCCAATATCAACAAGAATATTTTGCTTTTGGAAATGAAAAGCTATTCAGATTACTTGCTGCCTGGCGGCTATCTGTTACTAAGTGGTTTTTATGAGAACGACATCGATGATCTTAAAAGTGAGGCAAGCAAATTTGGCCTTACTGAAGTAAACCGAGATAACCGAGAATCATGGGCTTGCCTTATCCTTCAAAAGAAATAAAGGTCAATAGCGTTCGTTCTCCTTTTAGCACCTTTGTTTATTAGAACTTTCGCCAATTATTTCCGAACTTTCATGCCATTGTTTTCGTGAAAAAAAGCCTTTTATATTTTTTGATATGGTCGGTTGGGTGCCAATTAGGCTATGCCCAGACTCAGCCTACTATGTCGCTAAGTTTTCAGGACAGTGTCAGGATTGTTTTGGAGAATACCCGCGGCATCGAAGCGGCTTCTATTGCAGCTTCTTTTAGTGGTCTTTGGATCAATTTCTCTCCCGACCAACAGACCATGATCAGAAAGCAGGTCAAGCTCATGAAGAAAAAGGGTTATCGTGTGCAACCTTATTTTGTCAATTATTATGGTGCCATAGTTTCAGCTCTTGATGTTGAAAAAATGGATGCCACAAAACTGACAGATTTTCTTAGTGTATTAGGTAAGTCAATTGAAAAAGATAATCTCAATCAGGTAAACATTTTTCTTCACCAGACTCGTGACTTTTTTCAATACCATGCTCTCAACTACGAAAGATATTTTCGCTTAAAAATTGCTGATGGCGATTATACTTTTGAATACCTCACACCCAAAGCGCCAGATACGACTGCTGTGGTTTATGATCCGAAAGCAGACTCCATCGCGGCCACATTGCCCCAATGGCAAAAGCCAATTGCGCAGCCTGAAGTGCTCGGACCAGCGATTATTTTTAATAGTGTAACGCTGAATTTTATTACACCCTATGATTCAGCTTTCTTAAAAAACACAAAAGGGATTTTCTCTCTTCGCGATAGAATATTTGTTGGCGATGGTGGCAAATTTGATTGGTCGCCAGCAGGCTTAAGGGCAGATTCTGTTTTTTACGAATTCAATAAATACAATTTCAAAACGACTCAAGCTTCGATTTTTGCGGGTCAAGGTAGACTTACATATACTGGTCGATTGGCCGGAAAAACTTCTGGTGTCTTTGAATTCAGAAGCATCAAACATCAAAAGAAAAAATCTGTCTTCCCGAGATTTAAATCGTATGAAAATAACATAACCATCCTCGGACTTTCTTCAGAAAAAATTAAATACGAAGGTGGTTTTGGGCTGGAAGGAACTCAGATTACCAGTAACTCGGTTGGGGGAAAACCAGCAACACTTGAAGTGCTAGGTGAATCAGACAAGAAATTTAAAGCGGTTTCTCCATCACTTGTTTTTAAGGATTCGATTGTTATCGCTAATAGCGCTCGAATGACAATCTATCAAGGAGCGGATTCAATTACACATCCTTCAATGCAGATGCGTTATGAGCTTGGCAAGAAAGAAAGACTCACGCTAACAAAAGACAAAACGCAATTACGAAGAGCTCCATTTTCAGCTTCCTATTTTGGAATTGACTTTGATGCGGATGGAATTGTGTGGAATCTGAAATCAGATAGTCTTGACGTGTTCATGAATGGTAGTGGTCGCGTGGCGCCACTTGTAATTGAGTCGAAAGACTTTTATGACCCAGAAGATTTTCGTTTGCTGAAAGGTCATTTTGATTTTAATCCGCTGGTTGTTTTTGTGAATTATGCTGCACGCAATGGAACTCAGGATTTTTCAGTCTATGAATTAGTTGATCCCAAAACTTCAGTTGCAGCAATTCGCATGGCAGCCGATTTCCTTTCTCAAAAAGGAATGATTGAGTATGATGCAAAGTTGGGGAAAGTCCATGTGAAAGATAAAGCCATGCACTTCCTCGAATCGTACAAAGGCAAGGTCGATTATGACAATTTGAAAATCCATTCTTTCGCAGACACAGTTGCCAACGCTACCATTAATCTCAGAAAGAACGAGATGATTTTGCGAGGTGTCGAAGAATTTAAAGTGAGTGATTCACTCAACGTGGAAATAAAACCCGACAGCAGCAATATTTTGTTCAAGCACGATCGTGGTATTGAATTCAAAGGAACGATCAACGCGGGTAATTTTGAAATTACGGGAAAGGATTTTCTTTTCAATTACGACAGCTTCTTTGTAAATCTTAAACACATCGACTCAATCCGGTTTTACATCACAGATAAAAATGGCGTTAGAAAAAGAGTGAACAACTCAATGGTGGGTTCCGACTCAACTGCTATCGCTGAGGCCGGTCTTCAGACATCAGCAAGCAAAACTTCTGGAACACTTTACATAAATATGCCCGACAACAAATCGGAAGAATCAAGTATGCTCACTTCCCTCGCCTTGATGCGAGTGCGGGTGGTTCAATTTATTTTGATCGAAAGGACGTACTCAACGGTGCCTATGATCGATCGGTGTATTTTGTCGTACCTCCTTTTAAGTTGGACAGCTTGAATGATGCCGATCCGGCTTCGATCAATTTTGAAGGGACTTTTGTTTCCGGAGGAATGTTCCCCAGTTTCAAAGAGAAACTACACACAATGCCAGACAAGTCGATGGGTTTTACACATTCAGTGCCCACAGACGGTTATAATTTGTACAAAGGTGAAGGGAAACTTTACGGAGGAATCAGTCTTGATAACGCTGGTATCCGTTCCTCTGGAAGTATCGATTACTTGGCAGCTCATGTTGAATCTCCAGACTTTGTTTTCTATCCCGATTCTGTAATAGCGAAGGGGAAAGTGGGAGAGATCAAAGAAGCACAAATTGGCAATGTCGAATTTTCCTCAAGTGACTTTCACCGATTATCAGATGAAATGGTTCCCTAAGCAAGACAAATTCAGAGTTAAGAATTTGAAAGATCCTTTTTCACTGTATCAAAAAACGGCAACGCTTAATGGGAACTTAGTTGTCTCAAAAAAGGGAGTCACGGGTAGCGGACGGATTAGCACTCGAGGATCTGATGTGTTGAGCCGTGACTTAACTTTTTCTTCAAAAGATTTTGGCGCACGCCATGCTCGCTTCCAAGTGAAGACTGGAAATCCCGATAAGCCTGCTCTTGCTGGAAATGATGTGAGATTAAAATTCCACTTGGACCAAAACTACGCGACCATAAGCCCAGAAATAGAAGGCGTTGCGGCTATTGATTTTCCATATGCGCAATTCAAAACTTCAATTACAGAAGCGCGTTGGGGATTTGAGTACTCAAAAAATCACAATGACCAAAGCGCCTAACGTGCCTATCGAGAACTCGTACTTCTGACACCACACGAAAAGATTTGGATTCACTCCGCTTCAACGCAGAAAAAGCGGAGTATGATATTCAGTTACAACAATTGAAAGTAAAAGGCATTCCATACATTATTGTTGCTGATGCTAAAATCACTCCTGAAAATAATGAGGTGCTAATCTTGGAAAATGCAAAGATCGGTCAGCTAAAAAATACGGTGATTGTTCTCGATACACTCAACGGATATCACCGCCTCACACAAGGTGTTGTTGATATTGTTTCGCGTAAAGAATTTTCTGGTTATGCAACCTATCAGTATGTCAATGCCGCGAATGATACATTCAATATAAAAATGACTGATTTCCATTTAGAGCCAATTGCACCTGACGATGGAAAAAAGAAAAAGAGTAAAGTAATAGCTGCGCAACAAACTGTTGCGAACGGTGCAGTGACAGACCAAGAAAAACTTCACATCGCCCCCCGTATTTTTTATAAGGGCGATATGGTGATGTATGCCACTCGCCCAGCGTTGCAATTGAAAGGTTTTGTCAAACTTGATTTAAGGAAAATCAAAAATTACGACACGTGGATCGTGTACAATCAAAGTGGTGACGAAAAAGATATTTACCTCGATTTTGATAACTCAGTAACTGAAGCTGGACGAAAAGTTGAGGCGGGTTTGCATTTCGCTACCGACAATAGTTTGTACATCACATTTGTATTTGATAAGAAGGATGAAAATGATGAAGACTTCTTTTTGGCGAGTGGCTCATTGTTCTTTGACAAAGAAAGTAATGAATTCAAAATTGAAGACAGACAGAAAGCTGCAGGCCAGAAACTTTCTGGCAAAGTTTTCAACTACAACGAAGACAAACGAGACGTTCGATTTGAAGGGCCAGTTAATTTCTTTAAGCCAACTAAAGATTTCAGTTTGACTTCAAGTGCTCTTGGTAACGGAAACCTGGAGACAAACGAAATTAAAATGAACGCCCTCATTTTGGCCGACATGAATATCCCTTCAGCGGCTTATCAGATGATGGCGGTTAACTTACAAGATGTGATCAAAAATGAAGGTGCAGGCGAAGGATTGGGGGATCAAACCGAATTGCTTTACAAAATTGCGAATCTTGTAGGCGAGAAAATCGCCAAAGACTACGAACAAAAATCACAGCAAGCATATACTTCGCTTTCAACTATTCCTCAATTCGGAGTGCCAATTGTTTTCTCAAATGTGAATTTGAAATGGTCTCAGAAGCAAAAAGCATTTTATAATGAAGGAGCCATTGGAATCAGCAATATTGGACGAACGGATATCAATGGTGGCTTCGAAGGATTTATGGAGATTCGAAAAAATGAAGATGGTTCGCCAGTGTTCCATGTATTTTTCAAAGCATCGCCAGAGTCATGGTATTATTTTGGCTATGAAGACAATCGTTTGATGGTTCATTCATCGAATCAATTGTTTAATGATATGATTGCCAAAAAGACTAACGCAAGCAAAGCAAAAGTGGGTGAGCTAGTTTTCATTCCGGGTACAGATGAAGAGACGCTAGCCTGGATCAATAAATACCGTTTAACTTATTATGGACTAGAAGCACCTTATGAATTGGCTTCAGGCACATCAGCGCAAAAGAAAGAACCAGCAAAGAAAGAAGAAAAGAAAAAAGAGGATGATGGCTTTTGATGTGAACTCATAGCCGTTTATTCCTGTTGAACTTATATTTACTCTCCAATTTTTATTCCATGAACAAGAAAGTACTACTGATGATTCTCGATGGCTGGGGAATCGCAAAAAATGCAAAGGTTTCCGCCATAGATGCGGCTAAAACTCCGTACATCAATTCGCTTTATAAAAAATATACGCACAGCAAATTACAGGCGTCTGGGCTGGCTGTGGGTTTGCCTGATGGCCAAATGGGAAATAGTGAGGTTGGCCATATGAATATTGGCGCAGGCCGAGTCGTATACCAAGATTTGGTGCGCATCAACAAAGCTGTCGAAGAAAAAGAGCTTGACAAAAACGAGGTTCTGCTCAAAGCATTTCGACATGCAAAAGAAAACAACAAATCTGTTCATTTGATTGGATTGGTTTCTGACGGTGGCGTGCATTCTCATATCAATCATTTGAAAGGAATATGTACTATAGCTCACAATGAAAACGTGAAAAATCTTTTTGTGCATGCATTTACTGATGGCCGCGACACAGATCCAAAAAGTGGGTTGGCTTTCATCTCTGATTTGCAAAATCATTTGAGTAAAACATCAGGGAAACTGGCAAGTATTGTAGGAAGATATTTTGCGATGGATCGCGACAAAAGATGGGAGCGCGTGAAGTTGGCTTACGATTTATTGGTGCACGGAACTGGCGAAAAGTTTACTGATGCGAAAGCAGCAATTCAAAAATCGTATGATGAAGGTGTTACCGATGAATTTATAAAACCGATTGTGATTACGGATTCAAATGGAAATCCACTGTCGACTATAAAAGAAGGTGACGTTGTAATTTGTTTTAATTTCCGAACCGACCGCGGCCGTGAAATTACGATGGTCCTTACGCAGCAAGATTTTCATGAGCAGAACATGTATAAAATGAAACTGTACTATGTTACGCTGACGAACTATGATGACACTTTCAATGATGTGAAAGTAATTTTTGATAAAGACAATTTAAATAATACCCTCGGAGAAATTGTTTCCAAAGCGGGGAAGAAACAAATCAGAATTGCCGAAACAGAAAAATATCCTCATGTCACTTTCTTTTTTTCTGGCGGACGTGAAGAAAATTTTGAAGGAGAGTCGAGAATACTCTGCCCTTCGCCCAAGGTTGCAACTTATGATTTAAAACCAGAGATGAGTGCTTTTGATATTCGGGACAAAATCATTCCTGAACTTGAAAAGAAAAGCGCAGACTTTATTTGCCTCAACTTTGCAAATCCTGACATGGTTGGACATACGGGAGTTTTTTCAGCTGCAGTAAAAGCTTGCGAAACGGTAGATCAGTGTAATGAGGCGGTAACTGAAGCAGCCCGCAAAAATGGTTACGCAACAATAATTATCGCTGACCATGGAAATGCTGATATGATGATCAATGATGATGGTACGCCCAATACAGCACATACTACGAATTTGGTGCCATGCATTTTAGTTGACGATGATTTCAAAGGATCTATTAAAGATGGAAAGCTCGGAGACCTTGCACCAACTATTCTTACACTGATGGGAGTTCCTATTCCTAAGGAAATGACGGGTAACGTTTTGATTTGAAAATAATGAGACTCTTCTTTTTTATTTTCATTGCGGGTGCAATTTTCATTTAGTGCGGCAAAAAAAATCTAGTTTACGATAAACCGTACTTTGATTTCGATAGTTTGATCCAAAAGCAAACTCAACTTCTTTCGACTTCAAAATTAAAAGTGGATAAGAAAACAATGATGAATGGAAAAAAAGATTCGGCTGCATTTGTTCCTGATTTCGATCAATGGAAGTATGAGTTGGATGCTTTTATACAATTGGATGCAATCAATAAGCCCTCCTTTAAAGATGTTTATCAAATAAGTGAAATTGATGACAGCCACAGCAACCTTCTGATAAAACAATTTAAACCAACATCGAAATCGCCAGTAACAGAATTGAAATTCTTTTTTCTCAACCATGATAAACTGAAGAAAATTGAGGCCTCATATTTGGAAGAAAATTTAATGATGACTACTTCCAGGAATCTGACGCTTGAGTTTGATGGAGATAATGGCAGCGAAACGTTGACCCGATATTTCGTTGACGGTCGGCAGAAAATGCTTTTTGCCAGCCCAGTTCTGTATTCTGTTGAAGGAAAAGTGAACTGATCTAATTCGTATCCGGTAAAATACTTTTGCTGTATTTTCGTTTTATAAAGTCATGAAAAAATTATTTCTGATTCTTCTTATTCCCGGTTTTGCATTAGCCCAGCAAGACAACGAGCCTCGAGGTCAGGAAGGTCAGTTTACATTTGATACCGATAAGCCTTTCAAACTTTTAACGCTTGACGAAAAAATTGACGAGCCTATTGCTACCAAAAAGAAGAAGCCGAAGAAAAAAGTTTTTTATGGTATTAAAACCAAAAAAGGTTTTACAAGAAGGGGCTTCGGAAATAAATTGACTTTAGAATTATTTTATGTTTTAAAAAAACGTGATGAAAAATTCACTGGCTTCGCGAGAGATATTTATTGGTACGATTACGCTAGAAGAGAAGTAAGAAGAACTTCAGCTTTCGATCCAAAGAGAGGCGTATTGCTTCACGGGCCTTATAAAAAAACAGTGGGTGATGTAACTGTTGAAGAAGGGATTTTTTATAAAGGTGCCAAGCATGGTAGATGGATGGCGTACAATGTTCAGGATCTTGTTGAAAACAAATCGAAATATTACAAAGGGTGGCCCAAAGATTCTTACGTTACTTATTATGACCCGACCGATCGAAAACATTTGAAGGAAGTAATGCCGATCGAATACGGTGATAAAGATGGCTACTATTATATGTTGTTCGAAGACGGGACGGTTGCAGTAAGAGGTGAGTACAAATGGAATGAAAAAATTGGCGACTGGATAGAAAATTATCCGAATGGCAAACGCAAGCGAGTCATCGCCTATCCACCTGAGCCTTTTAAAAACGAGTTTGCTCCCTACATTCGCAAAGAATGGGACGAGAAAGGCAAAGAGATTTATTCGAGGTAGTTTGTTGAGAGACAAAACATTTGTAAGTTGTTTTCATAAATAAGGAAACATGAAAGCAATTTTATTTTTCACAGTTTTTGTTTTTACATCATCTCTTTTCGCTCAAGTCAATCCAAAGCTTCAATCCAAATTAAGCCAGCAAGCAAAAGAGCTTGAGCAAAAAGTAATTGAGTGGCGTAGGCATTTTCATCAATTTCCAGAATTATCAAATCGCGAAACGAAAACAGCGGCTTACGTTGCGGATTATCTCAACAAGCTTGGGTTGAAAGTGCAAACAGGCGTTGCAAAAACAGGAGTGGTGGCACTGCTTGAAACAGGAAAACCCGGACCTGTAATTGCGCTGCGTGCTGACATGGATGGTCTTCCTGTTACAGAAAGAAATAGTTTGCCTTTCGCTTCAAAAGAAACAACGACATACAATGGACAACCGACAGGAGTGATGCACGCCTGTGGCCATGACTCTCATATTTCTATTTTAATGGCTGTCGCGGGAATTCTTTCAAAGAATAAAAACGATTTGAAAGGCACCGTGAAATTTATTTTTCAGCCTGCTGAAGAAGGAGCTCCCATTGGTGAAGAAGGCGGAGCCGAAGTAATGGTGAAGAAGGTGTACTTCAAAATCCAAACGTGGATGTGGTTTTTGGATTGCATATTCAATCAGGACTTGACGTTGGAAAAATAGGTTATCGCCCAAATGGAATGATGGCCTCTTCTGATTGGTTCACCGTAAAAGTGAAAGGTGTACAGCTAACTATCATCACCATGGTCAGGAGTTGATCCAATAGTTACAAGCGCACAAATCATCAATGGAATTCAGACTATCATCAGCAGACAAACTGAATTGACAAAAGAGGCGGCTGTGATTACTGTCGAAGGATTCAAGCAGGGAATCGTGAAAATATTATTCCTGAAGAAGCAAATTTTGCAGGAACGATTAGAACCCTAGATAAAAGACATGCGTATGAAACTCCACGACAAACTTAGATTAACGATAACCAAAATCGCAGAAGTGCAGGCGCTACAGCTGATGTAAATATTGTTCAAAAGACATTGATCACGTTTAACGATCCAGCACTTACAATGAAAATGCTTCCAAGTTTGAAACGTGCAGCAGGAGAAGAGAATGTTATGGAAATTCATGCAGTTACTGGCGCGGAAGATTTTTCTTTTTACCAAGACAAGGTTCCAGGCTTATTTTTCTTTGTTGGTGCAAAACCTTCAGAATTAAACGCGGGCAGACCACCCTCTCATCATACTCCAGACTTCATGATTGACGAACGTGGATTTATCACAGGTCTTCAAGCCATGTTAAATGTGACAACTGACTATATGTTTATGAAAAAATAAATCCAAAATATTTTAGAATGACGACTTTATTAAGATTGGAAGACGCGGTCAAGTTTATAGTTGCTTATTGGTTGAGTTTGTATTTGGGATATTCATGGTGGGTCTTCTTTGCCCTGTTACTATTGCCAGATGTAAGCATGATTGGCTATTTAGTAAACACAAAAATTGGAGCCATTCTTTACAATGTGGCACACCATCAAGGATTGGCTCTCATCGTGTTGGGTTTGGGACTTATTTTTCAATACCAGTTTTAACTTTGACTGGTGTAATTTTATTTGGACATAGCGTAATGGATAGAATGCTTGGCTATGGATTAAAATATCCCGACAGCTTCAAGCATACGCATCTCGGATGGATTGGAAAGAAATAGATTACTTAATTCCTAAAATTCGGAAGGGCAGCGTAAGTATCGCACCAATGAATTTGAAAACA
>JASGIR010000032.1:0-101615 GCA_049840975.1 Cyclobacteriaceae bacterium | reverse complement strand
AAGGTTAATAGGGAAACACGATAGAATCCGAACAGCACCTTAGCACTGAAGTCATCTTAAGATTATAATAAAGCGACCGTAACTTCATTCTGTCACGATCGCTTCATGATTCCTTCTGGAAGTACTCTTAAAAAAGAGATGCCCATTTTCAGGGATAGCGTGCTCACTCTCGCAAAATTGTATTCTACCCCGATTCTTGCTTTGGACAGTTTTGCGACAGCGCCTACCATTCCTTGAAAACCTAACACAGTTTCATCACTTGGAGGTTTACGACTGCAGATGTCTCATGAGCATGTGATACATAAGTTGACAAACCAGCATATGGCGATATTGAGGACCAGTTTGCAAAAAGCTTATACTCTTTACTCGCCGAGTAAATCCGAGCTTGCTAGTATAGAATTTCAAATCATCAGGACCATAGATGGAGTTAAAATTCACTCTCGCTGCAGCTGCCCATTTCTTTTCCACATTATTAACGAGACTATATTGAACCTGTCCACCCCAAAATCCATAATTAGCGCCAGGGCTTTTTGTCCAATACACAGCTACATCAATTTTGTCGGTAATGCCAACTCGGGCAGTCCAACCCGGGTATGGCAAGCCGAGGACCTTCTTTTAGCCAATGTGTTGAATCAGGGTGAACAAACGTATCGTTCCATGCCGATTTCTTATCATTTATTTTCGTAGACCAGCGGAGCAAAGAGAACTCGAATTTCCATTTGCCCATTGGCTTGGCATCTGTTAATGGCCGAAAATATGCAACGAGACCTGCTTCTTTTGTGAAGTCGTGCCATGCGCTTTGTGTAAGCGATGGATCAAGCTGAAATGAACATTCCTTCCAACGTGGGTTTACATGTAGTTTGACTTCTTGCGCATGACCTGCCAGCGTTAAGCAAGAAAATGCAAATGCAGCCACGATAAATTGTAGATTTTTCATGATGTTTTATCGTTAATCGTTGGCAAGAAACGGCCACGTAACTAAAGAAGATGCCACAAAACAGGCTGAAAATGAACGTCCGTGAAGGCTGGCACCTATTTCTCGGAAGCGGACACTGTTGTTAGAAATTCGGAAGGCGATTTGCCAGTCACTTTTTTGAAATAACGATTAAAAGATGTTTTCGAATTAAACCCACACTGTTCAGCTAGGGCAAGTAAAGTGAACTTTCGGCTGTCAGGAGAAATGGCTAACCGCTTAAATTCCTCGATCCGAAGTGTGTTTATGTAGTCGTAAAAATTTTTTCCTTCTCGCTCATTAATTACTTGCGACAGATAATTGGGTTGTGTATTCAAAAGCTTGGCAAGCTCTGTTAAAGAAAGTTCGTTATCGCAGTAAAATTTTCTCTCATTCATCATCTCAGTTAGTTGAAGATGGAGTTTGCTGGAGGTTTCGGGCATCGAGGCCTGACTTCTGATATTTTCTTTTCTCTTGAATTTCTTCGTCTTCAATTGAAGACACAGCCGAGTTTTTTAATTCAATTGGACTTTCGTTCGCATGAAAAATTCCCACTTGTCGTATTCCAAAAAAACCGATGAACACGACAAAGAGAACAGCGGCTGCGAAAACCCAATCGTCATTTGTAAAAATGACAAGTAACCAAATTATACCGATCCAATAAATCAAATATTGTAGCCACTGAAGATTTATCTTATCAGCGTTTGAGAATTGATTTACGATTGAAGCACGGTGCTTGCTTAACACAAAACTTGATGCGAACACATAAAATACTCCAGAGATAATGATCAGTACAGATTTGATTGCACCAAAAGTTTCATAGCCTAAGCCTTTATTTTCATAAACAAATATTTTTTGATCGACCGGGAGAAATAAAAACGAGGCGATGTAAATGAGCACTCCAAAAGCGGGAAGGAAATGCAGCAACGAAATGCCTATTGAAGAAGATCGATTAGTTAATGATAGGGTATATAAATAGAGAAATGGTCCGTGTAATAATGGAATTGGAATCTCAGTTCCTAAAAGCTCAGGATAAATGGAAAATTTTCTAAAGTAAAAAAGTAGGAGATGAAGGGTAATAATGATCAGCCAGCATAAAAGTATCTGATCAGCTAAAGTCTTTTTTCTTTTGCTGAGCAACAAAAGCCCCAGAAAAAATGAGATGCCAACTCCACTGAGATAGAACATACTCAAAGGTATTCGTTTTTTTATCGACTGTTAATACCATTTAAGATTCTAATTCAGTCGCTTCAATGTGTATCTTCGCCCCGAAGTAATTCTATGAAAATTTTCTACGTTTCCATTTTAGTTATCGGCCTTTTTAGTTGTACTAAAAAAAAGGAGAATTCTGCGGAAGGTTATCCGATTAAGATTTTAAAGTCTGAGGATAAATCGAAATTACTATTTGAATTAGACAGTTATTTGGTAGACGAACTGATGGATACCCCCAAAGTTCAAGTCATCAATTCTGATTGTGCAATTTTTGTTTACCCCACACACGATCAAGTGGAAGAAATGAAGAAGGCGCAAGGTGAAGACGATTTTTACGTGACCGCAGATGACAGCAATTTCTATCAATCTCAAGCTATTCAAATATTAGACTCTGCTGGGATCAAAACATTTGGTGCTGTAAAGCGATACCTAAAATTCAAAGGCAGCGAAAAGAGTTGGATATTGGACATTAGAAAGAAAGATTTGCCTGCTTGGAACTTGATTCTGTTTCAAAAGAACAGAGTTCCACAACCTACTCCAACGATTGACTTGACTTATGAATCCGTCAAAAATTATTTTGAGTGATTTCTTATAGAGGTAGAGTTACAATAAATTCTGTTCCAGCACCAAGTCGACTATTCACTTCAATTGTTCCAATCAATTTGTCAACTAATACTTTTGTGATGGAGAGGCCAAGACCAGTTGAACTTTCTCCCGCAGTGGGTCGCGCACCCAGCAGCTGAAATTTCTTGAACATTTTCTTTTGATCTTCAAAGGAAATCCCTGGACCCTGATCTCGAATAGAGAAATAAACGCATTTTTTGTCTGACCAGATTCGCAGATAGATTGATTCACCAGTTTCTGAAAACTTGCTAGCGTTACTAAGTAGATTATCAAGAATTCGTGTAAGCATTTGCTTGTCGGTAGCCAGTGTTTTGCTTTTTGTTTCAATGTCGATTTGAAGTTGTTGCCTTTTTTTAAGCAACTGCCCACTGATATCAACTTGAAAATTGTGAATGAATGAAGAGAGGTCAATCTCTTCGGCTTGTGGTTTGTTGGTGGCACTCTCCACATTTTGCGCATCCAATAGATTTTGAATTAAGTGTGCTCCTTGCTCAACAGAATTCCGGACATGCATAAGATATTCTTGCTTTTGCTCTTCTGTCATATTGGGAGTCATCGCAATCAAATCGGTTAACCCTTTTATTTTGTTAAAGGGCGCTTTTAAGTCATGAGAAACAATATTTAAAATGCTATTCTTCTCCCGATTTTCATCTTCCAGTTTCTCCGACTTTAGTTTCAATTCGTTATTTACTTTTGCAATTCGTTTTTGATTGAGATACAGAACGAGCGCAAGGATCATAATTAAAAGTGAAATGATCCCCAGCGAAATTGATTCGATTCGTTGCTCAAAATCTTTTTTCTCCTGATCAGCTTTTGCGGCTGCTTCTTTTATGTCAAACTCGTGCATCATGTCCATCTGAACAATCTTTCTGATGTTTTCTTGATTGAAGATGCTGTCTTTAGTCGCGATATATTTTTTATAGTTGATATAGGCACCGGGCCAGTTGCCAGTTGCGCTATCCAATTGCGCTATTCCATGATAATAATCTGCTATCAGCGTTTTAATTTCGAGTTCTTTCGCAATATCTAGTGCATCACTAAAATACTTTTTGGCCAGGTCATATTGTTTGAGGATTAAATAGCTCTCGCCAATCTTGCAATAAACTCTGGAAAGGTCTCGTCTGTTTCTCCAAGCTTTGAAACCTTCGGCAGAGAACTTATAATTTGTCAAAGCCTTTTGATAGTCATGGCGGACTAGATGAACTTCTGCAATTCCATCATACGCATTTGCAATGATATTGAAGTCGTTTATTTCTTGTCCGATGTGCAGAGCTGCAGAATGATTTTGTAAAGACTTTGAAAGATCACCGAGATGCCTATACGCAAGTCCGATCAGGTTATAATTGTAAGCAACGTTTGTACTGTCACCTTGTGCTCGATAAACTTGGGAGCCTTGCAAAATGTATTTCAGCGCTGCGTCATAATTACCAGTATAGATATAATTCTCAGCAATATCAGATAACACAATAGCCATGTTGCTCTTGTCGCCTATTTCTTCCAAGAGTTTCAGAGCCGTGTAGCCTGATTGAGTAGCACTAGGATAATCGCCACGCTTTCCGTGTACCCACTGAATTAAAGAATGGATATAAGCCATCTTTTTTCGGTCGTTCTTTTTTGAGTACATCTCCAATGCAGTGCTTAAAGTCTTAAGTGCCTCTGGATAATTGCCTCCATCGGCATAATCTTGGCCGAGATATCGAGTGGATAGTGCGACTTTATTAACGTCACCCAGAGATTCAAAAATCCGGATTGCTTGGTTATGATATTTGAGGGCAGTTTCAAAGTGACCTTTTCGCCAATAAACTCTGCCAATTGAATTGATGATATCACCTTCACCACTTTTTGAATTCAATCTTTTGGCTAATTCCAAAGCAGGCTGTTCGTACTGTAGTGCTTTATCTTGAAGAAATTCGTTGTAGGTGTTGATGATGTCTAAATACAACCTCAACTTAATTGTGTCGTCTGAATGGCGCGGCAGTTCGAAGAGCAAAGAGTCCATTCTGGCCTGCCTCTTTTTCTGAGCCGACACCACAGATACCCCGAGCAGTAAAAAAAATAGAAATAACTTTCGCATTATTCCAACTATAAAGCCTATGCTTACAATCTGGGTTAACCGAATATAAAAAACCAAATTGATATGACCTTGCTAGGAAACGAAAAAATTTAAAAATATCAATCCATCACCACCAATTCTACCCTAGAATTTTTACGGGCTAGACTGCTCTTCGAATCATAGATAGGCTTTTCTCCTCCCCAGCCCAAGGTTTCTATCCGGGCGTCTGCAATACCTTGATCCACTAACCAGGATTTGATTACCTCCGCACGCGCTTGAGACAATTCTTTCGAAGACCCTTTTTTTGATTTCTGATCTTTCGCTAAGTTGAAATAATTCTTAGACGGTCCTACCATTATGATGTCGCCTCTGCCGCCTCCATTCGTATGACCTTCAATTCGAATTTTCATTGAAGGATTTTCGTTCAGCATGTCCAATACATTATTGAGCTGTTCACGGCTTGCGGGTACCATGATCGCTGCTTCATTGAAAAACGATACACCCGAAAGTGTAGCTTTTGCTCCGGAGTTCATACGCTCCATTTCAAAAGCAAGCATGAAGAAATTTCCAAACAGCGTAACGTCCTTATTCGCGGTATCGCGTTCAGTGTCTTTGTAATTCATATGCTGCGTTAGGTCATTGAATCCAAAGACCGAAGCTTGCAAAGTGATGTCGCCAGTTTTAGATTTTGGGTCTGCGATGTTGAAATAACCATTCGCTTTTACTGAGCCCAACAACTTATTTGTTTCTGTATCAATGATTTTCACAGAGCCCTCAAGTACTCTCTTGCTGCTTTTTTGTATGACTGAAAAAAATACAGGAGTGTTGCCTAAATGCTGTGGTTTTGTAATCGGTTTAGGTGTTGGGTTGGGAATGTATTCTGTGACAATTGATTCCTGCTTTGGTGCTTCCTTTTTTTCTACTACGACTTCGGGAGTATCTACAATCGGATCACCTTCTTTGATTTCTTTCCCATCCTTAATTTTTAAAACCCATGCCGTTGGGAAATTGTCCTTCGTGCGTGCGATTTGCATTCGATCTAGTGACTGACGGAATTGACTGTAGTCAAATGAAGCAACGTAGATGTACAAAAAATGCTTACTCTCCTCCAATCCGAAACCTGAACTGAACCCTTTTTTGTTCAATTGGTCGCAGTATGCTTTCGCTTCTTTTGATTGTGAATCTTTGAAAGTGGAAATCACTACATAGTAGCCATTTTCCAGCGGAAGTGCTTTCTGTGCAAACGCATTATTACTAACAAAAGCCAACGTTAGCAAAACCAAGAAAAGCACATGTTTCCCTATAGACTGGTGGTTCATGTGTTAGTTGTAGATTTTGGTACTGCAAATAAGGATAAATATCTCAAATGTCACTGGCTTTTTTTCAAATGGTATGCCTTATTCGGAATCATTTTATCGTAAAATCAGATTTCAGTCGTTTCTGTCTAAAATTTGAGTTGTCGAAAAAATGAGAAGCAGTCTGTGAAGATTATGCGATTAAATTGTAAAAGCTGTCAAGCAAATCATTCACCTGCTTCAGCGTACTTGGATCTGTGATTTTATTGTCGCGACTCACTTTCGTTTTTATAAAAGGAATAAGAAGTTGAGTTTGGTCAGGAATATTAGACTCAATAATTCTCAATGTTTTTAGGAGGGAAGCGTGGGCATTTTCACCCTGAGAGGAGGCCGTAATTAGTGCAACAGGTTTGTGAGAAAATTCACATGAAGATACAGTCCAATCAAGCGCATTTTTTAATGTACCAGGAACACCCATGGCGTATTCTGGTGTGCAGATCAAAATTCCATCTGCTTCTTTTAGTTGATTTCGGAAATTCCTTACAGCCTCCGGTGGATTTTCATTGTCAAGATCAGGATTGAAATGAGGAATTGAATCGATCGCTTCAAACAGCTTAAGATCAAATCTATCTTTCGTTAGATCGACAACAGCGTTGATCAGATTTAGATTACTTGAGGTCTTGCGCGTGCTTCCGCAGATGGCCAAAATACGTTTCGACATGATTACCGTTTGAGCAATAGAATCAATTTCTTGTTGAAATCGTTCGTTTTATCTCCTAACGGTTTAAAAAAATCATTGTCAAATTTTTCAACTGTTTTCACGGCTTGCTTGATAATCTTTTTTCCTTCTTCAGTCAGTTCAACAGTTTTCGCACGCGTGTCGGTGTGGTGTTCTTGTCGTTGTAATAATTTTTTTGATTGTAATGTCCGCAGCACTTGAGAAGTTGTCATTGGGTCGATCTTGGTATGCGATGACAGCACAATTTGGGTGATCTCTTGACCATGAAGAGAAAGCCAGTAAATACTGGCAAGCAGGACAAACTGAGAATGAGTGATGTCGTATTTTTCTAACGCTTTACGGATTTCACGTTGCCACAATGCAGTGACTTGCCAGAGTAGAAACCCCGAACTATCATCAGGGGTATCTACACTGAATGTATTATCTGTTGATTTCATAATTTACTTGCCACCTTAACCTGATTGGCCATTTCCGAAGGTAAGCTATCCACGATTCCTTGCGCAACTATTTTTCTCCAAAAAAACCCGAGAGGGCCTTCTACTTTCATGGTGACGGTAATTTTTAGCCCTTCGTTGGTTTCGTCAAACGTGTGTTCACCATACATTTTGGCAAGAGGAAAACGAGTCATATCCACAAACTTTCTATTCTCGATGGTTTCAACCAATTTGATTTTGATTTTAGGACCACCTTTTGGCTTTAATAAAAAATGATTTCCTTTTTCAAAGCTGCCATCCATTTTGGCATACTCCACGCCTTCATCCCAAGTGTGCCACTCATTGACATTGGCAAATAATTTCCACAACTGTTCTTTGGTTGCTTCTTTCGTAACGATAGAGTGTGATTTTGTCCACATAATTATTGGGTTTAATTGTTGTTTATCATATAATATGTACAAATATAATATGTATACATATTAAATACAAATTAAGAAACGAAAATATTTTCCGGTTTTATGAGCCCTACTCTCAAAACCCATAATTCCAATCAAATTCTAACGTTGTTCAAAGTTTTTACTAATGGCAACTTGATTTACTTTTGTGGAACTAGACTCAAACGACATGTTTCCTTTCTTAAAAAATAAAAGCTTCGCGATAGATCTCGGTAACAATAACACCTTGCTTACAGATGAGAACCAAATTCTACTGTCACAACCATCTTTTATTGCTTTCGATAAAGAGAAAAGATCGGTAAAAGCGGTTGGCGAAGAAGCCTTCAATATGTTTGAGAAAAATCATGGACTATTGAAAACGATTAAACCCATGCAATGGGGTGTGATTGCAGACTATGACTCAGCTTCGGTGATGATCAATAAAATGGTCAGGCAGGTTCATCAGAAAAAATGGTTTAGCAGTTTTGATCATATCATTTCGGGAGTTCCTTATTATGCTACAGAAGTTGAGAGACGTGCTCTCCGCGATGTGTTGGACCAATTCAATTCTAAAAAAAGACAGCTAATCGTTGAGCCACTAGCTGCTGCTGTTGGTATGGGATTAAATATTCGAGAGCCTGAAGGAAAGATGGTGATCGATATTGGTGGAGGCATCACCGAAATCGTCATTATTTCGCTCTCTGGTGTTGCGGTCTTTCAATCCATAAAAGTTGCAGGCGATTCCTTTACGATGGACATTCAGGATCATTTCCGTAGGAATCATAATCTTTCGATCGGTTGGAAAACTGCTGAGCAGGTTAAGATTCAAGTCGGTGCTGCAACTTCTAACGTTAAGAATCCACCGTCATCAATAATTGTAAAAGGAAAGGATATTTTGGAAGGAATTCCAACTACACGTGAAATTGATCATTCAGAGGTGGCTTATATTTTAAACAGATCAATCCGATCGATTGAAGAAAGCATTGTTCAAACACTTGAAGTTTGCCCTCCAGAATTGGCTGCTGATATTTATCAAAACGGAATTCATCTTACGGGTGGAAGCGCCATGCTTCGAGGTCTAAGAGAGAGGCTGCAA
The DNA here is from genome assembly GCA_049840975.1 of Cyclobacteriaceae bacterium. Classification (GTDB taxonomy): domain Bacteria; phylum Bacteroidota; class Bacteroidia; order Cytophagales; family Cyclobacteriaceae; genus ELB16-189. The sequence continues at coordinate 92,776 of JASGIR010000032.1, read as the reverse complement.
GAGAATATTCAATTGCCGGTGCATTTGGACATGGAGCCGCTTCTTTCCGTGAGTAAGGGAATATCCAGGGTGCTTCGTGAACCCAAAAAATACCAGGCTGTTTTATTTGACTAAACAGTCACCATCTCTGCTTCAGCAGCTACTTTAGCTAGTTTCTGCTGGAGATCGAACGGCACTGGTGCAAAATCTGAAATGCGCTGACTAAAGCTCGCTCTTCCCTGTGACAATGAACGAAGAGCAGTTGAATATTTGTCCAACTCTGCCAACGGTGCTCTTGCTTTTATAATTTGATGGTTTCCATTCGTGTCAATACCCATGATCAGCGCTCTTCTGGTTTGTAGGTCGCCCATGACATCACCCATAATTTCTTCGGGCACGCGAATTTCCAAATCACATATTGGTTCAAGTAGTTGAGGCTCGGCTTTCATGAACGCATCTTTAAATGCCATCATACCAGCAATCTTGAATGAAATATCATTTGAATCGACAGGATGCATTTTTCCATCGTGCACCATCACACGCACATCGCGCACGTACGAACCTGTGATTGGTCCTTCTTCCATTTTTTCCATCACACCTTTTAATATGGAAGGGATAAATCGTGTATCGATTACACCGCCAACGATGCAATTATAAAACACGAGTTTACCTCCCCATTCAAGATCAATCACTTCTTTTCCACGGATACTAAATTCTTGTGGCTCTGGCATTCCTTCATAAAAAGGTTCAATCTTTATAAACACTTCGCCAAACTGACCTGCACCACCCGATTGTTTTTTATGGCGATAACTCGAACTGGAAGGTTTGCGAATTGTTTCACGATAGGAAATTCTTGGTGCAACGAAATCAACATGAAGTTTGTAAACGTTTTCCAAAAACCATTTGCAAACAGTTAAGTGCAATTCGCCTTGCGCTGAAATAATAAGTTGTTTTAATTCTTTTGAAAAAGCTACTTCTAGTGTTGGATCTTCCTGATGAATCTTGCTCAACACTTCTCCGATTTTCTCATCATCGTTTTTACTTTTTGCAATAACAGCTACTTGCATCCTTGGCTCTGGAAAAACAATCGGTTCAACAGTTTCATCAAATCCTTTGGCGTGAAGAGTTTGGTTCGTGACTGTGTCTTTCAGTTTTAATGTTGCACCAATATCTCCAGCTACTAACTTATCAACGGGGTTACGTGTTTTTCCATCCATGATGAAAAGTTGATGGAATCTTTCAACGGAGCCAGTTTGAGAGTTGATCAATTCAGATGTTGCTGTCACTTCACCTGACATTACTTTGAAGTATGAAAGTTTTCCGAGGTTAGGTTCAAGATGTGATTTGAAAATAAATAAGACAGCAGGCTTATTTTTATCGAATGTGAGTTCTTTTCCTGAAGAAGTTTTTTCAGGTTTAGCATCGCATGGACTTGGCGCAACATTGTCGATGAATCCCATCATCCTTCCCGTACCCATATTTTTCTTCGCAGACATTACAAATACAGGAAATACATCGTGATGAACCATTCCAAGTTTTAGACCTTCGCGCATTTCGTCTTCATCCAATGTTCCTTTTTCAAAATACTTTTCCATCAACTTCTCATCATTCTCTGCAGCTTTCTCTACCAACTGATTATGCAATTCATTTGCTTTTTCTTTTTCCGAATCGGGAATTGGAAGTTTTTCAGGTTTACCACCACCCGTTGGAAATTTGTACATCACCATTTTCAATAAATCAATAATGGCATTGAAACTCTCCCCTTGGTTGACTGGATATTGCATTTGTGTAACAGCCGATCCAAATCTTTCTTTTAAAGAAGCGAGCGCTGAATCAAAATCAGCTTTAGGATGATCAGCTTGGTTGACGGCAAATATTACTGGCTTGTTATATTGTTCAACGTAATTCCAAATTAATTCGGTGCCCACTTCAACACCATGCTGCGCATTGATGGCAACTACGCATGTATCAGCAACGCGAAGTGAAGAAATCATTTCGCCTGCAAAATCATCGAAGCCGGGCGTGTCGATAATATTGATTTTGTAATCGCGCCATTCCGTGTGCAGGACAGTCGCAAAAACAGAATTGCCACGCTCTTGTTCGATTTCGTGGCAATCACTAATTGTATTCTTTCCTTCGATGGTGCCCCTGCGGTGTATGATACCCGCTTCAAAGAGCATGTCTTCGGCTAGAAGGGTTTTGCCAGTTTTCGGAGCACCCAGCAGCACGATGTTTTTAATGTGTTTATCATCATAAATTTTCATAGCGCAAGTATTTAGGTGGGACAAGAGAAATGGGTAATGAATGTAACTTAAAATAGCGAGAAATGGAAGGGTTAATTCACTAAGTTTTATTGGGCCTCCAGCGTTTATTTAAACACATTTTTTAGTGTGTTTACGTGGTATATTTAGACATGGCAATCAATGAAAAACTGACGGATCGAGTGAGAGAAATCTTGGCAGAAGTATCTAAAGTGAAGGAAAAGAAAATGTTTCGTGGCATCACTTTTATGGTTAATAGTAAGATGTGCATCAGCGTGGGTGACGAAGAAATTATGTGCCGAATCAACCCCGATATTTTTGAAGAGTTGTTAGAGAAAAATGGTGTGCGACCAATGATCCACAGTGGACGAACGATGCGTGGATTTGTATTTGTTCATGAGTCAGCAATCGCTGCAAAAAGAGAGTTGAGTTATTGGGTAAATCTTTGCCTGGATTTTAATAAGATCGCCAAGGCTTCGAAACGAAAATAATTTTAATGATCGATTTTATTTTCATTTCTGACATTGATATGACTATTTTAGTAGAAATCTGAATCGCTATGCAGCTAATCTATGGTTTGACTTATCTTGGTGTATTCCACACACTCCTCAGCTTGATAGCTGTTGTTACAGGTGCCATTGCGTTGACCCGTGATGGGAAAATCTCATGGAATAATTCTATTGGGAAAGTTTATGTGATCTCTACAATAGTTGTTTGTCTCACTGGTTTTGGAATTTTTCAACACGGTGGATTTGGGAAACCGCACGTGCTCGGCATAATAACTTTAGTTACACTTGGTGTAATTTGGGCTGCTGCCAATAACAAACTTGGGAAACGATCAATTTATATTGAAACGATCGGCTACTCGCTCACATTTTTCTTTCATATAGTTCCTGGAATTACAGAATCACTTACAAGATTGCCTTATGGAGCACCAATAGCAACTGGTCCTGAAGATCCTTTGGTTCAGAAATTGATTGGCGTTTGCTTTGTATTGTTCGTAATAGGTGCTGTGATACAAGCAAGGAAAATGAGCAAGTCAAAAAATTAATTCACATTCCTCTTCCGCCCGTAAGGACACTATAAAACTTCGGAGCGATTTTTCTTAAAACTGCTCCCAACAAGATGCAGCAACCAATAATAATTATTGGAAGAAAAATAAAAGTAATCATTCTGTATCCCTGTACTCGACCTAGCATCTCGAACATACCATTAATGAAAATGGCAACAAAGGGTGCATGTGCTGCATAAATAATAAATGAAAAACTAGCAAGCCACACAAACCATTTTTGATTCATAAACCAGCTAACAAGAATATCCAATCCATACCAGCAAGTAATCAAACCACTGATAACGCAAAGTTTGTGAAGCAAGGATAATATTGGGAAGATTGCATCACCGAAGTAAGCGTATCCTTTAAATGCGAGAATAGATTTTCCAATAGCGGTTATTAGAAAAATGATCAACGCAGGCTTCATCCAGTTCTTAGACTTATCGATGGCAAAATTGTTTTTCTGGATCCAGACTCCCAACGAAAAGAAGAGCAAGCCTTCACCTTCAAACAAAATAAATCCGGCCGTTGTGAGCCACAAAAAAATGGCGATGCCGAAAAATATTTTCTGAGCTACTTTGTGAGTAACACACCAGAGTATTGGTCGATAAGCAAGATTGTAAATCAGCAACACGCGGATAAACCAAAGTTGATAGGAAACAGGAAAGAAAATCCATCGAGCTAAAACTTCATACCAATGATATTCATGAATAAGTGTTCTAGTGTTATCGATTTGCATTATGTGCGAATCTGTAACTAAGTGTTTGGTGTATGGAAAGAATTCCAGAGCGTAGGTAGCGGCAATCCCAAAAGCACTCCATATGAGATAAGGAGTCAAAAGTGTACGGACTCGTTTGCCAACACGTAGTTTGTTAGGCGTGTAGTCATGAAGAGCATACAAATACCCCGAAATAATAAACAGCATTGGAATGCGAAATCGGAAGATTCCATTTGCCAAAAAATATTCGGTGAATGAAGTAAACGTCAGTGGCTCTTCGGGAAGAGTCCAGGGTTGTAGGTAGCGTTGTTCAAGGTTGTAACCGTGCACAAACACGAGCAATACCATCGACACGAAAGACCAAAACTTGAATTTTTGGCTAAGGAATGGTGAGAGTTGCACTCCTTATTCTTATGGATGTCTATAATATGTTTTGCTCACGATGCGCCAGCCTTCAGTAAACTTGTACAGAAGCAAATTATCGGTGAATATTTTCTTCCCATCGCGGTAAAGTTCAAGCACAACATTGCCGGCTGTTCCCGCAACTGTAACTGAAATAAATTTGCCTTCTGCTTTGGATGTGACATTGTTGCCTTCTTTCGCACGGTTAGCTTCAATATTTTTTATCCATTCTTCGATGGCCAAAGGTTTCACTTCGTTGTTTACCAAACGCAGCATATTGAATGAAGGATGAAACCCTTTTCTGATATCATCGATCGGGCCACCGTTGTGAATTCCACCGATGTAAGCAGAATTTACTACTTGCTTTATGTCTTGCTCATCAGTTTGTGCTGAGGCAAATGAAGACCCAAACAGGAAAATAATGAGAAGTGATTGTAATTTTTTCATGGAGCGGTTTTTTTCAGATTAACTAAGTTACTTATAAAAGGTTGCACATTTATGACGTGATAATTTGACCTTACTCATAATCGGCAATTCAGAGCAACTAGCGAAATGAAGATTGCAGTGTATGGTATGAGTGGCAGCATTTTTTATAAAAGTTAAGGAGCTCACCTTATCAATAGCCAATAAATCAACCATGAGAAATTCGGGTGTATTTGCAGATTCTTTCGACAAACTGCATTACACGCAATAAGTTTATCCATCAAAAAAGCGATTTACCGACAGCATCTGCATCTGGGTCAACGTGCATAATGTTCCTAGCGTTCTTTGCCTAAACAAACTTTTATTCAAATTATGGAAGCGGACAAAACTCTCTATTACACCGATGGTCACCAGGTGACTGTTACTGATTCAGGGTTTAAAGTTAAGAACACGTTGTATCGACTCAACGGAATCACGCAGCATGGATTTTCGATTATCTATCCTGCAAGAATCCCATCTACTTTGTTGATGGCGACAGGAATAATCCTTTTCGTTTGTGGTGCGTGGAACTTTATTCCCATGGGCTGGAATGCCAAAGTGATGATTCTTGGTTTCTCACTTCTCATCAACTCAGTGCTAATGATCGCGGGTACTGTTTTCTTGGTGATTGGCCTTCTGGTTTTATTCAAGCTGCGCGAAAAATATGCTGTGCGGATTTTTACCGCAGAAGGCGAAAAGAATGTAGTCGTCAGTCCAAGCCGAGAATACATTAGTCAGATTGTAGATGCACTCAATCGTGCTTATATGGACTTGGTAAAACGCAACAAAAGATAATTCAGGTTTAACGCACTCATGGATGTGGCAGACATTTCGTCTGCCACATTTGTTAACTCACCCTCGTATTACTTACAGACAAGTCTAAGAGGCATATCAAAGTACGAAATGAAAATAGAACTCAACTCGAAAAATGAGATGAAAAAAAGAATGATGAACTCATGGCGAGTAGTTGGCGGCATTTTGATCATAAGTGTGGTAGTACTAGCGTGTCAGAAAGATTACGGACTTGAGAATTATAGTCTCACACAAGCAAAAGCTGAATCTGTTCAGACAGCACACGACAATCAACAGATGATTGCAACAATGCAGGAAGTCGCTGGTGTTACGGCCAGCGCATTTACAAATCAGGGAATAACAACGGGGCGTGTTGCAGATGAAGGTGATGATGATGAACTTGACTGCAAAGCAAAGGTTTCTAGAGCAACATTATTTACAGCCGTACTGCCGATAGTCTTGTTTATTCTGGAACTATTACGATTGACTATGGCAATGGAACGAATTGTTCTGATTCTCTAGAAATGACAGAAAAGGAATGGTCATCGATTCTTTTAAGACTTGTAGTGAAATTCAAAGACAGTATTTGGTACAGCTTGAAAGAGAAAATCAAATTTGTTGGGTATAGCCGTGACTCAACTCAGATGGATGGCTCGATTTCAATTGCATCTTCTTCGGGCCAACCAACAGTTATTTCAATTGACGGAACAAAAGTCAAATATCACGATGGAACCTCGATGACATGGAGTGGAGATGTTGTCTTTACAATACACAATGGCGCTAACCATCGTTGGGGAGGAATAGTCGATGTCACAGGATCGTGGAGCGGCACAACTCGAAGTGGTACAAGTTTCACAGCCAACATTACCAAAGCTGTTGAGTTCAAGCCAAGCTGTTATCCATACTCGAAGGAGGATTGATACCAGTGTCAGGAACTGTGGATATTACTGCAGCCGGAATTGAATCAGTAATCGATTATGGTGATGGTACGTGCGATAAGATTGCTTACACGATAACTACAGCTGGTGTTGTAACGGAACACACTTTCAAAAAAGGAAGTGTTAAAGGATAGATTAGAGTAACAACTCGCTTTACGCGAAGTCGTTTTTATCAAGCAGCCAACTCGACATCAGGAGAGAACGCCCTCCAGCAGAATCTCCAACATTGCGTTTGAATATTTTTTAATAATCACTCGGTCGCTAAATTCACTTTCCATTTTTATGCGGCCGTTCTTTCCTAAAGTCTGTCTCATGTGCTCAGGCAATTCAATCATCGCTAGCATTTTTTCAGCAAGATCTTCAGCGTTTTGAAGTTGGCAGAGCAATCCATTGAAACCATCTTCCACCACTTGTCGGCAACCGGGTACGTCAATAGTAGTAATGATGGGTTTGCCCAAAGACAAGCGGCTTCCATTAAAGATCATAGTGACCCTTCGCGGATAAGATGGAGAACACAACACAATCAGCACTATTTATATAAGTTCGAACGTCATCCGTTTTTCCTAAATATTCCACCACGCCTTCGTGGCCCATTCGCTAATAATGTGAAAAGCGGAATTCCTCTGCTGTGCTCTGGATCTGCAGCACCAAGCATTTGAAAGTGTGCATTGATTCCTCGCTTTCTTAGAATTCTTATCGCATCAATATATTCTTGAATTCCTTTGTCGTAGATCAAGCGTGATACTAACAGAAAAGTAAACTTTCCACTTCGTTTGAAAGGAGCCGGAGAGAAAGAATTAGCATCGATACCTGAACCAGGTACGATGTCAGCAACTTCTGGGTCTACTAATTTTTGATCTTGGAAGAGTTTTAAATCTTCAGGATTTTGAAAGAGATACTTTCTTCGAGAATCGGAACGAAATCTTGTACAGAAGCTTTGCCACTTTGGAGACGATACCTTCTTTTAGGAAAACAGTACCAAGGCCACAAACATTATCGATTACTGGTATTCGCAACAAAGTTGCCGCGATAGTTCCGTAAACATTTGGTTTGATAGTATAGTGGAGAATGATGTTGGGACGAATTTTATAATAGAATCAACCCGAGTTCTGCAATCAAGGCCATGTCTTTGACAGGATTGGCTCCACGACTGTCCATGCGCACATGGTGATGATGACAGCCAGCTGCTTTTAATAAATCAGTATACTCATCATTGGGCGCTATGGTATGAACTTCGTAGCCTTGCTTTAAAAGCGATTTCACGAAATTCATCCGGAAATTGTAGATGTTCCAAGATGTATTGAGCACTATAGCCACCCTCATAGTAATCAGTTTCCCCAACCTTGACAATAATTGCTCCGCCCTTGATTTTTATTGATTAAAGCGGGTTTTTGGAGGAAATGAATCTCAATTTAGAAACTGGGTTTCCCAAACAGGGATGGCTCTCAAATAGGCTCGCCATTTAAATTCAGTATTTAGGATTTCACTCATATGATCAAAAAATGGGCGAATTGACTTAAAAGTTTTGTTCATTTCATTGGCAAATCCTGATGATAAAACCTCTTGTCGGAGAATGAACGTGTAAACCAATATTGTTTGTAGCGCAGCAGGTCAATGGCAGGATGATTTTTGTCGAATCCTTTGGGAGCGGTTTTTACTTGGTCACCATCCATTTCGCCAAAGTATTTTTTTATCGAAGTTGACTTGAGAATTTTTCTCCATGAATCGTAATTATCGCGAATATCTAAGCGTGTCCGCATTAAATCATCTGGGTTTGGATAAGCAAATCCACAACTGACGCGTGAGGCTCCACGGTTTAATCCAGAAATAATAACCACCGCGAAGGAGGGGCTTATATCTTTTTAAGTAACCCGCGAAGCGCGGATTATATGGAGTCTTGTCTTCAGAAAATCGCACGTCATTGTAGATTCGATAAAGACTTTTTTTACCGGAAATGGTTTCGATACGATCGTGCTGATTCATCAAGTGGATTAAACCATCAATAAACTCAGCCATATTTTCTTGGGCCTTCAAATATTCGGGCTTGTGTGAATTGAACCAATCACGGTCGTTGTTCTTCGCAAGTTTTTTGAGAAAATCAAAAGTGGGTTTTTCGATGGTCGTGTTCATTCGTTATTGGCCTGAAGTTGAAAATAAAACCATTTTTCGATTTTATTTTCACTTCCAACGTAATGTTGAGTAAAAAAATTCTGTTGATTCTTTGTTTTGCTAAAAATCGGTTTTGAGTTTTGTACTGTTATGAACAAGCCATCGCATTTTGAATTTCAGGAACACGATATGGAAAAGACCTGGAATCTTCTGGCTGAGAAATTTGGTTTCGATAAAAAGAAATGGAAGGTTCGGTTCGAAGAATATTGTTCCAAGCGACAGCGATATGAAGACGACAAGCTTGGTGCGTTCTTTAAATTTGGAAATACGTTTATCAATCCTCTCCTCAACGATATTCTTTGCCGTAATCCGCTTTACCCCACCTTCAATAACTTAACGGAGTTTGTGCTTACAGGGAAAAAGCAAAACTGATTTTAACAATCAGAGTTTTTTTATAAGTAAAGCTTTGTTAAAAGTTTGACTATTTCTCAGTCATCAAACTTAATAATCATTTAACTGCTTCGGTCGATTTAGACAATAGATTTGCACGTTTCTATATCTATGATAAAATTTTTTGGAAATATTAAAATCAGAGCAAAGCTTCTTCTTGCTTTTGGATCAATCATTTTGCTATCGGTGCTGTTGACATTGTATGCGATCAATTCAATAGGGACAATTATTTCTCTTCAGAATTTAAATCGAGAATCTGAGAACCTCTCAATTAATATTGAGAGAATAGAACTCGCGGCCAAGGAGTTCATCTACGAGACTTACAAACAAAAAAGTTTTCAGGAAAAAGGCGAGTCCGAAACTTTAAATCGTTACAACGCAGCCCTTAGTGCTGTTAATGAAAGTTTTAAGACTTTGAATGAAAGTAAATTCCTTAAGGAGAATAAAATCAGTAAAGTTGTCGACTCATTATTTAAGTCAACTGCTGTCAGCTCCAGATTCGCAGAAACCGTTGATCTCTTAAAGAAAAGAGGTTTTAAAGATTACGGGCTTGAAGGTTTGCTTCGAGAAGCAATTCATAAAATTGAAGGATCAAATCAGAAATACGATCGCGTGGCTATGCTCACTCTCCGTAGGCATGAAAAGGATTTTTTCCTTCGAAAGGATTTAAAATATCAAACCGAATTCAACAAATCGATAGCTGTATTTAATAGTGAGTTGGAAAAGGAAAAGAATCAAGAATTGTTGCCTTTGTTGTCAAACTATCAAAATGAATTTAATCAAGTGGTTGAGATTGAGAAGCAGATTGGCCTGACTGATCAATCAGGGAAGAAAGGCGAATTATTTTCAAAACTGCAGGAAGCGAGGATAGCGATCAGCGGAGTGCAGCAGGAAATCAAAGAGAATGACAGAAAGTAAAATTGAACAATCAAAGATTTGGTTGATCACTATTTTCTTTCTTCAACTTACGGTGGCAATTGTTTTGGCGCTGGCTTATTCAAATGCATTGACTAATGTGATTAAGGAGATAAGAACGACCATGAGTCAGTTGGCCAGCGGTAATTTCCCGCCACCACTAGAGGTGCACACACAGGAAGAGATTGGTCAAACAAAAATCGCTATTAACCATTTTTTAGACCGGATGAAGAGTGCTTCCTCTTATGCCGAGAAACTTGGAAATGGAATGTTGAATGCAGCTTATGACCAGCGCTTTGAAAGTGATGTGCTCGCCAAAGCACTCATTCATATGCAACAGAAATTAAATGAAGCAGAAAAAATCCAGACGAAAATCAATTGGCATAACGAAGGGACGGCTCGTTTCAATGAGTTACTTAAAAACGACACAGGCAATATCCGAAAGCTTGGAGATGATATTCTGAAAATGTTGGTTCAGCATATTCAAGCGAATCAAGCAGCGCTTTACATTGTCAACGAAGAAGAAAAATGCTTTGAGCGAATATCAACCTACGCTTATGACAAAAAGAGATTTCCTCGAAAATAAGATAGATTTTGAAACGGGCTTGATTGGCCAGTGTGCCAAAGAGGGTGAAACCATTTTCTTGAAAGAGATTCCCAAGGACTATGTAAAAATAACTTCAGGCCTGGGTGAAGCAACTCCGCGAAATATCATAATCGTTCCTCTCAAGAACAGAGGGGAGATAAATGGTGTTCTTGAAATTGCTTCCCTGGAATTGTTTAAAGATGGTTATGTAGAATTTGTCGAGAAGATGGCGGAAACGATTGCGGCATTTATCGCCAACCAGCAAGCAACAGATAGAACGAAAAAACTCTTGAATGAATCGAGAGTGAAGGCTGAAAACCTTTCATTGCAAGAGGAGGAATTAAAGCAAAGTGCTGAAGAACTGCAGGCTACTCAGGAGGAAATGGCGCGTCAGCGCTTGGAAATGGAGAATGAGATTCTTCAATTGAAAAGGAAGCTTGAGAAGTTGCCCGATCAAATATTGGCTTAGCCAATTTAAGAATAGCCTCAATCGTAATATTTAATTAACTCTGGAAAAAATCTGGCCCCCAACAAAAATTTGTTGCTGAAAAAAATGACGATAAAAAATTTTCCGAGGCAGTCTTAAGAAGAATTTCTTAGCGTCATATTAGTTCACAACAAAATGATTTTTCATGCAAGCACTTTGGTGTTAAATCTTCACCGATTTTTTTAAGAGTTATTTAATGGTGTTTGAAGAACAGTAGAGCAATCAAATTCGTCTCTTTGTAAAAAATAATTTATGAAAAGAATCAATTTGATTTTAGCGAGTATCCTAATCAGTTCACTCGCTGTTGCGAAACCGACAAGAAGGCCAATACCAGCTACTTCAACAATAGCTGTAACAAACCCACCTGGATCTTCCTTATTTAAAGTTCACTACCGGTCTGTAAAAACACAGGATGTTAAAGTTTCTGTGCTTGATGAAACAGGAAGCTTGATCTTTAATGAGACCATTAAGAACACCGACAGATTTGTAAGACCATACAATTTTAAAGATTTGGCGCACGGAGAATACACCATTCAAATCGAGGATGCCAATGGGAAGACATTTGAAAAAATAAACTTTACCAAAAGGAAAATTGAAAAATGGGTGAGAGTTTCCAAAGTAAATGGCGCTGATAATAAATTTTCAATCATTGTTACTTCACCAAAAAATGACTCCATAACTATAAATATTTTTGATAAGGAGAATAATTTGATTCACAGTGAGACTCAAATGGTAAGCAGAGCATTCGCAAAAGTGTACCAATTAAAAGGTGTTGAATCATTTAACATAGAAATTTCAGACGCTACTGGTATTGTTAAATCAGTAAACTATTAAGTAAAGATTTATTTTAGGTTTAAGTTTAAGACGTATAACCCTGGCTGTTCAGTCAGGGTTTGTCGTTTTCAAAGGGTACAGGATATTGAATAATTTTTCTGAAAAAGAGCGCTTAAGCAGGTTAATTACTTTTAAAATTTCCTCTCGTGAGTACGTCATATTAATCAAATTCTTTAATGCTATCTAAACCAATCCTTCACATTGCTTTGAATGCCTTCGATTAACTTCATAAAAAAAAAGGTTATGGCACACCCGAAATACATTTTAAAATCGTCCGCAGATGAGAGATTCTATTTCAGCCTCACTGCAAAAAATGGTCAAGTGATTCTGACCAGTCAGATGTACACATCGAAAGCGAACGCGGTCAATGGAATTGTATCCGTTCAAATTAATTCAGTTAGAGATGAACGTTTCATACGCTACCGTTCAGCAGATGACCAACATTATTTTAATCTGAAAGCCAACAATGGTCAGATCATCGGAACGAGTGAGATGTACACTTCAGCTCAAAGTATGGAGAATGGTATTGAATCTGTGAAATTGAACGGCCATACCGTAGAGATTGAAGACAGAAGTTTAATCGATGTTTAATTAGTGAGTCTCATTCTTCGAGAAAAGAATCATCGATGTGTTTTCGTGTGAGCTCTTCCAATTGTTTTAAAAGATTCTTGTACAACCCTTCTTGGTTTGTATAGCCCATAATTTTTACTGCCGCCTTACTAGCGTGTTTATTAGAGACTGGAAGTAACACATAGCTTACGTTCATCCCTTCTCTTTGCATGGCTTGAGTTTTGTTGGTGAATGCATTTTCACTCATGTCGTTCACAACGACTTCGAAAGTTCGTTTGCCATCATCTCTTATTACTAACCAATTTTTGGTGTACATGCCTAAAAAAGTTAACGTTGAAAAAACTAAAGAGCCGTCTTTAGCATTTTGATCAACCTCATTTGAAAATATTTTTCTCTGCTACCATTTTTTTGTACTCAGGCATAATCCTTTCGTAAGATGCTTCATCTACTTTCTTTAAAGTATTCATGAGCCCACCTATTCCAGAGTCTTTCAAACTCACACGCTGACTTTTGATGTCTTCCATTTTCTTGCGAATGGTGGCTTCAAGCTTTATAAGGTCACGTTCGGTCATACCATTGATCTTTGGTGCAAGATACAAAATGATGTGTGGCGTTTGCTCTTGCAGTTGTAAACTCGAAGCAATACGGGAAAAACCCCGTATTGTGGTAACTTTTTTTTACTCATCTTGGCGACAAATAATTTTTACCACACTTTAATCTAACTACACATGGCAAAGAAAAAGGAGAAAGTAACAGCGTTTCAATTTGTTTTTGAGGCAGAAGGCGAATACGGACTCATGCGTCTGCTCGAGAAGAAACCTAAAAAAGTGCTATTCACGGTGAGCATTGAAACTGAGATTACCAAAGACAATCGCAAGGTTGGAGCACTCTCTATTGAGGCTGAAGGCCGAGGTGGAAGTTCTAAGAAAGTTGCTGACGGTGGAGGAGTGCCAGGCTGCCCTGTACCTCCATGTCAGGCCTGATTCATAAATACACGAATTAACAATTGAAGTATTTCATCACTTTTTTTGTTGAGTTTCTAGCATTGATAGTCAATCTAGTCACCTTGACAAGTGTTTGTATTAGAATCAGCAAAAGTTTTCGCTATCAGGTACTACTGGTGTATTACTTGATCGCATCAGCTCTGATAGCGAGAACTTTATTGTTTGAGAAGGTTAATAATGCCAACATTTATGCCGTGCTCTATTTGATCACAGGCTTATCACTTGCGTATTATTTTTTCAGTTTGTTTACGGCATCGTGGAAGCGCGCCATAGCTGTTGGTGTTGGTGTTGGCGTTTTGACGTATTACATATCTTCACTTCGCTACGAAGACATCATTTTTGATAGCGTTGGTTTTGCTATCACGTCCATGGGTATTGTGTTGCTTATTTTTTTATATCTGCATCAAGTCTTTACCCATATTACTGACGAGCCGTTATTTCACCGTTTTGATTTTTGGTACATCTGCTCCCTTCTGATTTATCACTTAGGGTCATTCGCGATTTTCCTCACCTTTCATCGGCTTGTAGAAAAAATAATGGATGGCGATAAATATTCTTCCGAAAACCGCGCTATTCTAACATACTTGTGGGGGATTCATAATGTTCTCTTATTTTTAGGGGCCCTACTCACAGCCAGCGGCCTCCTATGGATAATTTATCGCAAGAAGTCACCGTTATACTAATTGCCAGTGCCTTTTTTCTGCTGGTGGCCATCGGCATCATCATCTTAGTTTTAATTTATCAGAAAAAGCAGTTGACCTATGTCCACGAAAAAAAGCAACTGCAAAGCCAGTACGACCAAGAATTACTAAAGACCAGACTTGAAACACAGGAAGAAACCCTGAACTGGCTCGGAAAAGAATTACACGATAATTTGGGTCAGTTGCTCAACTCTTCAAAAGTGCTGATCGGTGTGGCACAACGTACCAACGACACACAGGATACCCTAACTACCGCTGGTGAAACTATAGGGCAGGCGATCACTGAATTACGCATGCTTAGCAAATCTTTGAGTAAGGAATGGTTAGAAAAATTCAGTTTTGAAGAAAATCTGAAAGCAGAAACCAGACGAATCAATGCCACGCGTGAAATCAATATGTCCGTAGATCATCTCGATATGATTGAAATGCCGCGCGACAGACAGCTCATGTTATTTCGGATGGTGCAAGAGGCTACACAAAATTCAATCAAACACGGGAATGCATCTCAGATACGTGTTATAGGAGCACAAGAAAACGGTTCACTTACTGTGATGGTAATTGATAATGGCAAAGGTTTTAATATCGATACCAACAAATCTGGTTTCGGCATGAATAGCATCAGGCATCGGGCCTCGCTAATGGGAGGAAGTGCCGAATGGAATTCTGATGTACAAGGAGGGACTTCGGTGAAAATTTTTGTACCAATCCATTCTAGCCATGAGCATTAAGATTGGCATCGTTGATGATCATCAGCTTTTCAGAAAGTCAATCACTTTGCTGTTGAACAACTTCGATGGAATGAAAGTGATAATCGATGCTAATGATGGAAAAGACTTGCAGGAAAAAATGAAGAGCGTAACCGAGCTTCCCGATATTATGTTGGTCGATGTAGAGATGCCTCGAATGAATGGATTTGAAACAGCCCGTTGGCTCCACGAAGAGTATCCATCGATTCGTTTGATGGCACTTTCGATGAATGCTAATGAAGAAATCATTTTACGAATGATAAAAGCAGGTTGTTGCACTTACTTACTGAAAGATACAGACCCCAATGAATTGGAGCGTGCTATTCAAGAAGTGAATGCCAACGACTATTTTAATTCTGAACTTACCGCTGGAAGTTTGGGCCAACTGCTTACCAACAAGGGAGGAGTTGTCGTTCAAATTTCTGATAAGGAAAGAGAATTCATCAGACTTGCAACGAGCGATAACACCTACAAGGAGATTGCCATACAAATGAAAGTAAGTGAGCGCACCGTAGATGGATATCGCGAATCTGTATTTTCAAAATTTAAAGTACAAAGTCGCACGGGCATGGTTATCGAAGCAATTCGCAGAGGCCTTGTAAAAATCTGAAATTACTTTTTACTGAATGTTGCGGTCATCACTTCAGGCATAACAATTTGTGCTTCTAGTGCAAAATGATCTGAAAGATCCCTGTGATGACGCGACCATGGTTTTCTGAAAGCAACAATTTTTCGATCAACAATTTTTGCGCGTTCATTCCGCAAGAGTATATAGTCGATTAAGTCAGCGGAGAACCCGCGCTCAATATGCAGATCGTTTTTGCCACGATCATAGGTGTACAAGAAATCTCCACTGAGTTCTCCATCAACAGCGTTAAGATTGTGTAACATTGATTGATACTCGTCAATTTGTTTTTTGTTGATGTTGAAATCGCCACAGATGATTTGCGGCACATCGGATTTATAAAAAGGTTTCAGTATCCGATGATAAAACTCTACACATTGACTTTGCCTTACCCACACTGGTCCTGAGTTTTGTAAATGAGTGCCCGCAACTTGAATGAGTTGATGGTTAACCAATAATTCTGCAAGCAAAGCTCCTTTTCGAGAAAAGGCATCAACGCCAGATCTGTTCTTATATATTATTGACTGAGAACGGACGATTGGGTGTTTGCTGAAAATCCAAAGTCCACTATTAGTCTTGAATGAAAATAATTTTTGGTTTGCTGGCCCTACTTGATATGGGAATGACGGAGCTAAGAGTTCTTCGATTCTTTTTCGAGATTTTTTATGAAATGCTTCCTGAAAAATGATGACATCGTAATCACTATTTTTTAAAGTTTCGCCAATGGCTGCTGCTCGGTCTAATTTCCCTTTCATGGCCACGATGCCTGGGAGCATGAAAATATTCCATGAAAGTATTTTTATTTTCGAGGGTGGTGAGGAGGTCTGCTCCGACTGACAGGAGCCGATTTTGAAGATAAATAAACTGATGAATAAGATCAGTTGTGGCTTCATTGATGCTGCAAATATGAAGCAACAATGTTACTTGAACATGATTACGAGATTATCGTTTCACGAAATCGGGCAACCCATTTTTATTAACTTGCGAAAAAAATTTCAGGTATGATTTACAATTCCATCATTGAAACCATCGGTAATACGCCAATGGTACGTCTTAATAAATTGAACAAGGGCATTGCAGGAACATTGCTAGCCAAAGTTGAATACTTCAATCCAGGCAACAGCACGAAAGATCGGATGGCTTTGAAAATGATTGAAGACGCGGAGAAGGATGGAAGGCTTAAGCCGGGCGGGACTATTATTGAAGGAACATCAGGTAACACAGGAATGGGGCTTGCACTCACTGCGGTGGCCAAAGGGTACAAATGCATTTTTACAATGGCCGATAAACAGTCTCAGGAAAAAATAAACATTCTTCGCGCTGTTGGTGCAGAAGTGATTGTTTGCCCAACGAATGTAGAGCCTGAAGATCCACGCTCTTATTATTCTGTGGCGAGAAAATTGAACAAAGAGATTCCGAATTCCATATATCCGAATCAATACGATAATCCATCGAATGCAAAAGCGCATTATGAAACCACAGGTCCAGAAATCTGGAACCAGACTGCGGGTAAGATTACGCACTATTGTGCAACCGTTGGTACTGGTGGTTCGATGTGTGGCACCGCGAAATTTTTAAAAGAACAAAACCCAAAGTTGATTGCTGTAGGAATTGATACCTACGGTTCGGTTTTTAAAAAATATAAAGAGACTGGCATTTTTGATCGTAATGAAATTTACCCTTACCTCACAGAAGGTTTTGGCGAAGATATTTTGCCAAAGAATGTTGACTTCAACGTGATCGATACCTTTATTAAAGTAACTGATAAAGACGGAGCAATTATGGCTCGAAGACTTTCTAGAGAAGAAGGTTTGTTTGTGGGTTGGAGCAGTGGCTCCGCATTGCATGGGGCCCTTGAATACGCTAAAGAAAATTTAAAGAAGGACGATGTAATGGTTATTCTTCTGCCTGATCACGGCACACGTTATCTGAACAAAGTTTACAACGATATGTGGATGAAAGATCACGGATTCACTGAAGAAAGAAGTTTTTCGACTGCGCGTGAAATTATTTTGAATCGTAATGGTAAAGACTCACTTTATACGGTAACAAAGAAATCTACAATTGGCGAAGCCATCCGATTGATGAATAAAGAAGGAGTGGACCAAGTCCCAGTAGTTGAAGGAAATGATTTTGTTGGCAGCGTTACGACTGCAAGTTTGGTAGAAAAAATTATTTACGATCCTTCATTGAAAGACAAATCGGTAGGAGAGATCATGGACGCACCTATGCAAGTCGTAGCATTTGACACCACATTGGATGTGCTTTCTTCTATGCTAAATAAAACTAATAAAGCTTTACTAGTTAGAGACGAAACCGAGCGTGCACATATCATCACACAGCATGATATTTTACGTGCGATGACTTCGTAAAAAAATTACTCGATCGAGATTTTTTTCAGGTAGTAAACATCAGGGTCAATCACTGGCAACGTTGTACTAGTGATCACTGTTGGTGATTTGGTGAGTTTCAATTTTTGTTTACCTGAATTTGTTACAATCTCGATCGGAATTTCATAATCCAAATTGTTTAGTTGGATACTGAATTTATCAGCATCTGTTTGTTTCATTGAAATCTCAAGTTTAGAAGTCGTTCTGAGAAATAGATCGAAAACAGGTTTTAGACTTTTGCCGTAAGCGTTGCTGAAGAGTTTTTCAACATCATCCGTCTTTACTGTGTTATCATAAACGTACTGTGGATCTGTCGCCAATTTTTTAAGCGTTGCGAAAAATAAATCATCGCCCAAGATATAGCGAAGCGTGTGCATGAAAAACGCAGCTTTGCCATAAATGTCGCCATGATAGGCTTGATCTGAATCAACTTCATCGCCTTGAACAATTGGTAACTTGTTTTGTGTATTTCTAGCTGTTCGTTGCATCCATTTCAAATACGCATCTTCTCCACCTGCTTCGCGAATGTGCAGCGCATCAGCAAAAGAACAGATGCCTTCTTGGATCCACATATCGGCCCAATCGCGGTTGGTGACTTTGTTGGCCCACCATTCGTGACCAAACTCATGCACTAAAAGCCAATCGAAATCTTCGTTGCCTACTTTGGTGTAGCGGAATTTATTTCCATAAGCAATTAATGATTGATGTTCCATTCCTAAGTGAGGAGTTTCGCACAATCCGATTTTTTCTTTTGCCCACGGATATTCTCCAAAATATTTTTCCAACACCCGACAAGCATCAGCCATCAAGTCGAGTTCATGTGCAGCCTTACTTTCATTGTCTGGAAGAACGTAAAAGTCCATGGGCACTTTGGTGCCGTTCACTGTTGTATATTCTCTGCTTACTTTTTTATAATGTCCAATGTTAAAAACAAGACAATAGTTACTGATAGTGTAATTGGTTTTCCAGTGGAATGTTGACTTGTCACCCTTAGAACTTTGTTTTATCAATAAGCCAGGGCCTGCAGCGATCAATCCTTTTGGCACTGTCAAAATTAGATCTGCGCCTTCATTAGGTTCGTCACTTGGATGATCCTTGCATGGGAAGAAAATTTTTCCACCTTCTGATTGGCATGTTACAGCAATCCATGGATTTCCTTGCGCATCTTTTTCCCATTGAAAGCCACCTGTCCAGGGAGCACGCTCAGCAATGCCTGGCTTACCTTCGTAATTCACTTTCACTTTTACTTTTCCTTGCGGAAGATTTTCAGAGATTTTCAAGAGATCGTCATCGCCAAATTGGAATGGTTTACTTTTCCCATTTATAAATACTGAACTTACCTTGAATCCGTGCCAAAGATCGAACAGCAAAAGATTGGTTGGCTTGGTTAAGATCAAATCAATTTCGCCATAGCCTTTGAGATATTGTTGTGTCGGATCAACATCAAGTGCAATCGTGTAATGACGAATGTCCATGATCGCTTGCTCGGGTTTTAATTTCCCACCCGATTTTAGATTTTGTGCTGAAGCAAGAAATGGTGCAATAATGAATGCAACTAAAAATAATTTCTTCATGGCTATTTATTTTGGCAACTAAAGATAATTCATTCACAACGCTAATGTTGCGTTATTCCACCAACGGAGTTTTAAAGAGGGAATTACCTAAAGACTACTTCACAAACTCAACTTCCACTCGATCATTATACTGGCTTTGATTTCCAGTTTCAGAGTAGAGAGGTACAGCTCCGCCTTCGCCTTTGGTGCTGATGCGAGTAGCCGCGACACCTTTGCTTACGAGATAGGCTTTCACATTTTCAGCTCGCGCTAATGATAAATCTTTGGAAGTAATCTTTTCCTTCTTATTGGTTTTGGCATCGAGAGCAAAAAAGTTTGTGCTTGTCCCCATCAAATAGGAATCTCGATCCTGTTTACCATTACAGTAACCATAAATCTTGATTTTGTATTTTGGGTCTTCCATCAACAGGCTTGCGAGTTCGTCTAGTTCTGCTTGTGAAACCGGTCGCATCACCGATGAGTTTGGATAGAAGTGTACGTTTGTAAAATCGATGTAGTCACCACTCTTAGCCTTGTCAAGTGTAATGGTGACGATGTCTTCATTGTTTGGGCCAGTTTCAATTGGTGGGTTATCATACACAAAAATGATTTCACTTTGTTTGTAACCTGGAATCAAAGCTGCTAAGTGATAGGCACCTCTTCTGTTCTTTGGCTTTTCCAGATACACAACTTCTCCACTTTTGATAAGTTGATATTGAGTCGCGCCCTCAATTTCTTGCAACTGTAAATTGCCGACAACTTCTTTACCGTCTTCTTTACGGACAACTCTGAAATAAAATGGTTTACCTTTTTTAGCTACGACTTTTTTGACGACTGAGTCTTTCTTAGGAACTGTAACTACTTTTTTGACAACACTGTCTTTTTTTACTGGCTCTTTTGCAGGGGCTACTTCAACTACCTTCTTTTCGGGTTCTTTGATAGTCTCAACCGGCTTTTGTTCTTCTTTTTTTACTTCAAGTTTGGGCTCTTCCTTTTTCGGTTGAACCGGCTTCACTTCTTTTTTCTCTATAGGCTTTTCGGTGGGCTTGTCTAGAGGTTTTTCAGCTGGTTTTTCGGTTGGTTTTGTAGCAGGTTCAATAGCTTTTGCTTCCTCCTTTGGCTCGATTGCAGTCACCTCAGCGGAGTCCGTTTTCTTGATAGCTTCCGATGGGGCCTCGCTTGTCGATTTTTTCTGACTGCAAGAAGCCGCAAAGAGTATTAAGACAACAAATAGCGATTTGAAGATAAATCCGTAAAGACGCATTATTTTGATGAGGTTATTCCTATAAAGGTATTCATTTGAAAATTCTTTCTCAAGTTAATTAAAGTTCGAACAAACCTTTAAAAATGAAAACACCCACGCTGGGTGGGTGCTTATATTAAAAACCGCTATAGTTTTAGTCTTCCAGTATTTCAATTTCTACGCGAACATTGGCCAGTGCCTGAGGGGATTCTTTGTCATAGATTGGATGCTTTCCGCCCCACGCTTTGATTTGCATACGAGAAGGGTCAATACCCTGGGCGATCAGATAACTTTGGATCACCCTAGCTCGCTCTTCCGATAGCTTTTTAGCCGAACCAAAACCGTCTTTTGTTTCAATTAATGAAAAGAAGTTTTTTGATTCTCCCATAGAGATGATTGTGCCATGAGCATTGCCATTAGTATGGCCATGGATCTTGATTTTGTATTTCGGGTTCTCTTGCAACATCTCAAGCAAGCTGTTCACTTCGTATTTAGATTCAGGACGCATTACAGCAGCATCTTTGAAAAAATAAACGTTGTACATAACTGCGATGTCTCCTTTTTTCAATCTTACCAATTCGAAAGGAACGATTACTTTTTTGTTTTCATCTATAGTAATTCCTTCCGTGTTTTGAGGAGTATCAAAATTGATTGTTTGCTGAATTTTACGATAGCCAAAAACTTCACAGATCAGCGAAATGTTTCCAGACTTATTGAAAGGTTTTAAGTTCAAATTTTCATTGCCTCGATAGGATGCCAGCCTGCGTGGCTTTGTTTTATCCATGTCAAGAACATCAATGTCTCCACCAATTTGTTTTTCCGCGCTCTCAATCTTGAAGTAAAATTGTTTGCTTCCTTCTGGAGCCTCTTCAATTGAACTGGGAACGTTAAGTTTATTTTCAACTATTTTGTTCTCTTCACTTTTTGCAGTGGAAATTTCACCAGAAGTGATAAAGGTTCCCTTCTCTTTTTCATAGGAATGAAGATTCTCTCCAGTTAACGGATTGATATCGTTGCCAATAGATTCATCTTCGCCAAGTGAGCCACTATAAACCCATGTGTCAAAATAGGGAGTCTCTTTTCTGATTTTTTTGGCTTGCACCACAGCAGCGTCCATGTTGTCGGTGTGCATGACAAAAACATAGAAAAGCTTCCGATTGGGGTTAATTGAAAATTGAGCATCGAAATGGTTTTTCTTGGCCATCTCGGTGAATTCGATTGCATGTTTTGGAACAGAAAAAGCCCCAATAACTACGTAGTTAGTCTTATCGAGTTTGGGCCACTTACTCGCTAATACGTTCTGGCCTGTTAGTAGGCATACGGAGATCAAAGCCACTATTGTTCTCATTGCATTACTGTTTGTGTGGCACAAAGGTGGTAAGTATTGTTAATTAAATTTAATTAAAAGCCATCAAAATATTACATATCAGATAGTTATGATATTTTTTTATACTGAAACCACCGAAAAACAGCCAAAATCGAATCTTTTGATGATTCCTTCTCTTACCTTATAGTGTCTTGTTTTCGAGGAGTTTGGCCATTTGATGATTAAAACCTTAAGTTCTTGGTCGTTTATGGCCACTTATAATTCAGTTGAAACTTGAATCTTGGCTTGGCGTTATTATCACGTCATTAACCTAAAGACAGCAAGAAAACGCATTGTTATCACTTCATGATTTTCAATCTTTGCCCCTTCATTTTTTAATTTATGTCTGATAACAAACGCGCTACCGCTGTCCTTTTATTAATTGCCCTTTCTATTATCTGGGGAACATCTTTTATCCTTATCAAACAGGGATTGAAAGTTTTTTCTCCCGACCAAGTAGGTGCCATGCGTGTAGCCGCAGCCGTTATTTTTTTGTTGCCAATCGCCATCCAACATTTAAAAGAGCTTAAGCAATCGGATTACCTGAAGCTTTTTGTTTCTGGGATGCTCGCAGTTTTTATTCCCGCATTTTTATTTGCTATAGCTCAAACCCATTTAGAAAGTTCGTTAGCAGGGATATTGAATACATTATCACCTGTGTGGACTATGATCATCGGTGCTATGTTTTTTAGTCAGCGCTTTCGCGGATATGCCGTTGTCGGGATTGCAATAAGTTTTGTTGGATGCGTGGTGCTCGCGATGGCTCGTGCCAGTGGTGGACTAGGTGCATTTAATGTTTATGCGCTACTTATTGTGTTAGCATGTGCTTGTTATGGTCTGAATCTCAACTTCATCAAATTTAAAATCCAGTACCTCCAACCGATGACGATCATTAGTGTATCGCTGTTGCTCATTGCTCCGTTGGCATACCTCTACTTGTTTGGTTTTACAGATTTTACCACCAGGCTTGCCACAATAGATGGCGCATGGCGCTCGTTTGGTTTTGTAATCATCTTGGCATTAATGAGCACGGCTGTGGCCAATTTACTTTTTTACAAGTTGCTGCAAATTTCTTCTCCGCTGTTTGCAAGTTCTGTAACGTATGTAATGCCGATTGTTTCCGTGATGTGGGGATTGTTGGATAACGAAAGACTTGTGGCTGGACATTTTATTGGCATGGCTTTGATTTTAGGAGGTGTATTCTTAGCGAACAAAAAGAAAACATGATTCAATGAAAATAACTTTCCTTTTGCCTTTTGTTTTGGTGGCTTGTTCTGTAAATCAAAATAATCGAGAGCGACAGAGCGTAATGCAAACCGAAATTGATTTTTGTAGGATGGCAAAAGAAAAAGGAATTGCTGCAGCGTTTTACGCCTTTGCCGATGATAGTGCCGTGATCAAACGTGGCAACTCTCTCTTTAAAGGTAAAGAAGCCATCAAAGATTTTTATGAGAGTCAAACTCAAAAAGGTGAATTGCAATGGACACCCACTTTTGCGGACGTGTCTGGTGAGCTCGCTTACACTTACGGTGATTTCATTTACTCCGAAAAAGATTCCGTTGGCAATGTGAATGAAGTCAAAGGTATCTTTCATACCGTCTGGAAGAAACAAAAAGATGGAACCTGGAAATTCGTTTGGGATTAAACCATCCGATTTTTACTTCATCAAACCCCAACCTAAATACCTAACCTAAAATCTAAACACAACTCATGTTTTCAACTACGTTCAAGTTCCTATGTTTATTTGCGCTTACTCTTTTATTTCCGATACTAGTAAATGCTCAGAACGCTGACTCAATTCGCTCTCTTGTTGAAAAACATTATGCAAAATTTCCTGAAGAGAAAATTTATCTTCATTTAGATAAACCAAACTATTCACCAGGCGATACGATATGGTTTAAAGCATATGCGGTTGAAGGCAGTACAAACCTACCCGATACGGTAAGCAAAAATATTTACGTTGACCTTTATAAGAAGGACAATGAAAAACCGATTGGTGTCAGGCTGCTTAAAAATGAGACAGGTAGCGCAAATGGTTTTTTTAAATTGAAAGACTCGCTAGCTGAAGGAACTTATGAAATCAGAGCATACACGAATTGGATGCGGAACTTTCCGAGCGAAAATTTCTATCACAGAGCTTTTCTGGTTAAGAAGAAATTCAGTAGCCAAATTCAGTTTACAAAAGAAGAATTTGCTTCGTGGAATGAAATAGCAGACCTACAGTTTTTTCCAGAGGGAGGCAATCTTATTGTAGGACTTCAAACACGCGTTGCGTTTAAAGCAGTAAATAAATGGGGTAAAGGTGTTGAAGTAAAAGCGTTCCTAGTTTCAAGTTCTAATGATACAGTCGCATCGATTTTATCGCAGCATTTAGGCATGGGCAATTTTGTGCTTAAGCCAAAGTCGGGTGAAAAATATTTTGTCGTTTTTGGAAAATCGCCTTCAGAAAAAAAATTCTTTTTACCTGAAGCTTTACCTCAAGGCTATACTTTTTTTGTTGATAATCTCACGAACAAAGATCAGATCAAAATAATGGCGCGAAATAATTTTACTTCAAAGGATCGCCCTATTTTGGTTTGCCATCAACGAGGTACAGTTGTATTTGCCGCGCAAAGCTCGACTGAGGGAAATTCATTTTCGTGGATGTTACCAAAGGTTGATTTAAGAGATGACGGAATTATTCATGTTACATTATTTGATGGTTCAGGAAAACCGGTTTGTGAGCGACTCGTCTTCAATGATCTACAATCTCCAACAAACATTGAGATAAAGGCGGATAAGAATGAATATCGAACATTCGAAAAAGTTACTTTGTCAGTTCAGGTGAAGGATGACGATGGCAGTCCGGTGAAAGGAGATTTTTCAGCGTCAATTACTGATATGGAACAAGTTCCACCTTCTGTTGATGGCGAAAATATCAATAACTACTTGTACTTGACATCAGACATTCACTCTCGTGGCGAGATCAAAGGTGAGATCGAACACCCTGACTATTATTTTAATCGAGCCAACCTTAACGCGAAAGTTCATTTGGATATGCTGTTGATGACTCAAGGTTGGAGAAAATTTCTTTGGTCGGATGTGCTCAATAACCAAACCGGTATTCTTCCTTATCAACTTGAGACAGGTATTAGTTTGAGCGGCAAGGCAGTTTCAATGACAAAGAAAAATGCGGATAAACCAATAGAGATTTCTATGATGCATCACAAGAAAAAGGGTGTTGAATATATAACTGAAACGACCGATGAAAATGGAAAATTCGTTTTTAGAAATTTAAATATTTCGGCTCAAGAAAAAATTTTCCTTCAAGCAACTAAAGAAAATGGTAAACGCAATATCACAATTTCCATAGATGAACCAACTTCACCAAAGTTTTATCCGCAAAAGGATCAAATGGAAAACGTGCCATTCAATGCTGACAATATCAACTTGGCTATCGATAAACAAAAGTATTATGCTGAGCTTGAAGAGAAATTTAGTTTGACAAAATCTAAATTATTGAAGGAGGTAGTAGTAAAAGCGCAAAGGGAATACAAGACTGACTCTAGAAAATCTTTTTATGACGGCACGAATATGACTACGCTAAACGTGGGTGCTGAGAACCGATGTGGAACCGCATCAAATATTTTGCAGTTGATGCAAGGACGAGTGGCAGGAGCGCAAGTGAAAATGGAATCTGATGGTACGTACAGTGTTTATTTAACGCGTACTGGAACCAAAGCCACTATTTTGGTGGATGGCTTTATTTACGATACACAGACTTTGCAAACGATACAACCCTGCACTGTTGAGTCAATTGATGTGATTACCCACCCTGTTGTGACTCTTAACGCTCCTGGTGTCGTTTCAATTCTAACTAAACGTTTCAATCCGGACTATGATTGGTCAAAGGAAAAATGGATAGGTGCAGCTGTAGCTAATGTTCGAGGTTATGATGTGCCACGGCAATTTTATAGCCCTAAATATTCAGCTGATGATGTTGGTAAGGGTCAAGATTCAAAATTGGATTTTAGATCAACTCTTTATTGGAATCCATCCATAACTACAGATAGCGAAGGAAATGCAAAAATTACATTTTGGACTTCAGGTGAGAAATCTCCACTTCATGTTGATTTTCAAGGAATCAGCACAGAAGGAAAACCAGCTGCAACAAAATTTAAAGTCGATGTAAATTGAAATTAACCTAAAGCTTCAACTTCTTCTACTTCTTGCGGCATCATCTTTTTAAATAGATTTTCGATACCAGCTTTGAGTGTTATAGTTGACGAAGGGCAACCACTGCATGATCCCTGAAGCGCAACGCGAACGCGCTTATTCTCATAAGAGTGAAAAGTAATTGCACCACCATCCTGCTCGACTGCAGGGCGAATATATTCGTCCAAAATAGTTTTGATTTTCTTGATGGTTTCCGTTTCCTCTTGCTGAGGTGCGGGTATTTCTTTTTTGTCGAGGATTAGTTTACCAGATTCTAAAAAAGTCTTGATATGAGTTTTTATTGTGTCTTGTACTTCGAGCCACTCTACATCTTCTTTTTTCGTAACCGTGATAAAATTGCTCATGTAAAAAACACGGTCAACAAATGGATACATGAAAAGCTCTTGAGCCAAAGGTGCCTCTTCGGCATCAGCAGGCGAGGGAAAATCAAAACTCATTCCTTCGGGAACAAGCATCTCATTTACGGCAAATTTGAGTGAATTGGGGTTCGGATTACTTTCTAAGTAAATACTGATGTTTTTTGGAGCTGCCTTGAGCATAAATTGATTCTTTCTTGAGCCAACAAAATTACGGAAATTAAGTTCATTGTTGATTTCCTGGTAAAAAAGTGCAGGCTAACAACTATTAGCATTAACTATTATCTTCGCGAACCTAATTTGACCCTGTGAAACCGAAAAGCATATTTCTCCTCATTTTCCTGTTTGCTTCTCTCGCTATTATTCTTGGTGTAATTGATCACTATGCAACACCTATAAATGAGATAATCCTGGCTACAAGCCGTTGGATCGTTTGGGTATTGATGATCTATTTGGCCTACCAAAGAAAATCTCTTACCACGTGGATTGTAGTCGCAATGATGTTGGGTTGTGAAATTGGGTTTTCATTTCCAAAAATTGCTATTCACCTGGATATTTTGAGCGGAATTTTTCTCCGTTTAATAAAGACCATTATTGCTCCACTCATTTTTTCAACTCTGGTTGTTGGTATTGCAGCTCATTCTAATTTAAAGCAAGTAGGACGAATGGGATTGAAAGCAATTCTATATTTTGAAATCGTTACAACACTCGCTCTTTTCATTGGCCTTGCAGCAATCAATATTTCAAAAGCAGGGGAAGGAGCACAAATCGAAATAGCGCAAGCTCAGGAAAAACGCGCTGAAAAACTTTTAGCTCAAAAAGAAACTCACGATGTCATTCTCGACATCTTCCCAGAAAATATTGCGAAGGCTGTCGCTGATGGTCAAGTTCTTCAGGTTGTAGTATTCAGCATTTTGTTTGCAGCCGCACTAGCTTTGCTAAGTGAAGAAAAAAGAAAACCAATGCTTGACTTTGCGGAGAGTCTTTCAAACGTAATGTTCAAGTTCACTAACATTGTCATGTATGTCGCGCCATTTGCCGTGTGCGGTGCGCTTGCCTATTCTATTGCATCCTTTGGTTTTGAAGTGTTGAAGAATCTCGTGATGTTGGTCGCAACGCTCTATGCTGCTCTTCTCGTTTTTATTTTGGTCGTTCTTATTCCGATTGGATTGATCATCAAATTGAACTTCAAGAAATTTATCAATGCTGTAACTGAACCAGTGACTATTGCTTTCTCTACGGCAACTAGCGAGTCTGCTCTGCCAAAGGCAATGGAGAATTTAGAAGCGATGGGTATTCCGCGTAAGGTGGTTTCATTTGTGCTGCCTACGGGTTATAGTTTTAATTTGGATGGAAGTACACTTTATCTTTCTCTGGCTTCCGTTTTTGTTGCGCAACTAGCAGGTGTTGATCTTTCTTTGGGTGAACAAATCAAAATGGTTTTGATTTTGATGTTAACAAGTAAAGGCGTTGCTGGTGTGCGCGGTGCCACTTTTTTAATCCTTGTCGCCACAGTTCAAGATATGCATATAGATTCCCACAAAGCCTTTGTTGTACTTGGTGTCGATGCCATTATGGACATGGCCCGTACAGGCACCAATGTTCTTGGCAATTGTTTAGCTACAGTTGTTGTTGCGAAGTGGGAAGGGGAATACAAAGATTAATTCCTATCATCCAAAAATGTGCTATCTCCTTATCGAGATCTCTCCAAGTGTCAGCTTACTTAGACGAGGCGAACCCTTTATCAATACATTCGATTCACCAACAGTTACAAGTCTTAGGTTATCATTGGCTAGCAATTTCAGTTTGCTCTCGCCATATGTAGTTGATTCGATGTCTTCACTTTGAATGGCTTGCGTATCAATTTTATTTTCACCGAAGAGTTTATATTTCTGAGATCCTGCACTGCCTGTTTCTATCTTCAAAGAGTTTTGGCCGTAGAGGGCCGCCTTGAACCAGCCAACATGTACCTCTTTCATTTCAATATCACACTCACCATAAGCACTGAGTTTGAATTTCTTATTTTCAATAGAGCCTTTGACTGCAACCTGTTGCTCTCCACGAACAACTAGCTTCCTAAGTTTTGAATAAGATACATATGCAGTTATGGTTGCATCACGGTATTTATTCATCATCCTTACTTCGCCATTAAAATTCACTCTTTCCTTTTTTTCCGTGAATCGAGATCCATCTAAGTAGATTCGAAGTACTTTGCCCTTCACACTAATATGGATTTTAGATGGATCGATATTGGCATAATCAATTTTTACTGATTCATTTTCTCCTTCCACTAAAACCAAATTTATTTTTGGTGAAGCAATTATTTTATTGAAATGGTCGACCTTTTTTTCCAAAGTCTGAGCTGATACCGACACACCTAAACAGATAAAGGCAAGGATTACTAGTTTTTTCATGGATTTTCTTTTGTTTCAAGACTCATTTTAATATACGAAGGTTGCATTGATTAAATATTAAATTTCCTGAATCGCTCGAACCAATTTCTGTTGTTTCTGACCTTATTTTTCTCTATAATCATGGACAGAAACTTGAGTAGCTATGGTAAGCTCTGGTTTTGGAAATACCGCCCGTATTGATGGATGGTGGATCCGTCCGCTCATGGTCTTTTTAGGCTTGAGCGCATTCATCTGTTATGCTACCTGGGCCGCCTTTCAAGGGCGGCATTATTTTTTAGGAAATTACCTCTCACCATTTTACTCACCAGAAATTTTTGGGAGCTCTCCTCACAGTTGGTTTGGTGATAAACCTTCATGGTGGCCGCTTATTCTTCCATTTTCTCCCGCACTTCTAATTTTATGGGCCCCAGGAGGAATGCGTTTTACCTGTTATTATTATAGAGGTGCTTATTACAAATCATTTTGGGCTGATCCTCCAGCATGCGCTGTTGGAGAACCGAGAAAAACGTATGGGGAGAAACTCTTTCCCGCTCATTTTGCAAAATGTTCATCGCTACTTTCTTTGCCTCGCCATCCTTTTTGTTTTTCTTCTTGCTTACGATGCATGGAAAGCGATGTGGTTTGTTGATTCATCTGGCAACGCAACTTTTGGTTTGGGTGTTGGCACTTTTGTGCTCGCGGTTAATGCCACCCTACTTGGGTGCTACACATTCAGCTGTCACTCATTTCGTCATTTGATTGGCGGCATCAAGGACAGACTTTCTCAAACTCCCGTAAGAAAAAAAATATACGATTGTGCTTCATGTCTAAATAAACGTCATATGAACTGGGCGTGGTTCAGTTTATTCTGGGTGATGTTCTCAGATTTGTATGTGAGGCTATGTTCAATGGGCGTATGGACAGATTTTAGATTTTTTTGATGAACGATATTCAGACATATACACACGATGTTTTAGTCATCGGTTCTGGTGGAGCAGGTCTTCGCGCGGCCATCGAAGCTTCTGCTAACGGAGTTTCTGTAGGAATGATTTGTCGTTCGCTATTAGGTAAGGCTCACACCGTGATGGCTGAAGGTGGCGTTGCAGCTGCACTCGCTAATGTTGATGATCGAGACAATTGGAAAGTACATTTTGCTGACACGATGCGTGGAGGTCAATATTTGAACAACTGGCGCATGGTCGAAATTTTTGTAAAGCAAGCGCCTGATCGTGTGCGCGAACTTGAAGCGTGGGGTGCGGTTTTTGACAGAACAAAAGATGGAAGAATTCTTCAGCGTAATTTCGGTGGACATAAATACCCTCGACTTGCACATGTTGGTGATCGTACAGGTCTCGAAATGATTCGCACACTTCAAGATCACGGTATTCATCAAGGCATCGAGATTTATCAAGAATACACCATTGTGAGTTTGCTGAAAGATGGCGATCGTATTGCAGGTGCATTTGCTTATGACAGAGAAAAAGGATCGTTCAAAATATTTAAAGCGAAAGCAATTATTATCGCTACTGGTGGCCTCGGCAAAATTTATAAAATCTCAAGCAACAGTTGGGATTGCACTGGTGGAGGAATTTCAATAGCGTATCATGCTGGCGCTGAACTTCTCGATATGGAATTTGTACAATTCCATCCCACTGGAATGGTGTGGCCACCAAGTGTTCGTGGATTATTGATCACTGAAGGCGTTCGCGGTGAAGGTGGTGTATTGCGCAATAGCAACGGAAAACGTTTTATGTTTGATGACATTCCTGAAAACTATCGCAATCAAACTTCCGACAACGAGGAAGAAGGATGGCGGTACACTCAGGGTGATAAAAATGCCAAGCGCCCTCCGGAACTTCTCACGCGCGATCATGTAGCTCGATGCATTCGAAGAGAAATCAAAGAAGGTCGCGGTTCGCCACATGGTGGTGTATTTCTCGATATCGCTTGGATCAAAGAAAAAATTTCTAACGCTCCTGAGCATATTAAACGAAAGCTGCCGAGTATGTATCACCAGTTTAAAGAGCTGGCTGGTGTTGATATCACAAAAGAGCCAATGGAAGTTGGACCAACAACACATTATTTAATGGGAGGAATTCGTGTTGATGCAGATACTCAGATGACTAGCGTGCCAGGCTTGTTCGCTGCGGGTGAATGTGCAGCCGGACTTCATGGCGCAAATAGACTAGGTGGAAATTCCCTTTCCGATTTGCTTGTGTTCGGAAAATGTGCCGGTGAATCAGCAGCAAAATATGCGAAAGAGAACCAGTTGGGAAAAATTAATGAGGTTCAGCTTGAAGAAGTAACAAAAGAAGCGCTTGCTCCATTTGTTCACGAATCAAATCCCGGCAAAGAAAACCCATACCAGATTCAAAGTGATCTGCAAGAAATGATGCAGGATTTAGTTGGCATCGTGCGTCAAGAAAAAGAATTACAAGAAGCACATGAAAAATTGCAACAGTTAAAAATCAGAGCCTCGAAATCTGCATGTGACGGAAATAGAAACTACAATCCCGGATGGCACGTAGCTATAGAATTAAAACATATGATAACATGTGCCGAAGCAATCACCTTGTCAGCAATTGAAAGAAAAGAAAGTCGTGGTGGACATTTTCGCGATGATTATCCAGAGAAGAGCGAAGAATTAGGTGGTATGAATATCGCTGTTGTGAAAGATGGGAACGGTCAAATGCAGAAGAGAAGGATTTCTAAAACAAAAATGAGAGAACGACTTGGACAACAGATCATTGAAGAAAATAAATGAAGGTCACTTTCAAAATATGGCGCACCAACTCTGACAGCGGTCAGTTTCAGAATTACGAAACTGAAATTGGTGAAGGTATGGTCGTGCTCGATGCAGTTCACCAAATACAAGCAGAGCAAGCCAATGATCTTGCCGTTCGGTGGAATTGCAAAGCTGGTAAGTGTGGATCATGCTCGGCTGAAATCAACGGCATGCCGCAGACTCATGTGCATGACACGAATGGATCAGGTTCCTACAGATAAGCCGATTTCTATTCAACCACTGAAAGCTTTTCCAGTGATCAAAGATCTGGTCACCGATGTCTCAGTTAACTATCGTGTCAAAAAAAGGATTAAAAAATTAAATCCGCGTAAACCTGATGCACCTGATGGAACTTGGCGAATGGCGCAGAGCGATATCGATCGCGTTCAAGAGTTTAGAAAATGCATTGAAGTGTTTTTTGTGTCAAGATGTTTGTCACGTATTACGAGAACATTCTCTTCATGAAAAATTTGCAGGACCTCGTCACATGGTATATACAGCCGCGCTTGAGATGCATCCACTTGATGTGGAGGACGAGAACGAAAGATTTAAAAAATCAGGGAGGGCATTGGGTTTTGTAATATCACGAAATGCTGTACGACGATGTGCCCAGAAAAAATTACTATCACCGACAATGCTATTATTCCATTGAAAATAGTAGCAGATAGATTCTATGATCCACTCTTTGCGCTGTTTAGAATATTAAGAAAAAAAATTAAATTATATGACAATTACGCAAGACCCAATGGCCGAAACAAAATTTGATCTTAAACCACTCTCAAAAGAAGGCGTGGAGGCAGCTATTGCTAAAGCTGAGCATTATCGGTTGCTCAATCATCCAAAACTTGCTGAGAGTATTTGCCTCGATGTGATGAAAATTGAACCTGATAATCAGAAGGCCAGTGTTATTTTATTGTTAGCTCTTACAGATCAATTTGGTCAGTCTTCTTCAAAATCGCGTAATGATGCGTTGGCCTTAGCAAATAAACTTAAAGACGAATATTCTAGATTGTACTATGCAGGCATTATTCACGAACGGCAAGGAAGTACAGCTTAGAGTCAGGTTTGCCAGGAGCTGACTTTGACGCATACGAATGGTATATCGAAGCGATGGAGTTTTATGAGAAAGCAGATGCAGTAAACAAAACTGGAAATAACGATGATCCCAAGTTGCGATGGAACACATGCGCACGCATCATTATGCAATACAGTCTGAAACAACGTCCTTCTGAAGACAGAGCTGCGCTGTTAGAGTGAAAACCAAAATAAAATCCATTTCTGATTTTATTTTCATTTTATAAAATTAAAAAGCCCAGTATTGTACCGGGCTTTTTTAAAGCTGAAATGACTCGCTTATTTACACAGCGTAGACCATGATCGCAAAAACGATCATCATCACGCCAATCAGTATCACAAACCACAAACGTTTAATATCTTCAATTAGAGTTTTCATATTTCTTCAGATTAATATTTAAAAATGATTGTATAAATCTCCTGGGATTGATTTCAGTGAGTAAAAAAGATCAGCTGTAGTTAGGGCGCATTTATTGTCGGAAGACGGTAGAATGGATTTACGAAGAAAGCGTTTACATAGAGGCTAGCTTCACGAATTTTACATGAAATGTTTACAAAGTCTTGCTCGTCTTCAAAACTTAGAATTGATGCACTATGACTTTCTGGAGGACTCGGATAACCTTTGATTGAAGCAAATCGAAAAAGAGTATGTTCAATCGGATGGAGCTGAAAAACGCTTGACCTGGTTTTGTAAATAGGAGTAGAGCAAGAGCTCGCCACACCAATAAATATTGTTAAGACCAAAGCACTCACTGCTATGATGGCTTTCCCGACTGAGATTTTGTTAATTATTTTCACTTAATAGAAAAGTCAAATCCGTATAAACTTTTATTCGCTTCAAACGGTTCTAAAATAAAGACACAATTGGTTTAGACCATTGTCCATTTATCTTTTAATGAAATTCTAACTTTTAGTAGTTTTTGATTTGGGGAATTGCAGACTAATTTTGAAGCATGACTCGGATACTGCTTATTGAAGATGAGGAAAAGACGGCCTTCTTTATCAAGAAAGGGCTTGAGGAAAACAATTGTTCTGTTGAACTGGCAAGTGATGGTGATACAGCTCTTCAGTTAGCTCTTCAAAAACCCTATGATGTTATAATATCAGA
The DNA here is from genome assembly GCA_049840975.1 of Cyclobacteriaceae bacterium. Lineage (GTDB taxonomy): Bacteria > Bacteroidota > Bacteroidia > Cytophagales > Cyclobacteriaceae > ELB16-189. Next base: position 58,663 of record JASGIR010000032.1, on the reverse strand, counting down.
TATTGTTCTGCCAGGAAAAGATGGATGGGCAATATGTAGAGAATTGAGAGATCATAGAAACGATGTGCCTATTCTGATGCTAAGTGCGATGAGTGTCACAGATGATATTGTAAAGGGTTTTGATATTGGTGCTGACGATTACTTAGTCAAGCCTTTTGAATTTCGTGAGTTGATGGTACGGATAAAATCCCTGTTGAAAAGAACGGCTCATAGAAATGAACCAGATAAACTAAGCATTGGTGATTTGGTTTTAGATCCAAATTCACGAAGAGCGATTCGAGAAGGGAAAGAAATTATGCTTACGGGTAAAGAGTGTGCGCTTCTCGAGTATATGATAAAAAATAAAGGGAAAGTTGTGTCTCGTTCGGAGTTAGCAAAACATGTTTGGAAAATTGATTTTGATACGGGTACGAACATGGTTGAAGTTTATGTTAACTATCTTCGCAATAAGGTTGACAAAGGATTTGAGAAGAAGCTAATTCAAACACAGTTTGGATTAGGTTACATAATAAAAGAAGAGCTTTAAATGCAAATACGAAGCCGACTGACTTTTCAGTTTACAGTTTTGGTCAGTACTATTCTGATCGGTTCTTTTTCAGTGCTCTACTTCCTGGTTTGGCAATACAATCAAGATGAATTCCGCGGTCGTTTACATGACAAAGCCCTAACCTCAGCTATTTTACTTCTTAAGGTTGACAAGGTTGACTCTGCTTTGCTCAAAACTATTGACCTGGCTAAGCAGGATGTTTTGTATAAAGAAAACATTTCCGTTTTTGATTCCACAAGAAAAGAACTCTATACTAACAATGATACTTTAGAATTTAATATCACGGAAAATCAATTTAGAGATATACTCCACGGAGAAGAGTTGTTTCTAATGGAAGATAAGTACGACATCGTTTGCCTTCCTTTTCATTATAAGGAAAATTCTTATGTAATTATTGCTGGTGCAGTTAATGCAAAAGCAAATCAAAGGCTTTTATTTCTAAGACAAGTTTTGTTTATAATGACCGCTCTGCTTATTATAATAGTGGCAGCTGCTGGTTGGGTATTTGCAGGTAATGCTTTGAAACCAATCGTTGGAGTAATAAAGGAAGTGCAAGAAATCTCTCCGGTGGAACTTTCACAACGATTAACTGAAAGCAAAAACCCTGACGAAATAGGCGAGTTGATCGCTATGTTTAATAAACTGTTAACTAGAATAGAAGATGCATTTAAGCTGCAAAAAGCATTTGTTTCAAATGTTTCACATGAGTTGAAAAACCCGCTTACAAAAATCACATCGCAACTTGAAGTGACTTTGCTTAACGAAAGACAAAATGAAGAATACAAAGAGACGATTCAATCCGTTCTCGAAGACGTGAAGGATCTTAATGACCTTTCTGCAAGCTTGCTTGAGTTGGCGTATCTAAGTCAGGAAAATCAGTCATTTGAAATGACAAATGCGAGGATTGATGAAATTCTTTGGGAGATACGAGAAGATCTCACCGCCTCTAAGGAATCCTATCGCGTTCAAATTCATATTGACAAAATGCCTGAGCATGAAGAAGATTTGCACGTAATCGTTCATCCCCAACTGATCAAAACCGCACTAAAGAACATAATCGAAAATGCTTGTAAATTTTCCTTAGACAATACTGCATTTATTTCTTTGTCTTCTATAGACAATGAAGTTTCCATTAAAGTCATAGACAAAGGACCTGGAATTGAGGAAACGGAAGTGAAGAAAATTTTCCAACCTTTTTATCGAACTGACAATACATCCAAAATCAAAGGATATGGAATTGGACTTCCTTTATCACAAAGGATCGTTGCGATTCATAAAGGGACTATTCTCGTTAACTCTAGCATTGGAATAGGAACCGAGATTACCGTTAAACTCAAGGTCGCTTCCAAATTTTAATTCTTTTCTAATCGATAGTCTACTTTAGTTCTGTCGCAACTGGTTTACTTGCAATCGCTTTTGCTTTTAGGTAAGTCTTGGGTGATGTTTTGTGAGAGGGGTATCATTTAAGTATAAATGATCCCCTCTTATCTTATGCTTCTTTGCCCAAGGTGATGGTTGGTAATTTTTATGCTGGAAATGAAAATCAACAAATTAATATTTGGTAGTGCAGTCGCGGTAGCCCTAACGGGCTTGTTATTTGGGTATATACTCTTCGAGTCAAAATCGAAATTGGAAAAACAATTGTTGCTTGAGACAGAGAATAGCGCCAAACTTTCTGATGAAGTTCGTTTGTTGAATGAAACCCTTGATGCCAAATCATTTGAAATCCAGGAAAGATTGAAAACTATAAGCCAAATGGTGAATAGTACAGAGGGTCTTCAACTAGATATTAAATCGAAGGAAAACAAAATTCAGCAGCTGATGAAGGAGAAACTTCAGCTAAAGAAACAACTTGATGAATCGATAGAATTCAAATCAGCTTCAAAAGATTTTGAGCAACGTTTCAACTCTTGCAATCAAACGCTAGAAAAACTGTCTCTTGAAAACAGTGGAATGCAACAATCAATTTTGGAGTTGCAAGCAGAAAATGCGATAAAGGAAGTTGAATTAAAAAATTTGTTGGCAACGCCAGACCATATTCAAGTAGAAACAATTCGAGGCAAAAAAGATAAGCTTGTCGTAAAAGCAAGTCGAGTTCAGCGGTTAATGATGATTTTCGATACTGGAGCGGACGTGCGAGACTTGGAGTATAAGATCACTTCTCCGTCTGGAGTTGTATTGCCTGCATCTTCTGGATATCCAGTTTCAAAAATTATTAATCCTAGCGTTAGAGTTCCTGGAAGAGATCAAATTTTCCAAAGGGTCGAAATGGTGTATAGCTCTCCGAAGTTGACAGCAGGTACTTATTCGATTCAAGTTTTGAGTAAAGGAACATATCTGACTAGTGTGCAGCTAAGACTAAGATGATACTATCCGTTTTTTTTCTGCCTTGCGTAAAAGGGGAGCCATTCAAATGGCCCCTTTTGTAGTTTAAAATAAAGACTGTCAGAGAATGAGTAGCGAGGGCCTGTTAATTTTATCATTTGTTGGAGTACTAATACTCTTTTCGCTCGACTTTGCATTTCAATATTTGTATGCACGATATTTTTCGGTAAAAAATTCAGAGTTAAGCTGCAATAGAAAATCATCAGACGAATTGATTTTTCTTAAGACCTCCAAACTGGTTCGTCAATTATCGTCTCCATTGGTCAAGTTTGAATGCCCAAGAGAAATGACTGTGGGTAAAGAATCATCGGTTCAATTGTCAATCAGAGCAGACGAAGATTTTAAAAAAGAATTTGGTCAGGATGTTCAATTGAAATTAAAAATTCAACCGTGGGTAAAAGCAGATATTTCAAACGACAAATTCCAGATACAAATCCGCTCTGAAGAATTTCAACCGATTCAAAAAGATTGTCTCGAGTGGACATGGACTGTACTTCCATGTAGACAAGGAATTCATGGACTAGCTCTTCATTTAGTGTTTTCTTTCGAAGGGAACTTCGGAGAACAAACTCACAACATGTGGCTGGATGAAAGAACAATTATGGTTTCAGAGAATATTTTTAATACTCTGATTCTATGGTGTAAGACAAAATGGAAGTGGATAACTGTGGTGATTTTCAAAATCATCTTAATCTATTTTATCCTTAAATATCTTTTTGGGACGGTTTGAGAAACTTAAAATCTATAAAACCTTAGTTATAAAATTTATTCGTCATAATTTTTTATGAAGCTGTTTAAAAAAATTCTTTTTGCCTTTGGTATTGTTGTCATTCTGATAATCGCGTCTGCTATCGTTTTGCCAATTGTTTTCAAAGACAAAATCAAGACGATGGTTGATAAGGAAATATCTAAGACAGTAAATGCCGATGTCGTTTTTGAAGCCGATAACTTCAGTCTTTCACTATTCCAGAATTTTCCGAACCTTACTGCACAAGTAAAGGATTTGGGAGTTTTTAATAGAGCGCCATTCGAAGGCATTCATTTGTTTGTTGTAGAACGATTTGAAGTTGAAATAAATTTGAAAGATGTAATTTTTGGGAACAAACTTCGGATTAAGGGAATCACATTAGTCCGTCCACAAATCAATGTGAAAGTTTTGAAAGATGGACAAGCGAATTACAACATCACATATCCATCAACAGACACGACCAAAACAACTGAGCCATCTGAGTTTTCTTTTGCCATTGATAGTTGGAAAATTGAAAATGCGGAAATCAAATATGATGATGCAACGATGCCATTCTTTTTATCAATTAAAGGACTAAATCATTCGGGCAGAGGAGATTTCAACGAAAAGGAATTCGATCTTAACACAAATACAACAGCAGACTCTGTTACGGTGCGATATGCTGGTGCAGAATATATTTCAAATAAGAAAGCAGCATTTGATGCTATAATTTCCATTAGTGAAGGATATACAAAATACGTTTTCAAAGGGAACTCTGCAAAACTGAATGATTTTGCATTAAGCTTTGATGGCTCGTTCAAGATGAATGAAAATAATTACTCTATGGACATTAATTTTAAAAGCCCCGAAAATTCTTTCAAGAGCTTGTTGTCGCTTGTGCCAGGGATGTATTCAAAAGAATTTGACAAGATTGAAACGAATGGAGCACTGACTTTTCAAGGTTTTGTTAAAGGTGTGTACAGCGAAAAACAGATGCCAGCTTTCAAAGTCGAATTGAAAGTAGCGGACGCGATGTTTAAGTATCCAACCGTACCAGCCGCTGTTACTAATATTGCGGTTGATCTGTTGGTAGACAATAACACAGGTATTGTTGAGAATACAGTCATTGATTTGAAGAAACTTCATTTGGACTTTGGATCAAATCCCATTGATGCTCGTGCTCGGATTGAAAATCTTAAAGACTATCGAATGAATGCCAACCTCAAAGCAGCACTAAATCTTGGGGAACTTTCAAAAATTTTTCCAATAGAGGGATTGGAAATGAAGGGGATATTTTCAGCCAATGCATCCATCAACGGAGTTTATGGCAGTATCAAGAAAATTATTCCAGCTCTCGATGTAGCAATGTCTCTTAAAAATGGATTCGTTAAATCCTCAAAATTTCCTTTGCCACTAGAAGATTTGAAATTCAACTCTTCTATTAAAAACACATCAGGTAAAATGTCGGAGACATTTATTAATGTACAAGGTTTTTCGATGTTGATGGATGGAGAACAGTTTGTGGCTGACCTTGAGTTGCACGACTTGAACGATTATGCATGGGACTTGAAAGCCAATGGGAGTATTGACATTGAAAAGATGACAAAAATTTTCCCCGTAGAAGGAATGACTCTGGCTGGAAAATTGAAATCTAAAATTGAAACGAAAGGAAAATATTCTGATGTGACCGCAAAGCGATTTGATAGATTGTCTACAAGTGGAGCAGCAACACTTAATAATTTTAAGTTCGCCTCAAAATCTTTGCCATACGAAATCACTGTGAAACAAGCCGCTGCAACATTCAATCCCCAGCAAATCGAATTGAAGAATACGACTGGCACAATTGGTAGAAGTGATTTTGATGTAAGTGGAACGGTGGCGAATTATATCTCTTACATTTTTAGTAAAGAAACCATCAAAGGAAATTTGAATTTCAATTCTACTCTTCTTGACCTTAATGAGTTTATGACAGACACAACACCGACTGATAAAAAAGATACTTCCAAACTCAGCGTAATACCAATCCCTGGTAATATTGATTTCACTCTTCACTCGGATATCAAGACGATAAAGATGATGGATTATGTCATTACGCAAGCAGTTGGTGACGTTATAATAAAGAATTCAGCAGCAGATTTGAGCAATGTGAAGTTCAATATGCTGGGAGGGGGTTTTGTCGTAAATGGAAAATATGATACGAAAGACATTAAGCATCCGCGTTATGATTTTGGGTTAAAGGTGGAAAATCTTTCTATTCAGCAAGCAGCCAATACATTCTCAATAATAAAAACATATGCACCTATCGCTGGAATGGCTCAAGGTAAATTCGGAACTGATTTTAAAGTCAGTGGTGAACTAGGGCAAGATATGATGCCGAAGATGAGCACAGTGAATGGAAGTGGACTTATTAAAATTGCTGAAGCTGCGGTGACGCAATCAAAAATAATTTCAGGAATTACTTCATTGACTAAACTTCAAGATGCAGATAATGTTTCTTTGAAAGATGTTTTGATGTCGGCAGTTATCAGTGATGGAAAATTGACTTTAAAACCATTCAATGTGAAGTTCGGCAACTATGTGACTTCAGTTTCTGGAAACACGGCCTTGGATGGTGCGATTGATTATGCGTTGAAGATGAATGTGCCTGCAGGAAAACTTGGATCGCAAGTGCTTAGTACAATTAATCAAAATATTGGAACTAATAATTCGACTCAGGAAATACCAGTTACAATAAACCTTAGCGGGACCTTCAAAGACCCCAAGACAAAACTGCTCGGTCAGGAGCAAAAGCAGCAGATAAAAGAAACGGTTACAAAGGCTGTCGAAGAGAAGGGAAAAGAAGCAATTGTAAGTGCAGTTCAAGGAACTGAAGCAAAGGATTTGGTTAATAAGCTTATTGGAAATAAAAAGGATACCACCAGAGTAAAGTCTGATAGTACTAAGTCAAATCCAGTTCAAGATGCACTGCAAAATAAACTTCAGAATTTGTTAAAGCGAAAAAAGAACTGAAAACTGATGTTTTTTTAGGATGCATTATTTTAATTTTTTTCTAATCATGAAATAGCAAGAGCATACTAGGCGATTGCGAAATTGCACAAAGGTTCAAAACAGGTTATAAGGTTTTTTGAGTCGCAAGTGTACCCACCAGCCTGGGGAACATTTCGCTTGATAAATCGGGTCGGGCTCGTAAGAGCCCGATTTCCTTTTTAGAGGTTTAGATTTACGAAGATGTGTGTTAGTTTTAAAGAAGGTAACTGCAGCATCAACAGACCTTTATCATTAGTTTCAATTGGCTATCTTTGCCCGGTGAAATTGAAACGAATACTATATTTTGTTTTGATCTTAGTATCTGCCTGCTATCTCCAAGAGGCATTGGGCTTTGGTTTAGAGAATTCAGAGAATTCTGCAGATAACGAGTGCGACATTTGCATTTGCTGTCATATTTCAACACACCAAAATCAAAGTAGAAGGGATCGAATAGTGCGTCCTTTCCAAACACCGCTTCAGGTTGGATTCAATTCGATTTCTTTTTCGTCACAGTTTTATGGTTTTGATTGCGCTGCATCACCAAGACAGCGAAAATTTCTCCGGCACTGCGCTTTACTGATTTGAGAACGATTTACTACTTGTAAATGGACTATTCAGCTATTTGATGTTTGACTTGTAAGGTCCATCAAATCTTGTTTGATATAGATCCGTGGAAATTAGCTCTGTCATTAAGTCTATGGTTAAAAAAATGCGCTTCAATTATTTCACTTTCATATTCCTATTTAGTTTTTCGATGCTGCTGGCTCAAACATCGAAAATTAATTCATTAAAAAATGCGATTGCTATCTCCTCGAATGAGAGAGAGAGAGCTGATCTAAATCAACAGCTCGCAGAGAAGATGTACAGCTATGACTTTGAAAAAGGCTTTGAGTATGCAAAGAGATCACTCGAACTTGCAACGGAGGCCAATTACTCTAAAGGTATTGCTCAAGCTCTAACATCTATCGGCACTTATTATTACTATAAAGGTGATATCAATGAGTCTTTAAAAAAATATAAGCAGGCACTGACTGTAATAAAAGCTGGTGAATCTAAAGATTACCCGATCAGAACTTTTTTAAGAATGAGTATCCTGTATCGGCAACAAGCAAAATTTGATTCAGCTAAAATATGCCTGAGTAAGGTTGAAGCGCTTTTGCAAAATCAGGAAGTAGGTGATCTACATGGCGCGCTCTATGCAAGCAAAGGCATATTACTTAATGAGTTGTCTAAGAATATTGAGGCACTTCAATTCTTGAAAAAATCTCTTAAAATTCGCTTCGAACTTCATGATACAGTGAGGTTGGCAGACACTTGGAGGAATATGGGAAAAGTGTACAGTATTTTATCCATTTATGATTCGGCTGAATTTTGTTTTAATCAAGCGGATCTTTTGATATCAAAAATAGATGAGCCGGAAATACACATGCTTGTGAGCTTGAGTAGGGGCGAAACTAATTTCGCTAAAGGGAATCTCAATAAGTCGATTGCGAATTACAACGAAGCATTGAAGCAACTTAAAGTGAATAATTACAAGAGGTACTACTCTTATCTTCTATACAAAATAGGAGAGCTGTATGAAAACCAGGGGTTTTATAACATTGCTTACGATTACTTGTTCGAAGCATTAAAAGAGTTTGAAGTGATCAATTCAAGGCAAGACATTGCAAGAGTCTATTCACAAATTGGTTGGTGTTACAACTATCAGGAAAATTATCAACAAGCAATTGAGCATGCGAGTAAGTCATTAGTTATAGCTAAAGATATTGGCGATTCATTAAGCATAGCCCAAAATATGAATCTCATTGGGTATGCATTGTTGAAGGCAAAAAAATACGATGAAGCATTATTGAACCTTAAGGAAGCGCTGAGCATTCGAAAAAAAATAAAACATTCGTGGGGAGTTACATACACGCTTTATAATATGGCGTTAGTATACCTGGAGTTAAGTGACCAAAAAAAAGCGCTCGATCTTTTGTATGAATCTCTTGAAATCAATAAACGGATTGGCAACCGAAGTGGATATGTTTTTGTCTGCAATGAATTGGGATTAATCTATACAAAAGATAGTCAGTTCACGAAGGCACTCACTTATTTAAAGGAAGCGAATCAGATAGCTCGGCAAATACCTCTTCCAGCACAACTGCGGGCGAACTATAAAAACTATATTTTTTTATTTGAACGTAAGAAGGATGATCGAAATATGATTCGTTACTATAAACTCTATTCTCAACTGGAAGATAGTTTGAATCAAGAAACAAGCACGAGTAGAATTTCAAAAGCAGATGCTTTTTTTCAACTGCAGAAGAAGGCAGCTGAGATTCAATTGATCAATAGAGAAAATGAACTTCACCAGGAAAAAATAAAATCGCAAAATGCTCAGATTACTTTTCAAAGGAGAATCATACTGATCGTAGTTACGGGTTTGATTATACTGATTGCAATGCTGATTATAATTTATCGGCTACTTAAAGGCATAAGCAGAGCCCGAGAAGTGTTGAAACAACAGAATATTGAAATTCTGAAACAGAAGGAGGAAATACTTGCTCAGTCAGAAGAGTTAACAGATTCAAATAACAAGCTTCATACTTTGAATACAGAGTTGACAGAAAAGAATGACGAAATTGAATTGCAGTCAGAGCGAATCAAAGAGGTAAATAGTAGTTTGGAAAAGAGAGTAAACGAGAGGACCAATCAGTTGAATCTGGCTTATGGCGAACTAGAGACTTTTTTTTATAGAACATCTCATGATTTCAGACGCCCCTTAACTACCTACCTGGGACTCGTTGAGATTGCGAAAATCTCGCTTAAAGATCAAACAGCTATTGACCTATTTGACAAAGTTCGTGAAACTACCGAAGGGCTCGACAACATGCTTATTAAATTGCAATCGATAAGTAATACTGACTATGAGGATATTAAAACAGAAATTCATTTTTTGGAATTTGTAAATAAAACGGTTGACGGTTTTAAAAATAAAATCAAGGAACATAAGATTAAGATCATGCTCGATATTGATGTTGACAGGATTAATACGAATGAGCAGTTGCTAAGGGTTGCATTCGATAATTTAATTGAGAACGCTGTCAACTTTTGTACACCTATCGATCCCTGGATAAAAATAAAAGCTTCTTGTTCTAAAACCACATTACATGTGATCATTGAAGATAACGGCCAAGGAATATCCGACAGCGTTCAGCACCGGGTCTTTGAAATGTATTTTCGTGGCAATGATAATTCGAAAGGGAATGGTTTAGGTTTGTATATAGCTAAAAGGTCAATCGAAAAAATTGGTGGCACCATATCTTTCAGTAGTCGCTTCAAAGAAGGCTCATCATTCAGTTTGTCAATTCCGCTGAACATTTAGAACGCGTTTGAATAACTGATTAAAGTGAATTAAAATTTTACTGAAGTTATTTAGTCAGTGAATTTTCATGTTTAAATGAAGATGGATTGATCCCGAATCGCTTTTTAAAAGAACGGCTAAAATGAGAAATACTTTCGAAGCCACTTTCGAATGCAGCATCACTGATGGATTTTGGACTATCGCGAAGCAGGTTAAGCGCACGATTTAAACGTTGCTCCAACAGCCAATCTCCTGGTGTTGCGTTGTATACTTTTTGAAAGTCGCGTTTAAAGGTGGAGAGGCTTCGGTTACATAGCTCTGCATAGACATCTAGTTTTAAATTAAAGCAATAGTTTTCTTCCATTACTCTTTGCAGAGAAGAGTGTTGAGATTCGCCCATTAAGGAATTAAAATAGGAGAGTAAGTGGCCGTTTCCCGGATTATCAGCAATCGTAAGTATGAGTTCTTTAAATTTTAATTCCAGCAATGATTTGTCGGGCTCATGCGTTTCACTGAAATAAGATGAGATTGAATGAAAGAATGCTGCTAAAGTTTCGCTCTTGTCGAGAATCATTACTGGCTCAAATTTCCCTGGCTTACGATCAATTGGTTTCGATTTCATTCTCAATGTATTTCGAATAAATTCATCGGGAATAAAAAATAACACAACACAAAATCCTTGGTCAAGAAAATTCTCAAAAATCCAAGCCCCTTTTCTTACGAATACACAAGTCTCTTTTCCAATATCATAGCTTGTATGTGCTGTGTGCCAAATCTTTCTTCCATCAATAACATAAAAAAGATAATTGTACTGGCTCCATAAATCGGCAAAGCGCGATTTCATCAGTCTTGCTTCAAGCGGACAATTAAAAACAGTAATTAGTGACTCGCTACAATTGAACTGCCTATAGTAATTTGGATGTTGAAGGACTCGCTCATAAAAGTTTACCATAAACTACATTACGAAAATTCACTCAAAGAGACAACACTGTCTGAGCTTCTCAAAAGACTCAAAAAATCATACGTTGGACTTTTTAGGCATAGGATTGGACTGATAAGTAAACTTCGGGCGTTTTTGGTTGAATAATTTTGTTTAACCAACGATACATCTATAAACTAAACTAGAAACATATGAATCCAAATCAGGCATTATGGGAAAAAGGAGACTTTACACGAATTGCAGAAACAATGCGAGAAAGTGGAGCCTCATTAGTTAACAAACTCGGTATATCAAAAGGTATTAAAATGCTAGACCTCGGCTGCGGTGACGGAACCACAGCTATACCCGCTGCTAAATTGGGAGCAAACGTGCAGGGCGTTGATATTGCACGCAATCTTGTTGATGCAGGAAATGCAAGAGCAAAACATGAGGGCCTTACAAACTGTACCTTCGAAGAAGGTGACGCAACAAACTTGCAGAAGTTGTCCGACCGCACATTTGACCTAGTAGTCACCATTTTCGGTGCTATGTTCGCTCCTAAGCCGATTGAAGTCGCAAAGGAATTGGTTCGTGTGACACGTTCAGGTGGTCGTATTGTTATGGGTAATTGGATACCAGGAGATCCAACTCTCGTAGCTCAAATTCTAAAAATAAGTTCAGCTTATATGCCGCCACCGCCAGAAGGTTTCATCAGTCCGATGCTGTGGGGAGTAGAGAATGAAGTTGTTGCACGTTTTTCGGCAGCTGGAATATCAAAAGAAAATATTTCGTTTGAGAAAGAAACGTTTGTATTCAAAGGAACACTTTCGGCAAAGCATCTTGTCGAGAGATTTAAAAATTATTACGGTCCAACAATGAATGCCTTTGAAGCCGCTGAAAAAAATGGTAAGGCAGCTGAACTTCAACAGGAACTAGAAAATTTGTTCAACAGCCAAAATCAAAGTAAAGATCAAAACTCGGTGTCGATACCGGCAACTTTCTTAAAAGTGACTGTTAAAGTTTAAGTTCTTGGCTCAGTTATTACTTCGGAGTAAGATTCAATTTTTTAAGTTCTAGGCCAGCACTAGGCGACATATATTATATAGTGTCGCTTGGGGCGGCCTTCTCTCCTTATTTGTACTTCCTAAATCCTTTTGGATTCTTGGATTTTAGTCAAAAAGACCATTTTCCCGCCATTTCCTACCATTTTCATTGGTAAGCCTCGAATTTAAATGGGCAGACGAGAATTCGCTTGCCCCTCTTCGGATGGTCCGATATGCTTCGGGGCTAACACTATATATATAGGAGAATGGTTCAGGATCATCTGAAAATGACATGTTTTTCAATAAAAATGTAAAAAAGTGGCATAAAGTGGTTGAAAGTGGTTGAAAATTACATAAGTTTGCTTAGGAGAAAAAGACAACCACTACAGTCTATGACTTTCTTCACCAGTGAATATGAGTGTAAGCTTGATGCCAAGGGCAGATTGGTGCTGCCTTCGCGGATCAAATCGCAGCTGCCCGATGACAGCCGCGAGTTGGTTATTCGCAGGGGCTTTGAGCAGTGCCTCATTATCTATCCCCTGGTGGAGTTCAAAAAAGTCTTCTCGAAAATCTCAGGGTTGAACGAATTCAATGAAGAAAACCGCAAACTCCAGCGCAATTTTTTGTCGGGCGTAGTCACGGTAGAGCTTGACGGCAACGGCCGTTTCCTCATTCCGAAAAACATGTTGACTTACGCAAACATCGATAAGGATGTAATGCTGGTGGGAACTGGGGCGAAGGTTGAAGCGTGGAACCCATCCATCTACGAGAAGCACATCATTCAAGATCCAAGTGAGTTGTCAAAGTTGGCTCAGAAGCATTTAGAACAGTAGCATGAAAGCTGGATACCTGAACTGGAACTGGCAAAAGTGATGAAAGACGAATCGACCAGAATCCAGAATCCAGAATCCAGAGGCTATCATAATCCAGTAATGCTTCGCGAATGCCTCGAAGGATTGAACATCAATCCTGAAGGTGTTTACGTGGACGTAACGTTTGGTGGAGGGGGGCACAGTCTCGCGATACTGGAAAGTTTGAAGGGAGGGAAGCTGATTGTTTTCGATCAAGATGAAGATGCGAAACGAGAAGCTGAGAAAATACAACATCGTTCTTTTACATTTTGTCAAGCCAATTTCAGATTCATGAAACAGTATCTGAAACTGAATGGCGTAACGAAAGTCAATGGTATCCTTGCCGACTTGGGAATTTCATCACACCAAATCGATGAAGCCGCGCGTGGTTTTTCAACACGGTTTGATGGTCCACTCGATATGCGAATGGACAGAAGAGGCAAGACGACAGCAGCAAAGATTTTGAACAACTACACAGAAGAGCAGTTGCATAAAATTTTTGGAATGTACGGTGAATTGAAAAATGCCAAGACAGCAGCAAAGGCTGTGGTTTCAAGTAGAAAAATAAAGTCACTTGAAACTACCCTTGACTTGAAAAATGCACTCCAATCCATTGCTCCACGAGGTAAGGAGAATAAATATTTCGCCCAGGTGTTTCAGGCGTTGCGCATCGAAGTGAACGAAGAGATGCAAGCACTTGAAGATTTTTTGCACCAATGTGGCGAAGTCACGGAGAAAGGAGGAAGACTCGTGGTGATGAGTTATCACTCGTTAGAAGATCGACTGGTGAAAAACTACATCAACACTGGAAAGATGTTTGGCGAAGTGGAGAAGGATTTTTATGGAAATAAGTTAAAACCTTTTGAAGCAGTGAATCGAAAACCGATTGAAGCTTCGGAAGAAGAAATTGAAAATAATAACAGAGCGCGAAGCGCTAAGCTGAGAATAGCAGAAAGAATTTAAGGGAATGGAGAACAAATTTAGAATAGAACCAGATAGAGGAAACGAAGTTAAAGTGAAAGCTTCGAAGGAAGGAACGAGTGTGTTCTCAGGTTTTGAAAAAAAACTGAAGCTCGAAACTTATTTTGAAGAAGGGTTTCCAGTTCAATATCTACCTAAAATTCTATTCGCAGTTTTTCTTGGATTGATCTATATCAGTAATACGCACTATGCGGATAAAACTACTCGCGCCATCGATAAAGCAGAAAATGAAGTTGAGGACTTGCGTGCGGATTTTACAACGCTTAAAGCTGATGTGATGTTTGCAAGCAAACAAAGTGAAGTGGCACGCAGAGTAAAACCATTAGGCTTGGAAGAAAGTTTGACGCCACCATTTAAAGTTGTCGTAGAGAAGTGAACATAAAGAAATCCATATTAATCAGAGTGCGACTTGCCTTTTTGGGCATTTTGGTTTTTGCTATTTGTGTGGCAGCGAAAGTGGGACACATTCAAATGGTGGAAGGTTCAAAGTGGACAAAGATGGCGGAAGAGATTATGTTCGATTATAAAAAAGTGGCGGCCACTCGAGGCAACATATATTCAGATAATGGAAGCCTTCTTGCAACGTCATTGCCATTTTACAAAGTAGCGATGGATCCAACGTTGGCTAAAGACGAGGTTTTTAAAAAAGGCGTTGACTCTTTGGCCATTCATCTATCTGGTTTTTATAATGACCGATCAAAAGATGAATACAAAAGAATGTTGATTGACGCTCGTGCATCTGGCAAGCAATACATCACGATTAATCGAAAACAAATTAATTATCAATCGAAGAAGGAGATGACTGCTTGGCCAATTTTCCGTGAAGGAAGATATAAAGGTGGTGCCATCTTCGAAAAAATCGATGTGCGTTATCGTCCGTTTTCAAATCTTAGCCGAAGAACAATTGGTTTTGTAAATGAAGATGAAAAAGGAGCTGGTCTTGAATATAGTTACAACGAAGTGCTTGGTGGCAAAGATGGCGAAGCGCTGTTCCAGAAAATAGCAGGTGGTACTTGGAAGCCAGTTTTTGATGGCAACAACATCAAAGCGGAGGAAGGATTAGATATTCAAACAACCATCGATATAAACTTACAGGATGTTGCTGAGACTTCTTTGTTCAGAGCAATGAACTCGCATGATGCTGATGAAGGAACAGTCGTGGTAATGGAAGTAAAAACTGGACACATCAAAGCGATTTCCAATTTGAGCAGAGATGGTGAAGGAAATTATTATGAAAAATTTAATCACGCAGTAGGCGGATCGTTCGAACCCGGTTCAACATTCAAGCTTGTCACAATGATGGCATTATTGGAAGACACCAACATCGAACTCAAAGACAGCATCAATACAGGCAAAGGTGAATTTACTTTTTATAACAAGAAAGTGAAAGATCATGATGATGGTGGTTATGGAAAAATTTCTATCCAAAAAGCTTTTGAAGTCTCTTCCAACATCGCCATGGCCAAATTGCTCGACAAGCACTTTGGAACGAAGCCCGAAAAATTTCTAGGTCACATTGATCATTTAAAACTTTCGAAACCACTCGGTCTTCAAATCACAGGAGAGTCGTTTCCAAAAATTCCACGGCCAAAAGATAAGAGTTGGAGTGGAATCACTTTGCCATGGATGGCATACGGCTATGGTTTCGAAATTTCTCCATTGCACACGCTGACATTATATAATGCGATTGCGAACAATGGTAAAATGATCAAGCCTATTTTCGTCACATTAATCAAACGAGCTGAAGAAGTTGAACAAACTTTTGAAACAGAAACAATGGTTTCGAAAATCTGCTCCGATAAAACTTTAGGCAAACTAAAATTATTGTTGGAAGGCGTGGTTGATCATGGTACAGCCAAAAATTTGAAAAACTCTTATTACAGAATTGCAGGTAAGACGGGAACGGCACAGATATTAAAGGATGGTCACTACGAAAAGAAATATATCACTTCGTTTGTTGGATACTTCCCTGCACACGATCCTAAATACTCTGCTATCGTATTGATTAAAAACCCAAGAGGAATTTATCAGTATGGAAACAGTGTAGCGGGTCCAGTGTTCAAAGATATCGCTGACAATATTTATTCTCGCGACATCAATCTTCATGCACCGATGGAACAAAAAGCGGTAACGGAGCTTGGTGTGTTTCCAACGTTGCGTTCGGGCAAGCAAGAAGAAATTGTAATGCTTAGTAATGAGCTTGGAGTTTCGAATCATTCGACCACTGATGAGGAATGGGTCAAGTCGACAAAAAATGCTAATGCAATTGTTTGGAAGAAAAATGAAATCATCAAAGGATTAGTGCCTGATGTAACGGGCATGACTTTCCGTGATGCGATTTATATCCTCGAAAAATCTGGATTGCGAGTTTACTACACCGGAAAGGGCAGAGTAAATGAACAATCACTTAGGGCGGGAACCAAAATAAATAAGGGAACAAGAATTTCTTTGAAGCTAAGTTGATGGCAACGCTACGCGACATATTATATAAAGTAAACATCACTTCCACGTCAGGTGATATGAATTTGGAGGTGGAAGGAATTGCATTTGATTCACGTAAAGTGAAACCAGGATTTTTATTTGTTGCAATAAAAGGTCATCAAGTCAATGGCCACGACTTTATTCCTAAAGTAATTACAGGCGGAGCAAGTGTTATCATTTGTGAAAAATTGCCGGAAGAAATTTCTGAAAGGGTAACATTCATCACAGTAAAGAATAGTGCGAAGGCTTTGGGAATTATAGCTTCTAATTTTTATGGGAACCCATCGCAGAAACTGAAGCTGACCGGAGTAACGGGGACAAATGGAAAAACAACGGTTGCTACTTTACTTTATAAACTTTTTACTTCCCTCGAATACAAAGTCGGATTGTTATCCACAGTTGTGAATAAAATTGTGGATAAGGATATTGTTGCGACACACACAACTCCTGATCCGATTGCAATCAATGAGCTTCTTGTTAAAATGTTAGAGGCTGGATGCACTCATTGTTTTATGGAAGTGAGTTCGCACGCAGTTGATCAAGGTCGAATTGAAGGATTGCATTTTGTCGGTGCACTGTTCACCAATATCACTCACGATCATCTTGATTATCATCATACATTCGAAAGCTACATTCGAGCGAAGAAAGGTTTCTTCGATGGCCTTCCTTCAGACGCTTTTGCTTTGGTAAATATTGACGACAAACGTGGAATGGTGATGTTGCAAAACACCAAGGCACAAAAGAAAACTTATGGCCTTAAGAAAATGGCCGACTTCAAAGCAAAGATCATCACTAACTCAATCATCGGACTTGAATTGGAGATTGGAGATAAAAACGTTTGGTTCAAACTTATAGGTGATTTTAATGCTTACAACTTGCTTGCAGTTTACGGAGCAGCATGTTTGTTGAATGAAGATCCAGAAATGGTCTTAATGAAATTATCTTCTCTTACCGGAGCCGATGGCAGATTTGAATTGATAAGACCAGGCTCAAAGTTTACCGCCATTGTTGACTATGCTCACACTCCTGATGCATTAAAAAATGTCCTTGAAACGATTGAACACTTTAGGACGGGAGCGGAGCAAGTTATTTCTGTTGTTGGATGCGGAGGAGACAGAGATAAAACCAAAAGACCTTTGATGGCGGCAATTGCATGCAAATATTCCAACAAAGTGATCTTCACTTCCGACAATCCACGCAGTGAAGATCCGATGGAAATAATTAAAGAAATGCAAAAAGGTGTTGGTCCAAGCGAAGCGAAAAAGACTTTGGTAATGGCTGACCGTGAAGAAGCGATAAAGACTGCTTGCATGTTGGCCAAAGAAAAGGATATCATTTTGGTTGCAGGCAAGGGACATGAAACATATCAGGAAATAAAAGGAGTGAAACATCCCTTTGATGACAAAGAAGTTTTAGAACGTATGCTGAAAATGTTTGCTAATTAATGTTATACTATTTATTCACATATCTCAATAGCAAATTCCATCTTCCCGGAGCAGGATTGTTTCAATACATTTCTTTCCGCGCGGGTGTAGCAGCGATTCTTTCTCTCTTGATCACCATCACTTTTGGAAATCAGTTGATTTCATTTTTGAGAAGGAAACAAGTTGGAGAAGATATTCGAGACTTGGGATTAGAAGGTCAAATGCAAAAGAAGGGGACGCCAACCATGGGCGGCCTAATCATCATCGCTGCGATTTTGATCCCGACTTTGTTGATGGCCAAACTTGATAACGTGTATGTAATACTTTTGATAGCAACTACGGTTTGGCTTGGAACGATTGGTTTCTTGGATGATTACATAAAGGTATTTAAGAAAAATAAGGAAGGACTTGCTGGTCGTTTTAAAATAGTTGGGCAAGTAACCATTGGACTTATTGTTGGATTGACCCTTTACTTTAATCAGAATGTTGTTGTTCGCGAAGTAAGTCCCGCTTCTTTGGCAAGTGTTTCTATTCTTAAAGATGATGTTGAACAGAAAGTAAGCTACAACGACATCAAGTCAACAAAAACAACGGTTCCATTCTTTAAGAATAATGAATTTGATTACAGCAGTCTCATCTCATGGCTTGATAAAAATTACACTTGGTTAGTTTATACACTGATTGTGATTTTGATTATCACTGCAGTTTCGAATGGAGCAAATATTACTGATGGCCTTGATGGTTTAGCGGCCGGAACTTCCGCAATCATCGGTCTTACGCTTGCAATCTTCGCGTATCTATCCGGTCGCGTTGACTTCAGCTCGTACTTAAACATCATGTACATTCCGAATCTAAGTGAGCTTGTAATTTTTTGTACAGCTTTTGTTGGAGCTTGTTTAGGTTTCCTCTGGTACAATGCATACCCAGCTCAAGTATTCATGGGCGATACAGGCAGTTTGTCGATGGGAGGGATTATAGCAGTCCTTGCACTGGCGGTGAGAAAAGAATTGATGATTCCGTTATTGTGCGGAATCTTTTTAGTTGAAAATGCTTCAGTGATTTTGCAAGTATCTTATTTCAGATATACAAAGAGAAAATACGGTGAAGGCAGGAGAATTTTATTAATGTCGCCACTGCACCATCACTATCAAAAGAAAAATATTCCTGAAGCGAAGATTGTGACTCGTTTTTGGATCAGTGGAATTCTATTAGCAATTCTTACACTAGCTCTATTAAAAGTGAGATGAGTAACCGAGTTGTCATATTGGGTGCAGGTGAAAGCGGAACAGGAGCTGCGCTGTTGGCGAAAGTCAATGGGTTTGAAGTTTTTGTTTCTGATCAATCGACAATCAAAGAGAAGTATAAGTCTGAGTTGATCGCAAATGCAATTGAGTTTGAGGAAGGTCAGCATACTGAAGAAAAAATTTTAACTACGGCTTTGATTATTAAAAGCCCTGGTATTCCTGACAAAACGGATATCATCAAGAAAGTAAAATCTAAAGGAATCGAAATTATTGATGAGTTGGAGTTTGCTTTCCGATTCTTGAAAGGAAAAGTAATAGCGATTACTGGAACGAATGGCAAAACAACAACAACACTTCTGACTTATCACTTGATGAAGGCGGCAGGTTTGAATGTGGCATTGGCAGGAAATGTTGGAGAAAGCCTAGCACGTAAAGTAGCTTTCGAAAAGCATGATTGGTATGTGGTTGAAGTAAGTAGTTTTCAGCTAGATGGAACAAAAACATTCCGTCCTCATATCGGCATATTACTCAATATTACTCCAGATCATCTTGACCGGTACGAATATCAAATGCAGAATTATATCAACTCAAAATTTCAGTTGATACAATCGATGCAAAGTAATGACTACTTCATCTATTATTTTGATGACCCAATTGTCAAAGCTGAGGTTGAGAAAAGAAATATAGCTTCTGATGTTTTGAAAGTGTCTCTTTCAAATAATTCGGCACAGGCTCATTTTGATGGTCGAGTTATGTTTTTTGATTTGGGTCACAACTTGTTCAGCATCGCACAACAAGACACATCGCTTAAAGGCCCTCACAATCTGATCAACACCATGTCCGCAGTTGCTGCAGTTTATACGGCAGGCGTTTCGATGGAATCGATAAAAACTGGATTAAAGACTTTCAAAAATGCTCCGCACCGACTTGAATCGATTGCAACAATAAATGGAGTTGAGTTTGTCAATGATTCGAAGGCAACAAATGTTGATTCTGTCGTTTATGGACTCGGTAGTTATAATGGCCCGCTCGTCTGGATCGCTGGTGGGATAGATAAAGGCAACGACTATAAGTTAATTGAAGAACAAGTTCGAAAAAAAGTAAAAGTTCTGGTTTGCTTGGGCAAAGACAACTCGAAATTATTTCAAGCTTTTGATGGTGTGGTGCGGGTGATTTGCGAAACGCAGAGTGTTCAAGAAGCGGTGAGTTTAGCTTTTAAAGTTTCAAGGCCAGGAGATGTCGTTTTGCTTTCTCCTGCATGTGCAAGTTTTGATTTGTTTAAGAATTATGAAGATAGAGGGAATCAATTTAGAGATGCAGTTCTTGAATTGAAAAATGAAATGGAAGTAGCGCATCAATAAAAAATATTGATATGAAAAAATTTAAAGAATGGGCTGACAGTAATCTACAAGGCGATCGAGTGATTTGGGCCGTAGTTTTTTTACTGTCATTGATTAGCATACTCGTTGTGTATAGCTCGATCGGAACTTTGGCATATAAAAAGACTGCAAGCACAGAATGGCTTTTGTTGAAACACACCGGAATGGTAGCACTTGGTTTGGCTTCCATGTGGTTCGCACACAAAATTGATTACCGTTATTATTCAAAACTTTCAAGACTCGCGCTGTGGGTAAGTGTTCCACTTTTGCTTTATACATTCAAATTTGGAACAACACTTAATGATGCGGCTCGCTGGATTAGCGTTCCAATATTTGGATCATTTCAGCCTTCAGATTTTGCAAGTCTTGCATTGATAATTAATCTGGCAAGTATGCTTTCGAAGCGTCAACAAAACATTGACGACATAAAAGAATCTTTGATTCCAATTTTATTTTGGTGTGGAACAATCTGTGGATTGATAGCGCTTTCAAATTTCTCTTCAGCAGTTCTGCTCTTCGCGACTTGCATGCTTATTATGTTCATTGGTCGAGTGCCATTAAAATATTTGGCGATGCTAGTCTTCGTGGGAGCTCTCACGGGCACAGTTGGATTATTTATGGGAACTCGCAAAGAGACCACGATTAATCGTATTAAAAGTTTCATCGATGGAAAAGAACTTCCTTTTCAAGCAAAGCATGGAAGGATAGCTGTTGCTACTGGGGGGATTTTTGGAAAAGGTCCTGGCAATAGTGATCAACGAAATATTTTGCCGCACCCATATTCCGATTTTGTTTACGCAATTGTGATCGAAGAATATGGAATGATCGGAGGCGTTGTGGTGCTTGTGCTTTACCTCATTCTTCTTCATCGCGGTATGAAAGCAGCATACAACAGTGAACGAGCATTCGGAGGGTTGCTCTCCGCAGGATTGAGTTTTGATTTGGTTTGTCAGGCCATGGTAAACATGGGCGTTGTGGTTGGTCTTGGGCCGATTACAGGACAACCTCTTCCTTTAATAAGTATGGGAGGAACTGCAATGGTATTCACTGGGCTCTCCATAGGAATTATTTTAAGTGTGAGCCGAGGCGAACAGGAAGAAAATTGGGGGCAAGCGGAATCAAGTGTTACAAACGATAAAAATATTGAAGCGAAAGCTGCATAAATCTTGAAAGAAAAAGAACCATATCGATTGATCATAAGCGGTGGTGGAACCGGTGGACATATTTTTCCCGCCATTTCCATTGCTAATAAATTCAAAGAACGTCACTCAGATGCAGAGATTCTTTTTGTTGGTGCAAAAGGAAGAATGGAGATGACACGCGTGCCTGAAGCTGGTTATGAAATTATCGGGCTTTGGATAAGTGGCCTTCAACGAAAACTTACGCTTTCAAATTTGCTCTTCCCTTTTCAAATTATTGAGCAGTTATTTCAAAGCAGGAGGAATTGTAAAACAGTTCAAACCTCACGCTGTGATTGGTACGGGCGGATACGCAAGCGGACCAGTAATGTTGGCTGCAACAAAAAATAAAATCCCTGCACTTATTCAGGAGCAGAATTCCTATGCAGGACTGACCAATAAACGACTGGCTAATAAAGCTCAAAGAGTTTGCGTAGCATATCCTGGAATGGAAAAGTATTTTCCGAAAGACAAAATTGTTT
Organism: Cyclobacteriaceae bacterium; assembly: GCA_049840975.1. Classification (GTDB taxonomy): domain Bacteria; phylum Bacteroidota; class Bacteroidia; order Cytophagales; family Cyclobacteriaceae; genus ELB16-189. The sequence continues at coordinate 36,649 of JASGIR010000032.1, read as the reverse complement.
TCACCGGAAACCCTGTTCGCCAAAATATTCTGAACATTGATGACAAGCGTGAGAAAGCATTGCTTCATTTTGGATTGAACCACAATCAGCGTACGCTTTTAGTGATTGGAGGAAGTCTTGGCTCACGCACAATCAATGAAAGTATTTTTTCCGGAATAGATAAAATCATTGAGTCGCAAATGCAAGTGATATGGCAGACTGGGAAAATTTATTATGACGAAATCAGAGAAAGACTAAAAGAAAAAGATCTGAAGCATGTAGCCGTCTTCAGTTTTGTTCAGGATATGGATCTTGCTTACGCAGCAGCTGATGCGGTAATCTCGAGGTCAGGCGCATTAGCTATTTCTGAATTGTGTGTTGTAAAAAAACCTTGCATCCTCGTGCCTTCCCCAAATGTTCTTGAAGTCATCAACAAAAAATGCGAGCGCGTTGGTTGCAAACAAGGAATATTCAAATTATGATGAGAGATGTTGATGCCAAAGAAATGCTAATGGGATGAATCGTTGAATTTGATTTTTGATTTAAATCGGTGTGAAAGTTTAGTGGACGGACAGGCATCCACAAACTTTGGCAAGCCAAATGCTACCGAAGACATAGTAAACGAAATTGAAAAACTTATCAGCGCATGAATTTAAAAGATTACGATAGCATTTATTTTTTAGGCATCGGTGGAATTGGAATGCGTGCGTTGGCTCGATGGTTTAGACATTCGGGACTAAAGGTTTCTGGTTACGATCGTTGCTTCGACACCTCTTACGCATGAATTATTGGAAGAAGGAATGGAGATTAGTTGAAGATAGAATTGAATCAATTCCAGGTTATATAACAAAAGAAAAGACTCTAGTGGTATTCACTCCAGCAATTCCAAAAGATCACAAGCAATACAATTATTTGAAAGTGCTCTAAGAATACAGTCTCAGCAAAAGATCCGAAGTACTCGTGCTACTGACTAAAAATTATAAGACGGTTGCTGTCGCTGGTACACATGGAAAAACAACAACATCATCCCTTATCGCTCATATATTAAAGAGCGCAGGCAAAGACATGGTAGCCTGCTTCTTGGAGGCATCACTTCAAACTATCTTGAATCGAATTTGGTGATGCATGGTCAAGTAGAGCCCACAAACTATTATGGTAGCAGAAGCAGATGAGTTTGATCGCTCATTCTTGAGGCTCTTCCCACAAGACGGCAGTTGTTACTTCTGCTGATGCTGATCATGGGGTTGGATATTTATGGAGATCATTTGCAAATGCTTTCTGCATACAAAGAATTTATCCATCAGATCAATAAAGGTGGGCACTTGGTTATCCATGAATCAAATACATCTCTGCGATGAAGAAAAGCAAATAACAAAAGAAACTTATGGCACAGAACCGGGGACAATTTTTTGCCAGCAACATTAAAGTAGACCACGGATTTTTTAGAGTTTGATCTTCAAGGCCCAGGCCTAAAGATGGAAAAGATCCAGCTTGGCGTCCCCGGTTTTCACAATATGGAAAATGCAATTGCTTCAATTCTTGTTTCAATGAAATTGGGAATTGAAGACAAAGTCATTAAGGAAGCAGTGGCTTCATTTCACGGAGTGAAACGGGCAGATTGCGAATTTATTGTTCGTAAACCAAATCTGGTTATATGAGGGATGATTACGCCCACCACCCGACTGAGATCGAAGCTTTTTTGAAGTCGCTGAGAAAATCAATGTATGCTGGAAAAAAAGTAACGGTTCTCTTCAGCCGCACTCCTTCAGCACGCAGCCACGGATTGCAGAAGGCTTTTCAAAGAGTCTGAGCTTGGCAGATGAATTGTTATTAATGGATATCTACCCGGCAAGAGAATTGCCAATTGACGGAGTAACTTCTGATACTGTATTTAACATAGCAAGTCCAGTAAAAATCAGATGTAATAAAAAAGATTTGATGCATAAACTGAAAATTTGAATATCAAATATGGCAACAGTTGGTGCAGGGGATATCGACACGTTTATTGAGAAACAACAAATTAAAGAAGATGCTTTCAAAAAAATGAAAATAAATTTTCATATACGGAATGAAATTAAAATGAGCTATCAGGATTGGTAGGCATTTCGTCTGATTGCCTTACTGAACACAGACAGAGGGAAGCATTTGCAATGACATCGTGATTGAGCTCGACAACCTTCAAGAGAATCATTTCTAGATGAGGCGGCACTGTAATGAAGTTGGTTGAAGATTTGGTGTCGAAATAAATAAAGGAACTGGCATTGAGAGGATCAATTTAAAAGAAATTGAATCAAAACTAGAGTCAATAAACGTATTACATCACAGCTATATGGCGATCTCAAAGGTAATTTGATTGTTAATGTTGAAATGAGAAGACCCATTGCAGAAATTGTTGGGCGGAATGCACCAAATGCATAAGTCACTGAAGATAGTAGTAATATATATATGAAAATTATTTAGCTAGGTTTATTGCTAAGCGGTCCGTTAGCCGATGAAAAAATTATTGGAAAGCAGAGAACTGAACTGAAAAAAACGGAAGAAGGAACAAATATTTTGGAACTGATTCGATTTATAAATGAAGATAGATTTTGGAAACCACAAAGTAGCCCAGATGGACATAGCCAACGATGGAAGGGTTACAATTTATCCGCAAGTAACCGGTCAACGCGTAGAATTTGGGAAAGCAGAAAACATCGAAGGCAAGTTTGAGAAGCTGATGATTTTATAAAAAGAAACTACAACGCAGTGGACAAAATATGAACAGAGTGAACTTGGAATACGAAGGACAAATAATAGCAGAATAAAAGAAACACAAACAATCTTATTAAGAAACCACTAACCGCTAATACAATGGAAAACGAAAAAATAGTAGTCGGCCTCGATATTGGAACAACGAAAATTTGTGCCATCGTTGGCCGCAAAAATGAGTTTGGTAAACTCGAAGTGTTGGGCATGGGCAAAGCTGAGAGCGAAGGTGTGATCAAAGGCATTGTCACCAATATTGAGAAGACAATTTTCGCGATCGAGAAAGCTATCAAAGAAGCGAGTGACATGAGCGGAATAGATATCGGAGTAGTCAATGTTGGGTAGGACAACATATTCGTAGCAGTATCCATCACGGAAGTATTACACGCTTGAGCAATGAAGATGAAATCAGTATTGAGGACATCAGCCGCTTACGTGATGATATGCATCGAATCGTTACACCCCCTGGTAGTGAGATTATTCACGTGATGCCACAAGATTATACTGTCGATTATGAAGAGGGAATTAAAGACCCAGTCGGAATGAGCGGAGTAAAACTGGAAGCAGATTTCCATATCATCACGGCTCGACTAGTGCAATCAATAATATTAATAAATGTGTAAGACGTACTGGCCTTGAAATCGAAGATTTAATTCTTGAACCACTTAGCTCAAGTCTTGCTGTATTGAGTGAAGAGGAAAAAGAAGCTGGAGTTTGTTTGATTGATATTGGTGGAGGAACGACCGACATCGCATTATTCCATGATGGAATCATTCGACATACAGCAGTAATTCCTTTCGGTGGAAATATTTTGACAACAGATATTCAGCAAGGATTGCAAGTGATGAACAAGCAAGCGGAACAATTGAAAACAAGATTTGGTAAGGCGATTGCTGAAGAAGCAAACCCAAATGAAATCGTTTCAATCCCAGGTATTCGTAACAGAACTACCAAGGAAATTTCTGTGAAGACACTAGCGAGTATCATCCAAGCGCGCATGGAAGAAATTATCGAGATGGCGCACACTGAAATAATTAATTCAGGTTACGAAAATCGTCTTGCTGGAGGAATTGTGATTACTGGCGGTGGTGCGCAGTTAGCGAATTTGAAACAGCTAGTGGAGTACATGACTGGAATGGATACACGCATTGGTTATCCTAACGAACATCTCGGCAAAAGCAAAATGGATGCAGTGAAAAGTCCGATGTATGCCACGGCAGTTGGACTTGTTCTTTCAGGTTTCCGCTCGCTGGATGAACGTGAAGAGAACTATAAAGGCAAAATGAACGAATCAAAACCAGTGAAAATCAAAAAAGCGAATCCGACTTCAGATTTTTTCACAAGCATTCTTAATAAGACGAAGGGATTACTCATCGATGACTTGGACGGAAAAAATGAATACTGACTTTAACTCAAATGAAAAACAAACCACTAAATAACTATAGTCATGTTTGAAACAGGATCATACAAATTCGATCTGCCAAAACACCACAAGTCGATCATCAAAGTGATTGGTGTGGGTGGAGGTGGAAGCAACGCGGTGAACCACATGTATAAGCTGGGCATCAAGGATGTTGAGTTTGTGGTAGCCAACACCGACTTGCAAGCATTGAATAGCAGCCCGGTACCTCACAAGCTGCAACTTGGAGTAACTCTAACTGAAGGTCTTGGCTGTGGTGCAAACCCTGAGGTCGGCCGTGCGGCTGCGCAAGAGAGCAAGGACCAGATTCGCGAAATGCTCACCGGCACAAAAATGATTTTCGTGACTGCAGGTATGGGTGGAGGAACAGGTACTGGTGCAGCTCCTGTCATTGCTAAAATTGCACGCGACATGGACATCCTCACAGTAGGAATTGTTACTGTTCCATTTGGTTTCGAAGGCAAGAAAAAAATAGCGCAAGCTGAACTCGGTGTAGAAGCGCTCCGAGCAAGTTGTGATACGGTATTAGTGATTCTGAATGACAAGCTACGTGAGATATATGGAAACCTAGCTATCGGTCAGGCTTTTGGCGAAGCTGACACTGTATTGACCACAGCAGCAAAAGGAATTGCTGAGATTATCACTCTTGCAGGTTACGTCAATGTCGATTTTCAAGATGTTCGTACAGTAATGTTGAATGCTGGGGCTGCAGTGATGGGCTCTGCTGAAACACGAGGCGACAATCGCGCGGTGAAAGCGGCTCAGCAAGCACTTGCATCCCCGTTGCTTGACAATCGAGATATTATGGGCGCAAAGAAAATACTGTTGTCTATTATATCTGGCGAGGAAGCCGAACTTCAGATGGATGAACTCACAACCATCACTGAGTATATTCAGCAACAAGCAGGTGATGAAGCTGAAGTAATTTTTGGTCATGGTGTTGACTCAGCATTAGGTGATCGCATTCGCGTAACAGTGATCGCAACTGGCTTTATCAGTGAAGGAAAAATAGCAAAGAAGAATGCTGACAAAAAAGTTCACGAACTCGACAAGTCACAAATTCCTTTGTTTGAAGGAAGCGATAACTCAGTCAACCAACGAGGAGTAGAAATAGAATTGAAATTAAAAGAAGATGGAGATAGGCCAATCTTAGAAAACTCTGAAAAGCCATCAATCCAAAAACCAGTTGATAAACCAACTGTGCAGCGTCCTTCTGACAAGCCTATTCTTAATAAACCCGAAGACGAACCATCAGAACATCGCACATATTATTTTGATAAACCTGAATCAAGTTCAGAAGATGAAGGCGAAGAAAGTTTGTTTGCTGAAGACGATGAGTTCAAAATCGGTAATGAGATTTCTGCTGACCAAGTTATCAACGATGAAGGAATGATGGAGGTGCGAAAAACAAAAGAGCGTTTGGAGCAGCAAGCTAAGGAAAGGAGAGAGCGCCTGAAGACAAACAAAAAACAGGAGATGACAAAAGAGGAGTTCAATGAGAAATGGCAATTGCCGGCTTACCTGCGCAGAGGCGTGAAAGTTGACAATGAAGTGCCTCATTCATCTGAGCCATTCATCTCTCGCTATAATTTGAATGATGATAACAATCTACTTGGCAACAATAAATTTTTGCATGACAATGTAGATTAAAGATATGGCATATCCGGCACGACTGGTTTTACTCCATTCGTAGTGGTTGTTGGAAGTAATAATTTTTTGCCGGTGCCGGTGTGCCTTCTTACTCGGCCAGAGAGTTAATTGCAGTGGCTTGATTTTTTGCTGCGCTGGCCGTAAGTTTTTTAGACTGGAAAGCCGAGAACTATGTCTCGGCTTTCTTTTATTGCTCTCATCCAAACTTCCAGTTAATCAATAAAAATGCCTAACTGCTAAACTTCACTAATAAGAGCAGATGGAAATGGCTTTCTTAGTGAGCAAAACTAGGTTATGGATTTTATTAGAAGAAGGGTTGCAATTGTTGATGGGGACAGAATTCTTTTGGATTCTTATGCCCACATTATAAATAACTCAAGCAAATATATTGCTATTGGCACCTATACAACGGCCGAGGCTGTTTTCGCTGAGATAATCAGAAGAAAAATCGAAATCATCATCATGGATATTTCTTTGCTTGGAGATATAGATGGAATTGCAGCTACCGAGAAAATTCGCGCAAAATATCCTCATGTGGAAGTAATCATTAATACTTGCAACGAAGAACGCGAATTTGTTAGACGCTCATTCAAGGCAGGAGCAATTGGGTATATTTTGAAAAATGATAATGTCCATCAGATTGTTGAGGCCTTAAATATTTTATCGGGCGGAGGTTCACCATTAGACTCTAAAATTGCTCGTGGGTTGGTGAGCCAGTTTCATATCAACGCAAATTCTCCTTTAAGTAAGAGAGAGCGTGAAGTATTGACTTTGATGTCGACAGGAAAGACTTATTCTCAACTCGCGGATATTTTATTTGTCTCACCAAAAACAGCGCGAACGCACATCAGGAATATATATTCAAAACTTCAAGTGTCCAATAAATCTGAGGCAATTAAGGTTGCTACTGACAATCATTTCGTATAAGTTCCTAATAATATTTACGTCCAAAGCCGCAATCTTGTGCGGCTTTTTTTATTTCTCCTTTTCACTCCTTCAACTAGATTTTTAACAAAGAAAAAACCCCAGACGCCTTCTGGGGTTTTTGTCTCTTAAAATTTTAACCCACCTAAACCTATTAGGAGGTTATGGATACAAAACAATACTATGTGCGCATAATTTGTAAGATACATTCTGCATCATTTTTTTTAATGCATTAGTAATGTTTTATGACTTAGGTTATTGATGCTTTAATAAGGTTCACGACTAGTGTATTAGGATTACAGTTTGGTTTCATTCGAGTAGTATATCAATACTACATAAATTAATTCATGACTTGATTAATTGCTTCACTATGCATGATTCGTCATCGATGACTGACCAAAGATATTTAGAGCTAAATGTTGATGAACAGTTTCCTTCGGAAGAATCATTGTTCATCGAAAAAAGTTTAACCTAAACCAATTTATCATGAAGAAGTTTTTACTAATGTGCTTCTCATTCGGCTTCGCAATAAACTTGATTGCGCAAGACCGAGTTCTGACGGGTAAAGTGTCGTCTAAGGAGGACGGTGCGCCCTTGCCTGGAGTTAATGTTTTGTTGAAGGGAACAATCAATGGAACAGTTACCGATGCAGAAGGTAACTACAAGTTGACCGTTCCTTCTTCCGGTGGAACCCTCGTGTTTTCTTTCATTGGATTTGAAACACAGGAAGTGGCCATCGGAGAAAGATCGGTCATTGACCTCTCTCTTGGCAATGATGTAACCCAACTTAGTGAAGTTGTTGTTACCGTTGCGGGTGGTATACAGGCCAAACAAAAGGAGCTTGGAAGTGCCAATACAGTAATCAATGCAGATGTCCTATCTGTAGGTAAGTCTATCAACGCAGTTGCCGGGCTACAAGGTAAGGTGCCAGGTTTAAATATCAGTGCGACAAGCAGTGGTGTAAACCCCAACTACCGCATCATCCTAAGAGGGATGCGTTCAATGACTGGTAACAACGAAGCACTTATCGTGCTGGACGGTGTCATCGTTCCCAGCGATGTATTGTCCAACCTGAACATGAATGACGTTGAATCGATCAACGTGTTGCGTGGTGCAGGTGCAGCAGCGCTGTACGGTTCACAGGCGTCAAACGGGGCCTTGATCGTCACCACGAGAAGAGGGAAGAAGGGCAGCCTTGATATCAGTGCATCACAGAGCGAACAGTTCCAACAGGTTGCATTCTATCCCAAGTTCCAGACCAAGTTCGGCTCTGGCGGCTCGGGCTATAGTGTGGACCAAAATGGTTGGGGCTCATACAGCCAGTACGAGAACCAGTCTTATGGTCCTGCCTTTGACGGAAGCGACAGGCCACTGGGTCCACCTCAAGAACTTACCATGGCAGATGGGACAAATTATCAAGACCATACCAGCTACAGCTACAAGGACGGCCACAAGAAGTTTTGGGATATCGGCCGCACCAGCCAGAGCAGCATCTCCATATCGTCCGGTGATGACAAGTCAACACTTTTCATTTCTGGACAGTACATCACGGTAACGGGCACAACCCCCGGTGACAAATACACAAGGGCAAACCTGCGCGTGAACGGCACTCGGAAAATTACCGACAAGATATCGATGAGCTATTCATTGGGCTATGCGCCAAGCTTGGGCGACATATCCAGCGCGACCGGTACGATCTACCAGAACATGCTGAACATGCCATCGAACGTGGATATCACAAACTATAGGAACTGGAGGAACACGACCCCTGGACCATCCTCGATCGGCAATCCGAACAATTTCTACAACCCATGGTATCAGAACCCCTATTTCACAGCAGACAACTACCGTGAAAAGGACAAGAACAATTTCCTGACCGGTAATGTGGAACTCAAGTTCACTCCGATCAAGGGACTTGACCTTATCGCAAGACAGGGTATTGCCAACCGTGAGTATTTCCAAAAAAGTACTACAGGACAGTTCTTGTATAGTAACTATGCAAAACATACGCCATTAAGCTCAAAAACAGATATCCCAGGAGCAGATGCGGAGATCACAATGTGGTCATTGCAATCTATCACGGATTTCGTTGCATCTTATACTAAGTCAATTTCTGATTTCCACCTTTCAGCAATTGGTGGTACCCAGTTGGTTGAGAACCAGGCCAAGTACACGACTCTGGGAGTAAGCGGTCTCCAAGTTCCGGGATTATTTAATGTTAGCACAGGATTGGGTACGCCCAACTTTGGTCAAGCTGATATCAAAACTCGTTTAGTTGGAGTCTATGGTAAGGCTACATTGGGTTACAAAGATTGGTTGTTCTTGACGGCAACCGGACGCAATGACTGGGATTCACGTTTGGATAAATCCAACCGTTCGTTCTTCTACCCATCAGCTGAAGTTTCAGCAGTATTGTCAGATGTTATCCCTTCTTTGAAAGGAGGAGTGATCAGCTATCTGAAAGTACGTGGCGGTATATCCAAGACAGGTCAGGTGAACTTGGCTCAGACCTTCACTTTGGGCAACGTACAGTTCAGTGATCAGGGGGCATACCGTTTGAAAACGACATACAATCCTAATGCCTTTGGCTTTCCTTATGGTGCCTTGGCTGGATATTCTGTTGGAGGTACACTTGTTGCCCCAGGCATCAAGCCCGAGATCACAAGCCAATATGAGTTTGGTGTTGATGCGAATTTCTTGAGCGACAAGATCACAGCTTCGGTGACCTATTTCAATTCCCAGACAAAGAACCAGACGATACAGACTGGTACTTCATGGGCATCAGGATTCAGCGGACTGTTGACCAACATCGGTGTTACCCAGAGCCAAGGTATTGAAGCCAACTTGAAAGTGACTGCTTTCAAGAACCAGGACTGGAATGTTACCGTAGGTGGCAACTATACATATCTTGACAACAATGTGCTTTCAATTTCTCCTTTGGTTCCTTCTATCACGTTGGCAACCTCGGGAAATGCTGCATCACAGGCTTTTGCAAACAAAGCCTTCCCCGTGATAACTGGATATGATTATATAAGGGATCCTCAGGGGCGCGTAGTGGTCGACAAAATAAAAGGCCTTCCAACACAAACATCTGATGTCAAGGTATTGGGCAATGCGACCCCCAAGCACATCGTGGGCATGAATGCGGCAGCTTCGTACAGGAACTTCTCGTTCAGCATATTGTTTGAATACCGTGGTGGATATTCGATCTACAATGGTGTTGGACCTGAACTGGATTGGTCAGGTACAGGGTACCGTACAGGTGTCTACAACCGCCAAAGCTTTATTTTCCCAAACTCGGTTATTGCTAACCCTGATGGGACATTCACCCCTAATAAGACAGTCTCGATCATCAACGGAAACGGGAACAACGGATTCTGGTCTGATGGTATCAACCGTCAGGTTACATCCAACTATGTTACTTCTGGGCGGTTCTTCAAGCTCCGTGAGATCTCTTTTGGGTACAACCTGACTTCCATCCTGAGCAAATTTGCAGGTGGCAAGGTTATCAAAGGTGGGGATATCAGTGTACAGGGAAGAAACCTGTTCCTGTGGATGGCCAAGGACAACTATTACACAGATCCTGAGTATAGCGTGGCATCAAGCAATGGGCGCAATGGAACGGGTTTGAACAATTTGGGCAACACTCCTCCTGTAAGGTATTTCGGTGCCACACTTAATCTTAAGTTCTAAGCTTAAACAAGAATTAAAATGAAAGATTTAATAAAAACAATATTGGTAATCTGCGCAGGGGTCCTGTTGGTTTCGTGCACCTCCTATCTAGACATAAATAATATTAATCCAAATCAGGCTACATCTTCTAAGCCCAATTTGTTGTTGTCTTCAGCTCTTGTAGGAACGGCAAGCATGTTGGAACAATATAACTCTTATGGCATGGAGACTGCCGGTTATGGAGCGAATGCTGGCGGTTACGGTGGGTTCAATGAATTCTTCACATATCAGTATACGAATAATACATTTACTGGCTTATGGTCTAATACATATCAGAACCTTATTAACTATCAACAGATAATTGATATTGCAAAGGCTGACACCCTTCATAGGTATAACACCTATGAGGCAATTGCGATGATTATGATGGCACATGATTATCAATTATTGATTGATCAATATAACGATGTGCCCTATACAAATGCGTTAAGAGGACTAGCTAATCTTACACCAAGCTATGATCAAGCTCCTGTAATTTATGCTAAGCTAGCAGCTAAGTTAGATAGTGCCATTGCAAAAATTCATGGAACTTTTAAGATCACACCTTCCCCAATAGCTGTAACATCCGAAGATGTTGTTTTTAAAGGAGATACAGTTAAGTGGCTTCAATTGGCAAATACGCTTAAACTGAAATTGATGGTACGAGGCCGGGGTAAGGTTACATTTACAAATACTTCGTTCGATCCCGCTGGTTTTTTGACAAAGGATGCGCTGATAAACCCTGGTTATCGCAACGACAACGGAAGGCAGAACCCCAAGTGGGGCAACTGGGCTTGGGATTATGCGGGAAATGCAATCAACAAAGCATGGATGCCTTCTATATATGTACTTGGTTTTTATGACGGTAATAAAATTGTTGACGATTGGAGAGGAGCGGCTACCTATTTTAATTATTCATCCGGTACTGCAAAAATATCCAATCAATTAGGGTTTGAAGATACTTCTGTTCCTTCGTGTCCAGAGGGTACATTCTGGTATTCTGGCTCAGATAGAGCTCCTGTTTCTGCTGGAAATTCACAAGGAGCAATGAAGGGCCCAGATGCAAGTTACCCGTTAATTACTGCAGCTGAATGTAATTTTCTCAGGGCCGAGGCAGCATTAGTGGGGATAGCAACCCCTGGAGCCTTAACCGATGCGCAGTACTTCAAAAATGGTATTACTTCTTCTTTTGAGTATTTGTATTCTCTACCAAATGGCTCACAACCTTCAGGGTCAGATTATGCTGCCGATGCAGCAAGTTATTATGATCCAATCGGAGTGAATGAAGGGAATTATCTGGTCGACTATGGATCGGCCGCTTCACTGGATCAAAAATTGGAAGCAATTATTACTCAGAAATACATTGCTCTTAATTTTATTCATAGTCATGAGGGATGGAATGAGTATCGAAGAACTCATTATCCTATTGTAATACCTGGTGATGAGTTAACTTCATTTGCATCCAGGAAATCACAAAGCACCCGTGCCGATAAATTGCCCACTCGATTGCTATATCCAGTAAGTGAGGCTCGATACAATCCTATTAATGTACCTAAGAATATTAGTCAATTTACTTCATTAATCTTTTGGGCTCAATAACCTATAAATATGAAATCATTGAATTTTAAATTCCTTATATGTGCAGGCTTTGTTGCCTCTATGGCCTCTATTGCTTCTTTGCTTATTTCTTGCCAAGAGAATAGTATGAATTTTCCTCCAGGAGCAAATGGAAATTTAATTAGTGTTGCTGTTAATTCAGATGGAATCTGGAAAGAAACTCCGTTGGCGGTGGATGCTTCGGCTACTGAAAATGAATATAATTTGATCTTAATTAAATTAAGTTCTTCTACTCCGGCCACTCAGGATATTCATGTGACCCTGGTACCAGTATTAGATAGTTTAACAACTTTTAATCACAGAACATTTGACGTTGTAGATCCGAAAACGGGGAAAGTGACTCTTCATCCCGAAAAATACTATGTAGCACCAGGTAGCACTGGAGCTCCTGCGTTCAGCGTAGTAGATAATGGTGTGGCAATAATTCCTAAGGGTTCGTATTATGGTTATATGAAAATAAAGACTGTCTCCGCAGATTATTTTGGTGCAGTCCCCTTTGCTTTTGCATACAGAATCTCCAGTGTTCAAGAATCAGGTTATGTAATTAGCGAAAACAATGGCTATAGCATAACCCATTTCATTCCCAAAAATCCGTATGATGGAACTTATTCATACACTGGTGTGATGGTTCGGAAAAATAGCGATGGGACACCAGTAGATGCTACAGATGGTACAATTGTGGACGGTGTAACTGTGGATCTCGTTACTACTGGCCTGACTACTGATACGTTTAAGCCCGTGTGGGCTGACAACGGATCAAGCGTGGGAGGTATTGGTACTCCTGAGATTACGATAAATCCAGATAATACAATTACCGTAGTGCCAAAAAATGCTTCACCGGCCAACTGGGCACCCATTCCGAGCTTGGATAATAAATATGATCCGGCAACTAAAACGTTTTATATTAATTACAAGTGGAGCGGTGCCTTGGCAGGTAGCCCATCTGGAACAACCAGGGGGATGATGTTGAAATTGGTATATCAAGGGCCAAGAAAGTAGAGTTTCAGATTATGAAAAAAAGGCTGCTAAATGCAGCCTTTTTTTTCAAATTTAGTCTTGAGATAGATTCACTCGAAGTCTTATCCTATTCTAAGACCAATTTTTACTTCTCAAATAAACTCTTATCAATCCCAGGAATTACTTTCAATGCATTTTTATAATACACTTTTTGTAAAACGGAGTCTGGTAAATTAAGTCCATACATTTTCCAGTGTGCATGACGTTTGCGGTAGTAATCAAAATATTCATCGTCAGTTTCTAGCACCCGAAAATAAGTGTAGTACTCTTCTTTTTTATAAGTGTCTTTGCCCATCATCACACGATCTTGATATTTTATCAACCATTCACGTGCGTGTCGAGGCTGTCTGCCTAGTTCAGCCAGAACTGCTCCCAGCTCTGTGTAAACATTTGGCATTTCATCAAATAATTTTCCGAGCTGATCCAAGTCATTTCCAAGCCAGCCCAAGTGAGCATCTATAAATTTTGTTTCAGGGTGCCTACGAAATACTTGATGCTGTTCACTCATGACAGAATCAAACGAGGGGTATTTTTTTGGATCGCGATAACGACTCGGTTCTTGTTTTAATTCAAGCCATCGTTCGTTGTGTTTGTCTTTTGGTTTCCAAAAAGAATTGGGTTCGCCTGAGTGAATCAACACTGGAATTCCTAGTTCACCGCACTTGGCCCAGATAGGATCCAAGCGCGGATCATTAACTGCAATTCTATTTCCATTATTGTCTTTATCAGTGAGACCAAGGCCTTTGTAAACTTTTAAACCTTTTACGCCTTGTTTCACGGCTTCTTCCATAATCTTCAACGTTTCGTTTGGCCAACCTTCGTCATCCAGATTTTCAAAATTGATATTTAAGAAAACGACAAAGCGATTAGGAAAATGATTGTTGACGTTATCTAGTGACCACTCCAAAAACTTACCTCGAAAACCACTGAGATTAACCATTACACCCATGTTAAGGGAGTCCATATCGTTAACCAGTTTGTGAAGATTTTGAATCGGCATGACCCATTGATGATTGTGCACATCAATGAATGGATACTTCGAGTGTTTTAAAATATGCTGAGGAACTTTAAGCGTTGATACAGGCTCATACTCTTCAACATCCATAACATTTAATCGATATTGAATCAAACCAATGAGCCAATAAGTAGCCCCGAGAAAAAATAAAAACAAAATGGATACAAGTACCCATTTCTTTTTTATGAAGGCCATGATATTTATTGTACTGTGATAGGCACGGAGAATTTTATTTTATCCCACGCGCAGTTCAGGTTCACCCCAGTGGAATCACGATCTATTGTAATATTGAGTTGTTCAGTTTCTGGTGAAACAGAAACGGCCGCATCAACCTTAACAACGTCTAAATCGTAATTGGGCTCGCGAACTGCGAAGAAAACCCCAGTTCCACTATTTAGTGAAACCTGAAATGAAGTAGCACCTGGCACAGCGTACATACGATACGTTCCAGCATTTACCGGTTTCCCTCCGAACGTTACATTTTTATTAAAGGTGATTTCAGTTGCTGCGTTGGCCCCTAGTCTCCAGTATTTTCCATACGGCTGAAGAGCTTTATCTTTTTCTTCTCCAAAAATAAGCCGACCTTTTTTGAATGGCCCGCTGTATGAAACTTTTATTTCAAGCCCAGAGTCATTACTAAAATTGGCCATTTTTTTGGGGCTGGCCGGAAACAAATTAGTATATACAACAAACAGAACAAAAGCTCCAAGCAGAACCGCCAGACCGATTAATATTTTCTTTTTCATAAGAGTTGGTTTTGGTTAGTGAATATACAGTGAATTATACGGTTATAAGACGTTTGGATTGACGAAAATAGGACGCAATTATTGCTTTTATTTTCGCTTTGCTTTCATTTTTCTTGTTTTTGGAAGTTTTGCGATAACTAATTCATAAGATTCATCAATCCATTTTAGAATCTGATTATCTGGGATAGAACCATCCATCATTACCCAACTCCAATGACGGTCGCTGAAATAACCCGGTTTTGTTACAGCTGGATATTTGGCTCGAAGGTCATCGATATTTTCTGGATTGCATTTAATGCTAATACTCGAAAAAACTTCCACGTTCGTTGCAGTAAACATTTTACCTTTTACTTTAAACACGAGTGTGTTCGGTAAATTCGGAAAAGGGAAACCTTCTGTTACATCCTGTTTTTTGAGACAATGAACTCTGTATTTCTCTATATCCATAAAAAAATATAAAAAAAGAGTCGAGAATTTACTCGACTCTTAATTTTGAAATTGAAAGTGACTAGTAATTGATTTTCTCGAGATGACTCTCAGATCTCTTATCCTTTTCAAAATAATCGACAACTAGAACGTAACCTTGTTTAGCTCGGTAAACGTAAGATAGAGTTGATTTAGTGGCTAATGGGAGTTTGTCAACGCTAAATGTCTTTTCAGGAGTATACACAATTGCACCTAAAACGTATTTACTTTTTTGACCTTTCTCTTTGTCATAGTTAATGTAAGTAGTGATGAATGTCTTTTTATCTGGCGCTGTTTGTGAGAATACATAGTCAAACCCATTCATTGCCTTTACCAAATACGCCAATAATTTCGAAGAGAAGATTAGCATATTAGAAGGAAGTGAAATACTCTTTTTATCCTTTTCAAATACATTTACTTTTTTGATGTTGAAATCAGCATCAAATTGGAAAATTACCATGTTGAAAATACTCAGCTTCGGTGATACCATAGGGATGCCTCCTTTTTTGTATTGTTCACCGATTGCAAAAAACTGACCATCATCAGTCCTTACAAAATCATGAAACATAATACTAGTTTCATCAAACTTGTCTTTATCCTTTGCCGCAACCATGTTGGCAATATCTGTTTTCCAAGCACTTTCTTTTTCGGAAATGATTTTTCCTTTCATGTCCAAGACTACAGTCGCGAAACCTACACTTGGTGATTTTATTTCATTTTGATCTTTAGTAAAATATTCTCCAAAAAGAATGAATTGTTGTTTCGCTTTATCATAGAAAACTTCGGTTAAAGAAAATTTAAATTTCGGAGTCTCCATTGGAATTCGGAACAAAGTCTTTCCGTCCGCAACGTTCTGGACCAACAAATCAAAATCCATATCTAAAGAAAACAATGCAGTTCTTTTCACAATCAATGAACCTACATATTCTTCGCCTTGATAAGCTTCACCCGCATTTTCAAAATCATATTTGTCTTTTGGTGCGTAAGAAACCCAAGTGCGTTTCATTGAGTTATTATAGAACTCAATCTCATACTCACTCTTCGATTCATTTTGAATTCCGTAGTAAAGAAATCCTTTGTTCGGTACCGACAATAAAAACGGTTGCTGCTGCTCATGACCTTGCTGGATCCAGATGTAAGGAATCGAAGCATACTTATTCGTTAATTCCTTTTTTACTTTTCCGGTTTCTTTTAGAGTTTTGTCATAAGAAACAAGCTCAACCGCTTTTTCTTTTGTATCGTAAAAAAGAAAACCGAATGCGGTTCCATTGAATGCGCCCTCAATCAACATATAAGAACTTGGGCGAACTATAGTAACAGAATTAATTTCTTTTAAATTTTCATCAAGGACATTCAGTAAGTAGTTGTTATTTTTGCGATCCTTTTTTTCAAGGTTATAAAAATTGTAATAACCCTTTACTTGATCATCTTGAATTATTGGGCCGCTGTTCCTTATTTTAATTGAGCCCACATCAGACTTACTCAGGTTTTGTGCGATAGCCAATAGGGAAAAGCACAGAAGAATAGACAAGACAATTGTTTTTTTAATCATAGTTGGAGTTTTTAAGTTTTGGTTTATATATAATTTAGGTTTAGGGATTCATTTTAGTCGCGTACTTTCCTTTAGGAAATCTAACGAGATAATGTTTTTGATCAAAGCTGCGTCTTCACGACTTGTCTCTGCACAGGTTAGCCAATAAGCGTATATAAATTCTTCATCATCAAAAAATAATTCTTTCTTATCAGCCGCGTAAAAATAAACAATAGAACCAATTTCACTGAGCCGTAAATTATGAATGAAACTTAGCAGTTGATTGTAATTTTCATAATAGTGCGGATCAGGCAATGAAACTGCTCTACTGAGCTCATGATTTTTTTGAGAGACATAAATCCCATCAAGACAATCAATCAATCGTGAATGTAGATAGACATTATCAGGATACTTGTTCACCAGTTCGAGTGAAAGGAATAATGCACGTCCGTAAGCTTTGTATTTGTACGCGGACTCTAAAATTTCGAATTCACTTTTAGCTTTGAGTTTATTCTCGGTTTCGTTTGCTGACGAGAGATTTGCAACTCTGGACATTTGGCGTTTGGTTGCTAGGATTCTTTTTTCACAGCTCGGATGCGTGCGTAGGCTGTCATTCTTCAATGGATTATAATAGACCATATCAGATGAAGGAAAATTCAGCCATTCATCTTTGAACGGATATTGTTTTGAATTAAAATATTTTTTGAATTCAATGGATTTATCATAAAGACTTAGGTCAGCGCTATCCAGAATTTCAAGTGTTCGCACTGCTGCTTTTTTGTTGTAACTGGTCTTTAAGAAAAACTGGAGACCAATCGAATCAGCTTCAAATTCTTTTTCACGACTGTGTTTGCCAATTGATTGTCCTAAATCAAGACTGAGTTGACTTAGTTTAGAGTATTGATTGAATTCACTTCTTTCAATTGCTTTGATTTTTTTTCTAACCTCCTTGTCGTAGTTGAGGCGAGCAAAATTCAATGTTTTAGCTTCAGCATGTTTTGCAAAGTAGTGGGCTAATTCATGACACAGAGCAAATGCAATTTGATCTTCCGACTCTAACCGAGCGAGCAATCCCAAAGTAAAGCCGATCACGCCATTGCCAAAACTCATAGCATTGGCTGTTTCACTTCTATACACATAAACAGAAGCTTCTGGCAATTCAGGATTCGCTTTTTGAATCGTATTTAATATGGACTGTAAATAAGGTGAGAACTCCGCATCGGTGATGAACAAATCGTCATTAAAATTATGAACGACTAAGTTGAAACGTTGCTGATTTAATTCTTTAATAAATGCAGTCACTTTTGCAGATTCATGAATACTCTCGTCCGCGGCTGATTTTCGTTTGAGCAACTTGTCATAAATAGCGGAGGGCACGGTGTTCTGACTTATCGCAGGCTTATAGTTTTTGTCTAATTGAGAAAACGCTTGACAAAAAACAATTGAAAATAAATGAGCTAGCAAGATTTTTTTCACGAGAAGTGGGCTGAACTAAAGAAGAGTTTACATTCCGTTGCAAATATAAACATCACGGTAATTAGGCAAATGATGGTATTTAGAAACAACAAAGATTTAATCTAAGTTTGCAGTCCTTTATAATAAAGACTATGAAAAACTTTGGAATTGCGAGTGCATTGCAGGCATTGGGAGTAAAGAAATCAAATTCGGGAACTTCTACTGGTAAAAAATGGCTTAAGTCTAGTGGTACATTCATTGAATCGTATTCTCCAGTCGATGGAAAACTAATTGGTCGCGTGCAGTCTTCCGATGAAAAGGTTTTTGAAAAAACAGTAGTTCAAGCTCAAAAAGCATTTGTTGAATGGCGAAAAGTTCCAGCTCCAAAACGTGGTGAAGTTGTTCGACAAATTGGTGAAGAGTTGCGCAAGCAAAAAGAGAATTTAGGAAAGCTTGTCTCTTACGAGATGGGCAAGTCATATCAAGAAGGTTTAGGCGAAGTTCAAGAGATGATTGACATCTGTGATTTTGCCGTTGGTCTTTCTCGACAGTTAAATGGATTGACGATGCATTCGGAAAGACCCTTACATAGAATGTATGAGCAATATCATCCGCTCGGAGTTGTTGGAATTATTTCTGCATTTAATTTTCCAGTGGCGGTTTGGAGTTGGAATACTATGTTGGCATGGGTGTGTGGTGATGTTTGTATTTGGAAACCATCAGAGAAGACTCCTTTGTGTAGTATCGCCTGCCAAAATATTGTGAGTAAAGTTTTTGAAAAGAATAATGTGCCCGAAGGTGTTTCATGTATTGTGAATGGTGATTATAGAGTCGGTAAACTTTTGTGCGATGATGAAAACATTCCTTTGGTTTCTGCCACTGGTTCAGTGAGAATGGGTAAGGCTGTTGGTCAAGCAGTGAGCGCAAGACTTGGAAAGGCATTACTCGAACTCGGTGGTAACAATGCGATTATCATTACAGAAAACGCAAATCTGGATATGGCAATTATAGGAGCTGCATTTGGAGCTGTTGGTACTGCTGGACAACGATGCACTTCTACTAGAAGGTTGATCATTCATGAAAAAATTTACGATGAAGTGAAGAACCGTTTGAAAAAAGCGTACGGTCAGTTGAGAATAGGGAATCCACTAGATCAACAAAATCATGTTGGCCCGCTCATAGATAAGTTGGCTGTCAAGACTTATAAAGATGCGCTGACCAAAATAAAAACTGAAGGTGGAAATTTTTTGGTGAATGGCGGTTCCCTTTCGGGGAAAGGTTACGAATCTGGGTGTTACGTAAAACCAGCAATCGCTGAAGTGAAAAATCATTATGAAATTGTTCAAGCGGAAACGTTTGCGCCTATTCTTTATTTGATAAAATACAAGACGATTGAGGAGGCAATAGAATTACAAAACGGTGTTAAGCAAGGGTTATCTTCTTCTATCATGACCACACGTATGCAAGACATGGAAAAATTCCTTTCGCATGCTGGTTCAGATTGCGGAATTGCTAACGTTAACATTGGTACTTCAGGTGCTGAAATTGGAGGGGCATTTGGTGGAGAAAAAGAAACTGGTGGTGGACGTGAGTCTGGCTCAGATTCTTGGAAAGTCTATATGCGCAGGCAGACTAACACGATCAATTTTGGTGAAACGTTGCCGCTAGCTCAAGGAATTAAATTCGACTTGTAAAGTTGATGTAAGTTTATTGGGATTTCTTCTGTTGGAAAACAAACTAATTCACTCTATTTTTAATGGTATCAATTTGTTTCCCATGACCTCTAGAAAATACCGTGCCGTAATGCTTATCGATGACAACGAAATCGATAATCTAATCAATCAGAAAATGATTGAAGCTTCTGCGATCACGGAGAATATCTACACACATACAGGTGCAAAAAGTGCGATTGAGTTTTTGAAGAACATGGAGAAAATGGATGTGGCTGACAAAGTATTGCCTGATGTCATTTTCTTAGACATTGATATGCCGTTAATGGATGGCTTTCAGTTCTTGGATGAATTCGCCAACCTCTCGGATGTAACTCGGCAAGAAGAGTAGAATTATCATGCTTACTTCTTCAATTAACCCGCAAGATTTTAATCGCGCGAAAAAATATGAGAATGTGAAGCTGTATCTCAACAAGCCTCTCTCCATGAAAATATTATGAAGATTGATGTTTAATTAGGCATCGACTGCGCCTTCGATTGCAGCAAGCGCTTCTATAAATTCTTCATCCATTTTAATCAAAGCAGTAGGCGCGAAGTAATTCACTTTTACTTCCTTGAACTTTGGAATAATGGCAGCGATTTTTTTAGCTTTTTCTTTTTTAGCCTCACTCGTTGCAGTGCGCAATATTTTTAAGAATAATAATACGTTTTCACATTCGTCTTTTCCGAACATCCGGATTTGACGTTGTACGCTATTGGTGAGTTGAGTAAATAATTCAAAATCTTTCAGCATACAATATTGAAGCGCTAGCAAAGCTTTCACTTCCATTTGAACGAATGGATATTTTTTCAAGCTTACTTCATTCAACATGTTATTGATGATTTTGGCCGCTTGATCATACTTGCCGGCATAATAGCAACTAAGAGCTTGATAACACACATAGATTGTGTGCTTGGGCACGTCTTGTGGTTCAGCTTCAACATCCATCGATAAGCCTTCATTTTCAGCGAACAAAGTTTTCTCAGTGTTGTTTCGCAATGCGCGTTCAATCTTTGAAATCAGAAAACGAGCAGAGAAAGTGTAGTTTGGATAGTTCACCAACAAAGTGGAAGTAGCGTCATTGATTTCCTCATAATGCTTTTCTGCTTGACGATATACCTTGTAATGATTGTAGTACTCTAATCTCAAAAACTCGAATACTAAATTCAAGTGATAATAAAGAGGATCTAGATTATAGGTTTCGAAAATCTTTTGGACACGAACAAAAATATCTTCTGTGGCTTCGCCTTCTTGCGCTGTGGTCTCATCGGTATCTACAAACAACCGATGGAAAATCAGCATGCAATTTTGATACACGTATAAGCGATGCGACTCGTAAAGCTTCGACACGTTTTGCATTTCTTTAAGCAAAAGATCAAGTCCCATTTTTTCGACTTGATCTCCAGTAAAGAAGTAATTCCCATATTTTTTAAAGTACTCTGCCAATAAGTCTTCAGCTTTATCTACGGCCAGCATGTAAGCAACGTGGCGGTTATACAACTGCGAGTAATTGAAATATTCAGGAGAGTGGATATGCAATTTCTTCAACGATTTGTAAACAACAGTGAGTTCACTAGCCAAATCGTAATCTTGAAGTTCTTTCTCGAGCTTTTTTAAAGTGGTGATCGAAATTGTTCTTTTTTTAGTGAACAAAACTTCATTGAGGTTCGCTACTTTACGCAAAATGTCCGTGCGCGGACTCTCCATTTGCTGTAACAAATGCTCTTCAATCTTCTGATTAAGCCTTGAGCGCAAAGTATAATAAGCATTGGCATTCACCTCCCAGTTCAACCATGATCTTGCTATCCGAAACCTGCCGCTCACGCAATGCCTTTAGCACATAAGCAGACTTCTCAGCATTGCTCTCCATTAACGAATCGTATGAATCTCTTTATAGTCCTTTTCAGAAAGCTGCTTAATAATATTTTTCAGTTTGGCCATTCAGGCAACACTTATAGATTGTCTAAAGTTACAAAAATAAAATACCCAAACAATAATCATACAAGTAGACAATAAGTCAATAATTCCCTAAAAATATGTCAACTTTTCCTTAAAACTCAATCGGAGTTTCTTTTTGTTGATATGTCACGAAACTATACTATGGACCCTATTCTCAAATGATCATTGAAGCCGTTGCTCAAGTTAAGAACGCTGTGGTGAAAATTGATGTATACAAAACACTTCAAGGCAAATGACGACCACCTGAGTCCGGGTCTGGATTTATTTTTTCTTCAGATGCGGCTGATTTTTACTAACCATCACGTTGTGAATGGTGCAGAAAAGATCATGGTATCACTTCTCAACGAGAATGAAATTGAAGCAACCCTTGTTGGCAAAGACCCCGACACTGATTTGGCTATTCTAAAAATCTATACGGACGGCTATTCTGTTTCTAAACTTGGTGATTCGGAAAATCTTCAAATTGGTCAACTAGTAATTGCGATTGGCAATCCTCTGGGCTATCAGCACACGGTTACAACAGGAGTAGTAAGTGCTCTCGGGAGAACGCTTCGCTCACAAAACGGAATGCTGGTTGATAATGTTATTCAGTCTGATGCAGCTCTCAATCCTGGCAACTCAGGAGGGCCGATGATTACCACCGATGGCGAAGTTGTCGGAGTGAATACTGCTATTATTCAAGGAGCCCAAGGCTTAAGTTTTTCTGTTGACATTAATACCGCGAAAGAGGTGGCGCAGCAGTTGATTCAAAACGGAAAAATTTTCAAAGCGTATCTTGGGTTTCAATTGCAAGAAGTCAATATCAATCCCAAAGTCAAGTATCACTATCATTGCCTAATGAAAAAGGTTTGTTTGTGCAAGTGTTGAAGAGAATTCCCCTGCTTCCCGTTCGCAAGTAAATCCTGGAGACATGCATTACCTCTTTTAATGGGAAACCAATGCAAACTTTGAATCAATTGTTTAAATAACTCACCAAAAAAGAAATCCTCAATCTGATCGATATTTCTGTGATCTCGACATACGGAATTGCTGAATGTGAATATTTCACCAGTTCAAAAGCAAGGCTGAACTTTATATATAAAAACGCTAGGTTGTCATTTGTGCGCTCCTATTTTTGGGTTCTAAATCCAAAAATAAAAGCCCATGAGATGTGTTATTTTCTTACTGTTTCTTTTGCCTGCGATTTTGTCAGCGCAAAATATCCGCTGGTCAAAAGATGGCAATGCGTATTATAAAACCGAATCAGGTGAAATATTCCGCCACGATTTACCAGCAAACACTAGAACAATTTTTTTATCAAGAGCTGACCTTACACCAGCAAATGACAATCAAAGTTTGAAGGTGAGAAACTTCACTTTGTCGGAGGATGGAAATCTTGTATTGATTTATACCAACAGTAAAAAAGTTTGGAGACTTGATACAGAAGGTGATTATTGGGTTTGAATTTGACAACAAAAAGCCTGCAACAAGAGGGAAGAGCAAACCAAAATCTTCGTTGCGTTTCCGAAAGATTTCACCACGAAAAAGTCGGATATGTAAGTGAGTTTGATTCTATATGTTGAGGATTTAGCATCAGGAAATGTTCAAGGCGTTACATCCAATCATTTGAGGAAACCGTCAGCGGAACCTTTGATTGGGTTTATCAAGTAAGGTTCTCGTTCGCGATGGATTTCAATGGAGTCGGACAGTCACATTGCTTACTGGCAAATCGATGCCAATAAAATCCGTGGTCATTTCATGATCAATACAACTGATTCAGCTACTCTAAAGTTATTCCAGTGGAATTGAACGATCGGCCAGAATCCATCGCCAGAAACGAGTCGTGAATTTGTCTGACAATAAACAACTTGGTTAAATATTCCAGGTGATGCTCAACAACATTACCTTCCAAGATTAGAATGGTATTCAGCATCAGAGATTTTTGTGCAGCAACTTAATCGTAAACAACAGGAGAGTAAAATTTTCTCATGCAATCCGCTAACAGGAGAAGCAAAACAGATTTTTAGTGAAACCGATAATGTATGGAATTGCATGTGTTTCCATTTTCTTCAAATACATATGATCGATCATCATCATTCATTCATTTGGTTGAATGGGAAGAAAGAATTCTTGTGGATGAGCGAAAAAGACTGGTTGGACACATTTATATCGAATCGCAAAAGATGGAGTAAAGAAACCTTGATCACCAAATACGATGACGTAATGGATTACTTGTGTACCGATGAAAAAAAGAATAACTTGATTTATTTATTGGATCGCCTAAATACGAACCCAGGCTTTCTTATACAAAACAAAACTTGACGGCAAAAGGAGCTTGAATTAGTTTCACCAACAAATCAGGTTGGAAGCCATTCTTATAGTATTTCTCCGAATGGGAAAATATGCTAGCCACCGCTTTTCAAACTATTATACTAAAAGCTCTGAAGAGTTAATCACGTTGCCAGATCACAATGTTGTTGATCATAAACATAATGTATATGATGCGGTGACGGCTGCTGATAAAGTAAAAGCAATCTTGAATTTTTTAAAATCAAAACAGAGGAAGGAACATAGACGGCAATGGCCGGACAAACTACCAAGCCATCTAACTTTGATGCGACTAAAAAATATTGAGTTGTGTTTCATGTTTATACTGAACCAGCTTCTCAAAGGGTACGCTATTTATGGAGTTGGACTGAATCGATTGTATCAAGGAGATATGAGTGCAGACGGTTACATCTATATATGGCTGGATGGAAGAACAAAATGCTGTTCCAAACGGAGTGGCGCAAGTCGATTTATAGGAAAATCGGTCAGCTGCATATTAAAGATCAAGCGCTTGCTGCTAAAGAAATTCTGAAATGGCCGTTTGTCTGGCACCGCCTTCGGGGTTGGAGTGGTGGAGGATCTACAACCTTGAACTTGATGTTTCAATATCCTGAGATTTATAAACAGGAATTGTGTGGCGGCTGTTGCCAATCAATTGACTTACTGATACAATTCATCAAGAAAAATTTTGTCACACGGGTCTTCCTCAAGAGAACTTGGAAGACATTGTGAAAGGCTCTCCAATTACCTACGAAAAGGGGGTTTATTGTACATTTATTGCAGGCGACTACAATGTGCATTATAATAATGCAGAAATGCTACTCAACGAGTTGATTAAAAATAACAAGCTCTTTCAATTCATGCCTTACCCAAACCGATCACATGGCATCTTTGAAGGAGAAGGTACTTCAAAGCATCTTTCAACGTTGTTCACGGATTATTTGAAAAAGTATTGCCACCTGGAGCGAAATAAGAATTTAGTCGTTGCCCATTTACCATTTGATTAGAATCACGAAAAACTAACAACGATTTGATGAAAACTTCACGCAGAAAATTTATTAACAACTATCAACTGCTTTGGCATCACTTGCTTTGATTTCAAAGTTGTTTGCTAGAGAGTCTAAACCAGTGACAAAACCAATTGTTGTTTCTACTTGGAATTTTGGTGCAGCCGCTAACGTAGAAGCTTGGAAAGTTTTAATTAATAATGGTCGAGCGCTTGACGTGCCGGAAGCTGGAGTTCAAGTTCCAGAAGGTGACCCAAAAGAAACTTCTGTTGGACTTGGTGGTTTGCCTATTTGTGATGGGCGTGTAACACTCGATGCTTGCATCATGGATGAATTTTCTCGAATTGCGGTTCTGTAGCTTGTTTGGAACATATCGTTCATCCGATTTTCCGTAGCACGCAAGGTGATGGAAAACTCCGCATGTTATGCTCGTTGGCTACGGTGCGTTGGGTTTGCGTTGCAAACGGTTTTAAAAAAAAAGGAAAATCTTCTCACGCTGAGTCTGAACAAGCTCGGAAAAATTGGTTGAAAAAATTGGAGCACAAATGATTGTCAATATCTAGAACCACGATACAATTGGCATGATTGCGATGGATGTAACGAAATTTTTCCGGCGTACTGCACAACGAGTGGAATGGCATATAAAATGCATGGCCGTGTTCGGCGACTCGCCAATAATAGGGGCCGGACTTTTTGTTGATAATGAAATAGGTGCCGCTACTTCAACTGGACTTGGTGAAGAAGTGATTCGCATTTGTGGTTCGCATTTCGTTATTGAACTGATGCGACAAGGAAACTCCCCGCAGCAAGCATGTGAACTAGCAGTAAACGGATCGTCAAAAATCAGCCCGAGAAATCTAAAATAATTCAAGTTGGATTTCTCGCTTTGAATAGAAGTGGAGAGGTTGGTGCATATGCTTTACAAAAAGGATTTACATATGCAGTTTACTCGAATGAGATTCCTAATAAAATATTAGAGGCGAAAAGTTATTATTAATGCTTCTTGAAATTGTAGTCTATAATATAGAGTCTGCCCTCAAAGCCCAAGAGGGCAGAGCTGATCGAATTGGGCTTCGCGATAACCCCGCTGATGGCGGAACTACTCCCTCGCACGGTATCATTGAAAACGTTCGCTGAAACTGGGTATCGGATGCGTACGCCACGATTCGCCTGCTGATAAATTTTCATTATTCCAATTACGAATTCCATTCTATTGAAATGCGATATTGACCAGTGTCAGAAATTAAGCGTTGATGGCGTTGTATTTGGAATTCTAAAATCTGATGGAACGATTGATAAAAAGCGTTGTAAAGGCTCATCGATCGGGCTCGCCCATTGAAAGTCACTTGTCATCGTGCTTTTGATATGACTCGTGATCCTTTCGAAGCGCTCGAAGATTGTATTGAAGTTGGCTTCGATCGTATTTTGACCTCCGGCCAAAAACCAAAAGCAATTGAAGGAGTAGATTTAATTGCTGAATTGAAGAAATCAAACGGTAGGATTATTATCATGCCTGGTTCTGGAGTAAACGAAAAGTACAGTTGAAGACAATGTGAAGAAAACTGGAGTGGATGAGATTCATTTTTCCGGCAACTGCTTTTTCCAGAAAGCGAAACCAAATTTAAAAACGAAAGTATTTCTGGAATGGTCATGATAGTGCAGAATTTAAGCTTCGAACTGTTGGACCTGTAAAAGAGTAAAAACAATGCGACTTCTGGCCGAAAAAATAAAAACCTGACGAGTCAGGTTTAGTGGAGAATATCGGAGTCGAACCGATGACCTCTTCCATGCCATGGAAGCGCTCTAGCCAGCTGAGCTAATCCCCCGAAGTGTAGCAAATTTATTTCAATTTATTTTTCAGACAAGGGATTACTTCAAAACGCCTCGTATCCAAGCGTTTTAGAATACTCCGCATACAGGTTTGTCTCCACCACACCTAGTGAAGTTGAAGCATGAATTGGTACTTCACATTTTCTTTTCCTTTCAGTCACCATCTCACATGAGTGATTTGTTTTTTCTTTTTGCCCGTAGCAAAAAATAAAAGATCCCCGGGCTTTAATTCTTCATCTTGATTTTTTCTCCCAAAGCTTGTTTGTCGGCAGTGCGAGGCAGATTTACATCGATAGCTTCGTAAGCATGGCCAGTAAGTGCAATAGCAATCGATTTCTGGCCCTTGTCGTGCCACCCCATTTATATGGAGTGCCTGTATAAGAGCGAGCCGCTTTAATTACGACGAAATCTGATCTTTGAGTTTGGACTTTTTGGCGGAAGCGCAGCCAACAGCAATAAATGCTAATAAGATGAAAAAATAGAATTGCTTAATTTTATGCTCCAACTAAAAAAATGGTTGTACAAAGATAAGACACGGAAACTTTGAAAGAAATGAAAATAAGCGTGGCTGATGAGGTTATTTCTACATTCCGAAGATTGTGGGTGAAGAGAACATAATTCTCGATGAGGAAAGATCTGATTACGGTCATGATAAAACAGAAGATTATCAATTCATGCCCGATGTTGTAGTGAAGCAAGAAGTCAGTGAAGTGTTAAAGTCGCAACAAACATTCGGTTTCTGTAACGCCTCGTGCAATGGTTTGAGTGAGGGGCTCTTCCGATTAATAAAGGAGCGGTTATCTCGATGGAGCGCTTCAACAAAATCTTGAATATCGATTTTGGCAATTTGAACTACAAAGTGGACCTGTTTTGAACGGGTGTTATCACTGAAGTATTTCAAAATAAAGTAAAAGAGAAAGGACTATTCTATCCGCCTGATCCTGCGAGCAAGGGATCTTGCGGTGGAAACCTTGCCAATAATTCTGGTGGACCAAAGGCAGTGAAGTATGGAGTTACTCGTGACTATGTGATTAACATGGAAGTAGTTCTTCCGACTGGTGAAATTATCTGGACTGCTGCCAACGTGTTGAAAAACTCTACGGGTTATAACTTGACCCAACTGATGTGTGGCAGTGAAGGTACGCTCGGCATCATCACAAAAGTTGTATTCAAACTTCGCCGGCAATCCGCAGAAGACAGTGTTGATGATGAATTCCCGTCCGCGAAATTAATGAAGAAGCTTGCAAAGCCATCGCGGCAATTTTTACAGCAGGCATCGTTCCATCGGGGATGGAATTCTTTGAACGCGAAGCAGCCGAGAAAACTTTTGATTACTGTGATAAAGTATTGAGCAGCCCTGTCACCACACAACTTACGGAAGGCATGAACGCATCAAAAGCTCTTCGTCATTTCCATCAAGTTCACAAAGCAAATATGCGTTCATGCCTTCCGTAAGTTGTGTGGTGACAGGGCTGCTCAATACTTTATCACAGTAATCAAAAGTTTTCTCGGCTGCTTCGCGTTCAAAGAATTCCATCCCCGATGGAACGATGCCTGCTGTAAAAATTGCCGCGATGGCTTTGCAAGCTTCTTCATTAGTCACAAACGGAATCATCATCAACACTGTCTTCTGCGGATTGCCACGAAGTTTGAATACAATTTTTGTGATGATGCCGAGCGTACCTTCACTGCCACACATCAGTTGGGTCAAGTTATAACCCGTAGAGTTTTTCAACACGTTGGCAGCAGTCCAGATAATTTCACCAGTCGGAAGAACTACTTCCATGTTAATCACATAGTCGCGAGTAACTCCATACTTCACTGCCTTTGGTCCACCAGAATTATTGGCAAGGTTTCCACCTAAAAAGCAAGATCCCTTGCTCGCAGGATCAGGCGGATAGAATAGTCCTTTCTCTTTTACTTTATTTTGAAATACTTCAGTGATGACGCCCGGTTCAACAGTAGCTTGTAGATTCAATTCATCGATATTCAAGATTTTGTTGAAGCGCTCCATCGAGATAACCACTCCTTTATTAATAGGAAGAGCCCCTCCGCTCAAACCAGTTCCTGCACCACGAGGCGTTACAGGAACCAAATGTTTGTTGCAAACTTTTAACACTTCACTGACTTCTTGTAGTTCCAGGCTTCACTACAACATCGGGCATGAATTGATAATCTTCTGTTTTATCATGACCGTAATCAGATCTTTTTTCCTCATCGAGAATTATGTTCTCTTCACCCACAATCTTTCGGAATGATAAATAACCTCATCAGCCACGCTTATTTTCATTTCTTTCAAACTTGCCATTGTCTTATCTTTGTACAACCATTTTTTTAGTTGGAGCATAAAATTAAGCAATTCTATTTTTTCATCTTATTAGCATTTATTGCTGTTGGCTGCGCTTCCGCCAAAAAGTCCAAACTCAAAGATCAGATTTCGTCAGTAATTAAAGCGGCTCGCTCTTATACAGGCACTCCATATAAATGGGGTGGCACGACAAGGGCCGGAATCGATTGCTCTGCACTTACTGGCCATGCTTACGAAGCCATCCATGTAAATCTGCCTCGCACTGCCGACAAACAAGCTTTGCAGGGAGAAAAAATCAAGATGGAAGAATTAAAGCCCGGGGATCTTTTACTTTTTGCTACGGGCAAAAAGAAAAAACAAATCACTCATGTGGGCATGGTGACTGAAGTGAAAGGAAAAGAAAATGTGAAGTTCATTCATGCTTCAACTTCACTAGGTGTAGTGGAGACAAACCTGTATGCGGAGTATTATCTAAAACGTTTCCCGGGTAGCAAGACGGATTTTGAAGTAATCCCTTGTCTGAAAAATAAATTGAAATATATTTGCTGCCCTTCGGGGGATTAGCTCAGCTGGCTAGAGCGCTTCCATGGCATGGAAGAGGTCATCGGTTCGAATCCGATATTCTCCACTAAACCTGACTCGTCAGGTTTTTATTTTTTCGGCCAGAAGTCGCATTGTTTTTACTCTTTCAGGGTCAACAGTTCGAAGCTTAAATTCTGTACCGCTGTCATCACCCATTCCAGAAATACTTTCGTTTTTAAATTTCATTTCGCTTTCTCGAAAAGCAGTTGCGGAAAAATGAATCTCATCCACTCCAGTTTTCTTCACGATCTCTTCAACTGTATTTTCGTTTACTCCAGAACCAGGCATGATAATAATCCTACCGTTTGATTTTCTTTTCGATTCAGACAATTAAATCTACTCCTTCAATTGCTTTTGGTTTTTGGCCGGAGGTCAAAATACGATCGAAGCCAACTTCAATACAATTCTCGAGCGCTTCGAAAGGATCACGAGTCATATCAAAAGCACGATGACAAGTGACTTTCAATGGGCGAGCCCGATCGATAAGCTCTTTACAACGCTTTTTATCAATCGTTCCATCAGGATTTAGAATTCCAAATACAACGCCATCAACGCTTAATTTCTGACACTGGTCAATATCGCGTTTCATAGAATGAAAATCGTAATTGGAATAATGAAAATCACCTCCTCGCGGGCGAATCATGACATACACATCGATGCCCAGATTTTGGCGAACGTTTTCAATAATACCGTGCGAGGGAGTAGTTCCGCCATCAGCGGGGATATCGCAAAGTTCAATTCGATCAGCTCTGCCCTCTTGGGCTTTGAGGGCACACTCTATATATAGACTACAATTTCAAGAAGCATTAATAATAACTTTTCGCCTCTAATATTTTACTAGGAATCTCATTCGAGTAAACTGCATATGTAAATCCTTTTTGTAAAGCATATGCACCAACCTCTCCACTTCTATTCAAAGCAAGAATCCAACTTGAATTATTTTAGATTTCTCGGGCTGATTTTTGACAATCCGTTTTACTGCTAGTTCACATGCTTGCTGCGGGGAGTTTCCTTGTCGCATAAGTTCAATAACCAAATGCGAACCACAAATGCGAATCACTTCTTCACCAAGTCCAGTTGAAGTAGCGGCACCTATTTCATTATCAACAAAAAGTCCGGCCCCTATTATTGGCGAGTCGCCAACACGGCCATGCATTTTATATGCCATTCCACTCGTTGTGCATGCGCCAGAAAAATTTTGGTTTACATCCATCGCAATCATGCCAATTGTATCGTGGTTCTCAATATTGACAATTGGTTTGTACTCCGATTTTTTCAACCAATTTTTCCAAGCTTGTTCAGACTCAGGCGTGAGAAGATTTTCCTTTTTAAAACCGTTTTGCAACGCAAACTGCAACGCACCGTCACCAACGAGCATAACATGCGGAGTTTTTTCCATCACCTTGCGTGCTACAGAAATCGGATGAACGATATGTTCCAAACAAGCTACAGAACCGCAATTAGAAAATTCATCCATGATGCAAGCATCGAGTGTTACACGCCCATCACGATCAGGCAAACCACCAAGTCCAACAGAAGTTTCTTTTGGGTCACCTTCTGGAACTTGAACTCCAGCTTCCACAGCATCAAGCGCTCGACCATTATTAATTAAAACTTTCCAAGCTTCTACGTTAGCGGCTGCACCAAAATTCCAAGTAGAAACAACAATTGGTTTTGTCACTGGTTTAGACTCTCTAGCAAACAACTTTGGAAATCGAAGCAAGTGATGCCAAAGCAGTTGATGTCTGAATAAATTTTCTGCGTGAAGTTTTCATCAAATCGTTGTTAGTTTTTCGTGATTCTAATCAAATGGTAAATGGGCAACAACTTAAATTCTTATTTCGCTCCAGGTGGGCAATACTTTTTCAAATAATCCGTGAACAACGTTGAAAGATGTTTTGAAGTACCTTCTCCTTCAAAGATGCCATGTGATCGGTTCGGGTAAGGCATGAATTGAAAGAGCTTGTTATTTTTAATCAACTCGTTGAGTAGCATTTCTGCATTATTATAATGCACATTGTCATCGCCTGTGCCATGGATGTACAATAAATTTCCTTTCAAATTTTTCGCGTAGGTAATTGGAGAGCCTTTCACAATGTCTTCCAAGTTCTCTTGAGGAAGACCCATATAACGTTCTTGATAAATATTATCGTAAGTCAATTGATTGGCAACAGCCGCCACAGCAATTCCTGTTTTATAAATCTCAGGATATTGAAACATCAAGTTCAAGGTTGTAGATCCTCCACCGCTCCAACCCCAAACAGCAATGCGGTCAGCATCAACAAACGGCCATTTCAGAATTTCTTTAGCAGCAAGCGCTTGATCTTTAATATTAAGCTGACCGATTTTCCTATAAATCGACTTGCGCCACTCGCGGCCCTTTGGAGCAGGCGTTCCTCTTCCATCCAGCGATATATAGATGTAACCGTCTGCGCTCATATCTCCTTGATACAATCGATTCAGTCCAACTCCATAAGAATCGCGTACCGTTTGAGAAGCTGGTTCAGTATAAACATGAAACACAACTGGATATTTTTTAGTCGCATCAAAGTTAGATGGCTTCATCATCCAGCCGTCCATCTCTGTTCCTTCCTCTGTTTTGATTTTAAAAAATTCAAGATTGCTTTTACTTTTATCAGCAGCCGTCACCGCATCATATACATTATGTTTATGATCAACAACATTGTGATCTGGCAACGTGATTAACTCTTCAGAGCTTTTAGTATAATAGTTTGAAAAGCGGTGGCTAGCATATTTTCCATTCGGAGAAATACTATAAGAATGGCTTCCAACCTGATTTGTTGGTGAAACTAATTCAAGCTTTCCTTTGCCGTCAAGTTTTGTTTTGTATAAGAAAGCCTGGGTTGCATTGTTAGGCGATGCAATAAAATAAATCAAGTTATTCTTTTCATCGGTACACAAGTAATCCATTACATCATAGTTGCCTTTGGTGATCAAGGTTTCTTTACTTCCATCTTTTGCGATTCGATATAAATGTGTCCAACCATCTTTTTCGCTCATCCACAAGAATTCTTTCTTCCCATTCAACCAAATGAATGAATGATGATAATCGAGTGCATATGTATTTGAAGAAAATGGAAACACATCAATCCATGCATTATCGGTTTCACTAAAAATCTGTTTTGCTTCTCCTGTTAGCGGATTGCATGAGAAAATTTTACTCTCCTGTTGTTTACGATTAAGTTGCTGCACAAAAATCTCTGATGCTGAATACCATTCTAATCTTGGAAGGTAATGTTGTTGAGCATCACCTGGAATATTTAACCAAGTTGTTTTATTGTCAGACAAATTCACGACTCCGATTTTTGCTGGCGATGGATTCTGGCCAATCGTTGGATATTCCACTGGAATAACTTTAGAGTAGGCTGAATCAGTTGTATTGATCATGAAATAATCACGGATTTTATTCGCATCGATTTGCCAGTAAGCAATGTGTTGACTGTCCGGACTCCATTGAAATCCATCGCGACAAGAAAACTCTTCTTCATAAACCCAATCAAAAGTTCCGCTGATCAGTTTCCTCGAATGATTGGATGTAACGGCTTGAACATTTCCTGATGCTAAATCCTCAACATATAAATCAAACTCACTTACATATCCGACTTTTTTTCCATCTGGTGAAATCTTTGCGAAACGCAACGAAGATTTTGGTTTGCTCTTCCCTACTTGTTGCAGGCTTTTTGTTGTCAAATTCAAAACCCAATAATCACCTTCTGTATCAAGTCTCCAAACTTTTTTACTGTTGGTATAAATCAATACAAGATTTCCACATCCTCCGACAAAGTGAAGTTTCTCACCTTCAAACTTTGATTGTCATTTGCTGGTGTAAGGTCAGCTCTTGATAAAAAAATTGTTCTAGTGTTTGCTGGTAAATCGTAGCGGAATATTTCACCTGACTCGGTTTTATAATACGCATTGCCATCTTTTGACCAGCGGATATTTTGCGCTGACAAAATCGCAGGCAAAAGAAACAGTAAGAAAATAACACATCTCATGGGCTTTTATTTTTGGATTTAGAACCCAAAAATAGGAGCGCACAAATGACAACCTAGCGTTTTTATATATAAAGTTCAGCCTTGCTTTTGAACTGGTGAAATACTCACATTCAGCAATTCCGTATGTCGAATCACAGAAATATCAATCAGATTGAGGATTTCTTTTTTGGTGAGTTCTTTAAACAATTGATTCAAAGTTTGCATTGGTTTCCCATTAAAAGAGGTAATGATGTCTCCAGGATTTACTTGCGAACGGGAAGCAGGGGAATTCTCTTCAACACTTACCACAAACAAACCTTTTTCATTAGGCAAATGATAGTGATGCTTGACTTTGGGATTGATATTGACTTCTTGCAATTGAAACCCGAGATACGCTTTGAAAATTTTTCCGTTTTGAATCAACTGCTGCGCCACCTCTTTCGCGGTATTAATGTCAACAGAAAAACTTAAGCCTTGGGCTCCTTGAATAATAGCAGTATTCACTCCGACAACTTCGCCATCGGTGGTAATCATCGGCCCTCCTGAGTTGCCAGGATTGAGAGCTGCATCAGACTGAATAACATTATCAACCAGCATTCCATTTTGTGAGCGAAGCGTTCTCCCAAGAGCACTTACTACTCCTGTTGTAACCGTGTGCTGATAGCCCAAAGGATTTCCAATCGCTATTACGTGGCCAATCTGAAGTTTTTCCGAATCGCCAAGTTTTGAACCGAGTAGCCGTCCGTATAGATTTTTAAAATTGCCAAATCGGTATCAGGATCTTTGCCCACCAGCGTTGCCTCAATTTCATTTTCATTGAGAAGTGATACCATGATCTTTTCAGCACCATTCACTACGTGATGGTTGGTAAAGATCAGGCCATCTGAGGAGAAAATAAATCCAAAGCCAGAACCAGCCGCTCTTAGTTTACCTTGAACTGTTTTATAAACATCGATTCTGACCACAGCATTTTTAACTTGCCCAAAATGAGCTTCTATGATCATTTGAGAATAGGGATCCATCTTTTTTTTGAGTTATCAACAAAAAGTACTCCGATTGAGTTTCAAGGAAAAGATGACATAGAAAATGACGTATTGACTCGTTGTCTGCTGTTGTTCAGCTCTTTTATTTTTGTAACTTTAGACAACCTATAAGTGTTCCCTGAATGGCCAAACTGAAGAATATTATTAAGCAGCTTTCTGAAAAGGACTATAAAGAGATTCATAATTCGTTGATGGAGAGCAATGCTGACAAGTCAGCTTATGTACTGCAGGCATTGCGTGAGCGGCAACTTTCCGATAGCAAAATCATGGTTGAACTGGAAGTGAATGCCAATGCGTATTACACTTTGCGCTCAAGACTTAATCAGAAAATTGAAGAGCATTTGTTACAGCAAATGGAGAGTCCGCGCACGGACATTTTGCGTAAGTAGCGAACCTCAATGAAGTTTTGTTCACTAAAAAAAGAACAATTTCGATCACCACTTTAAAAAAGCTCGAGAAAGAACTTCAAGATTACGATTTGGCAAGCGAACTCACTGTTGTTTACAAATCGTTGAAGAAATTGCATATCCACTCTCCGAAGCATTCAATTACTCGCAGTTGTATAACCGCCACGTTGCTTACATGCTGGCCGTAGATAAAGCTGAAGACTTATTGGCAGAGTACTTTAAAAAATATGGGAATTACTTCTTTACTCAATCAAGTCGAAAAAATGGACTCTGATCTTTTGCTTAAAGAAATGCAAAACGTGTCGAAGCTTTACGAGTCGCATCGCTTATACGTGTATCAAAATTGCATGCTGATTTTCCATCGGTTGTTTGTAGATACCGATGAGACCACAGCGCAAGAAGGCGAAGCCACAGAAGATATTTTTGTTCGTGTCCAAAAGATTTTCGAAACCTATAATCTAGATCCTCTTTATTATCACTTGAATTTAGTATTCGAGTTTTTGAGATTAGAGTACTACAATCATTACAAGGTATATCGTCAAGCAGAAAAGCATTATGAGGAAATCAATGACGCTACTTCCACTTTGTTGGTGAACTATCCAAACTACACTTTCTCTGCTCGTTTTTGATTTCACATTTTAGTGCATTGCGAAACAACACTGAGAAAACTTTGTTCGCTGAAAATGAAGGCTTATTGATGGATGTTGAAGCTGAACCACAAGACGTGCCCAAGCACACAATCTATGTGTGTTATCAAGCTCTTAGTTGCTATTATGCCGGCAAGTATGATCAAGCGGCCAAAATCATCAATAACATGTTGAATGAAGTAAGCTTGAAAAAATATCCATTCGTTCAAATGGAAGTGAAAGCTTTGCTAGCGCTTCAATATTGTATGCTGAAAGATTTTGAATTATTTACTCAACTCACCAATAGCGTACAACGTCAAATCCGGATGTTCGGAAAAGACGAATGTGAAAACGTATTATTATTCTTAAAAATATTGCGCACTGCAACGAGTGAGGCTAAAAAGAAAAAGCTAAAAAAATCGCTGCCATTATTCCAAAGTTCAAGGAAGTAAAAGTGAATTACTTCGCGCCTACTGCTTTGATTAAAATGGATGAAGAATTTATAGAAGCGCTTGCTGCAATCGAAGGCGCAGTCGATGCCTAATTAAACATCAATCTTCATAATATTTTCATGAGAGAGAGGCTTGTTGAGATACAGCT
>JASGIR010000031.1:0-5042 GCA_049840975.1 Cyclobacteriaceae bacterium | reverse complement strand
CTGTATCTACTGGTTCAGCTACGTATTGCTCAAGGTTAATAGGGAAACACGATAGAATCCGAACAGCACCTAAGCCCACTATAATCGAAGCGTTCCTTTCTATAGTCGAGGTAATTGTACAAACTCCCTAAACGAATGGTACAAAATTCATCGAGGTTTGATGCAGTGATCGAAAAGGAATTTCATTCGGTCAAAAATACTCCGGTCGATATGCCTTGCTTGGTCGAGAACTCGATAATTGAATTGTAGCCAGCTTAAATCGCGGCTAATGTAGTTGCTCTCAAAAATCTGTTTGGCTACTAGATCTGTTTCTTGCTGTACTTCACTTTCCATATCCTAAATCAAAACTTCAAATTACAAGAATCAAAAATTGGTTTGCAAGAAATTACAAAGAAGTAATCGTTAAATATCTACTTTGGCGTACTTGGCATTTTTCTCAATAAACTCCCTGCGAGGAGCAACTTCGTCTCCCATCAACATAGAGAAAAGATGATCTGCTTCTGCAGCAGATTCGATGCTAACTTGTTTCAATGTACGCTTAGCAGGATCCATTGTTGTTGTCCAAAGTTGTTCTGGATTCATCTCTCCTAACCCTTTGTATCGTTGAACACCCACACTATCTTCTTTCCCGTCCTTGGCCAATTGTTTAATAAGCACATCGCGTTCTTCTTCATTCCAGCAATAGCGCTCCTCTTTTCCCTTCTTAACAAGATAAAGTGGTGGCAAGGCAATGTATACATAACCTTGTTCAATCAAGTCGCGCATGTACCGGAAAAAGAAAGTCAGAATTAAAGTCCTGATGTGGCTTCCATCAACATCCGCATCGGTCATGATGATGATCTTATGATATCTGAGCTTCGTGAGATTAAGTGCCTTATTATCGTCAGCAGTTCCA
This sequence comes from Cyclobacteriaceae bacterium, assembly GCA_049840975.1. GTDB lineage: Bacteria > Bacteroidota > Bacteroidia > Cytophagales > Cyclobacteriaceae > ELB16-189. The sequence goes on along the minus strand of JASGIR010000031.1, from coordinate 4,147 downwards.
AAAGTAACACCGAGAGCCGTGATCATATTTTTGATCTCTTCGTTCTCATAGATTTTATGCTCTTGTGCTTTTTCTACATTCAAAATTTTTCCACGCAAAGGAAGGATGGCCTGGAAATTTCTATCCCGACCTTGTTTCGCGGAACCGCCAGCTGAATCACCTTCCACTAAATACAATTCACAAATTGAAGGGTCTGAACTTGAACAATCGGCAAGTTTACCAGGAAGCCCTGTGCCTGAAAGAACGTTTTTACGTTGAACCATCTCGCGTGCTTTTCGAGCAGCGATGCGAGCTTGTGCAGCAAGAATGACTTTGCTAATAATTAGCTTAGCTTCTTTCGGATTCTCTTCAAGAAAATTCTGAAGCATCTCTCCAACGGCAGTGTCAACAGCACCCATAGCTTCAGAGTTACCAAGCTTGGTTTTTGTTTGACCTTCAAACTGAGGCTCAGCAACCTTTACTGAAATTACAGCAGTCAATCCTTCTCGGAAGTCATCACCACTGATTTCAACTTTTGCTTTTTCAAGCAAACCAGATTTATCAGCATAGCTTTTCAAAGTACGTGTAAGAGCACGTCTAAAACCCGCTACGTGAGTTCCTCCTTCGTGAGTGTTAATGTTGTTTACATAAGAAACCAAATTCTCGCTGTAGGAAGTGTTGTATCCTAGTGCCACTTGGACAGGGATCTCACTTTTGTTATTCTCAATGAAAATTGGATTGGGGATAAGCTTTTCCCTTGTTGAATCAAGGTATTCCACGAACTCGCGAAGACCTACTTCAGAATGGAATTGGTCTGCACGAGGTTTACCATTTTCATCATTCTCTCGAAGGTCCTTTAGATTAAGTTTGATGCCTGGATTAAGGAAAGCTAATTCACGAAGGCGAGTAGCAACTGTCTCGTAATTGTATTCCGTTGTGAGTGTGAATATCTCTGGGTCTGGGAGAAAATGCTGAGTTGTACCCGTTTTATCTGATTCACCTATAACTCGAACAGGATATTGAGGAACCCCGCGGTGATATTCCTGTTCAAAGATTTTTCCCTCACGATAAACGGTAGTGTGAAGAACGGACGAAAGAGCATTAACGCAAGAAACACCTACGCCATGCAAACCGCCAGATACTTTGTATGTGTCTTTATCAAATTTCCCTCCAGCGTGCAAAACGGTCATTACCACTTCTAGTGCGGAACGCTTTTCCTTAGGGTGAATATCTGTTGGAATCCCACGGCCGTTATCTTCAACTGTGATTGAATTGTCTGGATTGATAGTTACGTCTACTTCATCACAATAACCAGCTAATGCTTCGTCAATACTGTTGTCAACAACTTCCCAGACCAGATGATGGAGACCCTTTACACCGATGTCTCCTATGTACATGGCGGGTCTTTTTCTTACCGCCTCAAGGCCTTCTAAAACTTGAATATTACTCGCTGAATAATTAGTCTCTTTGTTCGCTTTTCCTTCGCTCATTTTGAATTGATATAAACCGTCAAAAATAAGTTTTTTGAGTGCGTTTTCCGCACACTTTACTTACTATTTGTGAAGATTTTTTAATGAAAATAAAATAGAAAACGACCGTTATTTTCGGTTTGAAAATGGAGGCAAAATTATTGGTGAATATGCACCGAGAACCAAGGTTGTTTTTTACTTCGCGTGTTGGCGGTGAAACCCATCCAACATAAACTCAGTTGAAAAATTGCAGTGGCAAGGATTGCAAAAAATAATAGCATAACTCCTCCTTTTTTAAGTTGATTTGAAAGTTAAACTAAATTATTTATAAATACTAATAATCAGCGAGTTAAATAATTGTAAAATGGATTTCAAAACCGAAGCCTTAAAGGAACACTCTAAGTCCCAATGCCTCAAGCTTGTCAAGTACATTGGCGAAGACGGAAAGAAATTTTCTGCACTTATTGAGGCTTTCCTTGCTGGCCCCTACAGAGTTACTCAACGCTTGTCTTGGCCGATGAGTTGTTGCGTAGAAGCAAATACCGAAATAATTCACCCCCACTTAACAAGAATCTTAAAGTTCGTTCAGCAACCTGATGTACATGTGGCAGTCAAGAGGAATGTTGTTCGATTGCTCCAATTCATAGACGTTCCAACGAAGCATCAAGGTCCCGTTATTGACATCTGTTTTAAGTTCTTCACCGATACGAAGGAGCCAATTGCGGTCAGGGTCTTCTCCATGACTGTGCTTGCCAATCTTGCGAAGGAAATCCCCGAGTTGAAAAACGAGCTTATTCCCATAATAGAAGATCAGCTCCCACTTGGTAGCGCTGGCTTTGTTTCTCGTGGCCGAAAGATTCTAAAGGAATTAAAGCATTAATTTGCGCCAGATGGAACATTCAGCTTCACACATCTGCAAAAGTTGTGGTAACTCCTTTCACGGCCATTTTTGCAATGAATGTGGCGAGAAAGTACTTAAGCCGGCAGACAGATCTTTTAAGAGATTCATAAGCACAGTTTTCAAAGCTGTGACCTTTGCCGATTCTAAATTCATAAGGACACTTTGGCTTGTGCTTAAGTGGCCTGGTTTTATCTCAAAGGAATTTATTGAAGGAAGACGGGTAAAATACTTGAAACCGCTTTCGCTCTTTCTTGTGCTCAATTTGGCCTATTTCTTCTTTCCCGTGATTCAGCTTTTCAATGCTTCGTTGAAAACACAGCTTCTGACGCCATTCAGGGGCTTCTATTCGGCAATAATTGCTAAGAAGTCTATTGCTATGGGTATAGACATTCCTTCTTTTACGCTCATTTATAACCTAAAAACGGTGGGATTAGCCAAGCTAATGGTGATGGTCTTTGTAGTTATAGCTTCACTCCCGCTAAACCTCTTGTATTATAAACGCAATCGTTATTTCACAGATCATGTTGATTACATGGTAGAACTTGCTTGTTTCAATCTTTTGATCAATGCGATTGTCTTGACCGTGATTGCCTCGCTTACTCCACTCGGGCACTATTTAGACGAAACTACGCTCACCATAATTTTCATCACCACCAACTTGTATTTTCTATTGCGATCTGGTGCAGAATTTTATAAAGAAAAAGGAGTCTTACTAATTTTCAAAGGAGTGCTTATGGTACTTGTTCTCAAAGTGTCTCTTGAAATATTCCGAAGTGTTTTGTTCTTCGTAACGATCTGGTCGTTGTGATTAATTAGGAAGAGACTCCGACAAAGTTTGAATCAACTTTTCTGCTTGAACTCGGTCTTGAGGTGCTACCAGTTTGCAATACGAAATCAGCGACTGAACGGCTTCACTAATTTCTTTATTCATTGCTAACGTGAGTCCTAAATTAAAATGTGAATTCGGGAAGTAAGGTTCAAGCTCAATCGAAATTTCATAGTGCACTTTTGCTAACATCAAATTGCCAAGTTCCGCATAAAGATTCGCGAGGTTATAGTGCGCCTCAAAATGCCTAGGGTTTTCTTTCAAGCAATTAGTGAAACAATCAATTGCTTTCGTGTAGTTGCCAGCTTGTGATTCTAGTATTCCAAGATTGCAAAATGAGTCAGCAATAGAGTCACCTTCTTCTATGGATTTCAAGTAAAAATCCCTGGCCTTATTGTCTCCGCGATCATCGAGCAACAATGCTTCTTCAAACCTCGAAAGTTGATTAAGGCTTACTACTTTACCACTACTAAATAAGTTAAGTTGGCCGGGTTTTCCCTTATTTGATTTTCCTTTTTTGCGAACAGGTTTGAAACCGAATTTCTCAGGACCGGGACTAGGAAATTGAATGACTTTGGCCATTAAGGCAAAGTTAATCTGATTTTTTCGAATAATTGAATAGTGCCTATTTCTAGTTCAAATCAAATACTTGAACTTAAGTAAATTAAAAAATCAAATTAATGAGATATGTTGACCTCTTCTGTTGGATTGTGCTTGTATTTAAACATGAATGGAAAAATGATAGCAAGGAATAATCCATAGCCCGCAAATGTGAACCAGATATATTGCCAATTTCTTATGCCATCTATAGTGAAGAAATCCACTATCCATCCGCTTAAGATTCCCCCCATGAACGCGCCAATACCATTGGTCATTAGCATAAACAAACCTTGAGCACTCGCCCTAACATTAACTGGCGATTCTTTCTCTACAAAAAGAGATCCTGAAATGTTGAAGAAGTCAAAAGCCAAT
>JASGIR010000030.1:0-18201 GCA_049840975.1 Cyclobacteriaceae bacterium | reverse complement strand
TATTGTAAGGTTAATAGGGAAACACGATAGAATCCTAACATCACCTGGGTGCAACATACAATCACAGGTTGGCCAGGTGGTAAACCTAAAGCTGATGATACACATCGACCTGAACGCGCAGAGCCTGCTAGAAAAAAGGTATTGATCTTTAGCCTCACCCCGATGATGATATTATTTCGATGGGCGGTACTTTCCAACGACTCGTTCATCAAGGGCACGATGTGCATGTGGCCCATCAAACTTCTGGTAATATTGCAGTTGCAGATGATGAAGCATTACGATTTATAGAATTTGTTTTCTGACTTCAATTCCAAGTTTGGTTTTAGAAAATGAAGCGACCTATAAGCTTTACTGCGAGGCAAAAAATTTCTTAGAGAAAAAGAAGAAGGGAGAAAAGGGCATAGATTCTGTTCGATATATAAAAGGCCTCATAAGGGTAAGTGAAGCGAAGAACACTTGTCGATTTGTTGGAGTGCCTCAAGAGAATATCCATTTTCTCAATATGCCTTTCTATGAAACGGGGATGGTTCAGAAAATGCCTTTGGGTGAAACTGACTTCAAAATTGTTCACGACATCATCAACGAGGTCAAGCCTCATCAAATCTATGCTGCAGGCGACTTGGCTGATCCTCATGGATACGCACAAAGTTTGTCTCGATGCAGTAGTCGAAGCACTTCAACGCCTTAAGGGCGAGCCCTTCATGAAAGATTGCTGGACCTGGCTTTACAAAGGTGCTTGGGCCGAGTGGGATATTGACTTGATCGAAATGGCAGTGCCGATGAGCCCGGATCAGGTGATGCGCAAGCGAATGGGCGTATTCAAACATCAATCCCAAAAAGATGGAGTGGTCTATCAAGGAAATGACGCTCGTGAATTTTGGCAGGCTGAAGATCGTAACTGAGCTACCGCTCAGCTCTATAATAAGTTAGGTCTTGCTGAGTATGCAGCCATGGAAGCATTCGTTAGGCTGAAGATTTGACCAATAGCCTCTCCATAATCCTAAATTGGGGATAGCTGACTATTATTTCGTATAAATAGAGGGTAGCACTTTCACGGTTTAAAAAAATTATAGTAAACTTGGAAGTTCAAAACCCACCTTATGAAATTTATATCGGTAACAAAAGCTTCATTTTTATTTCTACTTGTCATTGGACTTTGGTCTTGCGGCTCTAAAAAAGAAAGACTCAAGAAAATTCTGACGAGTTTAAACAAGCTGAGGAGTCTAACTGACAATCAAGATGTAGCCTATAATATTCCTTCACCATCAGAAATTCCTTACCTACTTCAGGCAACAGGGGCTGAATTCAACCAGGGCTTAATCCAGCGATCGTAAAAAAGTTGATCAGTACTTAACCAGAAATGACAAAGCGGCCCTGAATTTAGGTGTTTATGCTTCCGATATCGACTTAGTTTCTTATGACAAACACAAGAAGCTATTGATTATGTTACCGCTTCGAAAAAATTGGCAAATGGACTTGGTATTTTGGGCTCATTCGATCAAGAAGTTTTGAAAAGATTCGAAGCAAATATTTCGAAGAAAGATTCACTTACTGAATTGGTTGACAAAGCAATTCACCAAACTGAAACAATATTTGAAAAGTGACAACAGAATCAAACCTGCTGCTTTGATGATCACAGGAAGTTTTGTTGAAGGACTTTATATTTCAACGGGCGTAATCAAAACATACCCTAAAGATATTTTGAAAGATGACGATAGAATTTTGGTGCTTACGCCACTTATTCGCGTTGTCCTTCAACAAAAGAATCGGTAGGTGAGTTAATCAAAATGCTTGGAACTGTAGAACAATCTGAACCTGTAGTATCAATATTGGCTGATTTGAATTCTCTTGATGCTAGCTACCGAGCTCTTAACATTGAAGACAAAATCAAGAACAACCAAGCCGATCAGATTCTAAAAGACAAAAACTTGGTGGACATAACTTCTACTGTTGAAAAACTGAAGAAGTCGATAGTACGAATAAATTTTATTGACCTAATCTTAAAAGACCAGCAATTGCTGGTCTTTTTTGTTTTAATCGCACTCATTTAACGAACAATTGATGAATCCTTCATCTTTCTTATCTTTAAAAAATAATCTTTGTCTATGAGCGAGCCCGTATTGAAAGCCATTATTAAGCTTTTTGCTTTTGTTGCGAAAGAAGATACAGTGACAACGCAAGAGCGCGAGCATATCCACGCATTTCTTGAGGACCACCTGAGTCAGCCATCGATGGAGAGACACATTCTCTTGTTCGACCAATATGCACAAGAGATTTCCGATAAGCTAAGCGCGGAAAAGGAAAACGAGATGATCAATCAGATATGCTCAGCCATCAATGAAGAGGTTACCCAGAAGCAAAAAGTGGTGGTGTTGTTGGAACTCATGAGTATTATTCTTGCCGATGGTTCGATCTCAGCTCGAGAAGATAGATTGTCGAAGATTATTTGCGAGAAATTTAATGTCACACCTACTGATCTTGAGTCGGTAAAAGAGTTTGTTAACCTCAGCGACCAATCAAAAGCGGATTCTGAAAATTTGTTGATCATAAGCAGTCAGAAAAAGGAGAAAGGAAAATTTATTTACAGGACAGAACTCGATGGCTTTATCACGATTTTATATGTACCAAGTGTTGAACTTTATTTTGTTAAGTACAATGGCCATTCAGATGTGCTTTTAAATGGAGTTCCTCTCCGTCCAGGAAAAGTAAATGTGTTGGCCACTGGCAGTTCGATTCGTTGGGGCGCGGCTGATGCTGTTTATTATGGAACGATTCTCGCAGTATTTAAGAAGACAAGCAAAGGGCCTCGAACAAGCTTTGAGGCCAGAAATATTTCCTTCCAATTTAAGAACGGCAAACTCGGGCTTCGCGATGTAACAGTCGCTGAAGAGTCTGGCAATTTGGTAGCTCTTATGGGAGCGAGTGGTGCTGGCAAGAGTACACTGTTGCATGTGCTCAATGGAAATGAGAAACCATCCAAAGGTCAAGTTCTTATTAATGGAATAGACATTCACAAGGAGCCCCATAAAATTGAGGGCGTGATTGGATTTGTTCCACAAGACGATTTGCTTATCGAAGATCTTACGGTTTATCAAAATCTTTATTTCGCAGCCAAGCTATGCTTCAGTCATTTGAACGAAGAAGAGATTGATATGCTGGTGTTGAAAACACTCGATGATCTTGGTCTTAATGAAGCAAAGGATTTGAAAGTGGGATCACCGCTTCAGAAAACGATTAGTGGGGGTCAACGAAAAAGATTAAACATTGGACTTGAATTATTACGAGAGCCTGCTGTACTTTTTTGTGACGAACCAACTTCTGGGCTTTCTTCACGAGATTCTGAAAATATAATTGACTTACTCAAAGAACTTTCTCTGAAAGGCAAATTAGTATTTGCGGTAATTCACCAACCGTCTTCAGACATTTTTAAAATGTTTGATCATCTGGTTATACTTGATACTGGTGGTTATCAGATTTATTATGGAAACCCTGTTGATGCTGTGATTTATTTTAAGAAGAACATCAATATGGTAAATAGTGATGAAGGTGAATGTCATACGTGCGGAAACGTAAATCCCGAGCAAATCTTTAACATCATTGAAACGAAAGTCATCAATGAGTTTGGGAATTTTACAAATGAACGGAAGTTCTCACCCGTTCAATGGAATAAATTTTTTCAGGAAAAAATTAAGCTTCCATTAGTAGCAAGACAAGATGAACAACCTCACTCCACTCTTCGTATTCCAAAATGGTTTAAGCAAACGCATTTATTTTCGATGCGGGATATCTTATCAAAGCTTAGCAACACGCAATATTTGGTTATCAACCTACTGGAGGCACCGGTACTTGCATTTATTCTTGCTTTTATAGTACGTTATCACAACACGGATGATACGCTCAACTCTGGCTATGTATTCAGTAAGAACTTGAACATGCCAGCTTATTTTTTTATGAGTGTGATTGTTGCACTGTTTATGGGATTGACTGTGAGCGCTGAGGAGATTATTCGTGATCGAAAAATACTAAAGCGTGAAAAATTCCTTCATTTAAATCGAAGTAGTTACATCTTCTCCAAGATTTCAATTCTATTTGCGATCTCGGCAATTCAAACTTTCATGTTCGTGCTCGTTGGAAATTATATTTTGGGGATCAAGGGAATGTTTTTACCACACTGGGCAATTTTGTTTACAACATCTTGTTTTGCCAATCTACTGGGATTGAATATTTCTTCAGCATTTAATTCAGCTGTAACAATTTATATTTTGATTCCGATTTTACTGATCCCTCAATTAATATTAAGTGGGGTGGTAGTAAAGTTCGATAAACTCAATCCAATTATTGGAAACACAGCAACAGTGCCAATGGTCGGTGATTTGATGGCTTCACGATGGGCGTTTGAAGCAGCCATGGTATCACAGTACAAGGACAATGAATTCGAACAGCAGTTTTATTTATATGATAAGATCATGGCCGATGCTGATTATAAAAAAGTCTATTACATACCTGAATTGGAAAGCAGACTTGATTTCGTGAAACCTGAATTATAAAAGTAAAGAGCCAGCAATTCTCGAAGTGGTGAACAAGAATTTGGATTTGTTGCACAATGAAATTCGAGACGAGCTTTTCATTATTGGAAAAGATAATTTCAAATACCTAGATGCATTGGCACCAGGCAAGTACGATTCAATGACACACGTTGAGACGGTTACATTTTTTGAGGCGTTGAAAAAATTCTATAACAACAGATATTCAAAAGCGGATAAGACTAAGGATGATAAAATCAATAAAAGAACAAATACAGCAAAAAAGGAAGCTGAGTTCGATGAGGAAAGAAATTCATATCAAAATGAGGCAATTACTGAACTTGTTAAAAATACTTCAGAGCTAAATCGAATCATTGAGAATGGAGGTAAACTGGTTCAGAAAATTTATCCGATTTACAAAGATCCTGACCCGGACCACATCTTTGATTTTGATGCCCAATTCTATATGCCAGCAAAACATTTTTTTGCACCAATTGATACAATTTTCTTCAATCTTATAGTGATCTGGTCAATGACTTTGGTTTTGGCTGTCCTGCTATATTATGAGATATTATTGAAAATAATCGATGGTATTGGCAGCGTGTACAGCAAGATCGAGAAACGGATGTAGGAATGTTTTTCTTTCTTTCAAAAATACTCACTTATGCTGTCATGCCATTGACCATCATTTGTGGTTTGTTGTTGGCATCGGTCTTTGTTAAGAAGCAGTCTCTGAAAAAAAAGCTATTCTATACTTCGCTTGGGTTGCTTTTATTTTGTGCCAACGATTTTATTGGAAACGAAGTGATGAGATTTTGGGAGCTTCCGGTCACGCTGATCAGCGATGTCAAAAAAAATTACGAATACGGGATTGTTTTGACCGGTGTGACGAAATATGATTCTGGTCCTCGCGACAGAGTTTATTTTACGAGCGGTGCCGACCGTGTCACGCACACCTTGCAACTTTACAAGCTTGGTAAAATAAAAAAGATATTGGTATCAGGTGGAAGTGGCAGGATATCCGCGCCAGAAAGGAAAGAGGCGATGGAAGTAGCAGAAGCATTTATGTTGATGGGCGTACCCTCGGAAGATATAATTACTGAGAGCGAGTCAAGAAATACTCATGAATCAGCAGTGGCAGTAAAAAAGATGTTGGAGGGCAAAAGCAAGCCTGAACAATGTATTTTAATCACTTCTGCGTTTCATATGCGGAGGTCGCTCGCCTGTTACAAAAAAGTAGGATGGAATATGGATGTATTTACGGTGGACTTCCTTTCGCATGAACGGAAATTCACATTGGATGTGCTGTTTGTGCCTAGCGTTGAAACTCTTAAAAACTGGCATACGTTGGTGAAGGAGTGGGCAGGGATGGTGATGTATAAATTAGCTGGGTATATTTGAAAATAATCTTATTTAAAATGGTAAAGAATTTTTTGTTCCTACTTGTCGCGTTGATCTTACTTGCTTCTTGTGACAAACAGGTGAAAGTGAATAGCTCGGAAGCGTTTTTAGATTCTCTTTCTCGAGATACTTTTAATTTTTTTTGGGAGTTGGCAGATTCAACTAACGGCAATCAGCCTGACCGATGGCCTTCGAAAAGTTTTTCTAGTATAGCTGCTACTGGCTTTGGGCTGTCAGGTTATTTAGTTGGAGTGAATCGTGGCTACATTTCCCGTGAGCAAGCTGCGGAGCGGGTAGTAAAAACCTTACGCTTTTTTAAGAACGCTCCTAAGGGTGACAAAGCTGAGGGTATTACTGGATACAAAGGTTTTTTTTATCACTTCATTGATATGAAAACGGGTTTGCGTTTTCGGGAAGTAGAGCTCTCGACTGTGGACACTGGTTTGCTGATGGCGGGAATACTTTCATGCCAATCTTTTTTTGATCAAAATAGTCCTGTTGAAAATGAAATTCGAGATTTAGCTGACTCACTCTTTCTTGCCGTGGAGTGGGACTGGGCGATGAATGGTGAAAAAACGATGAGTATGGGCTGGCACCCTGAAGATGGATTTATTGACGCGCGTTGGCGTGGTTATAACGAAGGGATGATTTTATATGTGATGGGCTTGGGTTCAACTACCCATCCTATTCCAAGTGATAGCTGGCAAGCTTGGACTAAAACATATCAATGGGGAAAATATTTCGGTCAGGAACACATCAATTTTGGACCGCTATTTGGTCATCAATATTCGCACATGTTCATCGACTTCAAGGGCATTCAAGATGAATACATAACCCAAAAAGGAATTGATTATTTCGAGAACTCAAAGCGTGCAACAGTGGCGAATAGGGCCTATTGTATTTCTAACCCGGCAGGCTGGGTTGGCTATGATGAACACACGTGGGGATTAACAGCCTGTGATGGAACTGGCAACTCGAATAGCGCCAATCCAAATATTTCTTTCATGGGTTATTCGGCTAGAGGTGCCGCGCAATGGAATGTAAATGATGATGGTACTATTGCTCCAACAGCTTCTGGAGGATCGATTCCTTTTGCTCCTGAAATTTGTATTGATGCTTTGCAATCCATGAAGAAAAAGTACGGAGATAGAATTTACAGTAAATATGGATTTAAGGATGCTTTTAACCTTTCAATCGTAAACAAGGATGGAAGTGTCGGCTGGATCGATCAAGATTATTTGGGCATTGATCAAGGTCCGATTTTGATCCAAATAGAAAATCATAAAAATGGATTCATCTGGAATCTGTTAAAGAAAAATAAATACATCACCTCTGGGTTAAAGAAAGCGGGTTTCAAAGGTGGTTGGTTAGAAAAAATATAATATTAAGAAGCTCTTTTGTTCCGAGGCTTTCTCTCTAAACTTGGATGACATGAAAAACCTTTTGCCTCGATTTATCTGGTGCAATCCGTTTTTTCCAAGGAGTACTTTCCTTTCGTGGGAGGAATCCTTCATCAACGAGTTGTAACACCACATTGCCCTTTGCAGATCCATCTTTGAAATCAATCCAGACATACGGCTGTCCTTGATAATCAAACGAACCATCACTCTTGATAGTAATGTCGTTAAAATCAAATTCTACACGGAGAAAGCGAACCGAAAACCCAGCATCTGTCACGGCACGCGCAATTTTTTTCAAATCAATCGGTTGACCAGATTTTAAATAAACTCTTCCTTCTGTTTTTTCAAGGCTCATAGTAACGTTATCTATGAAGTCAAGTCTTCTTACACTTAACTCCACACTTCTGGAACACATGGAACAAGTCAGCCCGTCTACACCGATGTCCACCCACTTTATTCCTGCAAGCAAATACTGAGGCAGGCTCAAAATCAGTAATAACACAAATTGGGTGACTGAGATTTTCATAAAGACATTTTAAACTTACTATATACAACGTTTAAGGATGAAGAATAATTTTAATTACAACTCTGTAAAGTTAATGAAGTTCACGCGCAATTATTCGACTGTCAACATCTGAGAAATTCCTAACTTGAGGTATGAATAAATGGCTTTTGGGGATGGTTTTGTGGTGTGGCGTTCATAGTGTGAAGGCGCAGTCCGTTATTGAAGTAGACGATGCGGTGGACCATCGCGATTTCATGGCGCATGATTTGTATTATGTCGTTGACTCTACCAATCAAATTCCTTTCGGAAGAATATCATCTCCCGAATTTGAAAATAACTTTCGTAAAGACATTGATTATCAGAATTCTGATTTCAAGAAAAACTCTTCTTATTGGCTTCGTTTGACAATAAAGCAAACCAATACCACAGAAAAATATTGGCTGTTGGAGTTTTACGACCAGACTATCGATAGTCTCATAGCATTCTCACCTCAAGCGTATGGATCTTATAAGAGAACCGTGCTCGGTGATCATAAAGATTTTAATTCAAGACTTTTCCTTCACAAAAATTTTGAGCTCCCGCTGAAAGTTGACGGCTCAGGTTTTGCAACTTATTATTTCAAGATCAGGTCGCATGAATTTGCCGATATCCGCATAGCACTCCGGTCTACAAATTATTTCATTTACTACGCATTGAATGAATATTATCTGTACGGCATGTTCTACGGCATGATCCTCATCATCACAGTCTATAATTTTTTGGTTTACCTCGCCATTCGTGAAGTGAAGTTCATCTATTACATCTGCTATATTCTTAGTGTGGCGTTTTATGCGATGAGCTATGACGGTGTTGGCTTCCAATATTTATGGCCGAAACATCCTGAACTTAATGACTGGGCAGTTGGTGTTTCGTTGTACTTACTCATTTTCTGGTCGCTAATCTTTACTCGAAGATTTCTTGGCACGAGAGCAAATGCTCCCAAGTTAGATCGTGCTTTGAAAATTATGATTGTGGCTCGTTCCGTTTGGTTTGTGATAAGCTTACTTGTTTATCGACAACTACTCACATTCCGAACTCTGGAAATAATTCCGCTTTCATTGATTTTTTTCACTGCGATCACCGTATGGAGGGGCGGCTACCGACCTGCTCGATTCTTCGTAATTGCTTATGGAGTTTTATTTTTTGGATTTTTCCTCCGCACACTAGTTTACTTCAACATACTTCCCTTTACGACCATCACACATTACAGCCTTCACTTCAGTTTTGTTTTCGAAATGCTTTTTCTAACAGTCGCTTTAGGTGATAGAATCAGAATACTCAAAGACAATCGTGATCGTGCCATGAGGAGAATCATTCACCAGCATGAAGTAAACATGCAATTGAAAGATAAAGTAAATCGTGAATTGGAGAAAAAAGTGGCTGAACGACACCCAAGAACTTGCCAAGAAGAACGAAGAATTATTGGAGAGTAATGCAACCATTAACCGACAGTCGGTAGAGATCAATCAAATTAATTCTATGCTTGACCTCGATAACTGGAAATTAAAAAACAAGGTGAAGGAGGTGCTCGAGGAGCGCATGCATGAAAAACAGATGGACTATGATGAATTCAGAACGCTCTACCCGGATGACTTGTCCTGCTATCGTTTCCTGGAAAAGTTGAAAGAAGAAAAAGGTTTTGAATGTGTGAAGTGTGGCAACACAAAACATTCGCTTGGACCTTTAAAGTTTTCGCGCAGATGTACCAAGTGTGGGTACAATGAATCGATTACCTCAAATACATTATTTCATGGGGTCAAGTTTCCAATAGACAAGGCGTTTTACCTTACTTATTTGGTTCAGTCAGGAAAGAATGGATATACTTTAGAATCCTTGGCGGATAAGCTTCAATTACGATTGAGTACGGTTTGGGCGTTTAAGCATAAGGTCGAGGAAAGAACCCCGGGTAAGGGAACTCAGCAGGGCACTTGGGAGGAAATAGTCCTTGACCGTACAAATTCAATACGACCGAAGAAAAGAAAATCCGTGTTTTCAAAAATCAATGTTTTTAAAGCGTAAAGAAAACTCTCCTCGAGCTTTAAAGTGCTCCGAAATCGTTTGAAACCAATGTTTTTTTCGCGTTAAAGCGCATAGACTTTTCAAATACCTTTTTAGATCATATTCTGTTGATTTGTAGAAAAATTCTTTAATAAAGATTTGTTTGATGATAACTTTCTCATAACAATCAATTGCAGAAAACTAATTCCGCAATCGATTATTTGGTTAACTTATTGAAAACCAGGTTGCTTATGAGGAAATTCTTACTGCTGGTCGTTTTAACTGTTTTTGTAGGTATGATGGGGGGAGCTATGGCGCAAGAGCGAACAATTACAGGCAAAGTCACTTCGAAAGAAGATAATCAGCCCGTGCCGGGCGCAAATATTCTTGTTCAAGGTACTACACGCGGTACGACCTCTGACGTTGATGGTAATTTTCAGCTTGCACTACAGGCTAGTGATAATGCGATTGTTGTCTCATTTGTGGGTTATAAACCTCAAACAATAGAGGTCGGTGCTCAAACTACGTTCAACATAATCCTAGAATCAGAAGCTACAAACCTGCAAGAAGTTGTAGTTGTTGGTTATGGCACGCAAAAGAAAAGTGACGTTACAGGAGCAGTTGCCAATGTAAAAGGTGAAGAATTGTTCAAGCAACCAGTACTAACAGCGACACAAGCGCTTCAAGGAAAAGTTGCAGGTGTTCAAATCATAAATAGTGGTCAGCCTGGCCAATCTCCTCAATTTAGGCTTCGTGGAGTCAGCACAGCGTTAGGTGGAACTACAGCTTTATTTGTTGTTGATGGGGTTTTGACTGATGACATTTCAAACATCAATACAGCTGATATTGTTGATATCAATATTTTAAAAGATGCCTCATCTGCAGCAATCTACGGTTCGAGAGGTGCTAATGGTGTAATTATCATTACTACCAGAAATGGAAAGAGCGGGAAGATAGTAGTCAACTATAGCAATAACATCGGTATTCGGCAGGCAGCAAATCTTGTTGATATGGCTAATAGTGCAGAATACGCCAATTATAGACAAGCCGCAACTGGACAGGTTGCACCAACTCCATATGGAAAGAACGTAAGTACAGATTGGTATAAAACGATTCTGAGGAATGCGCTTGAGCAAAATCACAATGTATCCATTTCAGGTGGCTCAGATAAATCATCATTCCTTTTGAACGCTGGTTATATGTATGATCAGGGAATTGTACTCGATAATGATTTTAAAAGGGTAACTCTTCGCTTAAATAGCGACTATACTCTTTCAGATTATGTTAAGGTTGGCCTGCAATCTTCATATGCGAACAGCATCAATCAAAATGGATTCAACAACATTGACATAGATCCAAATGGAAATGTAGGCAGTGTTTATAACGATGCATATCGTGCGGCACCAACAGTGCCAAATATGGTAAATGGGCTCTATGGGAATACATCTGTTTATCAAAACATTGGAAATCCATTGCTTGATCTGAATAATAACAGTGTTAAAGTCAGTAATAATCGACTTCAAGGCGCTACCTATGTTGATGTAAAGCCAGTTAATTGGTTGACAATAAGATCACAGTTTGGAGCAGATTGGCAGAACTCATTGAATAGGCTTTATCAATATCAGTTCAGTGCTACGGATGGAAAGACTTTTATATTGCCCAATGGTCAGCAGTTCAATACCCTTAGTGATCTTTCTGTTAAGAATACTCAATCATTCAGATGGGTATTCAATAACACTGCAACCATTTCCCAAAAAATAGGTAATCATGATTTTACTTTCTTAATAGGTGCAACTGCAGAAAAATATTATCAGCAGTGGTTCTCGGCCTATAGAAATTCCGTACCCGCTGATCCAAGTCTTTGGTACATAGGTGTAGGTAATGCAAACTCTTCTCAAAACGATGGAGGGGGAGATGAGTCGACTAGAAATTCTTATTTGTCAAGATTAAACTATTCTTATGACGGTAAATATTTATTGACTGCTACCGTTCGAAGAGACGCTAGTTCTAGATTAGCTGCAGCGAGTAGAGCGCAGTACTATCCATCTGTAGGCTTGGGTTGGGTAATGTCTAGAGAGACTTTTTTTCAAACAGTTAAATTTATTGATTTCTTAAAGATCAGAGCTTCTTATGGACAAGTAGGCAATGATCAGGCGCCTACGAATGCATTTAATAATTCAATATCCATTAATAAACCTTATCCTTTTGGTGGGTCCTCTACCACTTCTACGAATGGAAGCCAGAATGCTCAAGTAATAGATAAAAAATTGACATGGGAAATTACCCGTGAATATGATCTTGCAGTTGAATTTGGTTTGATTCAAAATAAGCTGACAGGTGAAATTAACTATTACGATAAGACGGTAAGTAATGCATTGATCAACGTTCCTCTTCTGGCTTCGGTGGGAAGTACTTTGGGAAACAATGTTCCGGGCACAGAACTGACGAATGCTGCAAGTATTAATAACAAGGGTCTTGAGATTTCATTGAATTGGAAAGACAACATCAATGAAGATTGGTCATATACAGTTTCAGGAAATGTCACTTTCAATAAAAATACTGTTGTAGCACTGAATGGTGGACAGAACATTTATGATGGCTCTGTCGGATCTCAGGGCTTTGTAACAAATACAGACATTGGGCATCCAGTGGGAAGTTTCTATGTTTTGAAAACTACCGGAGTTTTTAACTCAGACGCAGAAGCAGCTTCAGATCCTACAGGCTACGGGGCTGGATTAAATAAATCAGCTGGTTATTTCAAGTATCAGGATACTAATCACGATGGAAAAATTGATGCAAACGATAGGGTCTTTGTTGGTTCATATCAACCAGTTGCTTATTACGGAATAAGCCTAGGACTGAAATATAAGAACTGGGATTTTAGTACCAATATTTATGGCAATGCGGGCAATAAAGTTTATAATGGAAAGAGAGCCGCACGAGTTGATGGACGTGATAATATTGAGAAGGCACTTGTTTATAATCGGTGGACTCCACAAAATCTATCTCAATCACAGCCAATTGCTAACATAGGAAGCTTACCAGCATCAACTTATTTTGTTGAATCAGGTTCATTCGTCCGTATCAACAATGTTACCGTTGGCTATACTTTCCCACGTGAGATGCTAAGTCGCTATAGAATCTCAAGCTTAAGAATATATGCAACTTCTCAGAACCTGTATACATATAAAAAATATAGTGGTTTCACTGCAGAACTGCCTGGCGGGACCACCAACTCTGGGATTGAAACGAGCACTTACCCCACAACACGGACGTATTCTGTAGGACTAAATATTAGTTTTTAAAAATCTGAATTAAAATGAAAATAAAGTACTCCATAATCTTAGTTTCAATTTTCACTTTGATCTCAACTTCATGTAATGATTTTTTGAATGTTAAAGGGCAGGGTAAACCTGATCCATCAACCTACCCTCAACTGGCCTCGGATTTAGTTGTTGGCGCTTATAACGGATTGCTCGAAGGAGATCCATTTGGATATGGCGATGTGCACGGGTTTGCTTTTATCTCTGCGACAAATATTATGTCAGACGATGCTGACAAAGGAAGTACTTCCTTGGATCAGGCTTCGACTACAGGTCAGTTTGATGAATTTACACTTTCTACATCCAATCAATTTTGCGAAACTCTTTGGACAGGACACTACAATGCTATAGGCAACACAAACAAAGCACTGGCAGCCTTGGCTGCTTTGACTCCGACTCAAATGGATCCAGCATTGAAATATCGCTATTACGGAGAAATGAGATTTCTTAGAGCTTACCTCTATTTTAATTTGGTGCGTATGTATGGAGGAGTTCCTCTTGTGTTACGTGTAGCTGCAGATGCTACAGATGCAGCATCTGATACGTTTACCAAAAGAGCAGACGCTAGCGTTGTTTACGATAGTATAATCAATGATCTAACCTTTGCACAGAAACATCTGCCATTAAAATCTGCGGCAGAGGCTCCAGGTAGAGCAACAAAAGGAGCGGCCCAAGGTTTGTTGTCGAAAGTTTATTTGTACAAAGAAAATTGGGCTCAAGCTTTTGCTTGGTCAGATTCAGTAATCAATTCTGGCCAGTATAGTTTGGTTGCCGATTATGCATTGCAGTTCCGTCAAGCGGGTAATAATGGACCTGAATCACTTTTTGAAATTCAAACTGGAACTTTTAACAACGCACCCCTGCGTATAGATAATTATACCGACTCTCAAGGTCCACGGGCTACTGCCGGTTGGAATGATCTAGGTTGGGGATTTAACGATCCATCTGTGAGTTTAATAAACTCTTATGAGGTTGGAGATTTAAGAAAAGACGCAACAATTATTTTCATTGATAATTCGGGTACTCATAAAGGAACAATCCTCTGGGACGGGTTCCGTATACCAAGTTCTGACTCTGTTCAAAATCTGTATTACAATTACAAGACTTACACTAGTAGTACAGACCCTTTTGGTCCACACGGATCGACTGAAACTTATACGAATCCCAGTGATAAGGATAGAGCTAAAAACGTAATCATTTTGAGATACGCGGATGTTTTGCTGATCAATGCTGAAGCGGCTGTGCAACTTGGATCGGGAGACGCACTTACACCAATCAATTTGATCCGCCAACGGGCTGGATTATCAACTAAAGGAAGCGTGACTTTAGCTGACATCAAGCAGGAAAGGCATGTTGAACTAGCAATGGAAGATGATCGCTTTTGGGATCTGGTGAGATGGGGTGATGCAGAAACAGTAATGCATGCTGCCGGTAAAACAAATTATATGGCAGGGAGGAACGAGTTGCTACCGATCCCATTGATCCAAATACTCTTAAGCGGAAATAAACTGAAACAAAATCCTAATTATTAACTATCAACTAAACGCATGGATAACCATTCTGATACTCGTGGATCGCCTGATAATTAGCGTGGTATTGCATTAATTTTTTATTACACTAAATCTTAAAACAATCTAAAATCAAATTAATTAATATGAAAAAAACAATGATGTATTTGTTTATGGGAATGAGCGTTGGGACGCTGTTCTTAGTGGAAAGTTGCTCGAAGTCGAGCGATGCTTTACCAACTATTGGGGGTTACTCTTCATCTGATGCAGTAGCACCTGATAACTTGGTTTCTTATTTTCCTTTTGAAGGCAATGCAAATGACTCAAAGGGTACAGCTACAGCGACTGAGGTTAATGTAACGTATGCCACTAAAGGTGTAAAGGGAAAAGCTTATCAAGGTGCTGCTGGTGCTTATGCTACATTAGCTCCAAGCACAGCATTCTCAAGTCTACCAAGCTATACAGTTTCTATGTGGTATAAAGTAACTGCGCAGCCAACTTCTGGCACTGGCCCACAAGGTTTGTTTTTCTTATCAGGAACTGCATCTAATTCAGGAACTGATTATGAACCTTCAAATGGAACTGAGTTGATTTTCGAGATTGACCTTCCGAGTGAATCACAGGTTGGAACTGATTCACTCAAAATTCACCATGGTTTTACAAACCTTAATACCAATCGCCTTAGTGGAGCATGGAATGGATTTACAATGGAAGCTTACGATACCACAGATTATAAAAACTGGGTTCATTTAGTAGCAACATATGATGGAGGTTCTTCAACTTATATCATCTATCAAGATGGTGTGCCTATTTTAAATAGTAGTGCATGGGGTAAAAAGACTTCTTATGTTCTCTATCAAGGTAATTCAGGAGATGCTGGTACAACAGGTCAAGGAGACCTTAGCTGGACTCCAGATCCTCCAAAAGCAATTACCATTGGTACATGGCCAGCCGGTGTTTATGGTGTTTCGCCTTCATTGGGATCTAATGGATGTTTCCGTGGCCAACTCGATGAGATACGCATTTATAATAAAGCACTTAGTCCAACGGATATTGGAGCTCTTTATCTATTGGGCGTTGCTGGTAGATCAGTCCGATATTTTATTTTTCAAGTGGTGCGCTTTGATTTGCGCACCACTTTTTTCCTATCCTTCTTTTTTCAAACTTTCATGAGCAGGCTCATAAATCTTTTATTTTTTCTTTTGATATACTTGGTAAGCGCATGTAAAAATGACAGTGCTTCTCCCAAGCCTCCAGTTTTTTATGTGAAAAACTTTAACCTGGATGGACTTCCACAAAATTCCAATTATACCAATGTGTCCGTCACACCGCAGATAGTTGTTTTATTTTCCGCGCCTGTAGATCGCTCGTCAACTACTGGTCAAATTGCAATGGCGGGAAGTTCAACTGTGCCATTAACGATCACATTTAGTAACAACGATAGTACCATTACCGTCTCACCTGTCAACCCGCTGCAGGCATGGAAAAACTATCAATTTGTTATCACAAATAAATTACTCTCTGTTTCTAAAAATAACCTAAGTTCTTCCATATCGTTAACTATAACGACAGGCGTAGATCCAACTCCAAAATTTCCAACCATTTCAGATTCCGCATTGTTGGATTCTGTTCAATTTAAGACATTCAAATACTTTTATGATTTTGGCCATCCGAATAGCGGCATGGCACGCGAGCGCGATAGTTCCGGTGACATCGTCACGACTGGCGGTAGCGGCTTTGGCCTTATGGCAATGATCGTAGGTATTGAGCGAGGATATATTTCTCGTGCTGATGGAGTTGCTCGCTTCGTAAAGATTGTATCCTTTCTGGAAACCGCCAATCGCTTTCATGGAGCGTGGTCTCATTGGATCAATGGAAACACTGGTGTAGTTGTTCCTTTTGGTACCAACGATGATGGAGCAGACATTGTTGAAACTTCCTACATGATTCATGGCCTTTTAACCGTTCGACAGTACTTAACTGCTTCCGATACTGCTGGCAATAATCTCATTAAGCGCATTACTAAACTTTATGATGCTGTTGATTGGAATTGGTTCAGAAGAGCCCACCCGAAAATGTGATGTATTGGAATTGGTCTCCTAATACTGGCTTTGCGGTTAACGTTCCGGTGCGAGGCTATAATGAAACATTGATAACCTATTTGCTAGCTGCAGGTTCATCAACAAATTCAATTCCTGTTGAAGTGTACCAGCAGGGATGGGCGCAGAACGGCAGCATTAAAAATGGAAATACCTATTATGGACACGTGTTGCCTCTGGGCGATCCCTATGGTGGCCCCTTGTTCTTTACTCAATATTCTTTTTTGGGATTCAATCCGCACGTAACAGATCCATTCCTGAACGTTGATTTCTGGACACAGAACGTGAATCAATCACTCATTAATCACGATTACTGTGTTTCCAATCCACAAAAATATGCTGGCTACAGTGATGATTGCTGGGGGCTTACGGCAAGCGATAATCCTTGGGGATATGGTGCGCATGTGCCCACCAACGATAATGGAACTATCTCACCAACAGCGGCAATTTCTTCCATGCCTTATACGTCAACTGAGTCAATGAAGGCAATAAAATATTTCTACTATATACTAGGTGACCGGATGTGGGGTAAGTATGGATTTTATGATGCATTTAATTTTTCGAAGGCTTGGACCGCAACTTCATATTTAGCAATTGATGAAGGGCCAATTGTGGTGATGATTGAAAATTATCGCACGCAGTTACTCTGGAATTTATTTATGACAGCGCCTGAAGTTCAGGCAGCCAAAACAAAACTTGGATTCAATTAAAATACCATGCGCTCATTTTATTTAGCCTGTGTTTCAATTCTGCTGATCGCATCCTGCATCAAGCCAACTACAAATAATTCGATTGACCAACGAGTAGATTCACTTTTGAAGTTGATGACACTCGAAGAGAAGATCGGGCAACTCAATTTACCAACTGCTGGTGATTTTGTTACTGGTCAGGCTGAGAATTCCGACATCGGAAAGAAAATTGAACAAGGACAAGTGGGGGGGCTGTTTAATATTAAGTCAGCCAAGAAAATAAAGGAGATGCAGAAACTGGCGGTAGAAAAAAGCAGATTAAAAATACCATTGATTTTTGGAATGGATATCGTTCATGGTTATGAAACTGTTTTCCCAATTCCACTAGGTTTAAGTTGCTCATGGGACATGGATCTAATTAAGCGAAGTGCGCAGATCGCTGCAGCTGAAGCAAGCTCGGATGGAATCAACTGGACTTATTCACCCATGGTTGACATCTGCAGAGATGCGCGATGGGGGAAGGATAGCCGAAGGTAGTGGAGAAGATCGATACTTGGGGATCCCAAATTGCTGCAGCAATGGTGAAAGGTTACCAGGGCAATGACTTATCAGCTAATAATACAATTATGGCTTGCGTAAAACATTATGCGCTCTATGGTGCGGCAGAAGCTGGCCGTGATTACAATACAGTTGATATGAGTAAAGAGCGGATGTAC
>JASGIR010000029.1:0-16616 GCA_049840975.1 Cyclobacteriaceae bacterium | reverse complement strand
AAGGTTAATAGGGAAACACGATAGAATCCGAACAGCACCTATGACCGATGCGGATGTTGATGGAAGCCACATCAGGACTTTAATTCTGACTTTCTTTTTCCGGTACATGCGCGACTTGATTGAACACGGTTATGTATACATTGCCTTGCCACCACTTTATCTTGTTAAGAAGGGAAAAGAGGAGCGCTATTGCTGGAATGAAGAAGAACGCGATGTGCTTATTAAACAATTGGCCAAGGACGGGAAAGAAGATAGTGTGGGATCTCAACGATACAAAGGGTTAGGAGAGATGAATCCAGAACAACTTTGGACAACAACACAATGGACTTACCTGCTAAGCGTTACATTGAAACAAGTTAGCATCGAATCTGCTGCAGAAGCAGATCATCTTTTCTCTATGTTGATGGGAGACGAAGTTGCTCCTCGCAGGGAGTTTATTTGAGAAAAATGCCAAGTACGCCAAAGTAGATATTTAACGATTACTTCCTTTGTAATTTCTTGCAAACCAATTTTTGATTCTTGAATTTGAAGTTTTGATTTAGGATATGGAAAGTGAAGTACAGCAAGAAACAGATCTAGTAGCCAAACAGATTTTTGAGAGCAACTACATTAGCCGCGATTTAAGCTGGCTACAATTCAATTATCGAGTTCTCGACCAAGCAAGGCATATCGACCGGAGTATTTTTGACCGAATGAAATTCCTTTCGATCACTGCATCAAACCTCGATGAATTTTGTACCATTCGTTTAGGGAGTTTGTACAATTACCTCGACTATAGAAAGGAACGCTTCGATTATAGTGGGCTTCGTGAAGAACCTTTCAGGCAATATTTGCTTGCGGAAATCCACAAGTTTGTCGCTGAACAGTGTGACTATTTCACCAAAAAGCTAAAGCCGTTATTCGAGAAGAATAATTTTCATATCACTGATTATCCTGCGCTAAATACTGAAGATAAAGCAAGAGTTGACCTTTATTTTCAGCGCACGATATATCCCATGCTCACGCCAATGTTGTTTGACAATTATCACACATTTCCTGTGTTGAAAAACAATCGACTGCTTTTTGGTGTGGTGACGAGAGCAACTCAGGACCCGCAAAATCAATTCCGTGTTTCGTTCATTCAAGTACCGAGTAATATTCCGCGTTTCTTCGAGATATTGAATAAAGACAATTCCATTTCATTTGTTTCAGTTGAAGACATCATCGTAATAATATTCAACACTTATTTAGAAATATTGAAATCGTAAGTGTGAATTTATTCCGCATTAATCGCAATGGAGATTTTACTTTAGAGGAAAGCGAAGATATAGAAACCAATTTCCTTGAGGAACTAAAGCGCAAACTTCAAACCAGGAGAACGGGAAGAGTGGTGCGTTTGGATATTGAAGAAAATCCTGATCCATGGATGATGCGACTTTTGAAAATTCAATGGGATTTAGATGATCAGAATATTGTAATCATTCCGAAAGAAGCGATGATTGATTTTACTGGAATCAATCAAATTGTAAATCACACTGAATTCAAGACGAAAAGATTCCAGCCAAGATTACCTGTTAAGCCAGTTTCATATCCTGAGCAAGGTTCACGTGACTTGTTCGAAGTATTGAAAGAGCGTGATGTGTTGCTGCATCATCCATACAACTCAATGGAGCCAGTTCTGGAAATGCTCGAAAAAGCTGCAGATGATCCATATGTGCTTTCTATCAAGATTACAATCTATCGTCTTTCAAAAGAATCTAGAATAAGTGCAGCTTTATTAAAGGCGGCAGAAAACGGAAAGCACGTTTCTGTTTTGTTTGAAGTAAAGGCACGTTTTGATGAGGAAAATAACTTGCGTGAAGCACAAAAACTTCAAAAGGCAGGGTGTTTTGTGATCTACGGGGTAAGTAGTTTGAAAACACATACAAAGTTATTGCTCATCGTTAGAAATGAACCAGATAGAGTTTATCGCTATGTTCATTTATCAAGTGGAAACTACAACGAAACGACAGCCCGCTTTTATACTGACATTGGATTACTAAGCACGAATGAAACTTACGCACACGATGTATCTGAGTTTTTTAATGTAATCACCGGGCACTCACATCCGACTTCATATCTTAACTTGATCACATCGCCAAGTGATATGCGCAAGCAGCTTTGTGCTTTGATAAGGCATGAAGCCGAGAATGCAAAGAATGGGTTGCCCGTAGGAGTTATCATCAAATTGAATTCAATCCAGGATAAAGAATTGATAGACGTTCTCTATGAAGCATCAAATGCCGGTGTTAGTATTAAGTTGATTGTGCGTGGAATGTGCTGCCTTAGACCTGGAAGAAAAGGATTGAGCGAAAATATTGAAGTGATTTCTCTGGTAGGAGAGTTTCTTGAACATTCTCGTATCTATTATTTTCATAATAACAACGATCCCAAAGTTTACATCGGAAGTGCAGATGCTATGGTGCGCAGTTTCGATAGACGTATCGAATCCCTATTCAAGCTTGAGCAAGACACGTTGCGTAAGCAAGCAATGAATATACTTGCATACAATCTTCGTGACAATGTGAATTCGTACACAATGCAAGAAGACGGCAATTATAGAATCAAAGAACAGAATGGTGAAGTGCCATTCAATGTTCATAAAGAATTCTATAACGTCTCTAAAGAAATCATCCAAGAGGTTAGGTTGTTCAATTAATGATTCAAGTAATTTGATCTTGAATTCCTATGGCAAGCCATTTGAAAAAAAATTGTATAATTACTGATGGCCTGGAAGTTCGACTCAAGATACCCTTCTATTGAAGATCTGCATAAAAAAGCAGTGACACGCGTCCCTAAGTTTGCGATGGAATACTTGGATGGTGGTTGCAACGAAGATGTGAACCTCCATAAAAATACGGCTGAGCTAAGAAAAGTAGAACTCGTCCCCAACTATCTCAAAAATTATTCTAGCGCAGATTTAAAAACGGAATTATTTGGTCAACTATATGATGCACCTTTTGGAATTGCACCAGTAGGATTGCAGGGTCTCATGTGGCCCAACTCTCCCGAGATTTTAGCAAAAGCTGCACTACAACACAACATACCTTTCGTTCTAAGTACTGTTACTACTTCCTCTTTAGAAAGGATAAGTGAATTAACTGAGGGAAAAGCTTGGTATCAGTTGTATCATCCTGCTGAAGATAATTTACGTGACGACATTATAAAGCGATTGCAAGCAGCGCAGTATCCAGTTTTGGTCTTGCTCTGTGATGTGCCTTCGTTTGGTTTTCGTCCAAGAGATATTAGAAACGGGCTGTCCATGCCTCCGAGAATGACTTTGAAAAACATTCTTCAGATTTTGGGAAAACCGAATTGGGCAATGCAAACTTTATTGCACGGCCAACCAGAGTTTGCGACTTTAAAGCCATACATTCCTGCGAACGTCAATATGAAGCAGCTTGGACTTTTTATGAATCGTACTTTTCATGGGAGGCTCAATAAGGATAGAATTGCACCTATAAGAAATATGTGGAAAGGAAAAATTGTATTAAAGGGAGTAGCTAATGAAGAAGATGCGGAAATGGCAATTCAGTTGGGTCTCGATGGTATTATTGTTTCAAACCATGGTGGCAGACAAATCGATGTGGGACAATCTTCAATCCAATCTCTCAATTACATTGTTCAGAAATACAAAAGTAAAATTAAGATCATGATGGACAGCGGAATTCGCTCTGGTCCTGATGTTGCTAGAGCAATGGCCGTAGGTGCTGAATTTACTTTTATGGGACGCTCATTTATGTATGGAGTTTCTGCATTAGGAAAGAACGGAGGCGATCATACTATTGCTATTCTCAAAACGCAATTACAACAAGTAATGGAGCAGTTGGGTTGTGAGAAGACCTCTGACTTTGAAAATCATTTAGTTAAATAGATTCATTAATGACAATCATCACTGACATCGAAATTAAAGACATTCGTTTTCCTACAAGCAAAACATTGGATGGCTCTGATGCGATGAACCCAGATCCCGACTATTCTGCTGCTTATGTCATTTTAAAAACAAATCGCGAAGGTTTGGAAGGCCACGGTCTCACATTCACTATTGGAAGAGGAAATGAAATTGTCACAAGTGCCCTGCATGCTCTATCATATTTGATTAAAGGCAAAACGCTTGAGTCGTTTATTTCAAACATGGGAGCTTTCTGGAAAATGATTACCAGTGACAGTCAGTTGCGTTGGCTTGGTCCAGAAAAAGGTGTGATCCATTTGGCAACTGGCGCTGTTGTAAATGCAGTTTGGGATCTGTACGCGAAAGTTGAAAAGAAACCACTGTGGCTTCTTCTTGCCGATATGACCCCAGAGCAATTAGTATCCTGCATCGATTTTACTTACATCACAGATGCAATAACTCCTGAAGAAGCGATTGTGATTTTATCAAAACAAGAATCAACGAAGAAAGAACGGATTGAGAAATTAAAGATCAATGGTTATCCGGGCTACACGACTTCAGCTGGATGGCTTGGCTATTCCGATGAAAAAATCAGAAGGCTTTGCCGCGAAGCTAAAGCTGAGGGGTGGAGACACATCAAAATGAAAGTCGGATCTAACCTACAAGATGATATTCGTAGAGCAACTATAATTCGAGAAGAGATAGGTAATGAATTGTACTTGATGATGGACGCCAATCAAAAATGGGATGTGCCAACAGCAATAAAAAACATGAAGGAATTGGCAAGATTTAATCCGCTTTGGATTGAAGAGCCAACAAGTCCGGATGACGTGCTTGGCCATGCTGCAATTGGCAAAGCAATAGCTCCAATAAAAGTGGCTACGGGTGAGCATTGTCAAAATCGAGTACTCTTCAAACAATTTATGCAATCTCGAGCTTTAGATTTTTGTCAAATCGATAGTTGTCGTGTAGGAGGTGTGAATGAAAATCTTGCGATTCTGCTGATGGCCGCAAAGTTTGGAATTCCTGTTTGCCCACATGCTGGTGGAGTTGGTTTGTGCGAATATGTTCAGCATCTTTCAATGTTTGATTATGTCTCAGTGACCGGTACTATGGAAAATCGGTTGATAGAATTTGTTGATCACTTGCACGAACATTTTTTGGATCCGGTTGTAATAAAGCAAGGACATTACATGCCGCCTTCAAAAGTTGGTTATAGTATTGAAATGAAAAAAGAATCTTTGAGAGACTATGAATTTCCCAACGGAAAAATCTGGAAATGAGCCATATGTCCATTTAAAAAAAATATAAAATCGGATGAAACAACAATAACATTTATGCTTTTCGATTTAAAAGATAAAGTAGCGGTAGTTACAGGCGGGGGAAGTGGTATAGGTAAAGCCATTGCCGAAGTATTTGCTTCACAAGGAGCGCATGTTTGCATCGTAGATCTAGATGAAAATGCTGCTAACGAAACTGCGAAAGGCTTGACCAGTCAAAAATTTTCAGCAAATGGATTTCCATGCAACGTAACAGATCAATCAAAAGTAAAATCTGTTTTTGAGTCAATATTCAAACAATTTGGGAAGATTAATATTCTTGTGAACAGCGCGGGTATTGCGCACATTGGTAATCTTGAGAATACCAATGAGGAGGATTTTGATAGAATTTTTCAAGTGAATGTGAAGGGCGTTTACAATTGTATGCGTGCTGCAATAGAGACGATGTCGAAGCAGAAAAGCGGAGTGATTCTCAATGTGGCCTCTATTGCATCAAGTGTGGGCATTCCAGATCGCTTTGCCTATTCGATGAGCAAAGGCGCAGTATTGACAATGACTTTGTCCACTGCAAAAGATTATCTTAAAGAAGGAATTCGCTGCAATTGCGTTTCACCAGCGAGAGTCCACACGCCTTTCGTTGATGGCTTCTTGAAAAAGAATTACCCGGGCAAAGAGGATGAAATGTTTGAGAAGCTTTCACGTACACAACCCATCGGCCGTATGGCGAAACCAATTGAAGTTGCTTACCTCGCTCTTTATCTTTGTTCAGATGAATCCTCCTTTATCACTGGTTGTGATTACCCTCTTGATGGTGGATTCATTCGACTCAATAATTAATTTAAAATTTTTATGAAGCTTTTAAGATTTGGTGATTTTGGAAAAGAGAAGCCTGGAGTGTTATTAAATAATGAGATGGTTGACCTTTCGGCATTCGGAGAAAATTATGATGAACACTTTTTTGAAACTGATGGTATTGGTCGATTAGGGAAATGGTTGAGTACTCAGACCAATCTTCCTAAAATAAAGCCGGGCACAAGGCTAGGTTCTCCATTTGTTCGGCCTTCAAAAATTATTTGTGTCGGTTTGAATTATAAAAAGCATGCAGCTGAGACAAATATGCCTTTACCAACTGAACCAATTCTTTTTTTTAAATCAACCTCAGCACTAGTGGGCCCGAATGATGGTCTGATCATTCCTAAAAAAAGCGAGAAGACTGATTGGGAGGTAGAACTTGCCATTGTCATCAGTAAAAAAACTTCATACATCGAAGAGAAAGACGCACTTGATCATATTGCTGGTTTTTGTTTGCACAACGATTACAGCGAGCGCGCTTTTCAATTGGAGCGAAGTGGTCAGTGGGCCAAAGGGAAGGGCTGTGACACGTTTGCACCTATTGGTCCTTACCTCGTTACCAAAGATGAGGTTGACTTTAACAATTTGCGTTTGTGGTTGAAAGTAAACGGTAAGATGATGCAGGACAGCAACACAGATGATATGGTTTTCAGTTGCACTTATTTGGTGAGTTATATTAGTCAGTTTATGACTCTGTTACCAGGCGATGTGATTTCTACAGGCACTCCAGAAGGAGTGGGGATGGGACTAAAACCTCCAATGTATTTGAAGGCTGGCGATGTGATTGAACTTGGCATCGAAGGGCTTGGTGAGCAGAAGCAAATTGTCGAAGCACACTCATGATAATCGACTCGCATCAGCATTTTTGGAAATATAATCCAATTCGAGACGGTTGGATTAATGATAAGATGAAAGTGTTGAAGCGAGATTTTCTTCCAGAAGATCTTGAAATAAGATATAAAGAAAACCAGATTGATGGTTGCGTCACCATTCAAGCTGATCAATCAGAAGATGAAACGAATTTTCTGATTGGATTAGCCAATCGAAATTCTTTCATCAATGGAATTGTTGGCTGGGTAGATTTATGCAATGAAAATATTTCCAGTAGACTCGAATATTTTTCTGAGTTTAAAATAGTAAAAGGCTTTCGTCACATAGTTCAGTCTGAACCTTTAGGGTTCATGATTCATAGTGATTTTAAAAATGGAATTCGTCAGTTGGAAAAGTATAACTTCACTTACGATATTCTAATCTATTCTAATCAACTTCAAGAAGCATTTGAGTTGGTAAAAAAATTCCCTAATCAAAGATTTGTTGTTGATCACTTGGCTAAGCCAGAGATTAAACTGCATGAATTTGATCTATGGTCGAAAGGATTAGCCCAACTTTCGTTATGTAAAAATGTATGGTGTAAGTTATCAGGCTTCACAACCGAAGCTGATTGGAAAAATTGGAAGTCGGAAAATTTCACTCGCTATTTTGATTTTGCTCTACAAAGCTTTGGCAGTGACCGATTAATGTACGGTTCCGACTGGCCAGTGTGTTTGCTTGCTTCTTCCTACGAAAAGCAACTTGCATTAGTAAAAGATTTCATATCAAAACTTTCCGCTGGCGAAAAACAGAAGATCATGGGTGGCAATGCCATAGAATTTTATAATCTTTAATACATGGATCTGCTTCTCAAAGATAAAATCATTGTGGTCACTGGCGCTGCGAAAGGTATTGGGCTGGGAATTGTTGAAGTACTCGCACGTGAAGGTGCTGTTCCAGTGATCGTTGGAAGAAATGCTGATGATAATCAAAAAGCACTTGAGAAAATAGATTCAAAGAAAGGTTTTCAAGTGACTGCAGAGCTTTCGAAGCCTGAAGAATGCAAAAAAGCCATTGACATCATCTCAAAACAGTTTGAGAAAGTCGATGGGCTTGTCAATAATGCTGGAGTAAATGATGGTGTAGGTCTCGAGCATGGCAATTATGATAGTTTTATGCAATCACTCCATAAAAATCTTGTGCACTATTACTTAATGGCACACTATGCACTTCCTTTTTTGAAAAAGTCGAAGGGTTCGATTGTTAACATTGGCTCTAAGACTGCAGAAACAGGGCAAGGGAATACGTCTGGGTATGCTGCTGCGAATGGCGGACGAAATGCTCTCACACGTGAGTGGGCAGTGGAACTATTACCGTATGGAATTCGAGTGAATGCTATAATAGTAGCAGAGAGTTTTACACCGCTTTATGAAAACTGGATTAAAACATTTACTAATCCCGAAGAGAAATTAAAATCAATCACCGAAAAAATTCCACTGGAAAAAAGAATGACAACAGCAGAAGAGATTGCCAATATGACCGCGTTTCTTCTTTCTGAAAAGTCGAGTCACACCACAGGGCAATTGATACATGTTGATGGCGGTTATGTTCATCTTGATCGTGCACTAAGTTAAAATCATGGCATTCATCAACACAGATACTACTTCATCAGAAATCGATTTGTCAAAATCGTATTTGCTCCCACTTGTTTTGGTCACCAGTTTGTTTTTTCTCTGGGGCATGGCCAACATTCTTAACTCTGCATTGATTGCACACTTTCAGCCGGTATTTGAAATTATGCGTACTCAGGCGCTGTTGGTTGAGACAGCTTTCTATTTTGGCTACTTCACAATCGCCATTCCGGCTGGCTTGTTCATGGAAAGGTTCAGTTATAAAAAAGGAATTTTATTGGGATTATTTTTATATGCCATCGGTGCTTTTCTTTTTATTCCAGCAGCAGAGACATTGACTTTTAGTTTCTTTTTGATTGCACTATATATAATCGCTAGCGGGCTTGCATTCCTGGAAACTGCCGCTAATCCATACGTTACAATTCTTGGCAAACCCGAATCATCTGTGCAGCGATTGAATTTCTCTCAGTCGTTCAATGGCTTGGCATTAGTAGTTGGTCCTTGGGTAGCTGGGCAATTTATTTTTGCTGGCAACGAAGGTGCACTGAATACCTTTGAACAGAGGAAGCATGCGGCTGATTCAGTTGTCTACCCATACATCGTCCTTGCATCGACCGTTTTGGTGGTAGCTGCACTATTTTTTTTAATAAAAATGCCCGAGCCAGCTAAAGGTGCTAAGCTTAAATTCGATAAAAACATTTTTAAAAACAAAAATCTCAACTATGCAATTGTAGCTCAGCTGTTCTATGTTGGAGCTCAAGCGGGCGTATGGGGAATTACACTCAACTTCATCACAACATTGCTTCCAAATACTTCCAATGAAATCGCTTCAAAAAATTATATGGCCATCGGCACTTTGCTTTTTGTGATCGGAAGATTTATCGGCACATGGCTATTGACGATTGTGAAGAACAATAAGCTGCTTACAATCTACGGAGCTTGCGCATCTGCGTTGTGTTTGGCGAGCACATTCGCAGGAGGTATGGTGGCCGTGTACTCAATTCTTGCCGTCAATTTCTTTATGTCGATTATGTTCCCAACCATTTTTGCACTTGGCGTGAAAGGATTGGGGGAACAAACGAAATTGGGTTCATCTCTCATTATTATGGCAATAGTTGGTGGAGCGCTGATGCCGCCATTGATGGGTGTCATTGCAGACAAAATTGGAATCCAACAATCAATGCTCATTCCGTTCGTTTGTTTTTTGGTAGTGATTTACTTTGGATGGAAGGGTTATGAAACAAAATTAAAATCAGCATGAAACGATTTTGTTTAGCGTTGGATTTAAAAGATGATTCTGAACTGATTGCTAAATACGAAGTATATCATCGCACCGTATGGCCTGAAGTTTTGAAAAGCATTAAAGAATCAGGAATTCAAGAAATGGAAATTTACCGAACGGGAAACCGTTTAATGATGATTATCGAAGCTAATGATTCATTTTCTTTCGAGAAAAAATCTAATGCTGATGCTGCTAATCTAAAAGTGCAAGAGTGGGAAAAATTAATGTGGAGTTTTCAACAAGCGCTTCCGCATGCAAAGCCAGGAGAAAAATGGGTATTAATGGAAAAGATTTTTAATATATGAGTGTGCAATCTGTTTAATCATGAAATGAAAACTTGTTTCACTCTCATTGGTTTCATTCTGAGCTTTTCGCTTGGCTACTCACAAAGCAAAATCGATCCAAGAACAATCGAAGCCAAGATGAAGTGGTTTGCTGATGCCAAACTCGGCATATTTATTCATTGGGGAATTTATGCCGTGAATGGGATCGATGAAAGTTGGAGTTTTTATAATAAGAAAATATCGCATGAGGATTACATGAAGCAACTGAATGCCTTCACCGCGAAAAATTATAACCCAGAGCAATGGGCCGAACTTATAAAAGCAACAGGTGCTCGCTATGCGGTGATCACCACAAAACATCACGATGGTGTAGCGCTTTGGGATACAAAACTCAGCGACTTGAGCGTTGTAAAGAAATCTCCTGCTAAGCGTGATGTGCTTACCCCATTCATAAATGCACTCAGAAAAAATAATATCAAGTTTGGAGCTTATTTTTCATTGATCGATTGGACTGACAAGAATTATCCAGGTTTCATAAAAGATCAAACTAAATACGATGTCAAGAAAGAGTCAGCTCGATGGAGCACATTCGTCAATTTTTTTCAGGGTCAGATTAACGAATTGTCAACACAATTCAACCCTGATTTATTTTGGTTCGATGGAGATTGGGAACATAGTGCTGATGAATGGCAGGCTGCGAAAGTGCGCGAACAAATTTTGACTAAAAATCCAAATGCTATTATCAACGGACGTCTACAAGGATATGGCGACTATGATACGCCAGAACAAAACTTTCCGATCACAAAGCCTAATCTCAAGTGGTGGGAATTGTGCATGACCACGAATGATAACTGGGGCTATCAACCCAAAGATTTAAATTTCAAAACTCCTTATGAGGTCATCACCATCTTTGCTGATTGTATAAGTATGGGTGGCAATCTTTTGTTGGACATTGGCCCGCGTGAAGATGGAACTATACCAGATGAACAGGAAAAAATTTTAAAAGCTCTTGGCCAATGGACAACTAAGAACAGTGAAGCTATTTTTAATACAGTAGCCGGAATGCCTCAAGGCCATTATTATGGACCGAGTACTTTATCAAAAGATTCAACTTCACTGTACTTGTTTGTTTCTGCTAACAATAAAGGCAGTGTTGTAATTAAGGGGCTTGAGAATAAGATTAGAGAAATCACTGTGCTCGGCTCATCACAAAAATTAAGTCACAAGATTGTAGGAAAAATTTCGTGGAGTCATGTGCCTGGACTTGTGTACATTGATCTCTCAACGGTCCCGCTCGATGTAAATATGACTGTACTCAAAATTCAACTCGACAAACCAATAAAATTATATCGAGGCAGCGGAGGGTTTAATTGAAGAAAATAGGATTTTCATAGTTAGTGAGCTTTTATAAATTCGGATTGAATTAGCTCAATTAATAACTTTGTTTAGACTTGCTATTCGGATTACAAAATGTGTAAAAGCCTGTTTCAAGTTGTTCTCCTTTTTTGCTTTGCCTTCGTGTTTTGGCAATGCAAGCAAAGGAACTTACTTTCTGGCAAAAACGATTCCATCGATTTTAATTTACAAATCCGGCCAATCTTATCAGATCGTTGTTTCAAATGTCATGGCCCTGACGCCAAACAACGTAAAGCCAATCTTAGATTAGACACAAAGGAAGGAGCTTTCGCAGCGCTAAAAGACAATCCTAGTCAACACCCAATTATTGCAGGCGAGCCGAATCAATCAATTGTCTACTTGCGCATTTCTTCTTCCGATACTTCCGAGCTAATGCCACCACCTTCTTCTAATTTGAAGCTTAATGAAAGCGAGATCGGGCTGATTAAAAAATGGATAGAGCAAGGAGCTAAGTACAAACCTCATTGGGCGTTCATTCAGCCGAAAAAAAATCCTCTACCAGAAGTTTCGAACAAGAATTGGTCTACAAATGAAATCGATCATTTTATACTGGCGGCTTTAGAAAATGCCGATCTCAATCCTAACGATGATGCAGAAAAAGAGCATCTACTAAAGCGTTTGTGCCTTGATATCACTGGGCTTCCTCCGTCTATTGAAATGCAAGACGAATTCGTCAAAAGTAACAAAGTGAACAATTATGAAAATATGGTTGACTATTTATTAGCGCAGCCACAGTATGGAGAGAAAATGGCAGTCTACTGGATGGATGTCTCTCGCTATGCAGACTCACATGGATACCAGGACGATGGCTTGCGCACCATGTGGCCATGGCGAGATTGGGTCATTCATGCATTCAATGAAAACTATCCGTACGATCAATTTGTAACATGGCAATTGGCAGGAGACCTATTACCAAATCCAACGAAAGAACAATATCTAGCTACTGGTTTCAATCGTAATCACAAAATTACTCAGGAGGGCGGAGTGATTGATGAAGAATATCGAATCGAATATGTAACGGATCGAACGAACACTTTTGGTAAAGCTTTTTTGGCTCTGACGTTTGAGTGCGCAAAGTGTCACGATCATAAGTATGATCCAATCACTCAGAAAGATTACTACAGCACATTTGCATTCTTCAATCAAGTTCCAGAAAAGGGCTTGGTTGGGGATATTACACTTGCCTCACTTGCTGACCCACCAAAAATTAAAATGACAACGGACGAGATAAGCAAAATTTTTTCTTTCATCAATAAAAAAGATACAGCTGCCGTAGAGGTGATGGTGATGGAAGATGCTTCAACCAAACGAAAGACACATGTGTTAAAACGAGGCGTATATGATGCTCTTGGAGATGTTGTTAATGTAGGTTTGCCCAAAGCTATCCTTCCATTTGATTCCATAAAGTATGGAGCGAATCGTCTTGGGCTTGCGAAGTGGGTCGTTGACAAAAAAAATCCGATTACAGCTCGTGTATTTGTGAATCGCATCTGGCAAGAGCTCTTTGGCCGCGGGTTGGTAAAGACAGCTGGGGATTTCGGCATGCAAGGTGAGATGCCTTCTCATCCAGAGCTAATGGATTGGTTAGCTGTTGATTTTATGGAGAATGGATGGAACATCAAGCGTTTGGTAAAACAAATAGTGATGTCTTCAACTTATCGTCAATCTTCTTTAGTCAGTAAAAACAAACTCGAGGCCGATCCAGAAAACATTCTCCTATCTCATTTTCCTCGTATTCGTATGACCGCTGAAGCGATTCGTGATCTTGCGCTTAGTAGTAGTGGATTATTGGTGAAAGAAATTGGAGGACCAAGTGTAAAACCGTACCAACCCAAAGGGATATGGGAGTCATCAACTTCAGGCCGTGGTGTGCTCGCCCGATACATACAAGATCATGGCGATAAACTTTACCGAAGAGGATTGTACAGTTTTATTAAGCGAACTGCACCACCTCCAGGTATGCTCGTGTTTGATGCAAGTAATCGTGATCAGTGCGAAGTCAAACGTATGCGAACTAATACCCCACTTCAGGCTTTGGTATTATTAAATGACCCAACCATTCTTGAATCGGCTAGAGTGCATGCCGAAAAACTGATGTCAGAGAAATCATCAAATGATGAAAAGATTGAAAAAGCATTTCGAACAATCTTGTGTCGGTATCCAAAAAAAGAAGAGCTAACTATCTTATTGAATTATTTCGCTGACCAGCTAAAAATATTTAATCAATCAAATGAGAAAGCGAAACTTTTATTAAAGACTGGAGAATATCCGCATGCCACCATTAACGATATATCTTCTTGCGCAGCTTTGATGCAAGTGATTCATATGATTTATAATTTGGAAGAGTCTATAACAAAAACGTAAGTCAAAAATGAAAGATGAATTTTTAGAAAACAGGCTTCACGTTAATCGAAGACACTTCTTAGGCAAACTTAGTTTGGGCATTGGTTCAGTGGCATTAGGTTCTTTATTAATACCAGATCTATTCAAGGGAAATGATCAGGAGATGCCAATGCTTGGGCTTCCCAATTTTGCTCCAAAAGCGAAACGGATAATCTATCTCTTTCAGAACGGTGCGCCTTCTCAATTGGAAAGCTTTGATTATAAACCATTGCTCACCAAGATGGCCGGACAAAATTTGCCAGAGTCCATACGCAATGGGCAGCGTCTTACTGGAATGACATCCAATCAAACCAAGTTTCCATTAGTTGGCTCTCATTTTTCATTCAACCAATATGGTAAGTCTGGGACATGGGTGAGCGAGTTGTTTCCGAACATGGCAAAGATTGTTGACGAGATATGTGTAGTGAAGTCAATGCACACAGAGGCAATAAATCATGATCCTGCTCTCACGTTCATGCAAACTGGAGCACAACAAGGAAACAGACCGAGCATGGGTGCGTGGTTGAGTTACGGACTAGGTAGTGAAAACAAAAATCTTCCAGCGTTTTGTGTCTTACTATCACGAGGAAAAGGTAATGGTCAGGGCGTCTATTCGAAATTATGGACAAACGGGTTTCTTGATAGCATTCATCAAGGAGTGCAATTCAGTAGCAGTGAAGAGCGTGTGTTGTATTTGAAGGATCCAGAAGGACGTGATAGAAATGCAACACGAAAAATGCTTGATAATCTGGCAGAGCTAAACGAAATCAACTACAAAGAGTTTGGTGATCCTGAAATCGAAACTCGCATTCAACAGTATGAGATGGCATATCGGATGCAGACAGCTGTTCCCGAATTATCTGACCTAACCCGAGAACCAGACAATATCATAAAGATGTATGGCGCTGATTGTCTTGTTCCAGGATCCTATGCTTCAAATTGTTTGATGGCAAGGAAACTTTCTGAAGCTGGCGTGAGATTCGTTCAACTTTATCATCAAGGCTGGGATCAGCACGGAAACTTAGTCGGTGAAATGCCTTTGCAGGCTCAAGATGTCGATCGTGCTTCTTCAGCATTGGTGATGGATTTGAAGCAGCGTGGATTGCTCGATGAAACTCTTGTAATCTGGGGCGGAGAATTTGGCAGAACAAATTATTGCCAAGGAGATCTTTCCAAGGACAACTACGGGCGAGATCATCATCCTCGTTGTTACACTATTTGGATGGCTGGTGGAGGAGTTAAGCCAGGAATGGTTTATGGAGAGTCAGATGAGTTTGGCTACAATATTGTCAAAGACCCTGTACATGTGAATGACTTTCATGCTACAGTTCTGCATCTCATGGGGCTCAATCATGAGCAACTTACGTTCAAACATCTGGGAAGACGCTATCGTCTCACAGATGTGGCCGGAAGTAGTGACAGGAATCTTAGCATAGCCAATGGTTAAAATCAAAACAATTTTATTCAATGTGATTTTTTTCATTCAGGTGCTAATCACATTCTTTTTAATAGTTGGGGATAGATTAGTATTTCCTCCATGGCTTCAAGTTGTAGGCCGACTTCATCCAATGATTCTTCACTTACCGATTGGCCTAGCCATTTTCTTTTTTCTTTTGCTGCTTGTACCGAAGCAACATAATCTTGATAGCAAAACACTCGACACGGTAACTTTTTTTGTTTTGCTATTAACTTCATTGTCTGCATCAGTAACAGCACTGTGTGGTTTTATTCTAAGTGTTCAAGGTGACTACGAGCTGATTCACTAACAAGACAACAAGATCAGGTAGCATTGCATCACAGCTGGCTGTGTTATCTTGTTTTGATAAATTATGAAAATTGCTTAAAGAGAGAAAGCCGTTTTTTTAGGAGTTGAATACTTTTGCTTTGTAAGACTGTCTTCTTTGCGGGCGATACTGGAGCTACTCTTGACTCACGGTGAGAACTTCGTTTTGGGACCACTCGCGTGATGAACAAAGTAGAACCTGAGTGCAAGAAAACTCATCGGTGTATCAATTAGCTATTGAGCCAATCCTTAGAAAAGAAATGCTACTAATATCATAACGAATCAAAGCTAAAGGCGGACTTGTGATGACTTCCATAGAATCTTTTAGAAAGGAGGGCGCATGGTAAAAAATAAGGAACAAAGGGAAACCAGAGCTAAAGAGAATCTTATCAAAGTGATCCATTTACCATTCACTCACGATCGACATGTCCTTCGGATGGGAATAGCGACAACTTACATCGCTGAAAAACCAGCCTACTGAAATTCGTGTTTAATCCGGATCTAATTTTCGAATAGACGTAACTCTAGCCACATGATTCCTTGAAGCTCATCGTTGCGTCAATGTACGCAAGTGAGCCAGTCGAAGTAGAGAGAAACTACTCTTTTAGTTCTGCATCAGAAGGCTGAATTCAAAAATTGGACTCTCCCTTTTATCGCGTTCCCTTGTGCAACCAAAACAGCTCAGCATTACGTGCTAGCTTTTTGTGGCGGGTGCTTTCAATATTAAGGCTTTGGAAGAATTATCAGAAGTACAAGATCAGTTGGTAGAATTGAATTTATCACACATGCCAATCACTGACAAAAGACCTCGCGATCATTGGTCAATTGAAGAATCTTGAAAAGTTGAAACTGAACTTCACCAAAGTTACTTCTAATCTCAGTGCACTTTTGTCGTTACATCATTTGAAATCTTTGAGGTGCTGTTGCATCTATCCGTGTTTCCCTATTAACGTTAGCAATACGTACTAGTCAAAGGCTACAGTACC
>JASGIR010000028.1:0-15051 GCA_049840975.1 Cyclobacteriaceae bacterium | reverse complement strand
GGCGTTGAACAACAACATTACCATCCTCGGTAGTGATTTTAAAATCACGGTCGATGGCTTGCTTAAGTTCTCCCTTAGGACCTTTTACAGTTACTTTATGATCTGCTTCCGAAAACGTGCAAGTAACACCTTTTGGTAAGCTAATGGGTAATCTTCCTATTCGTGACATGGTCTTGCTCGATTAATAAACGTAACACAAAACTTCACCACCTACATTTAGTGCTTTTGCTTCCTTATCAGTAATCACTCCTTTTGAAGTAGATAAGATGGCAATGCCAAGTCCGTTCAGAACTTTTGGCAATTCAGTAGCAGGTCTGTACTGACGCAATCCAGGAGTACTAATGCGTTCAATTTTAGTGATCGCTGACTCCTTAGTCTCAGGGTTATACTTAAGAGCTATTTTGATATTACCCTGCTTGTTTTCTGTATCTTCAAATTTATAGTTGAGGATATAACCTTTGTCAAAAAGTACTTTTGTCATTTCCTTTTTGAGGTTTGAAGCGGGTACATCAACCACACGATGACGTGCCTTTATGGCGTTACGTACGCGGGTCAAATAATCTGCAATTGGATCAGTAATTTTCATATCACTTACTTTAAAAAAGCAAACCCGTTTTTATGAAACGGGCTGCAAAGATAATTAACAATTTTGGTTCTCCAAACTGTTACCTGGTTTCAGAGGCTATTTTTTAGCCTTCTGACCTGGATACTCAGCAACCTAATATTTTAGGCAAACTTTACCAGCTCGCCTTTGTCAAACCAGGGATTTTCCCTTGGTGAGCCAAAAGTCTAAACTGATTACGGCAAAGGCCGAATTTGCTCATATAACCACGAGGTCTTCCTGTAAGCTTACAACGGCTACGCAAACGCACTGCCGAAGAGCTACGAGGCAACTTGTCTAGTGCCGCATAATCGCCAGCTTCCTTAAGAGCCTTGCGTTTTTCCGCGTAGCGCTTAACCAAAGCTTCCTTTTTATGGTCTCTTGCTATAATGGATAATTTTGCCATATCAATTTTTATTTACGAAAGGCATCCCGAATGCTTTCAGGAGCTCATAACTTTCTTCGTCTGTTTGTGCGCTGGTAACGAACGTAATGTCCATACCATTAATCTTGCTCACTTTATCGATAGAGATTTCAGGGAAAATGATTTGCTCTTTCACGCCCATGGTATAGTTACCGCGTCCGTCAAAGCCTTTTTCACTTATACCTTTAAAGTCACGTACACGGGGCAGAGCTACGTTCATCAAGCGATCCAGAAATTCATACATACGGCTTCCGCGCAAGGTTACTCGAACTCCGATGGCTTGTCCATTTCTCAATTTAAAATTGGAAATGTCTTTCTTGGATCTTGTTGGAACTGCTTTTTGACCAGTGATAGAAGAGATTTCTTCTAAACCAACATCAATCATTTTCTTATCGGCCACTGCTGCGCCAATACCTTTGTTGATGCAGATCTTCTCGATCTTAGGCACTTGCATGATTGATTTGTATTGAAACTTCTGTCTCAATGCAGGTACAACCTCTTTAGTGTATTTTTCTTTTAATCTTGGCGTTGCCATGACTTCTTATTTTATAAATTCTCCTGTTTTCTTAGCAAAACGTTGAAGTTTTCCTTCTGAGTTCAACTTTCGACCTGTGCGGGTCGGCTTACCTGATGAAGGATCTACCAACATCAACTTGCTCAAATGAATACCTGCTTCAACTTTCTTAATTCCACCCTCAGGTTTGCCTGCTGATGGTTTTTGGTGTTTCGTAACGATATTGATGCCTTCCACAATTGCGCGGTTTTTCTCGGTCAATATCTCAAGCACTTTTCCAGTCTTATTCTTGTCATCGCCAGACAACACTTTTACAGTGTCTCCTCTTTTGATGTGCAACTTTTGTTGCGAGTTAAATTTCCTTTCCATGATTATAATACTTCAGGCGCCAATGATACGATTTTCATAAACTGCTTTTCGCGAAGCTCACGTGCTACAGGACCGAAGATACGTGTACCACGAGGTTCATCTTGAGCTGTCAACAAAACAGCTGCGTTATCTTCAAAACGAATGTATGATCCGTCTTTTCTACGCACTTCTTTTTTCGTGCGAACAATAACCGCTTTGCTTACGGTACCTTTTTTAATCTGGCTCGTAGGCAATGCGGACTTTACAGTCACAACAATCTTATCGCCCACGCTGGCAGAGCGTCTGTGAGTGCCACCCAATACGTGAAGGCAAAGAACTTCTTTTGCTCCACTATTGTCTGCTACGGTAAGCCTACTTTCGGTTGATATCATGCGTTTATCAAATTTTTATTGTCACATGAAATGCCAACGCATTTCATAACTGTTTCTTATTACTTCGCTTTTTCAACTACTTCAACTAATCTCCATCTCTTGTTCTTGCTCAATGGGCGGGTTTCCATGATGCGCACAGTATCTCCAATGTTTGCCTCATTTTTCTCGTCATGGGCCATGAACTTGGTGGTCTTGGTCATGAACTTTCCGTAGATCGGATGTTTCACTTTCCTATCCATTGCAACGGTAATGGATTTTTGCATTTTATTGCTCACCACTTTACCTACCCTTTCTTTTCTGTTATTACGTTCGTTGGTTTCCATTCGAAATTACTTTTGGCGTTCTTTCGCTGTCAATTCTGTTTTTAAGCGCGCGATGAGCTTCCTAGTCTTGCGGATGGTCATCGGGTTTTCGATAGCAGAAACTTGATGAGCAAATTTCATTTTGCGCATAGTTTCTTTTTCACTGCCGATTTTCTCGGTCAATTCTGCTACAGTTAATCCTTTTATTTCAGCGTTCTTCATGTCTTTATTATTTAGCAGCTGCTTGTTCTACATAATCTCTGCGAACTGTGAATCTCGTTTTAATCGGAAGTTTTCCATCCGCCAAAGCCAATGCTTCTTTTGCTGTTGCCATTGTTACACCACCTGCTTCAAATAGGATAGTACCAGGCTTAATAACTGCTACCCAATATTCAGGAGCACCTTTACCTTTACCCATACGAACTTCAGCTGGTTTGCGAGTGATCGGTTTGTCAGGGAAAATTCTAATCCAAACTTGACCTTCACGTTTCATAGCGCGTGTAACAGCGACACGGGCAGCCTCAAGCTGTCTTGCAGTGATCCAACCTGCCTCTAATGATTTCAATGCAAATGATCCGAAGGCAATCTGGTGACCACGTGTGGCCATACCTTTCACTTTGCCTTTTTGCATTTTTCTAAACTTCGTACGTTTCGGTTGTAACATGACTGTTGCCTTAAATCGTATTCAAAAAATTAATTCTTACCTCCACGGCCGCGACCTTCACCGCCACCGCGTTTTCTGTCTTCACCACCTCTTCTTCTGTCGTCACCGCCTCTTCCTCTTCTTTCGCCACCACCTGCAGGTGCATTGCCACCTTTATTTTCGCCACCTTGGTTGCTTACCATTCCTACGTTAGGAGAAAGATCACGTTTGCCGTAAACTTCACCTTTGAAGATCCATACTTTGATTCCGATCTTACCGTACACAGTTTGTGCTTCAGAAATCGCATAGTCGATATCTGCACGAAGTGTATGCAAAGGAATACGTCCTTCTTTATATTGTTCAGTGCGTGCCATGTCGGCACCAGCTAAACGTCCAGACAATTTCACTTTAATACCTTCTGCACCAACTCTCATTGTAGAAGCGATTGCTTGCTTCATTGCTCTCCTATAAGAGATACGAGCTTCTAATTTGCTGTGCGATTGATTCACCTACCAATTTTGCATCCAACTCAGGACGCTTAATTTCAAAGATGTTGATTTGAACATCTTTGTTGGTAAGCTTCTTCAATTCTTCTTTAATCTTATCAACCTCAGTACCACCTTTACCAATTACCACTCCAGGACGAGCTGTGTGGATGGTCAGAGTGATTCTCTTCAGCGTTCTTTCGATCACTACTTTAGAGATGCCTCCTTTTTGAATACGAGCATCGACATATTTTCTGATCTTGTGGTCTTCAACCAATTTGTCAGAGAATGTATTGCCACCATACCAGCTAGAATCCCATCCGCGAACGATTCCTAATCTTAATCCTACAGGGTTTATTTTTTGTCCCATTATTCTTAGTTTCTTTTTAACTGCTATCTGCTGTTCTTTCATGCCTTTGCTTCAGGCATAGTCAACCACAAGTGTTACGTGATTTGAACGCTTTCTAATTCTGTGTGCGCGTCCTTGTGGAGCTGGTCTCAAACTTTTAAGGATACGACCTCCATCAACAAAAACTTCTTTCACAAAAAGGTCTGCCTCTTCAAGCTTTACATCTGTGTTCTTAGCTCCCAATTGATGATAGCAGACAAGCAGATAGTTTTTCCATTTTTGCCGCACCAACTTCTTAGCATCATACTTAAGAATGTTAAGCGCCTTGTTAACACGCTCACCACGGATCAAGTCAGCGACCAATCTCATCTTGCGAGGAGAAGAAGGAACGTTTACTAATTTAGCAGTAACTGGTCCAGTCTTAGCTGCTTCTTTAATAGCATCTAACTTCTCTCTTTTTACAACCGATCTTTTAGTCTTTTTCTCTGTAGTTTCCATCTTTTGTCTTAAATACTAAGCTGCTTATCTTTCTTATTTCCTGAGTGACCTTTGAAGGTACGTGTAGGGCGAACTCGCCAAGCTTATGACCTACCATGTTTTCAGTTACATACACAGGAATAAATTTGTTTCCATTGTGTACTGCAAAAGTGTGAGCCGATAAACTCAGGTGTAATTGTTGATCTTCTATGACCAAGTTTTGATCACAGATTTTTTACCAGATTGTTTCATGGCTTTCAACTTTCTTCAGCAGCCTGAAATCTACGTATGGTCCTTTTTTAACTGAGCTTCCCATTATTTCTTCCTCCTAGAAATGATTAGACCATCAGAATATTTCTTAGGGTGACGTGTTTTCTTACCCTTAGCCAATAAGCCTTTGCGTGATCTCGGGTGACCACCAGAAGCTCTACCTTCACCACCACCCATCGGGTGATCAACAGGGTTCATCGCTACCGCACGAGTGCGAGGACGAATACCTCTCCAACGGATGCGACCTGCTTTACCAACTTTCTCATTCATGTGGTCTGCATTAGAAACTGTTCCTACTACGTGCCATACAGTTAACCAGTACGTTGCGCATTTCGCCTGAAGGCATACGTAATGTTGCATATTCACCTTCACGAGCCAACTAACTGAACAAATGAACCTGCGCTGCGGGCGAATAGAACCACCTTT
The DNA here is from genome assembly GCA_049840975.1 of Cyclobacteriaceae bacterium. Classification (GTDB taxonomy): domain Bacteria; phylum Bacteroidota; class Bacteroidia; order Cytophagales; family Cyclobacteriaceae; genus ELB16-189. The sequence continues at coordinate 9,820 of JASGIR010000028.1, read as the reverse complement.
ACCTGGTTTAATCTCTACGTTGTGAACAATTGTACCTACAGGGATCTTCGCCAAGTGGAAGTGCGTTGCCAACTTCAGGAGCTACATCAGCACCAGACAACAAAGTTTGACCAACCTTCAATACCTTCTGGAGCAATGATATATGACTTAGCACCATCAGCATAGTATAATTATGCTATGCGTGCCGTCGTTGTTGGATCATACTCAATGACTTTACTGTCGCAGGAACTCCTGATTTATCACGTTTGAAGTCAATGATGCGAATCTTTTGCTTATGACCTCCACCGATGTAGCGCATTGTCATACGACCATCGCCATTACGACCACCGGTTTTCTTAATGTAACAACCAGTGACTTCTCTGGACTTGACTCAGTGATATCATCAAAACAAGGAGACAGTCTGTGTCGAGTTCCTGGAGTTACCGGTTTTAATTTCTTCAATGCCATTGCTAAGACTATTATACGTTGCTATAAAAATCAATTACTTCTCCTTGAGCCAAAGTTACGATGGCTTTCTTATAATCAGGCTTGCGACCAGCAAAGAACACCTGCTTTTGTGTAAGCGTGACTTTTTCTTACCCATAACATTTATTGTGTTTACTCTTCTGAACATTAACACCGTATTGTTTTCTACGGCCTTCTTGATCTCAACTTTATTGGCTGTGCATTCTACTATAAAACCGTAATTTCCTTTCTCATTAAGAGCAGAAACTTTTTCCGTAACCAATGGTTTTTTTAGAATACTCATGGTTACGCTTTATTTAATAAGTTACTCAATTTTTTTACTGAGCTCTCTACGATAAATTAAGTTGTCTGCATTCATCACATCGTATGTGTTGATCTGATCTACTGTTATAACTTTTGTGTTCTGATACTTTCTTCCAGATAAGACAATATTCTTGTTCAGCTCAGGAAGAACCAACAAGTGTCTTTTTATCATCCAATGAAAGAGCGACTTCAACATATTTCAAATACTGTTTTGTCTTCGGTGCTTCGAAGTTGAAGTCTTCAATTATGGCAATTGAATTATCTTTTGCTTTATAAGTAAGAGCTGACTTACGTGCCAAGATCCTTTACTTTCTTATTCAACTTGAAATGAGTAGTCACGAGGAACAGGACCGAAGATACGTCCACCACCTTTGAACTGAGGGTTTTTAATATTACCCGCACGAGCACCACCAGTTCCTTTTTGCTTCTTCGATCTTCTTAGAAGATCCAGTGATTTCATTACTTTGCTTGGACTTGTGAGTTCCCTGACGTTGGTTAGCCAAGAAGCTTTTCACATCCAAATAAATTGCGTGGTCATTAGGCTCGATACCGAAAACCTCATTAGAAAGGCTAACATTACGTCCCGTCTTTTCACCACTATATTTTACATACTGCTATGTCCATTACTTTTGAAGGATTATAGTTGAGTTCTTAGCACCTGGAACGTGAGCCGCTTACTACGATTAGATTTTGGTCAGCCATGATTTTCACCACTTTCAAGTTGGTGTTCTTTACACGCTCGCCACCCATACGGCCAGGCAAACGTTTTCCTTTAATTACACGTGAAGCGAAAGACGCGTTACCCATAGAACCAGGTGCGCGAAGGCGATTGTGCTGACCGTGAGTCTGGCCACCAACACCAGCTAAATCCGTGACGTTTAACAACGCCTTGGAAACCTTTACCTTTTGAAGTGCCTACTGCATCCAGGAAGTCGCCTTCAACAAATACATCAGCCACTTTTATTTCTTTACCTAATTCAATCAAGCTTGCAAACTCATCACTGAAATCACGAAACTCAACAACGCTTCTTTTTGGAGTAGTGCCTGCTTTTTTGAAATGGCCTACCATGGCATCAGACGTGTTTTTTTCTTTCTTCTCGCCAAAAGCCAATTGAACAGCCTTATATCCATCGGTCTCTTGTGTTTTTACATGAGTAACTACGCAAGGGCCAGCTTCAATAACTGTAACCGGCACGCTTTGGCCATCTGGGCCGAAAACGCTGGTCATTCCTACTTTACGTCCTATTATTCCAGGCATAATTGCTGATTTTAAGCCGATTTGCGGTCTTCTCCCGCAAAAAGGACTGCAAAGATAGGAACTAATGCATACCTAACAAGTACGAGATTGAAAAAATATAGAATAGGCTCACTTTAAGCCCCTGAAATGAACAATGTTATGTCCCTTTTTAAGCAGAGTTGCTTGAAAAACTGAGTTATCAACCTTTTATCCACGCTTGAAATCCTTCTTTCCGCCTGTTTTACTGATCAATTGTATTCCATCGATAACAATATCATGGGAAACGGCTTTACACATATCATATATAGTAAGTGCGGCCACGCTAACTGCAGTTAGCGCTTCCATCTCCGCCCCCGTTTTAGCTGTTACTTTCACAGATGAATCGATGATTGCGTGATTCTTCTTTAATGAAATTTTTATTTGACAATCCTCAGTTAAAAGTGGGTGGCAAAGTGGAATTAACTCATGCGTTTTTTTTGCAGCCATAACACCAGCAATAATCGCGGTCTGAAAAACGGATCCTTTTTTTGTGACCAGCTTATTATTGACAACCTCACTTAATATCTCCTTAGGTAAAAAGACTCTGGCCCTAGCCTCGGCTGTACGTACAGTTATTTTTTTCTCAGATACATCTACCATTGTTGGCAGTCCACGCTTATCTAAATGACTGAGTTTTTTCTTCATAAATTGGTCTAAACAAAAATACGAATTCGATGGTAAGTGTTGGAGAGGCCGAAAAAGTTATTCAAGCTCATTTATTCAACCCGGCTATAGAAAATGTATCACTTAAAAATAGCATTGAGAAAATCTTAGCGGAAGAGATTCGTGCGGACCGTGATTTGCCTCCATTCAATAGAGCAACGATGGATGGCATTGCAATTTCATTCTCGAGTTTTGAAAAAGGGCAAACACAATTTGTAATTGAAGGGCTTCAAGTTGCGGGTCAACTCCAACAAATTCTGTCAGACAATAATAATTGTATTGAAATCATGACAGGCGCGCCTTTGCCCCAAGGAACCGACAGCGTGGTTCCTTATGAGAATCTGAAAATAAATGATAAAGTCGCCTCTATTTTGAGAGAGTCTGTATTTCAAAATCAAAATGTCCACAAGAAGGGAAGTGATGCAAAGCAAAATGAGATCCTTTTGCAACCAGGCTTAAAACTTTCTTCTGTTGAAATTGCCATACTCGCATCAGTCGGAACATCCGAGGTAAAAATTTATAAAACCCCCAGTGCTGCTGTGATCTCTACTGGAGATGAATTAGTGAATGTGGTTCAAACTCCGCTTCCACATCAAATTCGGAAATCAAATAGTTATGCCATCGTTAGTGAATTGAATAAACTTGGCTGCAAAACAGAATCGTTTCATTTGAAAGATGACGAAAATGATTTGGCTACAAATCTGAAATCGATTTTAGAAAAATTTGAGTTGATTATTCTGTCTGGCGGTGTATCAAAAGGTAAGTTGGACTTTGTTCCCAAAGTTTTGGAAACGTTAGGCGTAAAAAAATTATTTCACGGAGTAAGTCAGCGGCCTGGCAAACCAATGTGGTTTGGTGTATCCGATAAAAATTTCGTGTTTGCATTGCCTGGCAATCCTGTTTCCACTTTTATGTGCTTTCATCGATACGTGAAACCTTGGCTTAGGAAAAGTTTGCGAGAAGAATTAAAACCTAAGAACGCAATCTTGGCCAGCGATTTTTCTTTCACACCCTCGCTCACTTATTTTCTTCAGGTGAAAATTGAAAATGAAAATGGGAAGTTGATGGCATATCCTGATGCTGGTGGTGGCTCCGGGGATTTTATAAACCTGAAGGATGTTGATGGTTTTTTGGAATTACCAAAAGATCATAGTGAATTCTCTGCTGGTTCTGTATTTCCTTTTTTTCAATTCAGATAATTTCAAATCGTACTTTTGTCAAAATTCTTCTCATGGAACAGCGAACGGAAATAGCTCAGCTTGGTGAATTTGGATTAATCGATCGAATCAAGAATAACTTCTCGTTACAAAATCCTTCTTCCACAAAAGGAATAGGTGATGATGCTGCAATAATTGACATCGGAAAAGAAAATATTTTGATCAGTACTGATATGCTCATCGAAGGGCCACACTTTGATCTTGCATATGTTCCTTTACAACATTTAGGATATAAAGCTGTGGCTGTAAATGTGAGTGACATAGCCGCGATGAACGGTAAGCCCGAGCAAATTGTGATTTCGCTTGGCTTAAGTAATCGTTTTTCTCTTGAGGCTGTTGATTCACTTTACGAAGGGATAAAAGCAGCGTGCAATAATTATGGAGTTGATTTAGTTGGAGGCGATACCACATCATCGCCTTCAGGGCTTGTTATCTCAATCACGGTAATTGGTCGTGCAGGAAAAGAAAAAACGGTTTTGCGAAATGGTGCTAAAGCAAATGACATTATCTGTGTGACTGGCGATTTGGGAGCTGCATTTATTGGTCTTCAAGTTTTAGAACGAGAGAAACAAGTCTTTCAGGCGAATCCGCAAATGCAACCTGATCTTGAGAAATATGAATACTTAGTTGGTCGCCAATTGAAGCCAGAAGCAAGAATGGATATTATTCACGAACTGGCCGAAAAAAATATTGTACCAACATCGATGATCGATATTTCCGATGGGCTGGCGAGTGAACTATTTCACTTGGTGAAAAATTCGAATCTCGGAGTTAAAATTTTTGAAGATAAAATTCCGATTGATTCTCAAGCATACGATACAGCTATCGAATTTAAAATTGATCCAACAACAGCTGCGCTTAACGGTGGAGAAGACTATGAACTACTCTTTACGATAAATCCTTCAGATTTTGAAAAATTGAAAAATCATCCTGACATCCATTTCATCGGACACATGCATGACAATGCAAAACAAAATGTGATGATCTCAAAGCAGGGAACTGTTGTACCACTTCAAGCGCAAGGCTGGAAACATTTTTAGGATCAATCCTCTGGGTAAGGAATGAAAACAAAATTTGTGAACTCTTCATCAACAACGAAGAGACAACAAAACTCATCTGGATCTTTGTAGGCTTTAATAAAATCTTCTTGTTTGTCTTTGCCAATAAGTTCGCGTTGAACAAATTCGTCCATGAACGAAGCATAATAATTCCAGTCGAGGTTCAATTCAAATTTCCCCACCAAAAGTTGACCGATAGGAATTTCTTCTTTTGAGATGGCAAACACGGGATGGTCAAAGCCTGCTTTGCGAATCTGATACGAAGCTTCTTTCAAAGTATCGGCAATCTTCACGAAATCTTGAGAGATCGTGCCCAAATATTTTCCACTAAGTTCAGGATCGTTAACCATGCAACAAATAAAATCAGTATTCCGATACAGTCAAAAACATAGCTACTGGAATCGCTGCGGGTGCTCGTTCTCCAATTTTCCAAGAATCCAAACTTGATGCTCTTGAATAAACTTTCCCTTCTTCGTAGCCCTTTCCATAAGTAAAGAACAATTCATTATCTGAAGTCTTGCTGTACCAAACACGCACTACTTCGTAAGCAACAATGACATCTTGATCAAGCACAAGCGCCTGTCGTTCTAAGTCTTTTGAAATCCAATGTTGACCATTATGACTTGTCACAAAAGTTTCTTCGCGTAAAATACTTTCGCCAGGCATATTATCTTTCACCTTATAAATTTGGATACGAAACAATATGCTATCAACCGTATTGAATCGCATATGAAACTGAACATTATCAATCCAAAATTTCTTGTCTTTATTAAAAATTCGTAACCCCCACTCGTTGCCACAGCCAAAATCTTTGAGCATGCTTTGGCCCATGGTGGTGTTTGATGGTTTGAACCGACCCAATTTTATCGGTTTTGGTTTTTCATTGCGGACTACAACTTCTTTTAGTTGCTTAACCTCCTCGACAAGTTTTATTTCTAAGTCTTTGGTAGAGAGAAGTGAAGAAATTTTCTTTTTGACAACTGTATAACCAAGCATTGAGAAAACGAGTTCTTCGTCTTTATCCGCCTTTGATAAGTCGATTTCAAATTTTCCGTTATCACGTGAAATCACGCCCATATTTTTATTGGGCACACCGATGTGAACATAGGGCAAAGGTTGATTGGTTTTCGAATCCAAAACCACACCCGATATAATCTGAGCTTTTATCGCAATGGATGAAAGCAGAAACAGCTTTACAAAAAAAGATTTCATCATTACTTTTTCTTTGCTTTGAATGTTCCATTAGGCTGAACGAACGAGCAACCTGTAACAACGCCATTCGCCTGCTGAAATTCTACTTTGTAACCGTTCAGAATTTTTATTGAAAATTTATCACTTCCTAAATAGATTAATTCATATTCGGGTTGACCTGGCACAAACAAATACAAAATCTTTTCCGCCTTGACATAAACTTTTGCAACGATACCACCCAATTCATAATCGCCCACATATTTTTTAAGGTCCTCTGGTTTTATGTCTTTCGTTGCTGCTTGACGTGAAAATTCTAATGGCTTATTCAGGCTTCCCTCAAGATTACTGATTTGTGCATTTTCAATTTCGCCAGAGTTATTCGTGTGAAAATTAAAGCGAATGTTACTTCTCTCTGCTGTGTCAATTTTGTGTTGTTTATTTATTTCAAATGGTTGAAACACATCATAATGATAATGCTTCAACCAAAACTGACTTTTGCCAAGTGAAGCGAATAATGAATCGCGTTTCGATACGATTGAAAATGTTCCGTATCCTGGATTAGAATATTTCCCTTCAAAATCTTCTAACAGATGTGAAGGCTTAGTTCCTTTCTTCGCACTTGACTTCGCTTGCAAATCTTTTTCAGTTTTTTTTCCTTTATCTGCTGCATCTTTTAATTCTTTGCTCCAATCGCTTTGAGAAAGTCCTAACAGTCGATCAACTATTATGTTTCGCACAATTGAAGGAACTGAAGATGCATTTTGATTTACTAAAACCACAACACCAATACTATCGCTTGGATAGAAAGAAGTGCTTGCTGAAAAACCATCAATGTTGCCACCGTGCTCAACACGATAGTGACCTTTATATGAGGATAAAAACCAACCATATCCGTAGTTTGAAAGATGCAAGTCAGGATGTTCTTTTGAAGGCGTTGCTCCGCTGATCACCATTTGTGAACCCATTGCTTCATTCACGTAAGCTGCAGGGATAATTTCTTTTCCATTGAATTTGCCTCCATTGATCCAAGTCTTCACCCAATTGGCCATTTCATTTACAGAACTGTTTATACTACCAGCCGGTGCCATTCCACTGATGTGATAATAATCCAGTTTCTTTATCTCCTTATCATCTTTGACTTCGTAGCCCAACGATGGCTCCGCGCTTTTCTCAAGTTCAGCAATTGAAGTATTGGAAGTGGTCATGCCGAGCGGCTTGAAAAATTTTTCCGAAATATTCTTCTCCCAAGTATCGCCAGTGACTTTTTCGGTGATAACACCTTGTGCTAAAAACATAAAGTTGTTGTACTGCCAGCGTTCACGTACATGTGCTGAAGGTTCCATGAATTGAATTCTTCTTATCAAACTATCTTTTGAAGGAGTGTTGAAAAAATACCATGAATAATCATGGCGAGGTAAACCTGTACGATGACACATCATATCTTTCACAGTGATATTGTCATTCATTTCACCGTTGAAAAATTTCAATTCTGGAATATACTTGGAAGGCTTTTCGTCAAACGAAACTTTATTTTCATTCCTCAATTGTCCGAGCAAAGCTGAGGTGAATGCCTTACTGCAACTGCCAATGGCAAACAATGTGTTTGGTGTTGCGGGTTTTTTATTTTCATAATCGCGAAAGCCGAAACCTTTAGAATAAATCACTTTATTTTTTTCAACTACAGCTACCGCAAAGCCAGCCACTTTCCATTCCGTGAGAAGCGCCTGAAGTTTAACATCAATTCCGGCAAGCTTATCTGCGGAGTTGACTTTCTTTTGAGCTAAAGAGAACGTACAAATGAAAATAAAAGCGAGAGTCGAAATTTTTTTCATAGAGGGATTATTTGGATAAGGCAATATAATCGATTGGATTTTCATTCGTCAAAATTCTCCTGTTTTTCACTCTCTGAATTTGTATATTCAACCTACAATCCAAAAATCTTATGGCTTCGTTCACTTTGAAAATCAATGGAAAAAATCACACCATTGAAGCTGACCCAGCGATGCCCCTGTTGTGGGCAATCCGCGATCTTGTAGGGCTTACTGGCACAAAGTACGGCTGCGGCATTGCGCAATGTGGTGCTTGCACCGTTCATCTTAACGGCAATCCGATTCGATCATGCTCCATGCCCGTAAAAGTTGCCTCTGGCAAAGACATCACCACAATTGAAGGTTTGTCTGAAAATAATTCTCATCCTGTGCAGCGAGCGTGGATCAAAGAACAAGTGCCGCAATGTGGTTATTGTCAAAGCGGGCAGATCATGGCTGCTGCTGCATTATTAAAACGGGTACCAAGCCAACCGACAAAGATATCGAGGCGCACATGCAAGGTCACATATGCAGATGCAGCACATGCGTGCGAATTCGCAAAGCGATTAAAACTGCTTCAAATGGCGTAAACTTTAAATCGACATGGAGACGATCAAAGAAAATATATCGCGCAGAAATTTTATCAGGCTTACTGGTATGACTGGCGCTGCTCTTTCGTTGGGAATTTATTTTCCGGCCGATGGGAAAGAAATGGAAACCTGAGAGACAAATAGCAGAAAATCTAGGCATTGAATTGAATGCTTGGATTTCAATTGACAATTCTGGGAAAGTGACGATCACCAATCATCGCGCTGAGATGGGGCAAGGTTCATATCAATCAGTTCCACAAATCATAGCAGAAGAACTCGAGGTAAATCTCGATCAAGTAAATATTGTCTTCGCACAAGGCGATGGCAAAAAATATGGAAGTCAGATTACAGGTGGAAGCTCAACCATTCGTGGTAGCTATAGAAAGCTTTTGCAACTCAGTGCCTCCGCCCGCGAGATGCTGATCGAAGCTGCTGCTAACAAATGGAATGTGAGTAAGTCGGAATGCCATGCTGAAAATGGTTTCGTCATTCACAAACCAACGGGGAAAAAATTCAATTACGGAGAACTCGTTGCTGATGCATCGAAATTGAGTCCTCCGAAAAATGTTGAGTTGAAAAATCCAAAGGATTATAAAATTCTTCGCAAGCCATTGCCACGACAAGACACTCCATTGAAAACGAATGGAACTGCCATTTTCGGTATTGATAAAAAATTGCCGGGTATGATGTACGCAGTTGTCGAGCGTAATCCACGCTTTGCCGGCAAAGTGAAAAGTTTTGATGATACCGAGACAAAAAAAATTCCTGGAGTAAAGTTTGTTTTCAAAACCAATCGCTTGGTATTCGAACATTTATATGAAGGAGTTGCTGTTGTTGCCGACAGTATTTGGGCAGCGATGCAGGGGCGAAAAGTTTTGAAAGTCGAATGGGATGATTCGGGGTTTGATCATCATCGTACAGAACAATTGTATGAGAAGATGAAAGATCAACTTCAGAAAGGAAATTTGATCTCTTATAAGACTCAAGGAAATTTTCAAGATGCTTTTCAAAAAGCCGAAAAAAAAACTTGAAGCGCTTTACGAAACTCCGTACGAATCTCACAGCTGCATGGAGCCGCTCAATTGTATCGCTGACGTAAAAGGAGCCGCTGCGAAAATGTGGGGACCGATTCAAGGACCTGATTGGATTCAAGGCGTTACTGCTGGCGCGCTAAAAATTTCTCCAGACAAAGTAAAAGTGAACATGACTTTTTTGGTGGAGGTTTCGGCCGCAAGGCGTTTACTAATTA
>JASGIR010000027.1:0-31945 GCA_049840975.1 Cyclobacteriaceae bacterium | reverse complement strand
GTATTGCTAAGGTTAATAGGGAGACATTAGAGAATCCGAACAGCACCTTGATCTTTCGATAGTTTCGATTCTTTGATTATCACACCGCCTATATGTCCAGATCAAAATTTTACTGCTTCATTTAAAGTCACTAATCATGGTGATGAAACTGTCACCACCAACTTGCCTATCACTTTTTATAATGGAGATCCAGGGTAGCTGGTAGTGTTAAAAAAACTCACAACAGTTGTTGTAAAATTTCCTGCTCCTTTGAAGCCAGGTGATACGTTGACTGTCTCTAATATTACTACTTACTGGTCCCGGCACTCCGTTTACATCTATATGGCTACATGACCATGACGACGGGTATCTTTGCCACCTGTTGTTTTGCCGAGACACTAACATTCTAGAATGTAACTACGATGCTCCTTACATGTATTGTCAATTAATCCTTTACCTTTTCCAATCATTGCTGAAAAATTAGCAGACGACACCAAGTGTAGCAGCTCTTCTCCTGATAATGGAGCTGTTATTGCATATCGTTTAGTAAATGGAGTAAAACAAACAGCGCCTTATACTTTCTATTGGTTTAATTCTGGTCTTCCTGTAAGTGGAACTCCGAATTTTACTGGATCAGTTTATTCAAATATTCCTAATGGGAATTATTCAGTCTTTGCAAAATCAAATTCGTTTCAGTGTAACTCAGATACTGTTAGTGTCCAAGTAAATCTGGTTAACAACGCACCGCCAACAGTTAAGATCAATTTGGTTCAACCGTTTACAAACTGCAAAGATCCAAACGGAGTTCTTAAGGCTGTGGTCAACGGAGGAGTTGATACTACTAATTATACTTTCGCATGGTATGAAGGCAACGACATTTTCACTTCTCCAAAGATTGGAGTAAATGCAACTGCTTCGCACTTGAAGAACACAACTTATACAGTATTGGTGACTTCTAATCACAGGTTGTCAGTCGATAATTCTATGCGATTCCCAACAGCACAACTCCTGTTGTTCTCCACGTTACTACCATTGATGCAGTTTGTTCAACAACAAATTCAGGTAGCGCTTCTGCGGATGTAGGTGGGAACACTTCTAACTATACATTTAACTGGTACAATGGAACTGCTGTAAAGCCAACATCAGACTTTACAGGTCCAACATATAGCAACTTGACACAGGGATCATACACTGTTGTTGCAACCGACAATATTCTCAAATGTTCGAGCAGTCCGCCAACAACGGTGAAAATAAATCAGACTCCGGCAATTATTGTCAAAGCAAATAAGATATCCGATCAGACATCTTGTGATTACAAAACTAAATGGATCTGCATCCGCGGATGTGGGTGGCGTAACTACAGGTTATACTTTCACATGGTTTAAAGGACAGAATACTTCTGCGTCAAATAGTATTGCGAATACGAGCACTGTATCTGGATTGAGTCAAGGTATTTATACTGTTCTGGCTACTGATAATGTTACGGGTTGCTCGGACACAGATGAAGTTACAATCAATACTACCATTGTTATACCTACGCTTTCAGCTACTGAAGTAGATGTTACACATTGCACTCCTTACGATGGAAGTGCAACGGCATCAGTTTCCTCTGGTGTAGTAACTGACTATATATTTTCATGGTACAAGGGCTCATCAGTAAAAACGTCAACGGATTTTTCTGATACAGATAATGTGCTTGATAATTTGTCACCAGGAGTTTATACTGTAAGTGCCTTCAATTCTAAAACAAATTGCCAAGCGGCACCGATTTCAGTAACAGTGCTGATAAATCTCCTGTTATTAGTATGACGCTTGTCAATTCACTTACAATTTATCCGAGCGATTGTACAAACCCTGCGGGAACATTGGGCGTTGCTGTTTCAGCACCTGGTAATACACTTGGTTATGATATCCAGTGGTATTCGGGACGAGCACCTTTTAGTGCACCTGCATTACTTACTCAAACAATTCCTTCCAGTCCAGGCAACACAGTTATTTCAAATATTCCGACAGGAGTTTATTCTGTAGTTGCTTCAGATAAAAACAGCGGATGCTCCGCTTCTCAACCTTTTGATTTGCCTTTTGCCAATAGTCAAAAGCTCACGTACGTTTCGCAAAATGATGTTACGAACTGTGTGCCAGGCAACAATGGAAATGTGACCGTTCACTTGGTTCCTTCTTCTCCAACTAGTGTTTTTGACGAAAGTGATTTTGATATTAATGTTTATCAAGGATCAAATGCATCAGGAACTCTGCTTCAAGTAATTCACGGAGTCGCAGGTCAATCAGATTATACAACTTCAGTTGCGATGGCTCCAGGCTTTTATACTTTCGAAGCCATCTGTACTGGACCAAGTGGAAATAATTTGGTGGGCTGTAAGTCAGTTCCTTTTACTGAACAGATTTTACAAAATGCAGTCAACCCAGCGATTACTTCTGTGGTTCAGAATGCGAATACAAATTGTTCGGGAGTTACGCCTAATGGAACGATCACGGTAAATATCGATGGCGGTGCAAATCCAGTAAATTATAACTTCAGTTGGTTTGAAGGAGCTACGATTAGTTCTCCTCCTTTGGGTACGACTACTGGAAGCGTGGGAGGTGTTCATGGCGAGTCAGCTCAAAATCTAAAAGGTGGAACCTACACTGCAGAAGTTACTTCGATCTCCACAGGATGTTTCAGTACTGAATCATTTTTCATAACGGATAATCCGCCAATAATTTCATTAGCCACGGCCGATCTCTCAACAACGCCACAGACACTGTGCAATGCTACCAATGGGTCAGCTACTGTTAATTCGATCAGCGAGAATGGCACTTCAGTGGGATTAGCCAATTATACGTTCAAATGGTATGACGCTGCGATGACGTTGCTACCCGGTAACACAAATACTCAGAGTCCTCTTAATGCTGGTACTTATTTTGTTCTTGCAACAAACACAGCCAATAATTGTTCTTCATCTTCTCCGGTACAATTCACAATAAATGATCAGACCATCGGAACGGTTTCTGTAGCGCTTACTGATTTTGTTTTGCCTACAAGATGTCTGCAACCAGCAAATAATCTAGGGTCACTTACGGCAACAGCAACTGGAACTAGTGGAACGGGCTATACCTACAATTGGTATATAGGAACTTCTGGAAGTGGCCCTGTCGAATCAAAGCTCGCAGACAGTTAATAACATTTCAATCGTGTCGCCAGCAACTGAAGCTGTGTACACGGTTGAAGCAATCAATAACACGAATAATTGCAAAGCCGTTGATACATATCATTTGCCATTGGAAATCGCTCCAGTAGTGATAGATGCGTCTTCGTCTCCGCTCACAAATTGTACTCCTTTGAACGGAATTGTTTTTGCGTTTATCGCGAATACAGATCCCAACAGTTCAGGCAATTTTTCAAACAACTACAGTTTTACTTGGTATACTGGAAACATCGTAGGGGGAACACCAACCTATAACGGCCGACTTGTTAATGGATTGGATAAAGGACCTTATACTGTTGTTGCGATTGATAATGCGGATAATTTTTGTCAAGCTACAGAAACAGTTGTTATTCAAGATGGTCGCATATTTACTGCACCCATCGCTGTTCAAATTTCTCCAGTAACGAATTGTGATTCTGCAAGACCCAATGGAGTTGCCTCGGCTTCTGTTGATAATGCTGGAGTTAAGGACAGTATCAGTTACAAATTCAATTGGTATTTAGGAACGGATACAACAGTCGCTCCGATCTATACTGGTTCTGAAATCATTGCGTTGACAGATACACTTTATACAGTTGTTGCAACCAATATTATCACGTCATGTCCAAGTGTATCATCCATTGAGATTACTAACGACTTTACTGCTGTTCCCGCACCAACGGTTACTGTCATCTCGGACGTAACAAGTTGCAGAACAAAAAATGGAGCCATCAGCGCTTCAATCAATGGCGATACTAAGGATTATATTTTTTACTGGTCGCGTGGATCAACTGTAAAGTCGTCACCTGATTTTACTGGAGATACTTGGGCTCCAACAAATCCCGGTCTTGATATCGGATTGTATACGGTGGAGGCGCAAAGCAGAATCACGGGATGTATTTCTCCTTCAGCGACTGGAGAAATAAAAACAAAACTAGTTTATCCAATTATTGACGTTAAGACCGTTGGCTCTGGTTGTGATCTAAAAGATGAAGCCGGTCATTCTTATGGAAATGGTAGAGCGGAGGTTATCCTAGGCAATAATGTTTCTATTGAAAGTATTGTATGGAGTATTGGAGATCCTCCGTTGACTGGCCCTGTAATTGATACACTGAGCGCTGGAATTTATTCTGTTAAGGTAACTACCACTGAAGGTTGTTCAGATTCAGTTCAGTTTCAAATCAAAAATGATGTTCGCCCTTATAATGGCATTTCAAGAAATGGTGATGCATTGAATGAAATGTTTAGAATCGGTTGTATTGAAATGTTCCCCAATAATAATGTGAGGATTTTCAATCGCGCAGGAACACTTGTTTATGAAGAACATGGCTACGATAACGCAACTGTTTTCTTTGATGGACATTCCAACAGAGGTGTGAGCCCAATGGGTACGTGGCTGCCAGACGGTACTTATTTCTATTTGATAGATCGAGGCGATGGTGCAAAACCGCTTGCTGGTTATTTGGAAATAGTCAAATAAAAAATCAAGAAAATGAAAGGCATAATTATATTTCTTTTGGTCTTGTCGGCAGTTGTGTGCAAGTCTCAGCAGACACCAGTGTTCTCGCAATATTATTTTAATGAGTTGATAATAAATCCTGCGTACGCAGGAAGTCATGTGCAACTCAGCGCTACATCGATGTACAGGAATCAATGGGTGAACTTTCCTGGAGCACCGAAAACTTATTTGTTTAGCGCACACACATCTTTGTTGGATAATAAAATGGGAGTGGGAATGCTGATCAATGTGGATAACATCGGAAGTTATTCAAACAAAAACGTGTATTTCAGTTATGCTTACTTCTTGAAATTTCCGCAGTCAATTTTATCATTTGGACTTCAGGCAGGTTTCGATTTTTTTGGAGCTGATTTTAGCAACCTTTCTTTATACAATAATAATAGTGGTAACAATACTAACTCTGGCGATCCTTCCTTTGCTTCAGTAAACCAATTCAAGCCTAACATCGGCACAGGCATGTTTTACCGTAGAAAGAACTTCTTTGTTGGATTTTCTGTGCCCATGTTGATCAACAACAGAGTCAATTATAATGACCTCAACGCGGTGGCTAATCAGATTAGACAAGCTCGGTATTATTTCTTGCGTGTAGGAGGGATGTTTCCTATCAACAGGATGCAGACAGTAAAACTAAATCCATCGATTTTACTCCGTTCACAAGAAGGTCAACCACTAAGTTTGGATTTGAATGCAGCTTTTGTTTTTTATGATGTGTGCAGCGCAGGAGTTTCTTATAGAACGATCGATGCCGTTATCACCTTTATTGAGTTAAAACTCAGTGATAAAATCCATGTTGCCTATTCATATGATTGGACAACATCATCCATAAACATGTTTTCCAATGGCTCTCATGAGTTTATGATTAATTATCGCACTCGGATTCGCAGGCTTCATAAAAATTTGGAATGCCCCTCTTATTATGGATTTAAGTAAGCCAAAAAAATTACACGACATTTTTTTGTTTTCTGACTAAAAGCCATATCTTCATTTTGTTATTTAAAAGCACCCGCACTCTTTTTTTGCGGATGCAAGCGTTACATTTTTTATTGTGTTCTTGAGTTGTACTAAAAAAAATTTGCGGGAGGCAAATAAGTTTTGGGAAGTTCAGACGACAATATTGTACTGTGGCCGCTTGTAGTATATGGCGCGATCGTATGTAGTTTGATCGGTGCCATGTTGGGGCTCTCCTATTTTTTAGGAGGGCGTCATAAAGATCGTGCGACCAACGAGCCTTATGAAGGTGGAATTGTTAGCGAGGGCGATGCCCGACTTCGCTTCTCATCTCAATTTTATATGATTGCGATGCTCTTCGTCATTTTTGACGTTGAAACAATTTTCATTTTCACATGGGCAATTGCATTTCGCGAATTGGGTTGGCTTGGCTTTGCAGGCGTTGTCACATTTATCATTCTCCTTGTTATTGTGTTGATCTACGAATGGAGAAATGGCGCTCTCGATTTCGGTCCTGACGGCAAAAAGATTTTAAAAGCTTACAAAAAAATAATTCAAGAAGATGAAATGGCCTCAAAGTAATCGGACATCAATGATGAATATGTGTTCGGCCATTCAGTATGACCTTAACAAAAAACTATTGACGCATGAAATGGTGGTTAAGTAACGCGCAAGAGCCTGTTGGCGCAACCCAAGGAACCGGCTCGATGGAAGAAGCGGTTCGCCAAAGTCTTGTGTTAAGTACAGTCCACGATTTGTTGCGCTGGGGCAGAAAAAATTCGATGTGGCCTTTTCATTTTGGCCTCTCTTGTTGCTTTGTGGAAATGGCAACAAGCATGACTCCTAAATATGATGTTGCACGTTTTGGTGCCGAAGTAATTCGAGGCACACCTCGTGAAGCTGATGTAATGATTATTGCAGGAACGGTTTTCATCAAGATGGCTCCAATCATCAAAAGACTCCATGAACAAATGATGGAACCACGTTGGGTGATCTCGATGGGATCATGCGCCAACTCTGGCGGAATGTATGATATATATAGTGTAGTGCAGGGCGTAGACAAATTTTTACCTGTAGATGTTTATGTGCCCGGTTGCCCTCCAAGACCCGATGCATTTATGGAAGGGTTGACTTTACTTCAGCAACGCGTTGGAAAAGAAACTCGTCCGCTAAGTTGGACAATTGGTGATCAAGGAATAATAAGACCGGAAAAACCTTCCGTAAAAGAAATGAAACGTGAGAAACGAATGCAGATGACTGACTTCCGCTCTCCTGATGAAATTTAAAAACGAAAATAATTAAGCGAACTAAAAATATTTTGAGATGATGAGTTGAGAAGTGAGAAGAGTTTGAATTGAAAATTGTAAGTCAAACCTGTATTCAGTTTTATGGAAGATTTAGATCCACCTGAACTATTACAGTTGAAGTTTGGAGAAGATTCGGTCTCCAAGCAAGCAACCCGGGATAACATTGTTACCCTGTGGGTTTCGTCTATAAAGATTTTCGAGGTTCTTCAGCACTTAAAAAACGAAATTCAAAGTCCTTATCCTCTACTCTACGACATCACAGCGATTGATGAACGAGCTCGCAAAAAAGAATCCGGTTATCCATCAGATCATTTCACAGTTGTCTATCACATCTATTCTTTTGCAAGAAATTCTTTCCTAAGAATTAAAGTCGCACTCACGGACGATAAACTTTCATTGCCAAGTATAACCAAGCTTTGGATGAATGCGAGTTGGTACGAACGTGAAGTGTTTGATATGTTCGGAATTAAATTCGATGGACATCCCAACCTTCGAAGAATTTTAATGCCAATGACTTGGCAAGGACACCCGCTCCGGAAAGAACATCCTGCACGCGCTACAGAGTTGGGACCATTTCAATTGTTTGATGAAAAAGTAGATCGCGAACAGGAGGTTCTGAAATTCAATCCGAAAGAATGGGGACTACAAACGCAAAGTGAAGATGCAGACTTCATGTTCCTCAACATAGGCCCACAACATCCAGGAACACACGGAGTGCTCAGAATAATTCTTCAACTTGATGGTGAAGATATTGTTGATGCAGTGCCAGACATTGGCTTTCATCATCGTGGAGCAGAGAAAATGGCAGAACGTCAATCATGGCATACGTATATTCCTTACACTGATAGAGTAGACTATCTCGGAGGAGTAAATAATAATCTTGCTTATTTATTGGCTGTTGAAAAACTAGCTGGTATTCAAGTGCCAGCTCGCGCACAAGTGATTCGTGTGATGATGTGCGAGTTTTTCAGAATTGCGAGTCATCTGGTTTGGTATGGAACATTCGCTCAGGATGTTGGTCAACTCTCACCAGTGTTCTACATGTTCACTGACCGTGAAAAAATATTTGATGTTGTGGAAGCTGTTTGCGGAGGTCGTATGCATCCGAATTGGTTTCGTATTGGAGGTGTTGCACAAGATCTTCCAAACGGCTGGCAAATTCTTGTGAAAAACTTCATTGATTATTTTCCTTCAAAGTTGAGAGAGTACGACAAAATGGTGATGCAAAATAGTTTGTTCAAAGCGCGCACTGAGGGCATCGGAATTTTTACTAAGAAAGAAGCAATCGAGTGGGGAGCAACGGGAGCAAACTTGAGAGCCTGTGGTTTGGAATGGGACTTGCGCAAGAAGCAACCTTATTCGGGTTACGAAAATTTTGAATTTGAAATTCCAATAGGAAAAAATGGTGACTGCTATGATCGTGCAGCGGTTCGTGTAGAAGAGATGCGTCAAAGTCTTCGAATCATTGAACAATGTTTGAAGAACATGCCTGAAGGTGCATATAAATCAGATCATCCACAGGCGACTCCGCCAATTAAGAAACATACGATGAAAGATATTGAGACTTTGATCACTCATTTTTTGAATGTGAGTTGGGGACCGGTAATTCCTCCGGGTGAAGCCATGAGCTGCATCGAGGCTACGAAAGGGGCAAACAGTTATTATGCAATAAGTGATGGAAATACTTCCCCTTATCGCATGCGTGTTCGCACACCATCATTCGCGCATATGCAAATGATTCCTTACATCAGCAAAGGATATACTGTGGCTGATTTACTGAGCATTTTGGGAGCAATGGATTACGTGTTAGCAGATATTGATAGATAGAAAATTTTGAAATGTTATCGACTGAAGAAATAAAAGGAATTGAAGACGCAATCAGCATTGTGCCTTACAAAAAGGCAGCATGTATTGAAGCTTTGAAAGTAGTGCAACATCATCGCAAATGGATTTCGGATGAAAGCTTACAAGAAGTTGCTGTTTATATGGAAATGTCAGCTGAGGAATTGGATTCGGTAGCAACTTTCTACAATCTGATTTTTCGTCAGCCAGTGGGTAGACATATTATTTTGATTTGCGATAGTATCAGTTGCTGGGTGATGGGACACGAAAAAATAAAAGAAAAACTGAGCGAACGATTACACATTGATTATGGACAAACAACAAAAGATGGTCGCTTCACCATGTTGCCTAATCCATGCCTTGGCACTTGTGACTGCGCGCCCGCAATTATGATTGACAGTGATTTGTATAGAAATATTTCGATGGATCAATTGGACGGAATTTTAAGTCGATACGATTAGGTCGATTGTCCATAGTCCATGGATGCTATCGTCCATGGACTGAGGACTACCGACCATAGACTAACAAATATGGAGAGACCACTAACACAACATTTACGCAAAGACGGCAAGCCACTCAGCTTGAAAGAGTATGAGCAAGTTGGCGGTTATCAGGCTTTGCGCAAAGTGTTGAAGATGTCTCCACAAGAAGTTCAAACATTGGTGAAAGACTCAAACTTGAAAGGAAGAGGAGGTGCAGGTTTCAGTACAGGTTTGAAATGGAGCTTCGTTCCAATGAATGCGCCCAAGCCAAAATATCTTGTTGCCAATGCAGATGAAATGGAGCCGGGTACGTTCAAAGACAGAATTTTATTAGAGCAGACTCCGCATCAGTTGATTGAGGGAATGATCATTGCAGCGTTTGCAATTCAAGCTGATCAATCATTTGTGTTTTTGCGTTGGGCTTACAAAACTGCAGCACAAGCAATAGTGCAAGCCATTCATGAAGCTGAAGCTGCAGGTTATCTCGGCAAAAATATTTTGGGTTCAGGTTTTGATTTGCACATGCACTTGCACACTGGAGTTGGAAGATATATGTGTGGTGAAGAAACAGCACTGATTGAATTCGCTTGAAGGCAAACGTGCCACACCTCGTGCAAAACCACCATTTCCACAAGTGAGTGGATTGTTTGGCAGACCAACTATTGTAAATAATGTAGAGACGTTGTGTTGCCTTCCTCACATTATGAATAACGGTGCAGAGTGGTTCAAGAAATTAAGCTTGACACAAGATGCCGGAACAAAAATTTATGGCGTGAGTGGTAAAGTCAAAAAACCTGGCGCTTGGGAATTGCCAATGGGAGTCACACTTGCGTGAACTGATTGAAGAGCATGCAGGTGGAATGCAAGATGGTTTGAAATTCAGAGGAGCTTTGCCAGGTGGAGCTTCAACAGATTTTTTGGTGGAGGAACATCTAGATGTGAAAATGGATTTTGCCTCGGTCGCTGCTGCTGGAAGTCGCTTGGGAACAGGAACAGTAGTCGTGCTTGACGACAAAACTTGTCCTGTTGGTTTTGTGAAAAATCTCGAACATTTCTTTGCGCAAGAATCATGTGGATTTTGCACGCCCTGTCGTGAGGGTCTTCCATGGATTGAGAAAATATTAGACTCAATTGAGAAAGGAGATGGAAGAGAGGAAGATTTAAAATTATTGGAAGACCATGCAAAATGGCTAGGCCCTGGCAATACTTTCTGTGCGCTGGCCCCGGGCGCGATGGAACCACTGCAAAGCGCCTTGAAATATTTTAGAAATGATTTTGAAAAACATGTTCATGAAAAGAATTGCTCTTATTCAAAAGCAATGAGTTTAGCGATGTAAGAAATGAAAAAGAAATAAATGGCAACACTCTATATCGATAACAAACCCTACGAAGTAAACTCAGGTCATAACCTGCTGGAAGTTTGCTTAACACTCGGTTTGGATTTGCCGTATTTCTGCTGGCACCCAGCCATGGGCTCAGTTGGCGCTTGTCGTCAGTGCGCCATCAAAGTTTATAAAGACGAAAACGACAAGAAAGGAAGACTCATCATGTCGTGCATGGAGCCCGTCACAAATAATCAACGTATTTCAATTACAGATGTTGAAGCAAAAGAATTTCGTGAACAGGTGATTGGTTGGTTGATGACAAACCATCCGCACGATTGCGCGGTATGTGATGAAGGAGGGTCATGTCATTTGCAAGACATGACTGTGATGACAGGACACTCTTATCGGAAATTCAGATACAAGAAACGCACTTACAAAAATCAAGATCTCGGTCCATTCATTAATCATGAAATGAACCGATGTATTCAGTGCTATCGTTGCGTTCGCTTTTATAAAGATTATGCTGGCGGTAAAGACTTAGATGCATTTGCATCACGAAATAAAGTTTATTTCGGCCGACATGAAGATGGAGTTTTAGAAAGCGAGTTTAGTGGAAATCTAGCTGAAGTTTGCCCGACTGGTGTCTTCACTGATAAAACATTAAAACAACATTACACTCGGAAGTGGGACTTGACAATGGCTCCTTCCGTATGTCAGCACTGTAGTCTTGGATGCAACATCATTGCGGGAGAAAGATATGGCTCACTTCGAATGATAGCCAATCGATATAACGGTGAGGTGAATGGATATTTCATTTGCGATCGCGGTCGTTTTGGTTATGAATTTGTGAATGCACCCGATCGTGTTCGTGAACCGATCATGAATGGACAAGTAATCGGTCGAGATGAAGTGCTTAACGAAATCAAACGATTATTGAAGGAAGCTAAAGTGATTGGAATCGGTTCTCCTCGTGCTTCGATTCAATCCAACTTTGCATTGAAAGCCCTTGTCGGGAAGAATAACTTCTATCACGGTGTTTCTGAAAATGAACACGACATGGCTGAGCTTGCCATCCGAATTTTAAAGGAAGGACCTGTTCGCACGCCTTCATTGAAAGAAGTGGAAAGTGCTGATGCTGTTTTTGTTCTTGGCGAAGATTTGACAAACAGTTCACCAATGCTTGCGCTAGCTGTTCGCCAAGCCGTTCGTGTTCAACCTATGAATGAAGTTGCAAAAGCAAATATTCCAGGATGGAATGATTTTGCTGCACGTGAATTTATCCAGGAGAAAAAAGGACCTTTCTTCAGCGCAACAATCCATGATACCAAACTTGATGAGATAGCTGACGAAAAATATTATGCCGCTCCAGATGATATCGCGCGACTTGGCTTTGCGGTTGCGCATCGGATCGACAGTGAAGTTCCAGATGTCCAAAACTATCCTGATGAATTAAAAAAACTAGCTGATAAAATTGCCAAAGCTTTGATGAAAGCCGAGAAGCCAGTGATTATTTCTGGCTTATCAAGTGAAAGTGAAACTGTGATGCGCGCTTCAGCGAATGTGGCGTGGGCATTGCACAAGAAAAATAAAAATACGGGACTTGTTCTCACGATGCTTGAATGTAATTCTCTCGGCCTTGCCATGATGGGCGGAGGAAAATTAGACGGAGCATTTAATGCCATTTTGCACAGTCATGCAGACACGGCAATTATTATGGAAAACGATTTGTATCGTCATGGAGCTGTTGCCACAGTTGATAAGTTTTTGAAGATGTGCAAACAAGTAATTGTTCTTGACCACACTCCAAATGCCACGCTGAAAAAAGCACATGTAATTATTCCAGCTGGAACTTTCGCTGAATCGGATGGAATACTTATCAATAATGAAGGACGAGCTCAGCGATTTTTTCAAGTGTACGAGGCTACCGATGTTATTCAAGAAAGCTGGCGTTGGCTTTTGAATATGGGAATCAATGCAGGAAACGAACGCATGAGTAAGTGGAAAAACTTCGAAGACATTACAAAAGCAATTTCAGAAGAAGAAGAATTATTGAAAGGTGTTGATGCTGTAACGCCTCCTTCAAATTTCAGAGTAGCTGGCGCAGCGTATTCCTCGCGAGCCACATCGCTACAGCGGTCGCACGGCAATGAATGCAAATATTAATGTGAGCGAACCGAAGCCACCAGAAGATCCAGACTCATCACTTTCCTATACAATGGAAGGCTATCGTGGCGAAGCACCGTCATCAATGATTCCATTCTTTTGGTCACCGGGTTGGAACTCTGTGCAGTCGGTAAATAAATATCAAGAAGAAGTTGGCGCATCATTAAAAGGTGGCGATCCGGGATTGAGAATGTTTGAAGCAGATGGAAATTCTACTCCAAATTATTTCATGACTGTGCCTGAAGTATTTCATCCAATAGTCGATCATTTATGGCTTGTGTGGACGCACCACATTTTTGGTTCGGAAGAACTTAGCAGAAAATCTTCTTCAGTGGCACAACGCATGCCACAAAAACCTTATGTGATGATCAGCGCAAAAGATGCAGAACAGCAAAATTTGAAAGACGGTGATTCACTAACATTTGAAGTTGAAAAACATGTTTATCTCTTGCCAGTAAGAGTAAATAATACAGTACCATTTGGTGTTGCAGCGCTTCCTTATGGACTGGAAGGAATGCCATCAACGGAATTGCCAGGCTGGGGAATTATAAAAAAGATTTGAACGGTTGAGTTGAAAATAACTTAAGAAGAGAAAATTATTTTGAGAATTTAATATGGAAGAATCTCAAATAAATCCATGGCTCATCATTGCAGGAGTGCTCGCGGGTTTACTCACGATTGCCCCTGGATTGATATGGCTTGAGCGAAGACTTCTTGCGTTGTGGCAAGATCGTTATGGCCCCAATCGAGCTGGTCCATTTGGTGTGCTCGTTGTTCTTGCTGACACACTCAAACTTTTTTTCAAAGAAGACTGGATTCCTCCATTTGCGGATAAAAAAGTCTTTGTGATCGCACCTGCTATCGTTGCGATCACAGTGTTGATGAGTTTTGTTGTTATTCCATTTGCACCAGGGTTCATTGTTGTCGATTTCAATATCGGAATTCTTTTCTTCCTCGCGATGTCATCGATGGGAGCTTACAGTATCATTCTTGGTGGCTGGGCATCTAATAATAAGTATGCATTGCTTGGCGCGATGCGTGGAGCAGCTCAATTAATTTCATACGAAGTGTTCATGGGGCTGTCGCTCATGGGTGTAGTATTGCTTTCAGGATCATTTCGTTTACAAGACATTATTGAAGCACAACGAAACATGTGGTATGTCATTCCACAGTTTTTAGGTTTTGTTACTTTCTTGATTGCAGGTATTGCAGAAACTCACCGTCTTCCATTTGATATTCCTGAAGCTGAAAGCGAACTCATCGCTGGCTTCCACTCGGAATATTCAGGAATGAAATTCGGATTGTTCTTTGTCGGTGAATATCTCGGTATCATGTTGATCTCGAGTTTGGTTGTTTGCCTGTTTTTTGGTGGATGGCTTGGCCCAGATTTTCTTCCTCCGATTGTTTGGTTTGTACTGAAAACATTTGTGTTCATCTTCTTATTCATTTTGCTGCGTGCATCATTGCCACGTCCGCGTTATGATCAGTTGATGGAATTTGGATGGAAGATTTTATTACCCGTAACGCTTTTGAATTTATTGGTTACTGCCGCTATTGTTTTATATCAAAGCGGTGCTGAGATGAATATTAAATTTTGAAGGATATGTGGAGTATCGTAAGAAGTATGTGGCTCACTTTTTTGCATGCGTTTCACAAGCGTGAGACCATTCAATATCCTGAGCAAAAAGTAAAACTTCCTGCACGTTGGCGCGGGCGAATCGTACTTACGCGTGATCCCGATATGGGTGAACGCTGCGTTGGTTGTTACCTGTGCGCAGCTGCTTGCCCTGTGGACTGCATTTCGCTTCAAGCAACTGAAGATGAAAATGGAAGACGATATCCGGAATTTTTTAGAATAAATTTTTCAAGATGTATTTTTTGTGGCTACTGTGAAGAAGCTTGCCCTACTTATGCTATTCAGTTGATTCCCGATTTTGAAATGGGAGAATACAATCGTCAGAATTTGGTGTATGAGAAAAAGGATTTGCTCATTGACGGCCAAGGAAAATACAAAGGATACAATTATTATAAAGTGGCTGGTTTAGCAATCGGAGGAAAAGACAAGGGACAAGCTGAGAATGAAGAACAACCTGTAGACGTGAAGAGCTTAATGCCATAAGAATGCAACTGACTTTTTACATAGCAGCTGGAGTAGCCGTATTGTCAACGATCATGGTGATCACTCGATTTAATATCATTCATGCGCTGTTGTATTTAGTCGTTTCATTTATGGCTTTGGCTGTTGTGTTTTATATCATGGGTGCGCCTTTTGCGGCTGCTTTGGAAGTGATCGTTTATGCAGGTGCAATTGTAGTGCTCATCATTTTTGTGATCATGATGCTCAACTTAAAAAGTGAAGCGGTTGAGCAAGAAAAAAAATGGCTGACGCCAGAAGTTTATGTCGGACCAGCAATTCTGTGCATTATCCTTTTAGGCGAGCTGATTTACATCATCGGAATAGGAAACACAACAGGGATTACTGGTCAAGTAGTGGATGTGAAAGATGTGGGTAAATCTTTGTATGGAGAATATATTCTAGGAGTAGAGCTCAGTGGTATGTTGCTGATGGCGGGAATTGTTGGTGCGTATCACCTCGGAAGACAGAAGAAAAAAGTTGTACATCGTTTTCTTGAAAAAACTGAAGAATGAACGAACTGCAAGCAACGAGCGGATTATTACTAGCAGGCACATTATTTATGCTTGGATTGATTGGCGTGCTTATCAGGCGCAACATCATTTTCATGCTCGTGTCGGTTGAGATCATGTTGAATGCAGCGGGCCTAGCTTTTATTGTTGCCGGCTCCAAGTGGGCACAACCTGATGGTCAGGTGATGTTCATTTTTATTTTGACAATGGCGGCTGCAGAAGTTTCAGTGGGGTTGGCGTTGATCCTGCAGATTCATCATCAATTGAAAACATTGGATAGCGATGCAGCAAACACAATGAAAGGATAAAATGAAATCGATAATAAATAAAACTGTGAACAGGGAATGAATCTTTTGATCATACCTCTTCTGCCTTTACTTGGTGCGTTCATTTTGATCGTAGCAGGATCGAAATTGCCGAAGCGATTGGTTCCTTTGATTGGCGCTGGAAGCGTTGGACTCTCTGCAGTCACTACATTAATTCTCGCGTATCGTTTCATTTCAAATTCAAATACATCGATTGATAGAACAGCGTGGCAATGGATGGATGTAGCTGGATTTTCTCCAGCAGTAGCTTTTCACCTCGATGCGCTCTCTCTTGTATTTATTTTTGTCATCACTTTTGTCGGTTTTTTAATTCATGTGTATTCAGCCGAGTTCATGGTTGATGATGATGGCTACGCCAGATTTTTCGCCTACCTGAATTTATTTGTGTGCTCAATGCTCACGCTTGTGCTTGCCGACAACTTAGTGCTGATGTATTTGGGTTGGGAAGGAGTGGGACTTTGCAGTTATCTACTGATCGGCTTTTGGTATAGCGAAGAAAAAAATGGATACGCTGCTCGCAAAGCTTTCATTGTTACGCGTGTTGGTGATACAGCAATGGCCATTGGCCTTTTCATGCTGTTCCAAAATTTTCACACATTAAATATTCAAGAGATTTCTACGCAAGCTTCACAACAATGGTCTGTGGGTTCGCAGACTGCATTTATTATATCTCTATTATTATTAGGCGGGGCTGTTGGTAAGTCGGCACAACTTCCATTACAAACTTGGCTTCCTGATGCGATGGCCGGCCCTTCGCCCGTGAGCGCATTGATTCACGCGGCTACCATGGTGACGGCCGGTGTTTATCTCATTGCTCGTACACATGTGATTTTTGAATTAGCTCCCGATGCGTTGATGATTGTTGGAATTGTAGGAGCAGCAACTTTAGTTATAGCTGGATTTGCAGCACTGACTCAATACGATTTGAAACGTGTGCTTGCCTACTCAACAATAAGTCAAATTGGTTATATGTTTTTGGCCTTGGGTGTGAGCGCATGGTCATCTGCAATTTTCCATTTCATGATTCACGCTTTCTTTAAGGCGCTGCTCTTCCTTGCAGCTGGCGCAGTGATCATGGCATTACATCACGAGCATGATATGTTTAAGATGGGCGGACTGAAAAAGAAACTCCCTGTTATTTATTGGACATTCTTGATTGGCGCATCATCGCTTGCTGCTTTGCCTTTGATCACTGGAGGTTTTTATAGCAAAGATCAAATTCTGTGGTTGTCACTTGCCGGAGAACATGGCAATATTTGGTTTTTCTTGTTTGCATTGCTAGGCGCATTTGTCACTTCGATCTATACATTCCGAATGTTATTCCTCACATTTTATGGAAATGAAAAAACGCATGTTCATCATGTGCCTGGCAAGGGCATGACTATTCCATTAGTAATCTTAGCAGGACTTTCAACACTAGGCGGCTTTATTGAGCTTCCACATTCGTTCGGTCACTTTACAGCATTCTCGAATTTCTTAAGTCCTGTGTTGCCCTCAGTTTCTGTTCAAGAAGATTTTGAAAGTATTGAATGGATAGTACAATTGACAGCTGCTGGTGTGGCAATATCAGGAGTTTACGTTGCTTACTTTTTCTTTATTGTGAAACCTGAGTTGGCCGATGAATTGAAATCAGCAGCGGCAGACCTTCATAGTTTTTGGTTTAATGGATGGGGCTTCGATAAGCTTTATGATAAGTTATTTGTTCGACCTTTTGTTTTCCTTTCGAACATTAACAAGAAAGATATTATCGACAAGATTTATGATGGACTAGTGGCTGTTGCCGAATTGTTCAACCGATTATTATCATTTACGCAGAGCGGAATTTTGCGCTGGTACATTATGGGAATTGTCGTTGGCGGGATTTTATTATTGACAATTGGATTGTTAAAAGGATAATTGAAGTAAGATGATTTTACTCTTATTCATCGTAATTCTAATGGCAGCAGGAATCCTTGCTTGGATTGCAGCGAGCCAAAACGAAGCTCTTGCACGATGGATTTCCTTGATTGCGTTGATTGCCAATTTTGTTTTATCGGTTTATGTTTGGTTTTATCAAGCAACCAATGTCGAAGGTCAATGGATTGCTCAGTTCATACTTCCTTGGATTCCTTCCTTCGGAATTAGTTTTTCTCTCGCACTCGATGGATTGAGTTTGTTGATGCTAATGCTCACTTTCTTTCTAGGAATTTTTGCGGTACTTATTTCCTGGAATGAAATCAAAGAGCGTGTTGGTTTCTTTCATTTCAATTTGTTGTGGGTACTTGCAGGCATCACAGGAGTCTTTCTTACCATGGACTTGTTCTTGTTCTACTTTTTCTGGGAAGTAATGCTCATTCCGATGTATTTCTTAATTGGAATTTGGGGTCACGAAAATCGGAGATACGCAGCTTATAAGTTTTTTATTTTCACACAAGCAAGTGGACTGTTGATGTTGCTGGCTATTTTGAGTCTGTATTTTATTCATGGCGGCCAAACTGGAACATATACATTCGATTACTTTCAATTGCTTGGCACCGATTTGCCAAACGGCTTTGAGCGTTGGCTGATGTTAGGTTTCCTCGCAGCATTTATTGTGAAGTTGCCAGTCGTTCCATTTCATACTTGGCTACCAGACGCACACTCACAAGCGCCAACTGCAGGTAGCTTGATCCTGGCTGGACTGTTGTTAAAAACTGGAGCCTATGGCTTGATTCGTTTTGTGATTCCATTATTCCCAGAAGCTTCTGCAGAGATTGCACCGATCGCTATGCTGTTTGGCGTGATTGGAATTTTGTACGGAGCATCTTTAGCGTATGCACAAACAGATTTTAAAAGACTGGTTGCGTACACCAGTGTGAGCCACATGGGCTTTGTGATCTTAGGTGTATTTGCATTTAATGAAATTGCAATGCAAGGTGTGGTCATGCAAATGATCACTCATGGCATAAGCACAGGAGCATTGTTCATTTTGGCTGGAACAATTTATGAACGCGTTCATACAAGAGATATTTCCGTGATGGGTGGCTTCTGGACCAAAGCGCCATTCATGGGCGTGATGGGACTTGTCTTTGTTTTGGCTTCTCTTGGCTTACCTGGACTAGGGAATTTTGTAGCGGAATTTCTTACGCTCATTGGCTCGTGGCAAGCAAACCCTGTACTCACCATTTTTGCTGCGATCGGAGTGGTGTTCGCGACAGCGTATTCACTGCGCATCATGCAAAAAGTATTTCTTGGAAAAGCAGATGATAAACCGCTGATCGATCTTTCACTTCGTGAGAAAATAATTTTCATTCCAATGGTTATTATCATCATTTGGCTCGGATTATTTCCGCAGCCTGTGATGAACACCGTGAAAAAATTAATCAGTAGTCAATTCAATACACAAGAGACTATCATTATCGAAACTGAAGAAGATGGAGTTCAGTAACATAAATATCATTGATGTACTTCCTGGGATGCTGCTAGTGACAGCGTCATTGCTCGCTATGCTGTCAATCGCCATCAGACGAAATCACAAATTGATTTTTGGATTGACAACAGGAAGCTTGCTTGGTGTTTTTATTTACTTGTTGGTCTATGCTTCCAATCATCGTTTCACCGTTGAACCACTTTTTATAATAGATGGATTCGGCACATTTATTACAGGCCTAATTGTGATGAGTTCTCTCGCAGTGTCCTTGCTTTCGTACGCTTACTTTGAGCAACGAGAAGAACGGAAAGAAGAATATTACATTTTGCTTTTGCTTGCTACGCTTGGCTCTGCAATGCTGGTGATCAGCAAACATTTTGTTTCACTCTTTTTGGGTTTGGAAATTTTGAGTATCTCGCTTTATGCGATGGTAGCGTACTTACGGAAACGCCCACGCTCAGACGAAGCTGGAATTAAATACTTAATTCTTGCAGCTCTCTCATCAGCATTTCTTTTGTTTGGAATGGCATTGGTCTATGCAACAGTTGGCTCCATGGAATTTGTTGACATCGGAAGTTATTTAGCTTCTACAAATGATCTTCCTATTACCATGTTTGCGGGTTTTGGTTTGATGACAGTCGGCATTGGTTTTAAACTTGGCTTAGCACCGTTCCATATGTGGACTCCGGATGTTTATGAAGGAGCACCCGCACCTGTCACTGCATTCATTGCGACAGTATCAAAAGGAGGGATGGTAGTTTTACTTGTCCGCTTCTTTGGCCAAATTAATGGTCAGCATTACCCTGCTATCGTTTTATCATTTTCAATTCTTTCGGTAGCATCGATGTTTATTGGAAACTTTTTGGCGTTGAGGCAAACCAACGTTAAAAGGATTTTAGCGTATTCTTCCATCGCGCATCTTGGCTACTTGCTCGTAGCATTTCTTGCTGGCGGTGGACTTGGAGCAGAGGCTGTAAGTTTTTATTTGGTTGCTTACTTCTTAACAAACATTGGCGCGTTTGGAGTTGTCGCTATTTTATCTGATCAAGAACGCGATGCTGAAAATATCGATGACTATCAAGGATTATTTTGGAGACATCCCAAAATCGCAACAGTATTTACAGCGATGTTGTTGTCGCTAGCGGGAATTCCTCTGACTGGAGGATTCATCGGGAAATATTATTTGATCGCATCTGGTGTAAGTGCAGAGTTGTGGTGGCTCGTCATTTTGCTCGCACTCAATAGTGTTATCGGTTTGTATTATTACATCAAGATTATTGCTGTCATGTTTGACAAAGCGAAAGGCTCTGATTCAATTTCTTTGCGGCCACGATTGTATTTGATCAATCTCATCACACTCTTTGTCCTTTCTGCTCTTATGATTTGGTATGGAATTTATCCGCAAGGATTAATCGATCGAATCAGAGACTTTTTGCAGTGAAATTTTCTGCACTATTCACATAAAAATTTTTAATGTGTATCTTATTTTAGATTAAGGATTATAACCTATGATATCTATTCCAAGTTCTATTCATACATTTCTTCAAGAACCATATCGCCTCTCAACTGAACAAATTCAGTTCTATAGCGCCAACAGATTCATCAAATTGAAACATGTCATGAATGATGAAGCTCTGGCATTCTTTAATGAAGTAATTTCCGATCAGGTAAATAAAATGAATACGGTGAGAACGGCTATTGAAGAAAGAGATAGCTATGGTAAGGCGTTTTTGCAACTATTCAATCTATGGAAGGAAAATCAGACAGTAAGAGAATTGATCTTCAGCAAACGATTGGCAAAAATTGCAACTGATCTTATGCAGACGCGAGGTGCAAGATTGTATCATGATCAGGCTTTATTTAAAGAAGGAGGAGGTGGCATTACGCCTTGGCATGCAGATCAGTATTATTGGCCATTGAGTTCGGATAAAACGATTACAGCTTGGATACCTTTGCAAGTGACTCCTTTAGAATTGGGTCCGCTTGAATTTAGTGCGGGTAGCCATCAAATCGTTGAGGGGAGAGAACTTGAGATAGGTGATGAAAGCGAAAGGTTAATGCAGCAGAGATTGCGAGTGACGGATTTTAAACATGTAATCGAACCATTCGAAGCAGGAGAGATAAGTTTTCACTCTGGCTGGATTTTTCATCGTGCTAGCGCGAACACCACAAATACGATGCGCAAAGTGATGACCGTTATCTATATGGATAAAGACATGAAACTGAAAAAACCTGAAAATAAAAATCAGGAAAATGATTGGAACACGTGGTGTCCAGGAGTTAAGGTTGGAGAAGTAGTCAACTCACCGATCAATCCCGTATTATATTCATATTAACTCAACTCAAAATTTGTAGTCATGCTTATAACCATGAAAAGAAGCTGCTTACTATTAATTGCACTTTTTTTAACCGTAACCTCTTATGGTCAAAATAAAGCTGAAATTTTTTATCACGTAGTCCAGCGAAGTTTCTATGATAGCAATGGCGACCATATTGGCGATCTTAATGGCTTACGCAAGAAATTAGATTATCTCAAAGAGCTGGGCGTTACTTCCATTTTACTTTTACCGCTCTACGATGCAGATTGTTATCATAACTATTTTGCAAATGACTTCGAAAAAATTGATCCGGAATTCGGAACGATGAATGACTATATAAACTTGGTAAAGGAAGTACACCGAAAGAACATGAAAATATATCTGGACATGGAAACTCAGTACGTCACCAGTAAACATCAGTGGTGGACAAGCGCAGTGGGAAATCTAAAATCACCCTACAGTAACTATATCCTTTTTCAGGATGAAGAACACAATAAACCATCAACAATTATTTATGACCTAACTGGACTTACAGGATACAATGGCACAGAAATAAAAATCACTACCGTCAATTTGAAAAGTAAAGAAGTTCTTGACTACAATATAAAATTGTTCAGTTTTTTCTCAGACCCCAATAAGGATGGAAAATTTGATGACGGTGCAGACGGCTTTCGGCTTGATCACGCTATGGATCACTTGGATAATAAACCAACACTCGACAATTTGTTTGAGACTTTTTGGAATCCGTTGATACAAAAAATAAAATTGGTTAACCCTCAAATAAAATTTATAGCCGAACAAGCAAACTGGAGCGACCTCGGTGTTGATTATTTTACCAAGGCTGGTGTCGACATAGTCTTTGCCTTTCAACTGGGAGGTGCAATTTTGTCACTCAAGAAAAATCTAATCATAAATAAAGCAGATACAACATTTCAAGTTACACCTCCAGGTAAAGAACAGATCGTGTTTATTGAAAATCATGACCTCGATCGGTCAGCCACGCAGTTTAACCGAGACTTGAATAAAGAAAAAACAGCCGCAGCATTGATGTTATTGATAGGGGGAATTCCTTCCATTTATTATGGTCAAGAAATTGGCATGACTGGCAGAGGAGGTTTTGGAATGTATGGCAATACGGATGGCAATGATATACCTAGACGCGAAGCAATGGAATGGACAAAATCAGGAACAGGAGATGGCGTTTCATTATGGTATAAAGATTCGGGTCCTTGGTGGGTGAATTCAAATAGTAAACCAAACGATGGAATTTCTGTTGAAGAAGAAAAGAACGATCCGAATTCACTACTTAGTTTTTATAAAACGATGATTAAAATTCGTCAAAGCAGTGCTGCTCTTTCCTCTGGAACATTTCAAAACATAAGCAACGGCAATGATCAGGTTTTAACATTTGTAAGAAATTCAGAAAGTGAGCGTGTTTTAGTTGCAATCAATCTTTCGGGCGAAAAACAAGTAGCAAATCTTGCGCAGCCTGCTACAAATTATCGGCCGCTCTTTGGCAAAATTGTTATATCAAATCAAGTGGAACTACAACCTTTTGAGGTTGTTATTGGAACAGTCTCGAAGTGATTTCCAATTGATTAGCTCAGTTTTTTTAAGTATATTCACATAGCACCATCAATGTACGGCTATGGGAAAAGTCAGAAACATTTTGGAAACGAAACGCGAACCCATTTTCACAGTTGGTTCAGATATTACCGTTTATCGCGCCCTTGAACTAATGTGCCAAAAAAACATGGGAGCAGTCATTATTGAGGACGATGGCAGACTCGCAGGAATTTTTACTGAGCGCGATTACGCCAGAAAAGTAGCGTTAAAGGGTAGATCATCGAAAGACACAGTTATTTCAGAGTTGATGACAAAACAACCCTTTACCGTAAACTCAGATACATCGATTGATGATTGCATGGCTTTGATGAACGACAAACAGATTCGTCATCTACCTGTAGTTGATGGTTACACCATCAAAGGTGTGATTTCAGTTGGAGATATCATTCGATATATGCTGGAAGAGCAAAAGATGATCATCGAACACCTGGAGAGTTATATCACTCATTAAAAAAATTGCCAGACTTTCATCTGGCAATTCATTTTTACCAAAAACTACTTAGTACATCGGTTGGCTTTAACCGACACAAAGGTTATTGAATAATATCAATTCAAAATCGCACAATGATGTGAAACCAGTATGGACCCTAAAATAACGACAATTGGGCCTCTTCAGCCTTTTGAGGCTTACCTATGAACTGATGACCTCCGGTTATGTGATATAGTTCACTTTCTTTTTTCCGAGAAGCAACAATAATTTTAGTGCCTCCAGCGGCATTGCTAAACAACTCATCCACGATCTCTGGTTTATTATTATTAGCGGATAAATGCGAAAGAATCAAATGACTCATAAATGAAGGCCTGTGAGTTAAAAACAACTGCAACGCCTCTTTGTTTGACAAATGCCCAAACCCTTTTCGAATGCGATCCTTTAAATGCTGAGGATAGCCGCCCGTTTCTAGCATCACTTCATCATAATTCGATTCTAAAAATGCTGCATGACATTGCCCAAAACTTTTCACTAAGTTTTCGCAATTACGTCCAGTATCTGTAAAGACGCCAACATTTACATTTTTATAAGTAACAACAAAACTGTGCGGATCGACCGCATCGTGAAATTTTGGAATGGGAGTGATCAAAAGTGAACCGACAGAAATGGGCTCATAAGATTTGAAAGTACTCGAAGGAATATCAGCCCATCCTCTTCGCAAGTTGCTTTTTGTTAATGCTGTCATGTAAACAGGCAAGTAATGTTTCTTCACCAGTTTCGGAAGGCCATTAATATGATCAGCGTGCTCATGTGTGATGAAAATTGCTTTAATCGATTTGATCGATAAGCCCAATCGTTTTAACCTTCGCTCCGTTTCCCTACAAGAAATTCCTGCGTCAATTAAAATGCCTTCATGAGCATTACCCACGTAATAGCAATTGCCATTACTTCCAGAATTCAATGATGCAATAGATAAAGACACGATAACAAATGTACTAGCTCAAAAAATATTTCTCTATATGCAAAAACAAAAACTGCCGAGTTTTCACCCGGCAGTCATCGTATTTATCTTACTACTTAAGTCTTGTATCTTAAGGAGATTACTTCTTCACTTCTTCGTACTCTACGTCTTGAGCATCGCCACCACCTTGGTTGTTACCAGAGTTGTTGGTAGCATCACCAGCATTTGGTTGAGCCCCAGCCGCTTGACCAGAAGCTGCATACATTTCTTGTGAAGCAGTTTGCCACGCAGCGTTGAGAGCGTTCATCGCACCATCAATTGCTGTAAGGTCTTTGCTTGCATGAGCAGCTTTCAATTTCTCAAGTGCACCGTTGATCGCAGTTTTATTTCCATCTGAAAGCTTGTCTCCAAATTCTTTCATCTGCTTTTCAGTTTGGAAAATAAGCGAGTCGGCTTGATTTACTTTCTCTACTTTTTCTTTTTCACGTTTATCAGCATCAGCATTAGCTTGAGCTTCTTGCTTCATCTTTTGGATTTCAGCGTCAGTCAAACCACTTGATGCTTCGATGCGGATCTTTTGTTCTTTACCAGTGCCTTTGTCTTTGGCAGACACATGAAGGATACCGTTCGCGTCAATATCGAAAGTCACTTCGATTTGAGGTACACCACGAGGTGCAGGTGGAATTCCATCCAAGTGGAAACGTCCAATCGTTCTGTTGTCTTTCGCCATTGGTCGTTCACCTTGCAACACGTGTATTTCTACGGAAGGCTGACTATCCGATGCTGTTGAGAATGTTTCTGATTTCTTCGAAGGAATCGTAGTATTCGATTCGATCAATTTCGTCATCACACCACCCATGGTTTCAATACCTAATGAAAGTGGAGTAACATCTAACAACAACACATCCTTCACTTCACCAGTTAACACACCACCTTGAATCGCGGCACCCACAGCAACAACTTCATCAGGGTTTACACCTTTCGAAGGTTTTTTGCCGAAGAATTTTTCTACTTCTTCTTGGATGCGTGGTATACGTGTAGAGCCGCCCACCAAAATCACTTCATCAATTTGTGATACACTCACACCTGAATCAGAAACTGCTTTGCGGCAAGGTTCTAATGTTCTCTTGATCAAATCATCACAAAGTTGCTCGAACTTTGCGCGCGATAACTTTTTCACTAAGTGTTCAGGAACTCCATCTACTGAGGTGATGTAAGGCAAGTTAATTTCAGTTTCATTAGAGCTCGACAACTCGATTTTCGCTTTTTCAGCCGCTTCTTTCAAACGCTGTAAAGCCATCGGGTCTTTGCGAAGGTCAATGTTTTTATCAGCCTTGAATTCATCGGCAAGCCAATTCATAATGCGCATGTCGAAGTCATCACCGCCAAGGTGCACATCACCGTTGGTAGACTTCACTTCAAACACACCGTCACCTAATTCAAGGATAGAGATATCGAATGTACCACCACCTAAGTCGTACACTGCGATTTTCATGTCTTTGTTTTTCTTGTCAAGGCCGTAAGCCAACGCAGCTGCAGTAGGCTCGTTGATGATGCGCTTCACGTCAAGCCCGGCAATCTGGCCAGCTTCTTTTGTAGCCTGGCGCTCGGCATCGTTGAAGTACGCAGGCACAGTTACGATAGCTTCGGTCACCGTAGTTCCCAAATAATCTTCAGCTGTGGTTTTCATTTTCTGCAAAATCATCGCAGATATTTCTTGCGGGGTGTACAGCCTGTCGCCAATGCGTACGCGCACTGTGTCATTGCTGCCACTCTCCACTTGGTAGCTCACCATTTTCTTTTCGCCATCTACTTCATTGAATTTTTTACCCATGAAGCGTTTGATAGACGACACCGTATTTTTCGGGTTGGTAATAGACTGACGCTTGGCAGGGTCTCCCACTTTGCGTTCACCTTTACCGTTATCCAAGAAACCAACAATTGATGGCGTAGTTCTACGACCCTCGCTGTTGGCAATTACCACAGGTTCGTTGCCCTCCATTACGGCCACGCAGCTGTTGGTTGTTCCTAAGTCAATTCCAATAATCTTTCCCATGATATGATAAGTTTTTGAGTTGCTTTTTTAATTACGGCAAGGATGACAACCATTGTGCCATTGGGCTATTAACCCCTGAAAAGTGACATACTGGCAGGGCAAATTAGGTTAAATTAAAGGGTTTAGTGCCAGTTCTGATTGAACCAAAGATGCCTTATATATTATAGACAAACTTTGGGCGGCTGGCCATCGCTAATAGCCATCGCCACCGGGCTATATGCTGCAAGTCCGGCAAACGCACTTACTCATCGCACTTCGGGCTTTCCGCTTCTATCCCTGCCGCAAGAGTTGAGTATATTTATAAAACTAGCTTATCTATTTTTATACTTTAAAATGGAAAGAAGAAAATTCATCAAAAGAACTTTCTGGGGATTGACAGGAGTTGGACTTTTTACTGGTTTGTACACTTGGCAAATAGAACCGTTTTGGTTGGAGTTTGTGCGACAAAAAATGCCAGTAAAGAATCTGCCTGATGCTTTGATCGGTAAAACACTTATGCAGATAAGTGATATTCATGTTGGAAAAAGATTTGATCACCATTTCATTATTGATTCATTTGAGGAAGCCAAGAAATTAAATCCTGATTTCGTTGTCTATACTGGTGATTACGTGAGCTTGCATAAAGGCGAAGTTCAATACAAGGAACTAAATGAGGTTTTGAAGAATATGGTTAAAGGTAAAATTGGAACAATTGGAATCCTTGGAAATCATGACTACGGAACCAATTGGTCTCAACCTCAAGTAGCGGGCAAAATATCAGACTTGCTTAAAGAGAATGAGATAGCTCTCTTAAGAAATGAACAAACTGAGGTCGCAGGTTTAAACTTTATCGGTTTTGATGACTATTGGGGAACAAACTTTAGTCCCGAATTGACAATGCGGAACTTTGATAAAGCAAAAGCCAATATTGTGTTATGCCATAATCCAGATGTTTGTGATTTAAATGTCTGGGGTGAATACGATGGTTGGATTTTATCAGGTCATACTCATGGAGGGCAATGCAAACCTCCATTCTTACCACCTCCTATGTTGCCGGTGAAAAACAAAAGATATTCGTCCGGAAAGATTGAACTTAGCAATCAAAGAACATTATATATCAATCGAGCATTGGGCCACTTGTGGCAAGTAAGATTTAATGTAAGACCTGAGATAACAATTTTTGAACTTGAAAAAGGATAGTTTAATCACCGCTCACAATAAATAAAAAACACAATTAATTTTGGAGGTAATCTCCTAAGTCTCTATTCTCTTTGATTGCTTAATTGACG
Organism: Cyclobacteriaceae bacterium; assembly: GCA_049840975.1. GTDB lineage: Bacteria > Bacteroidota > Bacteroidia > Cytophagales > Cyclobacteriaceae > ELB16-189. Next base: position 4,176 of record JASGIR010000027.1, on the reverse strand, counting down.
CACTTCTCCTCTTAAACTTTTTATTTCGTCCATCAGCAATTGCATGTCGGCTGTAAGCTGATTACTGGTAGCAGACCTACTGGCACCAGAGATTTTTTCCTCGATGTCTTTCTCCAATTTTTCCTGTACCTGTGAGGTCATCACAGCAATGAAAACATTGAAGGCTATAATAGCTGTAAGAATTACGAAACTCACAAAGTACATTTCAATTACAAATGCAGGAAAGGCAGTCACGTTTGCTCTTAAATCCTTCATTACATCCGACCAATTGTCGAGCGTCATCACTTGAAACAAAGTCACAAATGAAGAACGGATAGAACTAAAATCACTCGATGCAAAGACCTTTTTATCGAACATGAACATGCCCATAATCGAATAAATGTAAGTGAGTATGAGCAGGAGAATCGCAAACGAAAAGACTGTAGGTACTATACTTACGATTCTCTTTTCCACTTCCTTGAGGTGGTCGCTGATTTCGAGTAGACGAACAATTCGAAAGATTCGGAAAAGTCTGCCCACTTGAAAAAACCGGGGAACACAAACAAATTTCCGAACACGCCAATAATTGAAAGGAATATCAACATAAAGTCAAAGTAGTTCCACACTCCATGCTCTGTAATTTCGAATTCGGTTTTCTTTCTTCCCTCCACTAAAATTTTCCGTACTTTAAAAAGGTTAAAGAAATCGATACGGATGATCTTCTGCCAAGATGCGCAGCAAGATTTCGATGGTGAAAAAGATCAGGAAAAAATAATCCAACACGGAAAAGAAATCCATCCAGTAATCATTCAAGTGAAAAGTTTCAAGCCCAAGAACAATGGCAAACATTATGATGGCATAGTTGATGAGATGACAAAATTCTTTGCTATGTATCCGACTCTTAAAATAGGCGTGTGTGATTTTCATAAAAAGGGGTTTGAGGTTAAACTAATTTAAGAATTTAAAACTTTCTATGGTTGTTCGTTTTCGGTGTCTTCAAGCATCCTGAGCTTTTGGACCCATGTAAATCCCCAATCACCCCAAAGTGATGCTATTTCACCCCAGGCATTATCCATCGGCTTCAGTTTTTCGTAAATTCCAGATGATTTCGATTCATGAATTCGATAAAGAAGGCCTTAAAGACCCCGTTCCCTTATTTTCTCAATGAAGAGAAAAAGAACGCATTGCTCTGTATCGGCATCTGTATTTTTTTGATCGGCTTTATTATGGTTTTCAACCCTAAAGCGATCCACCAGATTGATAAGACGATGTTGATTGTTGTGTTCACCTTTACCGTTTTATTTCCAGGTCTTATTATTGTGCCCAGAATTTTTCCGGCCGCATTTGACACGGACACATGGACATTTGGTAAACACCTGGCGTTTACTGGCTTGCTTGTCATGATCATCGGGGTGGTAATCACCGTGGGCCTTTATACATTAAACTATTATCCTTACTATTCTTTTGCACAGACGCTGCTTCATATTTACCCTGATGTCTTTGCTTATGGAATGATTCCGATCACACTGGTTACGCTGATCGCACGCAACCAAATGCTAAAAGAGAATTTAAAAAATGCATTAAGTGCCAACCAGGAATTGAACAAAATCCAGAAACTGAAAGCTCAAACCCTTGACGAACGCAATACCAACACGGTTGTTATTCGCTCAGATACTAGCGAGACACTTGCTTTGAATGTTGCTGAACTTCTTTTACGTTGAGGCTGATGACAACTACTCCACGTTTTATTGGCGCAATAAGGCTGCCGTTGAAAAGAAAATACTTCGGATGAATCTTAAAAGCGCGGAAGGCCAGTTGGATAATAACTTCACCATTCGTTGTCACCGATCGTTTATCGTCAATATCAATATGATAGAGACAGTTACTGGAAATACGAATGGATATAAACTCAGTATAATTGGACATGATTATTCAATTCCAGTTTCTAGATCAAAGGGAAAAGAAGTCATTGAGAAGATCGGGCAAATTCGAAGTGTGATGGAGCTTCAATAAGACTCCGTCCGTACCACAAAATAGTTGCTGGCGTCATCCCCTTGTTGACCACTTCATTTTTTAAGCAACTGCCACACCTTTTTATCAAAGTGTTTTCAACTCCCGTTATTTCACAAAAAAAAATAACTATGAATTTTAATTTTGATGTGAATAAGTGGCTGCACAATCTACAAAGTACAGGAACGAAGTATTTTCTTTTCGCTGGAGTTGCCTTCCTGTTGTTTTACGTTTTGTTCAGGAATCTTTTTACAAATATTCGGATTCAGAAAACTTTCCCAAGGAATAAGGACTACTATCGTGATATATTTTATTCGGTCATATCCATGACATTCTTTGCCACCATTTCCTATATCGTATTCACTTCTTTGCGGCCTTACAATCACATTCATTATGGCACTATTGCTGAGTATGGCACGATATATTTTTATCTCAGTTTTATCTGGATGTTCTTTTTGCACGATGCTTATTTTTACTGGATGCATCGGCTGATGCATCTTCCCTTGTTGTATCGTCATGTTCATCGGATTCATCATCAGTCTACGAATCCCTCACCTTGGACGGCCTACGCTTTTCATCCACTGGAAGCGATCATTGAAGCAGGTATCGCGCCATTAATTGCATTTACGTTGCCCGTAAATCGTTACGCCTTTACTCTTTTTATGATCTTTCAACTTGTATACAATGTGTATGGGCACTTGGGTTATGAAATTATACCCAAAGCTTGGCAGGATTCTCGTTTGGGAAAATGGCTTAACACTTCCACCGCACACAACAACCATCATCATTACTTCAAAGGAAACTATGGATTGTATACTCGCATTTGGGATAGGTTGTTGAGAACGGAATCAAAGGAAAGGAATAGATAAACATAACTCCACTTTAAAAAGAACTAGAATTTGGCTTGCTGCCAATCAAGGAGAACGCATTCCTTATTAAAGAGATTTGTTTTAATTTAGATTTTGTCAGTAGTCTAAAACACAAAAACGTTAAGCAAAAGTCAGATGAAAGGATTGGCGATGCTAATTATCGCGATTGGTATAACGGCAAGCGCAAGAGCGTCTCATTATTATATAGGTAAAGGCGATGTCAATGCGTTGAAGGCGGCCATCACTGCTTCAAATACCAACAATGCTCCTGATACGATTCATTTATACCCCTACAGCATTTACAATCTAAATACGGTTGACAATGTATTTGTTTTTGAGTCGTATGCCCTACCAGTAATACTACTGGATAATTATAACAGCGCTAATAAGCTCACTATTTTCGGAAACGGAGCGCAGTTAGTGTTGGACACGGCTGCGTTAGATAATGTGAAGATCTTGAACCTTGCTGGAACCGTAGATATATGATGTCGGTTTTATCAATAGTACCGGAGACCCTTACAGTAGTTACGGTGGTGCGATTGACTTTGAAGGTGGCACTCTGAATTTGAACGGATGTTTTTTCAAAGGCAATTCTGCGTTTCAAGGTGGCGCTGTCTTCGCGAGTAGTGGAATCTTGAACGTAACGAATTGTACTTTCACCCAAAACAGTGCAACTTTTTTAGGGGGGGCAATTTGTAGCATGAGTGCTAATGTGTTTATTCTAAATTCTGTAATCGTAAATAACTTCAGCACCAACACAAGTGCGCCTGGAGCCATTTATAATTACATCGCGCTGAATTCTCCATCTCCCCTAAATGTATACCTCTACGGTAGCATAGTTGCGTTGAACACATATAAGAATCCGGCATCACCAAAGAACGGACTAAAGTTGATTTGGTACAAAATAGCGGCATCTATTCATCCTATCCTGGAAACAATTTCATAGGCGCATATGACAGTGCAGTTGCTGGGGTACCAGGAGCGCCAATTCCGATTCAGGTATGTTCGCCCTGCGGCAATGGAGATTATGTTGGTACTTCAGCCCATATAATTGACCCGATGCTTAGCACACTCCAAAGAAGTACGGAGTATCAGCCATCGTACTCATTGCTGACTGGCAGTCCGGCTCTTCTCAATCACGCAGGGTTGTTCACTAATTCTAGGCCGGCTATAGCGTCTTATGGATTATTTCCGGCCAATGGTCATGAGGGAGATCAGATTACTATTTATGGAAAGAATCTTTCTACGGTTTACGAGGTGGACTTTGAGGTGCTGTTCGGATTCTATCGTGTTTCCCTATTAACCTTAGCAATACATC
>JASGIR010000026.1:0-18161 GCA_049840975.1 Cyclobacteriaceae bacterium | reverse complement strand
CGTATTGCTGAAGGTTAATAGGGAAACACGATAGAATCCGAACAGCACCTAAAACTGATCTACCAACGCTTGAACAAAAAGCAAACGACTTGGAGAAAAAACTTTCTTCGTTGTCGGACGAGTTTAGAGAGCAATCAGACAAAGAGACTGTAAGTTGGGATGATGTTCAGAAAACGCTTCAAACAAATGATGCGGCCATCGAAATTCTAAGAATTAAGAAAAGGTACATTAAAGATTCTTTATACTATGCGGCTTTAATTTTGAAAAAAAATACTTCAGCTCCTGATATTGTCATTTGGAAGTTGGGTAAACAACTCGAAGACAAAAGATTCAGGTTTCATAGAAACACAATCAAGTTTCATTATATCGACACATTATCACACCAATATTTCTGGCAACCTCTTCAAGCCAAGCTGACTGATGTTTCGACATTGTTTATAAGTTGTGATGGGGTTTTCAATAAAGTGAATTTTAATTCCTTATATAACCCAAAACAAAAACGATGGGTCATCGATGATTTTTCAATAAGGCAATTGAGTAGCACACGTGAACTTGTAAATAAGCCAACTAGTCAAGCGTCAAGGTCGACAGCTTACCTTTTTGGTAACGTTGATTTTAATTTGGGCGAACCTGATCATGTAGGTACTTCAACTAAACGAAGTACAGCTAGTTCTTTTGGCTTTGAGGGAGAAAACATCCCCATACTTCCGGCAACTGAAATTGAAATCAAAGGAATATTCTCGCTATTGTCAGGCAAGCAATGGGACGTTCAGTCATTTGAGAAAAAAGATGCTACTGAAGAAACGATTAAAAAAATGATCAACCCGCGCCTTATTCATATTGCAACTCATGGATTTTTTCTGAGCGATGTTGATATCAACGAAAATGATGAAGCTGTTAGTAATCCATTGTTCAGGTCTGGAGTCTTACTGGCGGGAGCTGCAGTGGATAGAGCAAACTCTCAGCGTGAAGATGACGGTGTCTTGACCGCCTATGAAGCGATGAACTTAAATTTAGATCAGACGGACTTAGTTGTGCTCTCGGCTTGCGAAACGGGTTTAGGGGAAGTTAGAAATGGGGAAGGAGTTTACGGCCTTCAGCGTTCATTTATGGTAGCTGGTGCAAGGAATGTGCTGATGAGTTTGTGGCAAGTGGATGATAAAGCGACACAAGAATTGATGAATGCATTTTATGCCAATTGGATTGATGGCAAAGACAAACATCAAGCTTTCCGAGAAGCGCAGTTGAAGATAAAAGAGCAATATCCTGCTCCTTATTTTTGGGGAGCTTTTGTATTGGTTGGAAATTAGAAGTAAGTTTAAATAGATATGCGATCTTTAGTTCTGGCGATAATTCTATTGTTCACGGGTTCGCAATTGTTGGCGCAGCAGCCTGCACCAACACAACCTGTCGATTCAATGGCTTATTATAACAACACCAAAAAACTAGCCATTGGAAATCCAAAATTTATCGAGTACGCACCTACTATCCAGGCCGATGGGAAGACGATAATTTTTCAAAGTAACGAAGGAAGAAAATTCGATTTATATGAAACTCATAAGGAGAAAACTTCTTGGGGGATTTCAAGTCCACTAACAAAAATCAATTCTACTTCTGACTCGACCGATTTGGTTGGCGGCCCGAGTATAACTTTTGATGGAAATACACTTTATTTTTTTCGTTCTGTGGGTAAGGGCGGTGATCATGATATTTTTTATAGCACTCGAACGAAAGACGGTTGGAGCGAGCCCGTGAATATAGGGGCTCCCATAAACACTCAACCTTATTTAAATAAAGACAAAGAAACAGTAGGTGGCTACGATGCTTTTCCTTCTGTGACAGCCGATGGAAAATCGTTGTACTTTATTCGAATAAACCCTGATGGTCCTCGCGATAGAGATCTGCGTAAACAAGGATCTTTCTGCACTTGTATTTATAAATCTGAAAAAGAAACAGATGGAAAGTGGGGCAAGCCCGTAAAATTACCATGGCCTGTAAATCAAGATTGCGAGAAAGCACCACGTATCATGGCGGATGGAAAGACATTGATATTTTCTTCTAACAGACCTGGTGGTAAAGGTGGCTACGATATGTACCAATCAAAACTGAACACAATTGGTGAATGGTCTACTCCTGAACCATTAAATTTTGTGAACACCGACAAGGACGATCAACTTCCTTGCATTTCTGCAGAAGGAGATTTGATGTATTACACCTACAATAATCAAGATATTTATTCGGTAGTTATCCCGCCCAAGTTGAGGCAGTTTATGAACAACGTTGTCCAAGGTTACATCACTGACGAAGATTCAAAGAGTGGGATTGGTGCGAAAGTGGTGGTAACAGACGCTCTTACGTCAGAGGTCGTTGTTGAACTAGAAAATAATCCATCGGATGGCCGGTATACCCTTGTGCTTCCGGTGGGAAGGAGTTTTAATATTGAATTCAAAAAGGAAGGTTATTCTTCATTCATGCAGGCTCTCGACTTGCGAAGTGTAAAAAAATATCAAGAGAAAACGCTGGACGTACAATTGTTCAAGACCGTAAAGTTGAATTTAAACATCAACGACAACGAGATTTTTGAACCAGTACTAGCCGATGTTAAAATAAAACAGAAAGGCCAGACTGTTTTTATCAAAGACACTAAGAACAATCCTCGAGATGGTCGGCTTGTTGCAGAGTTGCCGATAGGAGCGGAATACGAAGTGATTGTGAGTGCACCTCATTTTAAAAGCGTGTTGTTTGAATTTAATACTTCGGGGCTTGTGATTTATAGGATGTTTGAAAGATACATTGAGCTGGTACCAGACAAAGTTGATATGATGATAAATGTTTCTGACTTGGTCAACAATTCAAAGGTAAAATCAAAAGTGTTATTGAAGAATAAAAACCGAGATGAAGTGATCGAAGTTGAGGGAAATCAATTGGTGTCACTTCGTTCAGGTGATAGATATGAAATGGAGGTCACAAGTGATCAAGGTTATGCATTCAACTCGCAAGTCATAGATGCATCGCAAGGAAGTAATGCGCCATTAAATATCAAACTCATGAAGCTGGAACAAAACGCAAAACTCACTTTGCGTGATATTAATTTCGAATCAAATTCAGTCAAGCTTTCTGATATTTCTTTTGTAGAGCTTAATCGAGTGGTGCAATTGATGAATGAAAACCCAACGTTGCGTGTCGAAGTAGATGCTCACACTGATGATATTGGTACAGATCAGTACAATCTCCTGCTTTCTCAGCAGCGTGCGAAAAGCGTTTCTGATTTTTTGCTTGAAAAGAAAATAAGTGCTGATAGATTCACCTCTAAAGGCCTTGGTGAAACACAATTCAAAGTACCCAACGACAACGATGAAAATCGGGCCGTCAATCGTAGAGTTGAATTAAAAATCGTTAGTATCTAAGCCATGAGAAAATTCATCTTTCTATTCTTTGGTTTAGCAGCTTTGAATGCTAACGCACAGCGAATGAAGTTTAAAGAACTTTTTCCGTTAATGGCTTCAATGAACAATGAAGAACTTCGTAATTCTCTTAAGGAATTTTTAGCCGAAGAAAAAGATCATCCCAACGCTAATTTTAGAATGGCACTGGTGTATGAGAAGAACTATAAACAAACTGATCCTCTCACTAACTACGAATATGTACTTGCTAATGCAGAGCAAGCTAAGCTTAGGTTCATCAAGGCCAAACAATTGATCGATGAGCGCGAAGTAAAAAAGAATAACGACTATTATTTTCCAGTCTTTAAAATAGCTGACGTTAAAGGTGAGCCGGCTGTGCCGTTTGCAGTGGTGTCTGCTAAACTTAAAAATGGACTAGACTCAGCTGAATTGTTTATTAAAAAATTGCCACCGATTTATACCTCGTTTACGAAGAGTGTAAATTTCTATGACAGAGCTGTAAAGAATTTCGCATACGTGAATAGCCGTTTCTTGAGTTTGGATGATATGTATTTGTTCTATGATGAAACACTCGATAAACAACTGGAGGAATTACGATTGGCATATGACTCGGCCAAGTCTTCATTTGACAGATATTTACAGTTGATAAAAGAATATCCGATTCCGCAACACCATCAGCGTTATGAAGTAAAACCGATAGTTACGTATCGATTGGATGGTTTAACCACCAGCATAAATTTTTTGACAGACAAGATTCTATTTTGGGATTATGAAACGTGGGTGAATGAAGTGCGTAAATCTGTACATGGTCCTGTTTCTGCCTTGCGAAACAATCTCAATCAAACCGAAGACAAAATAGACAAGACGCTCTCTCAAATAAAGGAATCTGTAAGTGGTGCTGGTATTGCGCCAGTGAAGATTGATAAACAATTGATTTTTAATCTGAATAACTACGATAAGCAATCACTTGCCCTTGCACTTTTGCAGTACAAAGCTTTTAAACAGAATTGGCAAATTCAGGCAAAATCATTCAGAGCAGATACGGTGTTCTCAGATCGCAATGCTGAAGCTTATAGCGCTATGATTTATGCTAATCGCAGTGCTGATACATTGGCAACTGAAATCAAAGAAAGAATCTCAGACGATAAATTCGGAAAACACAAAGAGTTCTTTTTAAAATATTACGGAACTAAGGATGGATTGACAAAATATTATTCAACGGAAAAATCTGAAGTCGACAAAACTTTTAAAGATTATACAAACAGTTTGCAAGCTGAGGTGACAGGTCTTGCAGTAAGTATTTCAAATGCGAAAATTGAAAATAAAGTACTTCGTTTTGGGAATCGGAATGTATCGCTTCAAATAACTGTTCCAACGAAAGAACTTCTAAATAAGAATGAACCAATTACTTTGGTCAACAAGAAAAACCCAGACGGAAGTATTTACCTCTCGGGTATTTACAAGGCAGACAAAAAACTTGACTGCAAATATTCTTTCCTTGCTAAAGTCAACCCTGATGGCAAACCAGCGTGGATCAAAAATTTTGAATTCAAAATAGACTCACTCAGCAAGGTGCCTGACGCAAGTAATTTTGTTTCAGCAATTGAATTAACGAGAGAGGGATGTGCTGTGATAATTCACACAATAGATTCAGTGAGAAAAATAACACAGAATACCTTAAATTATTTCAATGATAAAGGAGACGAGAAAGTGAAAGTCAAGTTGAAAGAAAATGATTATCCCAGGAAGCTTAACTACATCGAAAAGACAAACTCGTTTATATTGATTTTAAAAGGACTTGATGTTAAAGATGATTATACAACTTCAGAGCCTTTAGTAGCCATGGGAATTAATGCGCTTGGGGATGTCATATGGCTTAGAAAAATTGAACTGGCAGGTTCATTCAATGATATTGTTAATCTAAGTGATGGCAATTTGTTGGTTGGAAATTTTATGATTCTAAAAGATCAGAATGGGAAAGAATACAGAACACAAGTTGCGAAGAAAGAGTCAAATCCTTTTTTGGTTCTGTTTAATAATCAAGGCGACATTATAAAGATTTTACCTGTAGCCTCAACTCGCTCCACGCTCGTTTTAAGGACAATAAAAGTAAACGATACCTCAATCAATTTGCTTGGAGTGGAGGGCCCTATCGATGTTTTGGATGCAAAAACATTGTCAGTTGATGACAAGAATATTCACATGATGTTCAATAAATCGGGCCAGAAAATTTATTCCAACCAATAGCCACGATTCGCCATTCCGCAATCGAATGATGTGTAAGATAGTGTTGAACCCAAGTGAACTATTATTAGTTTAGTACCGTTTAAGCGAGCTAACGACCAAAAAAATAATCCGCTTGCGCATCATTATTTTCATACTTATTGCCTTCAGGACAGCTTCAATTTTTGGCCAAGCACAACAAAAGATTGATAGCCTTCAGAAATTAATTGAAAAAGAGACTGACCCTGCCAAAAAAGTTGAACTTCTCAATGAGCAAACACTGAATTCTTTTGATCTGGAATTATCAAAAGCAGATGGACCGAGTTTGCGCGCTTTGGTCGAGTCACAAAAGACGAGGAATAAACATGGGATAGGTTGGGCATTTGCGTATCGTGGGCGATACTTGTTTTTTAATGGAGAGATTAGGCAAGCACAAACTCATTTGAAGAAATCTCTTGCATTTGCAAGAGAGCTCAACGATTTTAATTTAGAAACATATTCATTAGTTCAGCTTGGAAATGTAAACCGAGATATGGGCTCATTTGATTCGGCTCTTCTTTTTTATCATCAGGCTGAGCGAATCGATTTGAAAAGCGTAAATCAAAATTACCGTGCAGGAATCAAGTTAAACGAAGGCCGGCTTTACTTGATAATTTTTAAGCCAGACTCCGCACTCAAGGCGATTGAGCAAGCGTTGAAAATGAGCACACCTTCTGACTCACTGCTTCTTGCTGAAAGTTGGATTTTGATGGGTAATTGTTACCGACTCAAAAATGATTTAATTGAAGCAGAACAATTTTATGATAAAGCGAATTCGATCGCGGAGAATAATCAATTCATCAACGTTAATTTTATTCAAAACAAAGGAGAGATTTATTTCCGAAATGGTGACTTTGATAAAGCACTCGAATATTGGGCAAAAGCGCTCGTCTTTCATCGAAAGTATCAATACAAATATGCATTAGCTGAGTTACTGCTTAACATGGGGTCTGTGTTTGATCAACAAGGTTATTTTGATCTTGCTACGGAATATCTCTCAAGCGCTTTAAAAATATCTGAACAAGCTCCTTTTAAGTATTTAGCATCAAAAATAATTTATGAGCAAGCTTGGGTTTACTATCGTGCAAAGAATTACCATCTAGCGCTCCTGAATTCACACAATGCTCTAAATATGTTTACCAAAACAAATTCCAGAAATGAAATCGCTGGTGTCTGGGATTTGCGTGCGCTTATTGAAAGGCATTTAAATAATTTTGATTCTGCCCTTTTCTATCATAAAAAAAGTCTTGATGAGCGATTGAAACTTAACAACATCGTTGATATAGATGCGAGTTTTTTCAATTTGGGCGAATATTATCTCAGTGTTGGAAACTACGAGAAGGCGCTTCCTTATTATCGAAAGAGCTTAAGCTTGGATGCAAAACTCGGAGATAACTATGGCAGAAGTTTGGGTTACAATCGTATTGGGAAAATTTATACACAGATATCAAGATTTGACTCCGCGAAATATTACTTGGATCAATCCGTGAAACTGGCAATACCTACTTCTGCTCACGAAATTTTCAGGACGAATTATTATGACCTTGCCACTTATTTTGAAAAGCGTGGTGACTTCAAGGAGGCGAATAAATATTACAAAAGGTACACTCAAATTTCCGACAGCACCTTCAACAAGCATACAGCAGAAAGTTTGGCTGCCTACCGAACTTTATATGATGTGGAGAAGAATGAACATGAGATTGAGCTATTGAATAAAGACAATGAGATTAGCCGAGGGAATTTACAAAAGCAAAGAACGCTATTGTATAATCTAATTGCGGGTTCCGTTGTGTTATTTGGTGTGGCAGTTTTCTATTATGTTTTCAGTAAGAGACTCAGAAGACTGAATTATTCGTTGGCAGAGAAAAATAAAGTGATTGCAGAAAAAAATGAAGAGATAGAAGCTCAATCTGAGGAGCTGACTGAAAACTACCAAACCATTTCAAACATCAACGAAAAGTTGGAAGAACGAATCGAGGAGCGTACGCACGAATTGAAAGAAGCATTCAAGGAACTAGATACTTTTTTTTATAGATCCTCTCATGACTTCAGAAGACCACTGACAACATTTATGGGTTTGGCAGAAGTGGCGCGTGTTTTAGTTAAAGACCCAACAGCTTTGGAGCTTTTTGAAAAAGTAAATGAAAATGCCAAGAATCTTGACAAGATGTTGAGGAAATTGCAATCGGTGAGTGATGTAGATACACAAACACTTATTTATAAAGAAGTAGCCATCAAAGAGATTTTTGAAATAGAGTTGGATGCTTACAAAAATGAAATTGATTCAAAAAAAATAAATGTTTCCGTTTCAGTTAAACTTTCTCGCCCATTTTATTCCTATAGCGCCTTGATCAAAATCATTGTCGAGAATTTATTGGAGAATGCAATTTCCTTCAGTACTCCAATCTCACCAAAGATTAATCTTTCAGCATATGAAAGGAATGATGAAGTAGTGATTGAAGTTCAGGATAACGGGATGGGAATCGAACCTGAGTATGTCGAGCGTGTGTTTGAAATGTACTTTCGTGCGAATGAACTTTCTAAGGGAAATGGACTTGGTCTCTACATTGTTAAGAAGACGGCTCAAAAGTTGAATGCACGTGTCGAGTTAGAAACTTCTTTAAATAAGGGAACAACGGTGCGTCTGTATTTTCCCCTTAAACTAGCCTAACGAATGAAAAGACTGCTGCCTGCTATTTTAATGATTATCATTAGCGGATGTGCCTCGAAAAATGAGAAAATAGCCGACCGAGTTGATTTGTTGTTCTCGTCAGAGTTCAAAGGCAATGAGCCGGGTGGAGCGGTGTTAATAATGAACGACAATCAAATTATTTTCGAAAAAGGTTATGGCTTAGCAGATATCAATAGTAAAGAAAAGATTACTCCTACAACATTATTTAATGTTGGATCGATATCTAAAACCTTCGTGTCCAACACAATTTTACTGCTCGCCTCTGAGAACAAAGTCAACGTTAATGACAACCTCTCGAAATATTTCCCCAATTTTAAAAATCATTCGATTGCCAATAAAGTAAAGCTTCACCACTTACTTACACACACGTCTGGACTTCCAGACAATCGAAGAGATTTTCTTGACAGTATTGCACTACTTACTGCGAAAGATCTCGAGAATTGGAATCCAATAGAAAAGAATGATTCTCTTTTATTTGAACCTGGCTCAAAATATGAATATTCAAACCCTGCCTTTAATGGATTGGTGCTAATTATTGAGAAGGTGACCGGCAGGAAATGGCAAGGCGTTGTTGTAGAGAAAATATTTTCTCCAGCTGGCATGCCGACTAGCAGGATTACGGATGGCTCTTATCCTGAAACTGATGTTTCGCATGGATATCTAAAAATTGGAAACAAATTCATTGAAAAGGATTATGGTGAAGAGCCAACTTTTGCTGCTGCAGGAAATGGAGGTGTCTGGAGTTCCGTCCGCGAGTTGGCTAATTATGAAATGTCCTTGCGCGATGGCAAAATCGTTGCACCTGATGTTTTATCACACTCCCGTTCAATCGTGAGATATAAACCTTGGAATGATTCAGTGCCTCCGTTTATAGGTTACAGCTGGTTTATCAGTCAGTCCGAAGATGGTGTGAAAATTATTTCACATACAGGAAGTCAGGGTGGCTTTTATGCTGACTTTGTCAGCATTCCAGATAAGAAATTTTTCTATGTGGTACTTTGTAATAGACAGTTCCCTAGAAAAATTTTCCGGGAGAGAATTCTAGAATTGATTGATGTGAAAGAAATTCCGGTTCAAACTCCGAAATAATCTTAACCGATTTCTATAACCACATCATCAGTTAGCGGATGGCCTACGCAGGTCAGAACATAACCTTCGGCACGTTCCGATTGCGACAATCCTTCTTCTTCATCAAGTTTTACTTTACCCGACAAGGCACGGCCCCTGCAAGCAGTACACAATCCACTTTGACAAGAGTAAGGAAGATCAATTCCTAGATCAAGTGCTGTTTCTAAAATGGCACGATTAGGTTCTACAACAAATTTATATTCTTGTCCATCGTAACGGATAGTAACTTCATGTGCCGTATTTCCGGAAGCGGTAGCGGCTTTCGATTCTTCTTTTTTCTCCTTGTCGATTGTACCAGTAACGAAACTCTCTTTGAATATTTTTTCTTTAGGAATATGCAATTCAGATAAAAGCGTATCTACATTTTTCATCATGCCCTCAGGCCCACACATCAGATAAGTAGTTTTGTCCAATCCCCAATCTGGAATGCGTTCGAAAAGTTTTACCAACATTTCTTTATTGAGCAGACCAGAATATCCCTGCCAGTTCATTGGTGCATTATCAAGAATATGGATCACATGAACGCGACCTTCATGCTGAGTTTGCCAATGTTCAAGTTCGTTTCTAAAAATAATACTGTCGATGTCACGGTTACAGTAAATCAACGAACAGATGCTGTCAGGTTCTTGGGTGATCGTGCTTTTTAAAATAGAAATCATTGGAGTGATCCCACTGCCACCTGCAAACATGATCAAGTGTCTTTTTTTAGTTGTGTCGTATTCCGTGGTAAAATTCCCCATCGGCTCGAGCACTTTAATCTTTTGACCAATCTTAACATTTTCAGGAAGCCAATTGCTCATCAAACCATTGTCAACTCTCTTTACAACTACGGCCAAATCTTGATCGACAAAAGGAGAGGAGCAAAGTGAATAAGACCTGCGCACCTCTTTACCTTGAATTGGAGCTATGAGCGTCAAGAACTGCCCCGACTTATATTTCAATTTTCCTGCAGCAGGTTGTTCAAACACAAGTGAAATGGAGTCTTTAGTTTCTTCAACTATTTTTTTGACAGTCAATTCCAAATAATGACTTGATGATGATTCTGTCTTCTTATCGCTTTTCTTAAATAAGCCAAATGCCATGACAATTAATTCAAAATTTGATGAATGTAAAGGGATGCAAATGTAAGCAAACAATCTTGAAAGAAGACTCAATGAATCAGCTTTGCCGTTTTAACTTTTCAGTTTGCAATTTTTGTTGATTCTTAAAGGTTTAACCAATAAGTCCACTTCACTACCAAGGCTCGGTTCTTCGAAACCAGATGTTCGGGAAGATAGTTTTCTGTATACACGATGAAGAAATCTGAAGCTGGCTTATAGCGCCATTGGAATCTTGCATTGAGAGCCATGTTATCGTAACGTGTGTTGTACTGGACAATGGTAGTAAAGAAAAGCTTGTTAGTGAACGTCAGATCAACGCGCGGACTAATAAGCAAGAATTTAGCGCTACCATAACTTAATCTAATATCATTGTAGTCATAAGTGACTGTCACATTTCCGTAGGGTTGATATCTATAAGATAATGTTCCACTCAAACCTTTTTTGTCTCCATTATAAAACTGACCACCCGATGCTTTTACGGTATATGAAAATAATTTTCGAGTGTCCGAATTATACTGAGCATTCCATTCAGTCCATTCAAATTGTTGGCCGACCTGATAGGAGACATCGGTCTTTGGATCGATCGGATTGAAGCTTTGCGGTAGCCATTGAAATATGCGATTGATCTGCGCGAAGAATCTCCCGGTGTTTTTATAGTTAATGGTGTAATCAGCGATATAGACTTTATCGGTAAAGAACCCATCTAGTTTTTGTGTTCTATCATACTCAATTCCTGGCCCCATGTTTGTAACAGAGCCGCGCTTTGGATAAAATGTCCAACCAACGCGATTGAAAGCGTAGGTGTAACCATTATAAACTTCTTGTTGAGGCACAAACCCCACTTCAGCATTATAGTTTTTACCCAAGCCGTATTGGCCTGCATAAGAATTGAAGTATCTGGATGAATAGCTAAGAAATAAACCGTAAGAATAATTGTTGTCTTTAGAAAAATCGTCAAATGATTTGTGATAATAGAAATCACCGTTCCATTTATTGCTTTTGGTAAACAAGTTGAAGTCGGCACCAATAACACGATTGTATAAATCTAGTTTTTTTACATTTCTAGTTCCGTTCCAAACATCTCTCACCATATCTGGATTGTAATATTTGGTTGAATCATAATTACCAACCCCAAGTGATTGCTTATTCACCACAAAGAAATCGATGTTAGACCTTGAAAAGATTTGCCTCTGTACGACAGCAACAGTATAATTTTGGTCAGGCAGACCAAGGTCTTGTTTCTTTTTTGTTTGTAAGTTCATCACACCAATTCGCCAGTTCTTTCCAATTTTTCCACTGAGGCGTGCGCCATATGCAATGGGAACTGGATGAAGATTCCCAGAGGAGTCTTTCGCCAAACCAATCCTTCTTGAAAAAAAAGGACGAGTAGGAGGATATCCCGGTGTTGAGAACAAGTCACTGTTTTCCAGGAAAAAAGTTCTTCGTTCAGGAAACTGATATTCAAATCGAGTAAGGTTAATTACTTGTCTATCCACTTCCACATTCGAAAAATCTGGATTCACCGTAAGGTCGAGATTGAGCGCTGGTGTCACTGCAACTTTTGCATCGAGCCCCATTGTCATTGAGTTACTCGTTGGAACTTTATTCTCTGCATCCTGTGTAGAAGAACCTGCCATGTATGGAATAACGGAAATATTTGGTCCTACGTGTGGAGCTTCTTCTTCCCATTTTAATTTTCCGGTGTATGAAAATGATGCAGGCGAATATTGGATAGGCGTAAAAATCCAACATGAAATTTGATTGTGTTTTAAATCGTTCCTCACAAAAGTCATGTTCCAGTTTTCAACATGATTGTATCGAAATGATTTGAATGGAATTGCCATCTCGGCTACCCACTTATCGTCATAGCGTTTCACTTCTGAGTACCATTTGTTATCCCAACTGGTTACAAAGGAATCGCCACTAGTTCCACCTCCATAAACGATTCCTTCTTCTTGCACATTAAAAGGAGTGATGGCAAAAAAGAAACCATTGGTGTGATCGTCATATGGATCGAAATAAACGCCAATGTTGTCGTTGGATCCGAAATCAAAATCTCTCCGTAAACTCTGCACGATATTTGGCTTTGTCATATCATCATAGCAGACAAAAGAGACGTACAGAAAATGCTGATCGAAGGTAAGCCGTGCTTCCGATTGATATTTTGGAGCGATGGTATCAATCGGATAGTTCATATAAAAATGGGTCGCTACTCTGGCTTCTGCCCAATCAGGTTCGTCAAGAATTCCATCGAGTTTGATGACGCCTTTTGCTTTTCTGATGCCGAGCTCGACCCCAGGCTTGTTTTTCTCCTGCGCGAAGATTTCCTCAAAGTCGAAGCCCGAGAAGAAGAATGGAATGATAAAGAAACACTTGGGGTACTTCGGCATTTGAGGTTAGGTTCGAAAACGATTGTGTGTACGCACAACTATTTTTGAGGTTACAGATTTTATATAGGCGTGTTGTTAAAAGCCTGTTAAATGGTTTTCTTATTTTTGAGGTCTAAATAAAATAGCGTGCAACTTAATTCACTCACGGCCATTTCACCAATTGATGGGAGATATTTTGAGTCAACAAAATCGTTGACATCTTATTTTTCTGAATATGCTTTGATCCGTTACCGTATTTTGGTGGAGATCGAATATTTCATTTCACTTTGTGAGTTGCCATTACCCGAATTGAAAAACTTTCCGAAAGATAAATTTGAAAGCCTTCGGAAGATGTACAAAGACTTCAATGAAACTGATGCGATCAAAATCAAAGAAACTGAAAAGACTACCAACCATGACGTGAAGGCTGTTGAGTATTTTATAAAGAATGAATTCGACAAACTAGGACTTACTGCATATAAAGAGTTCATTCATTTTGGACTCACATCTCAAGACATCAATAATACAGCTACTCCACTTTTGACTAAGGATTTTTTGGAGAAAGAATTTCTGCCGGAGTTAAATAAACTAATTACATTATTAGATGCGCAAGCTGAGCAATGGAAAGATATTGCCATGCTAGCGCGAACTCATGGTCAGCCTGCATCGCCTACTCGTTTAGGAAAAGAGATAGCTGTATTTAGCGAGCGAATCAAGAAACAGATTGCTCTGTTAAAATCAATTCCGCACTCAGCAAAATTTGGAGGAGCAACTGGAAATTTTAATGCGCATCATGTCGCTTATTCTGAAATCAATTGGATTGATTTTGGAAACACCTTTGTGAAAAAGTATTTGGGACTTGATCGCAGTCACCCTACAACACAGATTGAACATTACGATAACCTTGCAGCTCTCTTTGATAATTTGAAACGCATCAACACTATTCTCATTGATTACAGTCGTGATGTGTGGCAGTATGTGTCGATGAATTATTTCAAACAGAAGATTAAAGCAGGGGAGATAGGAAGCAGCGCTATGCCACACAAAGTAAATCCGATCGATTTTGAAAATGCGGAAGGCAACCTTGGATTGGCCAATGCGCTATTCGAACATTTGTCTGCTAAGCTTCCGATCTCTCGGCTACAGCGTGACCTTACTGATTCAACTGTTCTAAGAAATGTTGGTGTTCCAATGGCTCATACTTGGATTGCATTGAAATCACTTCAAAAAGGAATTGGAAAACTGGAATTGAATAAAGCCGCGATTGATCACGATCTTGAAGAAAACTGGGCCGTGGTTGCTGAAGCCATTCAAACTATCTTGAGAAAAGAAGGTTATCCAAATCCTTATGAAGCTCTGAAAGAACTCACACGCAAAAATGAGAAGATCACCAAAGAATCAATTCACGCTTTCGTGGATGGCCTAAAAGTGAGCAATGAAATGAAGGACAAACTGAAGAAAATCAGTCCCTTTAATTATACTGGGGTTTAAATCTAGTTGTGGGCTGAAAATAAAGGGAGTAAAGCACTTAATTTTCATTTTTTCGCCCTGTCCAGCCTCAAAAATCTATTTTTCAACCCATTTTGGCCATTCCAATTGGTTTTTATACCTTTGCAGCCCATTAAAAACAATTTAATTCATGAACAATTACGAGACAGTATTCATTCTCAATCCCGTTTTGTCTGAAGATCAGGCAAAGGATGCTGTCGAGAAGTTCAAGAAGGTGTTGACCAAGGCTAAAGCCGAAATCGTCAACGTAGAGCAATGGGGACTTAAAAAGATGGCTTACAACATCCAAAACAAGTCCACTGGTTTCTACAACCTGATTGAATTTGCGACAGAGAACACAGGTATCATCAACACGCTTGAAACTGAATTCAGACGTGATGAATCTGTAATGCGCTTCCTCACAATCGCACTTGATAAGCACGCAATTGCTTACAACGTACGCAGAAAGAAAGGCGAATTTAACCGCACCAAAAAAGTTGTTGCACCTAAAAGAGAGAGGGTAGAAGCATGACACTGATGAATGAACCTATTAAGCGCGCAGAAATAAAACCTAAATACTGCCGCTTCAAAAAGAACGGGATCAAGTACATCGATTACAAAGACCCTGATTTCTTGTTGAAATTTATCAACGAACAAGGCAAGATCCTTCCTCGCAGACTTACTGGCACAAGCTGGAAATTCCAGAAGAAAGTAGCTCAAGCGGTGAAGCGTGCGCGTCACATTGCGATTCTGCCTTACTTGGCTGACCAAATGAAATAACCTTAACCTTGTAATACTATGGAAATCATTTTGACACAAGATGTAACAGGGCTGGGTTACAAAAACGATACAGTAAAAGTAAAGCCAGGCTACGGCCGCAATTATCTTATTCCAAACGGAGTAGCATTGATTGCGAACGAGTCTAACAAAAGAAGAGTAGCTGAAGACATTCGTCAAGCAGCTCACAAAGCAGCCAAAATTAAGCAAGATGCTGAAACACTTGCTGCTAAGGTTGGCGAGCTTACAGTAGAGATCAAAACCAAAGCCGGAGAAACTGGAAAGATTTTCGGTGCAGTTACAGCTCTTCAAGTAAGCGATGCGCTTAAAGCAAAAGGATTTGATGTTGATCGTAAGAAGATCAGCTTCAAAGAACAACCAAAGGAACTCGGAACCTACACAGCACTTTTGGATCTTCACAAAGAAGTGAAGCACAACATCCAAGTGTCGGTAGTGGCTGAATAATCTCCTGTAAACCAAATTAAAAGCCTCGATTATATCGAGGCTTTTTTGTTTTCGTCAACTTTGATAAGTTTGAAAACCAATCATATGATTATGAATCAACTCACTGAAATCCCAACTCGCCCTGAAAGAAAGTTCCTCACAGAAGATTTTAAAGTAACGACTTGGGAAGCGCTAAAGCCCTTCTTTGAAAAATTAATCGATCGATCTATTACTAATGAGATTGAACTGAGGCAATGGCTTCGCGACAGGAGTGAACTGGAGTCGGTAGTAAGTGAAGATTTAGGTTGGCGCTATATTCGAATGACATGTTATACGGACAAAGAAGAGTACAGCAAATCATATCAGGATTTTATACAAAACATTCAACCGCAAGTTGCGCCTTACTCGGATTTGCTTAACAAAAAAGTGTTGGACTCACCTTTTCTTAAAAGTATTGAAAATCAGAAGGGGTTTGATTTGATGGTTCGCAATCTGAAAAAGGAGGTGGAGCTCTTCAGAGAAGAGAATATTCCATTGTTTACTGAGATCAGCACCGAGACGCAGAAGTTTGCTGAGGTTTCTGGTGCGATGACTGTGCATCTGGGGGATCAGGAAATGACTTTGCCACAAGCGGGAGTCTTGTTGCAGTCAACAGATCGAGTGAAGCGTGAAGAGGTATTCAGAAAAATTTCAGATCGAAGATTGAAAGACAAGAACGTCCTTGACGATTTGTATTCAAAGTTAATTTCACTTCGACACCAAGTAGCCGCAAATGCTGGATTCAAAAATTTTAGAGACTTTCAATTCAAGGCTTACGGTCGTTTCGATTACACTCCAAAAGATTGTTTTGATTTTCATGAAGCAATAGCAAATGAAGTAGTGCCGCTTCTTAACGATTTTGCAAAAGAAAGGAAAGCGACAATGAAGATATCTTCGCTCCGCCCGTGGGACAAAGCAGTTGACGCGGAGGGCCGTGAGCCATTGAAAGCATTCAGCGATGGAAAGGATCTTACCGAGAAATCAATCTCTGTGTTTAAGAAGTTGGACCCTTATCTCGGCAGTTGTTTAGATATTATGAAAAAGATGGGCCATTTGGATTTAGAGTCGCGCAAGGGTAAGGCTCCTGGTGGCTACAATTATCCCCTCGCTGAAATTGGTGTTCCATTTATATTTATGAATGCAACATCAACTATGCGTGACATGACAACGATCATGCACGAAGGCGGCCACGCGGTTCATAATTTTCTTACGATGGATCTGGAGCTGAACGATTTCAAATCGCCTCCAATGGAAGTTGCAGAGCTGGCTTCAATGAGTATGGAATTGATCTCTATGGACGAATGGCCGATTTTCTTTCCTGATCAAAAAGAATTTAAACGAGCAAAGCGTGATCAGCTGGAAGACATCATTGAAACTCTTCCTTGGGTTGCTACGATTGATAAGTTCCAACACTGGATTTATGAGAACCACAACCACTCGCTCGAGGAAAGAAAGAAGAACTGGAATGTTATTTTCGATGAGTTCGCGGATACCGTAACAGATTGGTCGGGCTTGCAGGAAGCGAAGGATTATCTGTGGCAAAAGCAGTTGCACTTGTATGAGGTTCCTTTCTATTACATCGAATATGGTATGGCTCAACTTGGCGCGATAGCGGTTTGGCGCAACTATAAGAAGGACAAAAAGAAAGGATTAGAGGCTTATCAAAATGCGCTGAAACTTGGTAACATGACGACCATTCCTGAAATCTATAAGGCTGCAGGAATTCGTTTTGACTTTAGCCGCTCTTACATCAGCGAGTTGATGAGTTTTGTGAAAGAAGAGTTATCAAAGATTTAGCCGCGGCATTTATCCAACAAGTCGCTCAGCTGTTTTGCTTCCTTGGCTGTGAGCTTTAGGAAGTTTGTGTCGATTTCTTCAATACGTTTATCAATCTTAGTCAAAAGTTTGAGCCCTTCGGGCGTTATTTTCACGTCAGCAGCCCGCTTGTCGCTTTCGCATTTCGTCTTCGTGATATATTTTTTAAGAATTAATCGATCAAGTAGGCGAGAAATGTCGGAGTTTCGATCGAGCATTCGCTCTTTGATGCTTGCACCCGAAATCGAATTTGGATGTTGTCCGCGTAGAATGCGGAGTATATTGAATTGCTGATTCGTTATTCCAAACTCCTTAAAGAATTTGTTGTTATTGGCATCAAGCCAGCTTGCAGTGAACAGCAAGTTGATGGACACCTTTTGGAAAGGACTTTGAAACTTTGTCTGTTTTATTTCTTCTTCGATTTTCATTCAATTAAAAAGGGGCCGAAGCCCCTTTCATATCTTAAGCTTTGTTCAACTCAACCTTACAATTCACTTCTACTTGTTCACCTACAACAAAGTCAGCACCATTCTTAGCATTCCACTTCAAGTTGTAGTCAAAGCGATTGATCTTTCCTTTCAACTTAAAACCAGCTTTAGTTACTTTATAAGCTTCTACGTATGTAGTTCCACCGTATGTGATA
>JASGIR010000025.1:0-28557 GCA_049840975.1 Cyclobacteriaceae bacterium | reverse complement strand
GTAATGGATTTGTCCGGATATCACGACTCCATTCTGACAGATAAATTCGATCCACACGCTAGGCCCATCAATCCTCACGTAATCTGTATTCGTAGTAAAAAATGAACTCGCATTTCCAGCTGTTCCATTCGTATTACTGGAATATGTGACATAGGTGTCTGACAATTCGTTTTGATAAGTAGATAAATATTCTGCTGCGCTAGTTGGATCAACATCATTTACCCATTCGGCTATTGCTGCCAACACATATGCTTGTGAGGTAGAACTTAATATACCCACTTGAATTCCTTGTTTAGTGGATGGAAACGTATTAGTCGTTGAACCTGGTACCATGAGACAATCGGAGAAGGTTGTCGAAATCTTTGCTGTACTCAATTCATTTGTGCTAAATGATGCAAGCATGTTCTGCACTGCAGTGAGCTCGCTGCCTAGCGGAGAGCTGTAAGTAGTACCATTCACTGTGAACGAACCGTGTGGCTCCACTCCTTCGTGCAGTGGTGTAATGCTCTTAACTTGTCCGTTGTCGTAAGTAATATTCTGAGCGTAGTGGTGGCCACCAAATTGCAGCATCCATTTGCCTGTGGTGCTAGGTGTTCCTAAAAATGCAATTATATAATTTCCAGATCCATAACCGGAAGCTGTGGTTCCAAGGTAATCGTCTGCAGCACGTATTGTTTGAAATTCTTCGTAACCATCATTGGTCGCAGTACCTGACGCTGCTTGTATCAATGCTAAAGCAGCAGCCTGTTGCGCAGTGGACAAACTACTGAACAACAGCCCGTTTCTGCACGACAAAGCACAAGGCAAGTTCGACCACCGTTTTGCGTTTGTTAGATTGAGCTCTAGAACCACAGACGATTGCTGCGCGCTCGATAGAGTCGATATAAAATTATTAGCAAGACAGACGATCTGATCAATCCCTGATTCGGAGTCACAATCCGCAGCCGCACTTGATATAACGGTTAAAGAAAGAGTGCAAGATTGACCTCCAAAAGAAATCGCAAAAGATGCAGTACCCTCTGCTGATGGCGTTCCTGTGATCGTAAACTTAATGTTACCTGAGCTGCTGAGCGTACCTGCATTGAGAGTGGCTGTCAATCCTGTAACACCTGTAGATGTAACGGCAGAGCCCGCTCCGAAGGAAACACCATTGCCTCCTGTATAAGGTACTGAAGCGGTAGCTGAATAAGTTTTACCACTTGTAGCTAAAGCAGAGTAAGAAACACTGCCGCAGCTCAGTGTGCTAATAGACGCAGAGTTTGTCGTATCACTATTCTTTTGACATGAAAGTGCTACCACCAAAAGCCATGTCACTTTTAAAAAATTTGTTTTCATAGGCAAATCGTAATCAATTTATTTTGCCTAATAACTAAACGGCCAAAAAAACAAAAAGTACTTTTGAGCTTTGGAACAACACCCAACTGTAGATATTCCGGAAATTTTTGAAGACCAATTTTAACTAACCGCCATGATCATTCGAATAGTACGCATGCATTTTACAGAAGCAGGTGTAGATGAGTTCCTGCAAATATTTGACAAGCATAAAGAAGCCATTCGCCATTTTCCCGGATGCTCTCATCTACAATTACTCAAAGACGCAAATGATGAAACTATCTACACAACGCTTAGTCATTGGGATAAAGTTGACAGTTTAGAAAATTATAGAAAGTCGGAATTGTTTGGTCAAGTGTGGGGAAGAGTGAAGACACTTTTTTCAGAGCGAACACTGGCATTTACTCTCGAGAGATTTATAGAAGTAAAATAGGCTACTTCGTTTTTGCTTTTGCAATAATGGGAGGAAATGGGCCAAGCTTATGCTGAGATTCAGAAAATTGATCCGCATAAGGTCCTATGGGAAGATCAAATGGTTTTAATGAAATGTTAGGCCAATCTTTTGAAAAATCCTTTGACGGTCGTGACATGGATAATACGTAGGCAGACACATCCCAAGCTTCATCATCTGTTAGTAGTGGTTTTTCGTAAGAAGAAATGTCATTCGGCATATTCGATTTGATGTAGCCCGCAAATCTTGTCAGTCGATAGAGACCAGCCCCTACATTAAAACTCTTTTCGCCAAAAACGGGCGGATATTTCCATTCGCTTTTATTTTCTTCCATTACACCATCGCCATCTTCACCATGACAGCGCACACATTGCAAGTGGTAAATTATTTTGCCTTTTATAGAATCAGCTTTTCGATCTAAGTAAACAAGATCGACAACACTCGCACCAAATGGTGTAACGTTTTTATCAACCTCCTTGCCTATCCATTTCAGATAAGCAACGAGAGCTCGCATTTCTTTTGTGTCTTCAGCCAAAGCTTGACCATTGAGGCTTCTTTCAAAACAATCGTTGACACGTTTTTCTATGGTCTCTATCGTTCCAGAACGAGCTCGAAATTTGGGGTAGGTTGATGCAACTGCGGAGAAATTGTTTGCGAAAATTTTGGTGCCAGCATCAAGGTGACAATTCTGGCAATTCATTCCATTACTTATTGCATTTACTTTTCCCTTAGGGCCAAGATAAACTGAAGTATGAACAATAAGTTCGCGTCCGTACTTGATCAACTGATCTTCAGCAGACTCAGTAAGCTTAGAAATAAGAGGTGGTGTCCAAATTATTTTAGAGTCATTTTTACTAAACAAAGAATTGAATTGCTTCGATGCCGAAACAAATGAATCTGGGTTCACAACGAATAGGCAGCATATTGGAAATAACACCAACGCGATACAAGCGCAAGCAACGGCTGTTCTGGTAAGTTTAAAAAGATCGTTGGCCACTCGTTAACAGTCAACTCTTATTCTGAAATAAATCAATGCGCTTCTTTTATATATCCCCAACCTTCGCCTTGCTTTGTTACGATCTCAATAATAGCGTCAGGGACAGTACCAATGGTTGGGAGTAACTGACTCTTATCCACTTTGAAACGTTTCATTGTTTCTTCACAGACTTTAAAGGAAACATTGGGATTACTTCCCAACTTCTCGATTGCTTTAGCAACAGTAGACTTATTCTTTACGAACATTGGAAGCGCACCGCCATAAACCACTACTTCAAAAGAAGATTGAGGATAAGCCGTAGCCATTCCTGTAACATGCCGAAGTGTGGCTTGATGAATCAATGTATCGGCACTCGTCACATCAAAAACAATTTTTACTGGTTTTGCTTGCGCAAAAAGATTAATTGTCGTGGCACAGAAAATGATGATCAATAATGTTTTCATATTCTTTTTTAAAATAGAAGACCGTTATCCTTGGGAAGGACAACGGTAAGATTTTTTGAAATCAACCACCAGCGTAGCAGTACGCGCATTTATTTTCTTGCGCTCGGCCAACTGCCCATACGCCCGAAGGAACAACTTGCACACCTGGCAATAATCCGCTGAGCCAATCCTTCTTAACATCTTCAGGGTTAGCGTTCATCGTCTTAGCAGCGAAACCACTATAAACAGTAAGAGCTACATCACAAACACAAAACATAGCTCCACGCGCAGTCATTGCTTTGATACCATCAATACCCATCGTTGTCCACATTTGACTTGTCGGCACGTTATAAATATTTTTTGTTGCGGCCATTCCTGATTCATCGTTCACTTTGAACATTTCACCAAACTTATATTTCTCCCAAAGGCGATCTTCCATTGCCAAACAAATTCCATTGTGACGAAGCACAACCATGGCAGTCATATCAGCATCAGGAGTGCCAGTAGCATTATTTGTTTTATAGTAAACCCACGACCAGATAATAGGAAATCCATTATGCGGTTCTGTTGCATCATAGATAATGCGGTGTTTGCCTTTTACTTTTTTAAACCATTCATCAGCTTCCAAAACAGGAACGGTTGGTTCAACTGCAGCTTCTACATCAATGGATGAAAGAAAGGCCGGAATTGTCAAAGCTGTACCAGCACCAGCAGCGAGCTTTCCCAAAAATTCTCTTCTTGGGCTTTTCAAATCGTTATTCATATTATTAAGGGTTAGGTGTGAGATATTTGAAACTAAAATGTAATTCAATACTAATTCTCCCTTCACAGAACGTGCCTAACTGGACGCATCTAAAATAATCTATTTTTTTGACTTTATTTTCAGGATCATAGTCAGTCGAAAGACAAATCGGATTAAATTTCTTAGCATTGCAATTCATTTTTTCATCATGGCAAAAATCAAGAAGCTGCTTGTCGCCAACCGAGGCGAAATTGCTTTGCGTATTATGCGCAGCGCAAAAGAGATGGGGATTAAAACCGTTGCTGTTTTCAGCGAAGCGGACAGGAATGCTCTTCATGTTCGATTTGCAGATGAAGCAATCATGATCGGTCCACCACCCTCTTCACAATCTTATTTGGTGATGGATAAAATTATTGGAGCTGCTAAAGAAACAGGTGCTGATGCTATTCACCCAGGCTATGGATTCCTTTCAGAGAATGAGGACTTCGCGAGAAAAGTAAAAGAATCGGGATTGATTTTTATTGGGCCTTCAGCTCAGTCGATGGAAATCATGGGAAGTAAACTTGGCGCAAAAGCTGCTGTTTCAAAATTCAATGTTCCGCTAGTGCCAGGAACTGCAGAGCCTATTTCAGATGTAAATGCAGCAAAAAAAATTGCGAAAGAAATTGGTTACCCTATTCTTATTAAAGCAAGTGCCGGTGGTGGTGGTAAAGGGATGCGAATTGTTGAAAAGGAAAGTGAATTTCAAGAACAGATGGAGCGTGCGGTGAGCGAAGCGATTTCAGCTTTTGGCGATGGCGCTGTCTTCATTGAAAAATATGTTTCGCAACCTCGTCATATTGAATTTCAGATTTTTGGAGATCAGCATGGGAATGTTGTTCATCTTTTTGAACGTGAATGTTCTATTCAAAGAAGACATCAAAAAGTTATCGAAGAAGCCCCTTCTTCTGTATTAACTCCCGAACTCAGAAAGAAAATGGGCGAAGCAGCTGTAAATGCAGCCAAGGCAGCAAATTATTTTAATGCCGGAACAATAGAGTTCATCCTCGATGATAAAATGAATTTCTATTTCCTTGAGATGAATACTCGCTTGCAAGTAGAACATCCAGTAACAGAACAAATCACTGGGCTCGACTTAGTGAAACTTCAAATCAAAATCGCGGAAGGAGAAAAACTTCCATTCAAGCAAGAAGATTTGAAGATCAATGGCCATGCAATTGAAGTGCGTGTTTATGCCGAAGATCCGGCCAACAATTTTCTTCCAGACATCGGAACATTAAAAACTTATAAACGACCTCAAGGTCATGGCATCCGTGTAGACGATGGATTTGAGCAAGGAATGGCAATTCCATTTTATTATGATCCTATGATCGCCAAAATGATTTGTCATGACGAGAATCGTGAGCGAGCCATAGAAAAGACAATTCGCGCTATTGAAGAATATGAAATCACGGGAGTAGAAACAACTCTTGGCTTTTGCAATTTTGTTTTGAAGCATGAAGCTTTTCGTTCGGGAAATTTTTCAACCAAGTTCGTTGAACAATATTTCAAACCTGAAGTATTAAAAATCGAATCGACAACCGAAGAAGATATGATTGCTGTGGCTCTCGCTACGGAGCTAATGTCATCACCAAAACAATCAACTGGCTCAACCAATGAGATCGTAGTTGCTAATGAAAGCAAATGGCGAAAAAACAGACTTGCTTAGTCTGAGAAGAATTATAAGACGAGAATCCAGAACTTAATGGCCGAAATAAAACCCATACAAGCGTGGCGCTACAATAGCAAATTTGTTACTGACATTGGAGAAGTTACTGCACCACTCTTTGACGTTGTTTCAGACAAACAACGCAACGCATTATATCATAACCCACTCAACTCAATTCATCTTTCGGTTCCACAACCACCTGATGCTGCAGACCGTGCCAAAAAGCTTCTCAATAAATGGAAGACTGAGGAAGTAATTCAACAAGACAAGCTACCCGGCATTTATGTTTATTATCAGTATTTCAAATTGGCTGGAAGCGCTAAAGAAGTATTGTCGAAAAGGTTTCGTTTGTCACATCCGCACATATCCTTTTGAGGAGAATGTTATTCTTCGTCACGAGAACACAATTCCAAAATCAGTTAATGACAGAATTGAACTTCTCGAAAAAACTGAATTGCATGTAAGTCCAACGCATGGGCTTTACACAGACGAAAGTTTTGAGTTGGAAAAATCTATGAACGAAGCTATCACAAGTCCGATATGTATGAGGAACAGAGGATTAT
Organism: Cyclobacteriaceae bacterium; assembly: GCA_049840975.1. GTDB lineage: Bacteria > Bacteroidota > Bacteroidia > Cytophagales > Cyclobacteriaceae > ELB16-189. Next base: position 22,342 of record JASGIR010000025.1, on the reverse strand, counting down.
CAAGGAGTGCGTGATGTGCTTGCAGTGATTCAGGACGTTGAAGTAATCAAAAAATTTATTTCCAGCCTGAAAAGCAAAACTGTGATTCTGGCAGATGGACATCACAGATATGAAAGCTCACTAGCGCACATGCAAAAGTGCGCTGTGGAAAACCCAAATCACACCGGCAATGAAGGTTACAATTTTCATTTGATGTATCTCACAAATACTGAAGCTGGTGATCTACGAATTTTACCAACACATCGGTTGATAAAAAACCTAAAGAACTTCGATGCAGAACAGATCATTCAAAAGTTAAACGAAGATTTCACCGTAAGAGAAATTGAAGATGCTGATACTTTGGATGAAATCATTGTTGGAAAAAAATGGGCGTTTGGAGTTTTATTTAAAGACAAGGCGTTTAAAGTACGCTTGAAGCCCGAGGCATTTCAAAAAATGTGGTGGCACTTTCCTGAAGAAGTAAAAGAATTAGATCTAACTGTTTTACATTATTTTATTATCGAAAAAATTCTTGGCATTCCTGGTAAAGAGCAACGTGCTTCAGACAATATTGGTTTTGATCGAAGCTTTGGTGACTGCTTAACAAAAGTGATCAAAGAAGAAGCTCAAATGGCAATCATCACGCAAGAAGTATCTATTGAAGAAGTAAAGCGTGTTTGCCACAGCGGGTCCACGATGCCACAAAAGTCAACCTACTTCTACCCTAAAGTGATTTGCGGGTTTCTGTTCAGTTCAATTAAGGAAAAAGAATTTCATTTGCCTGAATATTCTCCCTTCTGAAAATAAGTCGAGATTGAGGATTTATTTTCAGCAACGCTGTTCACATTCTTTTCCGTCTTCCTTTTCGATTTGAATCGTAGCGTGATCAATATTAAATCGTGAATGAAGTTCCGCATTGATGTTTGCAATTGAAGTATTCTCAATCTGATCCGGGACAACCAAATGCACAGTAAGAGCAGTTGCATTTGTACTCATCGCCCAAATGTGAAGATCATGCAAGCTAGCTACTCCTTTAATACCTAAAAGATATTGACGAATCCCGTCCGTATTAATACCTGAAGGCACGCCATCCAAAGTAAGTCTGATTGAGTCTTTCAAAAGTGACCAACTACTGACAACAATAACAACGATAATAATTAAACTTATGGCTGCATCGAGCCAATACCAATTCGTATAAAAAATTACTATTCCTGAAATCAGGACACCTAAAGACACCAGTGCATCTGCTGCCATGTGTAAGTAAGCCCCTTTTGCGTTTAAGTCATGATGCTGACTTCTAAAGAACAAGAGAGCCGTTGTGCCATTAACAATGATTCCCGCAAAAGCGACCCATGCTACGATTTGCCCTTGAACTGGATAAGACTCGCCCAACCTACCCACGGCTTCCCAACCGATAGCACCCACCATCAGCAATAATGTTACAGCATTGATTAGAGCAACGAGAACAGTACTCTTTCCGAAACCGTAGGTATAATGATCTGTGGGCTTTTTCTGAGCCAGCCGACTAGCTATTACAACCATGATAAGGCTAGCGACATCCCCAAATTGTGGCCTGCATCTGTCAGCAATGATAGCGAGCCAATCCAAAGCCCAAATATTCCTTCGATTAACACAAAGGCAACATTCAAGAAAATACCAATTACAAACGCTTTGTTGACCTCAGCGTGGTCATGATGATGGTGGTTTTCGTGATGATGTGAGTGGCTCATTTTTCAATATCTGATACAAAAATAAATACCCAAAACGACTTTCTTAAGAATTGCTAAAGACTCTTATTTTAAGGGGAAATCTTTTAACAAAATAAATTAATCCCTTCACAAAATTCTTGTAACATTGCGCGGGCAAACCACAGCCCTGATTAATTATTTAGAGACTTTCATCAAGCTCCTCCTAATGCAAAAGGCATTTTTTACATTGGTTGTTTTATCGGTTTTAGCAGCCTGCAAACACGAAAAAAAGGAAAGAAACCAAGTCAATTACATCGTTAACGGGGAAGAAATTACCATCCCTGATAGCTCGAATATTAAGCCTAGAATTAAGCTCGCGCAGGCTACCAACGAGCCTTATAAACTTCAGCTTTATTCTGCTGCCAAAATAAAAGCTATCCCAAACAAGTTCGCTGAGATTGCAGCACCTTTTAATGGGAGGATCACCGAATCATATGTAAAATTAGGTCAGGACGTACAGCCAGGCACTCCATTGTTTAGCATCTATTCGTCTGATTACACTGACGCACAAAAACTGTATCTGCAAGCAAAGCAACAATATCTGCTTGCTGAAAAAGATTATAAACGTCAAAACGACTTGCTCGAAAATGGTGTTGGTGTTCAACGCGATTTCGAAACAGCCAAAACGATCTATGAGAATAGTAAAAGTGAATTTGAAAAATCGCGTGCAAGCATTCGAATATTTGGGGTAAATCCTGATGAAATGATTTTTGGCGAACCTTTGCTGGTCCGTTCTCCAATCAAGGGGCAAGTAATTAAGAACTCTATTGTTGTAGGAAAATACCTGACGGATAACAGTAGTGCGATTATTACTGTCGCTGAAATATCTTCAGTATGGATCACAGCATCTGTTAAAGAGAAAGACATTCGTTTCATTCAAGAAGGTGATGCCACAGAGGCGCAAGTCATTGCTTATCCTGGAGAATTTTTCACTGGAAAGGTTTACCACATTGACGAGATCGTTGATGAAGAAACTCGCTCAATCAACGTGTTGATTGAATGCGCGAATAGAGGTGAGATGTTAAAACCTGGAATGTACGCTACAGTAAAATTTACAGAGAGACCTGTAACTACTGTATTCGTTCCATCGAGTTCTCTCCTTCAATTCAATGACCAAAACTTTGTCTTTGTACAGACCAAACCAGGAAGCTACAAACGGCAATTTGTAAAAACCGGAGAAACAGTGAATGGCCGAGTTGTAATTGTGGAAGGTCTGGTTGGCTCCGAAACTATCATTTCTGAAGGGGGTTTTTACCTATTGGACGCTAAATAATCCTCATGAAGAAGCTTATCTTAACTGCAATCGAGAAGCGATGGCTTATTATGGCAATCTTCGGATTGATTGCATTCTTGGGTTACTATTCTTGGAAACAACTTTCAATAGAAGCTTATCCTGACATCGCAGATGTAACGTCACAAGTTGTAACTCAAGTGCCGGGTCTTGCAGCAGAAGAAGTTGAACAGCAAATCACAATACCAATAGAGCGTGCACTTAACGGCCTTCCTGGAATGCATGTGATGCGAAGCCGAAGTACATTCGGCTTGTCAATGGTAACCCTTGTCTTTGAAGATGGAATTGAAGATTACTGGAGCAGGCAACGAATTGAGGAAAGACTCTCACAACTGAATTTACCAAAAGGCGCAATACCAGGATTGGATCCGCTTAGCTCTCCTATCGGTGAAATATATAGGTATATCATTGTAAGCAACAGACATGACATTAGAAGATTAAAAGACCTTCAAGACTGGGTCATCATTCCAAGGATAAAACAAGTTCAAGGTATTGCGGATGTCACCAACTTCGGAGGAATTACCACTCAATATCAAGTTGAAATTGATCCAAGGAAACTTGAACAATATAGAACCACACTTTCCGAAGTAAAGACTGCAATCATAAACAACAATAATAACGTTGGCGGAAGCATCCTCACTCGGGGCGAACTTGGTTACGTGGTGCGCGGCATAGGACTTCTCAAGAATCTAAAAGACCTGGGAAGCATTGTTGTTAAAAGTCAAAACGGTGTACCGATATTTCTAAAAGACCTAGGCACACTAAAGTATGGAATCCTTGAGCGCAAAGGAATTTTAGGTTACACAGATCACGAGGTAAATTATTCTGAAAGTATTGAAGGAATTGTGCTTCTACTGAAACATGAGAACCCTTCGAAAGTTCTTGAAGGCGTACATAAAGCAGTTGATGAATTGAACAATGGCGTACTTCCTCAAGGAGTAAAAATTGTTCCTTACATGGATCGAACAGGGCTTGTAAGCACAACGCTAAACACTGTGTCTCACACGCTCATTGAAGGGATAACGCTCGTGGTTATAGTCCTTATTTTATTTTTAGGGAATTGGCGAGGAGCTATGCTTGTTGCTATCACCATTCCATTGTCATTGCTCATTGCTTTTATCTTAATGCATGTGACGAATATCCCAGCAAACCTTCTTTCGCTTGGAGCAATAGACTTTGGGATTATTGTTGACGGGGCAATCGTGATGATGGAAACGATTTTGAAAAACAGGGAGGAGAATGAGCACATTGAGTTGGAAGAGTCCCATATTGGTGGCCAAGCTTATCATGTAGCTCGCCCTATTTTATTCGCTACCCTTATTATTATCACTGCTTATCTCCCACTTTTCGCTTTTGAACGTGTAGAGAAGAAGCTGTTTACACCGATGGCGTTCACTGTTAGCTATGCTTTGTTTGGTGCATTGCTTGTTGCCATGCTATTGATTCCCGGAATTGCTTATGCTGTATATCGAAAGCCTCAAAAACTTTATCATAACAAATGGCTAGAGCGCTTGACCAATCTTTACCATAGTCGCACAATCAAAATTTTAAATAGGCCAAAGCAAGTATTTGCGCCTCTAGCCATTGTACTTGTTGCAGCAGTTATCCTTACAATATCCGTTGGAAAAGATTTTCTTCCTCAACTTGATGAAGGTTCTATTTGGCTACAAGTGACCTTACCTCCTGGGATTTCTCTTGATAAATCAAAAGAAATGGCCGACAGTTTGAGAAAGGTGACGCTTAAACACCCTGAGGTCACTTACATGGTCACACAGCTTGGGCGAAATGATAATGGAACAGACTCATGGACCCCTTCACACTATGAGTGCTCAGTTGGTATTAAACCGTATAGTGAATGGCCAAGGGGAAAAACAAAATATGATTTGATAAACGAACTCGCGGATGATTACGCAAAGATGCCAGGCTACACGGTGGGTTTTTCTCAACCCATGATAGACGGTGTAATGGATAAAATTGCGGGAGCACACAGTGAGCTAGTTGTAAAGGTCTTTGGAGATGACTTCAAAGAAACCAGACGTATCGCAGAAGATGTTTTGAAAACACTCCGTTCTATCAAGGGCGCAGTTGATTTAGCTATCGACCAAGAGCCACCATTACCTCAATTGCAAGTTAAGATTGACAGAGAAGCCGTGGCTCGTTACGGCCTCAATGTTGCCGATGTAGCAGACCTTATTGAAGTAGCCATCGGTGGCAAAGCAATCTCGCAGATTTTCATTGGAGAACGAGTGTACGATATCACTTGCCGATTTAACAAAGAGAGCAGAAGCACACCTGAAGCCATTTCTAATTTAATGCTCACAACACCTGATGGAGCCAGAATCCCTATTTCTCAAGTTGCCGCTGTTGAACTCAATACTGGTGAAAGCACAATAACTCGCGAATTGAACAAGCGTCACCTTACTGTGAAATTAAATTTAAGAGGTATTGACCTGACTACTTTTGTAAGGGAAGGGCAATTCAAAATTGAGCAAAAGGTCAAATACGATCATGAAAAATACGCTATCAAATGGGGTGGACAGTTTGAGAACCAAAACCGTGCATATTCTCGTCTCGCTGTTATCGTTCCTCTCGCTCTTGCCATCATGTTTGTGTTGTTGTATAGTGCGTTTGGAAGGTTCCGTCAGGCTGGCTTGATTTTGTCAGTTGTGCCTTTAGCATTATTTGGTGGAATGCTCGCATTGAATATTAGAGGTATGACCCTTAACGTTTCATCAGCTGTAGGATTCATCGCTCTTTTTGGCGTGGCTATTCAAAACGGTGTGATCATGATTGCCAACCTTAATCAACTGAGAGCTACCGGTATGCCTTTGAGAGAAGCCGTGATTGAAGGAACTCGACTCCGTTTCAGACCAATATTAATGACCGCAACCGTAGCTGTTCTCGGGTTGCTCCCGGCCTCACTTGCAACAGGAATAGGCTCCGATGTCCAAAGGCCACTGGCAACAGTTATCGTTTATGGACTTTTGTTTGCAACTGCAATTACATTATACGTTCTTCCATCGCTCTATTATTTGATGGAAAAGAAATGGGGCGATGATTTAAATCAAACAGAAGAAGTTTTACTGAAACAATTTTAAAAGTGCTTTCACAAATTCGAAAATATTTTTCAATCTGCGTTTTACTTTCGCTTTCTCAGACAACAGTTTGGGGGCAAATTGATACCACCTTCACAAAATCAAAGATTCCTTATTTTGATTTCTTGTCGCTCGTTGGGAAAAACAATTTGTTATATGCGTCAGAAAAATTTAACGTGAGTATAGCGCAAGCTGGAATTGAAATCGCGAAAATTTTCCCAAACCCTCAGCTTTACTATGGCTACTTTGACAATGGTCAGAATAGGATGAAGATGGGCTACGGATACGCAGTGAATGCTTCAACTACGATCGAATTGGGTGGTAAGAGAAGGGCACGCATTGATTTGGCATCGAATGTTGCAGACCTCAATCAATCACTACTTGAAAACTACTTTAGAAATCTTCGAGCAGATGCCACATTGAGCTACCTTCTATCACTTAAGCTAAAAAATATTTTAGACGTTAAACTCAACTCGTATAAAAACATTAGCAAGCTAGCAACATCTGACAGCATAAGATTTCGGCTTGGCTCAATTATGGAGATTGATGCTCGCCAAAGTAAAGTTGAAGCAGGCAATTTGCTGAATGCCGTTTATCAAAGTGAAGCCGATTGGAAAGTATCACTCGCCTCTCTGGGTTTATTATTGAGTAAACATGACGTTGATACTCTTTTTATACCAACAGGAGAATTCACAAATTTTGATCGAACATTTGAGATTAAGCAACTTATCGTTACAGCCCAAAACAATAGATCTGATTTAATTGCGGCTTTAAAGAACAAGAAAGTTTCAGAGAGTGCCTTGCGACTAGCGAAAGCTAATCGAGCATTAGATCTGGGAATTGTAATAGGTTCAAACAATTCATCCACTGTTTATAACAGTGTAGCGCCCACACCTTCGTTCACCTCTGTATATGGCGGCATCTCCATACCTCTAAAGTTTTCAAATAATTACAAAGGAGATTTAAAAATTGCGAATTATACTGTTACTCAGGCAGATTTACAGTATCGTCAAGTTGAACTTCAAGTTGAAACCGATGTCACTCAAGCCTATTTCAACTACTTATCCACCAGCAGGCAGGTCAAGCAATTCAAATCAGGTTTATTGATTGAGTCTAAGAAAGTGCTCGATGGAAAAGTGTATAGTTATCAAAGAGGTAAAACATCTCTCTTGGAAGTGCTCAGCGCACAACGAACTTATAATGAAATTCAGCTTAATTATTTTGAAACACTTTACAATTATGCTGCTGCTTTGGTTGAACTTGAAAGAGCCGTGGGTATTTGGGACATTAATTTTTGAGAAATGAAGAAGAATTTACTACTCGTCATTTTGTTTCTCTGTGGATACGCCTTCGAAGCCATATCGCAAAACGAAACTCATATTGGCATTAAAGTGGGTATAACATCTGCTAATATAAATGGCTCTGATGTAAATCAGTTATCAAATAATGGAAACCCAAGTGCATTGCAAGGACTTAATCTTGGCATTTTTGTAAACTCAAAAACAAAAAGAAATTTTTGGATTAAATCTGAATTGATTTACATACAAAAAGGTTCTGTACTCAATTACAAAGACGGGTCAGGTAATTCATTGCATAGTAACCTGAAAAGCAGTTACATTGATTTATATCCGTTCAGCCCTACTTTTCATTGGAAAGGTCTCCAGGTTCTTGCAGGCCCTTATGTCAGTATGTTGTTATCATCTAGCATACAAGATTCAACTACTTTTGGCCATCCTAGTTGGCTCACAACCTACAGACAAAAGCTAGATGCTGGATTTGTGCTTGGGCTTGAATATGAATCGAAGTGGGGCATTAGCATTGGCGCTCGATACACCAAGGGATATATCCCCCTTTATGAAAAACCTGGAAATCTAGTTACTAATCCATCTACTACGCCTTCCATTCAAAACATCTACAATGAAAGCATAAGCATATCAATCGGCTATTCTTTCGGGCGTCATAAGTCAGAAAAAAAATTGTATTAAGCCAGCTAGCTTAGTAGCTTTTGCAACATCCACCAAATCCCTTTTACGGCCAAAACAACAATCATTGTAATTACAGCACTTGCAATTAGTGCCAGCAGAATAGTTTGAAATAAATTGAGTTCATTCATCTGAAGCAATATTCCAAATATTTAGGGAACGTTTCAATATTCTTTGCATCCACAAAAAAAGTACTGAAACTAAATACGGTAAAAGAAACCAAACCGATTGTTAACAACAGCACTAACAGCATATTAATTGCAAAATTTAAATTAAAATCATTGGGATGCTCGAGAAGACCAGATTCTCTTTTACTGTTGGGAGTCCTTTTGACAATCAATAAGATAGGTTGCACATCAGTCATCTGTTTAAAAATAGAATGGATTTTTGCAAAAGCTCATTCATTATAGGTATAACTCCTATATCAATCATTTCATTTTTAAAAAATTGAATAGGAACCACTCCCATGCCTACGTCCTAGTCAAATTGCAAAATCCGAAATTGAAATTATTGACGAATGGCTTTTATGGACTCGAATGGCTCGTTGCTCGATGAAATTGGAAGGCTAAAGGCTTTGCATGATTATCAAATTCTGGATACCCAAGCTGAGAAGGATTTTGATGGAATTGTAGAGCTTGCCTCTCAAGTATGCGATACACCCATAGCGCTGATAAGTCTATTGGATGACAAAAGACAGTGGCTTAAGGCGAGAAAAGGAATTGAATTCCAAGAAACAGATCGCAGTCTATCGTTTTGCAATTTTACAATCAAAGAAGATGATGTATTAGTTGTTTATGATACTCTTAAACATAATCGCTTTTCGCTGCATCCATTTGTAACCGGTGATCCTCATTTTAGGTTTTACGCTGGAATGCCTTTGATCGTTGGTTCTGGTCACAAACTTGGCGCACTTTGCGTAATGGATAACCGTCCAAAAGATTTAAGCCCAAAGCAAATAGAGGATTTAAGAATACTGGCACATCAAGTTGTTAATTTACTTGAACTCCGGCTGAGGAATATTCAACTACAAGACTTACTTCACAATAAAACTTCCGAATTGTCGCATGTTTTTGACAGGATCGGAGATGCATTTTTGGAGTTGGACAACCATTGGAATTACATCTATGTAAACAAACAACTCGGACAACTTGTGCAGCGCAGCCCTGAATCTCTAATTGGCAAAAACGTTTGGGAGGAGTTCCCTCAAGCCGTAGGTTCAGCAACATATAAGGCCTTTCATCAAGCAATGAAGGAACAACACTACATCTGTCATCTGGATTATTATCCACCACTCAATCTTTGGCAAGAGAATCATATCTATCCATCGCCCGATGGACTATGTGTTTTTATTCGTGACATCTCAGAGAGGAAGACTGCAGAAGAAAGACTTATCAAAAGCTTGGAGAATTTGCAAAGAGCTGAGGAGCAAGCAAAGATGGGAAGCTGGACGTTCGAAATCGAGAGTGGAAAAAGAACATGGTCAAAACAGCTTTTCCACATGTTTGGATTCAACTCCTCTGAGGAACCTCCTGAGATTTCAAGTTTTCTTGAAAGGGTTCATCCCGAAGATAGACATATACTAACTGGCTCTTTTGAAAAAATGAACACTGGATTCGAGCCCGGAGAGACGATACTTCGGACTAACCCTGCAGTACTCCCGCTGAAGTATATCCTTTCCTACGTGCGTAAGACTTCAAACAAAAGAGGTGATGGTACCACATTATTCGAAGGAATAATGATTGACGTATCTGAATTGCAAAAGACAAACAAGGAGCTAGATCATTTTGTATACAGTGTATCACACGATTTGCGAGCTCCTCTGTCAACAATCCTCGGGTTAATCAACGTGGTTGAAATGGAACAACCCGAAGAATTCAATCATTCTTATTATAAAACAATCAGGGATCAGGTGACTCGCCTGGATAGTTTTATAAGAGACATACTTGATTACTCTTTCAATTCGAGAAGCAATGTTGTCAAAGACAAGATAGATTTTGAAGCTATTTTCCAAGGAGTAACGCAAAGGGTAAGTCCCTTCATTGATCATGATAAATTAAAAATCGAGATAAGACGTTCCTTTGATAAGGGAATTCTATTCGGATAGGAATCGCATCGAAATTGTTTTGAACAATCTCTATTCAAACTCTATCAAATATCAAGCACATCAAGAAGAAGATTTGCCACATCAGCTTGAAAATAAAGCAAGAAGGCCAGAATATTTTCATCTATTTTTCTGATAACGGAATTGGGATTGAAGAAACACATCTTGAAAAAATCTTTTCGATGTTCTATCGAGCCTCTCACCATTCACAGGGCTCTGGTTTAGGATTATATATAGCCAAAGAAGCCGTCTCAAAACTCGGAGGGTCTATAGCCGTCCAGTCGCAGGTTGGAATCGGAACGACATTCACCATCACACTTCCGAATCTCTATTAACAATTTTAATTACATCTTCTAATTAATTAATTGTTCTACAGTTATTAGTAATCATTGCAAGTAACACATCGGGTACTGTTGAGAGTTTATATAGGAGTTTCTCCTATATAAGGGCTTCCTAATTTTTTTATAACTCAACATTAGAGCAATCAAAAACAAAAAACGGTATGGCATCTATTAAACTAACAACAATCGTTGTCATCATTGGAGTAATGATGATAACATCATGTGAAGAAAACAACGCAGTAAAGCCCACTTCGGGCTTGAGTAACCAGTCAACGGCAGGTCAGCCAGGGACTAGAATCTTGAATTACACATTTGATGGAACCGAAGGTGGCGCTATTCCTATGAGCACTGCAACCTCCTGGACACAGAACTATGTAAATCAAAACCCACAGGCTGTCCAGTCTCATTTTTTTGGGGCGAATTCGATGAGAAAGATCCTTAGCACGAGTGGCTGCATGGGTATAAGAATTTATTATTCCCTAGATGATAGCGGGAACAAACAAATGGTTCTCGTTGGTGCAGATATTAATGGTAATGATATTCTATCTACTGCCGGAATAAAGGGGAAAACTTCTGCTACTTCTATAACCAGCACCAATACAATGAGTGCAGTTAGTAGCGCAGATGGAGACGCAATTACAACCCAAACTTCAAAACAATGGATTGCAAATTACGGAGCTAAATACCCAACGAGCTTGGTCGCTCACTTTTTCGGACATGAAATACTAAATCAAATCTTGGGGGAAAATGACTGTATTGGAATTAGAATGTATTACGCTTTGAACAATTCAGGAGTTCAGCAAATATTACTGGTGGGGGTAAATAGTAAAGGCCAAAATATTTTGCCTTCTCAAATAAATGGAAAGGAAACAGACGGTGGAGGATCTGTTGGTGATATGTCCTACCCTTGTCCTTCCTATTGCCCAAATACATAACTAAGTTGTAATTTTATTTGGTACTAAACCAAAAAAACAACTTGAAATTGGATCCTCTATTATTCGCTCACTTTTCATCTGCTTCAGCTCTAGGTCCTCTTATTTATGGCACATTTCAATGGCGCCTATTATCAGGAGACTTAGAGCTGTAGTATATGTTTCGCTACTTTCAATTTTGGCTGATAGTTCAGCTTTACTGCTATTGTATAACAATCAAAACACGTGGCCAGTCTTGAACATCTTTTTTACTCTTTCAGTTCATGCTTTTTTTTGAGGCACTGAATGATCAGAAAAAGGATTTCTTCGAATATTATTTTACTGTTGCGTTTTATTCGCGATATCCAATTTTATTTTCTTTCAACAGGCAAAATTATTTAACTCATATACAGCCTACATCGGTGGTATTTTGTTAATCATTGCGTCTTTAAATTTCCTCTATGAATTATTAGCAGAAAGGCCCACAGAAAAAGTGCAAGCCTTTCCATTATTTTGGATTGCCTTTGGCATAGTTATATATTATGCAGGCACTTTATTTTTATTTTTATTCAACAACTATCTAATCAATCATTTATTAAAGAGCCATCAAACGATTTGGATACTTCACAATTCATTGAACATAACTAAAAATATTTTTTTTATTCATGGCATTATGGGTGAATTACAGGGCCAAGACATACCATCAATAATTCTTCTGGGTACGGTTGGTACCCTTGTGCTTGTTGCTTTCATGGGGCTATTCATCTTGCTATACCAGAAGAAACTATTGGAGGAGAAGCAAAAACGTACAATGCAGGAATTGGAATACCAGAGCCGCATGATCAAACTACAGCTTGAAAGTCAAGAGCAAGAGCGAAAGCGCATAGGGGCAGATCTCCATGATTCTCGGCTCCTTACTTTGGGGCGCCAAAGTAAATGCCTCTTTTATACAACGATCAGTAGAATTAAAAGATCATGCATTGACGTCATACGAAGACCTAAGTCAAATACTAGATGAAAGCATTTCTGTTGTCAGGAGAATTTCTTGGGAACTGACTCCAGAAGCTTTTCATTACCTCGGACTATCAGAGTCTATAAAGAAAATGTGTAGCAGGCTTGATGGCAAGGGTCAAGAAATTCGTTTTCTTGAAGACGGAAAAAAACAATGGAATGATGACCGTGCGTTACAAGTTTTCCGAGTGACGCAAGAGTTAATTAATAATGCAGTGAAGCACTCAACGGCATCTCACATTTTTGTCTCTCTTGCTTGGAAAGAAAAAGAACTGTTAGTGAACGTCAATGACAATGGCTCAGGCTTTAATGAAAATCAGGAAAAAAAGGGAGTTGGCCTTTGGAACATCAATCAAAGAATAAGTCAATTACAGGGGAAAATTAGTATAGGAAATCCTCCTACGTCAACGGGTACAGAAATCAACATAACAATACCTTTACTGACATGAAAGCAAAATTAAAAGTTTACCTGGCTGAGGATCATAATGTAGTCCGAAAGGGAATGCAGCGGTTGCTCAATTCTTTTGAAAGAATTGGAACCGTAAAAGATGCCGCCAACGGAAAAGAGCTTCTTTCACTCATTGAAGAAGACGAACCCGATGCAGTCATACTTGATGTTGAAATGCCTGTGATGGGCGGAATTGAAGCTGCCAAAATTATCTCTGACAGATACCCTTCCATCAAAATTTTGGTATTGACCATGCATAATGAAGCAGTGTTCATCAACAAACTTTTGGACATTGGCGTTCATGGGCTATTGAGCAAATCAGCAGAGCCGCAAGAAGTTGAGACTGCATTAGATTCGATCATCGAAAAAGATTTTTATCACAATGAAATGGTGAGAAAAGCACTTTCCATTTCTGCTGTGACAGGCAAAGACAAATATTGCAAACTGACTAATCGCGAAATCGAAATACTTTTACTTATCTGTCAGGAATTAACGGCAAGTGAGATAAGTTCGAGGCTACAAATCAGTGAAAAGACTTTTTTTAATCATCGTTCTAACATCTTAACCAAAACTAATTCAAGGAGTAATGTTGGATTGATTCGGTATGCCTTGACAAAGGGTTATTATCAGTTTGACTACACTTCATAGAATTTAAAAAACGCTTTAAATCTCAAGTTTTTTTTTCGAAACTATTTGTTAAGAACATGAGCACAAGTCACAGTTCGCCATTACTCGCCCGAAGACTTCCGTTAGTTTAGGGGAATGAAAAGATTTAATCCATCAGCACCTACCTCAGTCCCTCTTATTTAAAAGAGAGTTTGCTTTAAAGAGATCTTATATGAAGGAATCTATTTTCCACTTAAAAAGTGAAAGCTCTCTTACGAGCGCATTTTGACCACTCTCTCCAGAAACCTCAGAATTTGGTTTCTCGGATATAGATTTTCTCCTATTGAATTTTGTCAAAGGTGTGTCAAATAAAAAACAAAAGCACTTACAAATTATTGTAAGTGCTTCATAATCAGGAGCCCCCTGCCGGAATCGAACCAGCGACCTACTGATTACAAGTCAGTTGCTCTACCAGCTGAGCTAAGGAGGCATATCCATCTCTAAAATGGAGGTGCAAAAATAATGGAAGTTACCAGCAATACAAATTCTTTACACAGAAGCTTGCAACATTCGGAGTTGCTTCTTTAGGTGGGCTATTTCCTCATCAGCCTGCTTAATTTTATCATTGAACTCTTCCTTCAGTTTTTCAGCATTTTTTGAACGACCAAAGAACTCTAGGTTATTTCTTAGCGTAGCTATATCATTCTCAGCCTTAGCAATCTGCTTGCGCAAATGATGCTCTTTGTGATGTATCTTTTTATCTGCCTGAGGTCCTTGTTTTATGTTAGTCAGCTTAGCTTCAAAAGAAACTTGACTCTTTACTTCATCGGCCAGTCCAGGAATTGCTTCAATAGCCTTCTCGAGCATCTCGCTAAACCTACTCTTCAAAGAATTCAGTTCACGCTTTGGGACAAACCCAATCGAAATAAATTGACTTTGTAATTCCTTAACCTGTTCTATTGAGCCGTTCTTCTCTTCAACAATCTTATTCAACAAAGCGATAATTGCTTCCTTTTTAGCCAAGTTATCTTTTTGTTCGACCAGTTCTTTGTCGTTAGAGACGCGCCTTTGTTCAAAAAAGAAATCACAAGCTTCCTTGAACTGTTGGAAAATTTTTTCGCGCTGCTTCTCTGGAACTGCTCCGATTTCTCTCCATTTCAGCTGAAGCTCCTTCAACTCATTGGATGCCTTCTCCCAATCTTTGCTATCCTTTAATTCAATGGCACGATTCAGTATTTCTGTCTTCAACTTCAAGTTAGAGGAACGTTCTTCGTCAATTTTCTTGAAGAAGATCCCCTTGCTATGAAAGAAAGTCTTAAATGCTCCCCAGAATTTCTTATTTGTTTCACGCATTTTTGATCGATGTACTCCACCAATCGACTCCCACTGCTTTTGAAGCTCAAGTATCTCTTTCGTTTTTTGATTCCACTCTTTTATACTCTCAGACTGAAAAGAGGCAAACACTAAAACTTGCTCATTGATTTTCTCTTTCTTGCTAAAATTTTCCTGCAATTCTTGCTGTATTCCCGCTACAATCTCATCTCGCTTTGCATAGACTAAATCAGATGCAGCCTTAAAGCGTTGCCACACGGATTCCTTTTCTTCAATGGGAACAGGTCCGATGTGACGGAATTCGTTATGCAGCTCATTTAATTCCTTAACGGCTTCTACTATCTTCTTGTCGCTAAGCAATTTTTCAGCGCGAGAGCATACATCTAATTTAAGTTCAAGATTTTTCTTTCGATCCAATTCCTTCAACTCGAAATAGATACTTCGCTGATCGTAGAATCTATCGACAAGGGCATTGTAATTTGCCCAAAGTGATTTCAGTTGTGCTTGAGGAACTGCGCCCACCGCCTTCCATTCATTCTGAATATCTTTAAACTGACGCAGAGAATGCTCAGTATCTTCACTATCCACTAGTTGGCGAAGGCGTTCTAGAATATTATTCTTAGTAAAAAGATTATTATTCTTTTGTTCCTCTATCTCACGGAAGTGACGCTGACGATTTTCACGAATAGATTTGAGATAAATATCAAACGCCATATCCCATTCATCGCCCTTGTAAACAAAATCGTCCTCAACTCCACCTTCAAGTTTAAACCGCAAAAGTGCTTCGCTGCGCTCACGGTTTCTCGTCTCATCAAACAAGGGTTTAATATCACGAATCAATTCATCCGCTTTCTTAAAATCGTTTTTAGAAGCGGCCTCTTTCAGCAGTCCGACAAGATCTTTTTTACTAAGAGTTGTGTAATCAGGTTTAACTTCAATCAGATCTGATTCATCTTTTTCATCTGCTGATTTAATGGCATGATTTTCAATTTCAAATACGGCAGAACCATTGGAATCTGCAGACGCCAATCCATCTAAAGTCAATTCTTTTTCTTCTTGCAACTCGCTCCCGTTTTCCATCTATAGTGTAAAATGTAAAGTTACTAATTTGATTCAATTCATAGTTGGGTCAACAGGATAATTCGCGTACATCGAGAATCTACCCCCCATTTCACGTAATGTTTTCTTCCACATTTGCTCAGGTGCTGTATCAAAAATTAATTCTTGTGACAAACGACCGCTAACAATCCATGAATTCTGTTCAAGTTCACCCTCTAATTGTCCTAACGACCAACCGCTATATCCCAAGAAAAATTTTATATCATCAGGAGAAAGTCTATTGGTGTTTATTTTCTCGATAACATCTTCAAAATTTCCTCCCCAATAAATTCCATCATGGATTTGAATGGCTCCCTCGATATCTTCACAACGGTGTATATAATGAAGTGTGTCCTGTTGCACAGGCCCTCCTACTCCAACTAAGTTATCACATGTGGGAAGCTCCGAAATTAACTCATTAAGACGTGACAATGAGGGCTTATTAAGGACAAACCCAATGGTTCCATCGGCATTATGCTCGCAAAGTAAAATAATGGTCTGTTCAAAATTGGGATCTGGCAAATACGGTTCAGAAATAAGAACTCGACCCGCCTCGGGTTTGAGCTTGTTCTTATATTCGAAGAAGTGCATATCTGTTTATGAAAACGTCAGTAAATTGCCAAAGGTTTTAACGAGTTTCAACCCAAATCAAAGCTATTTTTACATCAACAACAATACATTTGAAACCAATTTCTGACATACGAAAAGATTATTCAAAATCGTCACTGGATATTACATCTGTTGACAAAAATCCCCTCACCCAATTTACACGATGGTTTGAGGAAGCTTTAAAATCGGAAGTAGATGAGCCTAACGCATTTACGCTTTCAACTGTCTCAGAAGATGGCCGCCCATCTGGAAGAATTGTATTATTAAAAGGTGTCGAGAGCGGCAAGTTTATCTTCTACACCAATTATCAAAGTTCAAAAGGAAAAGAACTTGAAAATAATCCAGCCTGCGCACTTACTTTCTTTTGGCCTGAGCTTGAGCGACAAGTAAGAATTGAAGGAGTTGCTTCAAAAATTGATACGTCATTATCTGAAAAATATTTTCAAAGTCGACCGAGAGAAAGTCAAATAGGTGCTTGGGCATCTCCACAAAGTGCAGTGATCTCTGACAGAGAAATTTTAGATGCACGTGTGAAAGAGTTGCAAAAAAAATTCGATGGTGTAGATAAACTTCCTAAACCAAATCAATGGGGAGGATACGAAGTTGAACCCAATGAAATTGAATTTTGGCAAGGAAGACCAAATCGTCTACACGATAGAATAGTTTTTTATAAAGTAGATGCCGTATGGCAGGTGCATAGACTAGCGCCTTAGTCTATCTCAATTGGAAAAGATTATCAATTCCTAGGTGTCTCCTCACGGTGAAACCTTCTCCATATTTAGCGCCAATTGTATAGCCCAACTCATGGCCTCGCGCCTCAATTAATTTCATAAAGCCAGGATTGGAAATGAAAGTCTCAGGTTCTTTGCTATTCGGATCGTAAAACTGTGACTTAAATGCTCGAAGAGATTCAATTTTTTTATCCCAAAAATCAGAAACATCCACAACAAAATCCGGTTGGATGTACAGGCTTTGAATAAAATGATAAACCGCCTTTGGTCGCCAAGCTTTTTGTTCCACGCCATCAAGTTTTGTTTCTACTTTGATGAGGCCTGACAAAAAAGTTGATTCATAAACTAAATCCGATGCACGACCATGATCTGGGTGCCGATCATGAATGGCATTAGTGAGGACGATCTCAGGTTGATACTTTCGAAGTATCGAAACTACTTTAAACTGATCTGCTTCAGAATTTTGAAAGAAGCCATCGCGTAGACCAAGATTTTCACGAATAGATATTCCTAAAATTTTTGCTGAATCAGCTGCTTCTTGATCACGAATTTCAGCTGTACCTCGTGTACCTAGTTCTCCTCGAGTTAGATCAACAATGCCTACTTTTTTTCCGAGTGCAATATGTTTAGCGATAGTCGCTCCACAACTTATTTCAGCATCGTCTGGATGTGCTCCGATAACGAGAATATCGAGCTTCATGAGTGAGCTAGTTCGAGTTCCTTTGCTTGCAAAAACTTCTCTGCATCCAAAGCGCCCATACAGCCTGTACCTGCGGCTGTAATAGCCTGACGATAAATTCGATCAGCCACATCCCCCACTGCAAACACTCCCTCAACACTTGTCTTCGTTGTACCCGGTTCAATGTCTTGATATAACCAGCTTCATCCATGGTCAAAGTTGACCTTTGAAAATATCAGTATTGGGTTTATGGCCAATCGCTAAAAAGAAACCTTGAATATTCAGAAATTATTTTCGTGCTGCCATCGTTTTATTTTTTACGATACGAACCCCATTCACACCGCTTGTCATCCCCAATATTTCATCAGTGTCTGAGTTCCAATGAATTTCAATATTAGGTGTGTTCATTACTCTTTTCTGCATGATCTTAGAAGCGCGCATTTCATTTTTTCTGACAATCAAATAAACTTTAGTACAAAGTTTTGCCAGGTAAGTAGATTCTTCTGCAGCAGAATCACCGGCACCAACGACTGCGACTTCTTTTCCTCTGTAGAAATATCCATCGCACACAGCACAAGCAGACACACCTCGGTATGAATCAATTTTCTGCTCAGACTCAGGTATACCCAAGTCACTTGGCTGAAGCACCAGTTGCAACAATTACTGACTCTGCTTTCAATCATTCATGTTTACATCGACAGTGACCCTTTAATGGCCACCATAAGAATCGGAAATCAACTGAAGTCGACTAATCCATAGTTAATTTCGAGTTCCAAATCGTTCCGCTTGCTTCTGCAAATCAACCATCATTTGAGGTCCATTGATACCATCCGGGTAGCCAGGAAAATTTTCTACGTCATTTGTGATGGTCAATTGACCACCAGGTTGACCACCGGTATACAAAACTGGGGCTCATGCCAGCTCGAGCTGCATAAATAGCGGCAGTATATCCAGCTGGGCCAGATCCGATGATTAAAACCTTCTCTTTTTAAACTCGTGCTCATATTTCTTCAATTAGGATCACAAAAAAGGTCTCAATCAAAGAGACCTTTAAATTCATTTAATATTAAAACATTTTTAACCCAAGTAAGGTTTTAATGCTTTGCTTCTGGAATTGTATGGCGAGAGCCTGCGGATCGCTTTCTCTTTGATCTGACGCACACGCTCGCGAGTAAGGTTAAATTTCTCACCGATCTCTTCCAAAGTCATATGCATGCTCACCGTTGAAGCCCGAAATAAAGAGTAATTACATCAGCTTCACGTTGAGTCAGCGTAGACAAGTGCTCTTTGAACTTCTCTACGCAAAGAATCATTCATCAATCCTGAATCAGGAGTCTCTTCGCTATCATTCTCCAATACATCCAGAAAGACTATTTTCTTCTCCTTGAACAAATGGCGCGTCCATTGATACGTGGCGACCGGAAATCTTCATTGTATCAACAACTTCTGCTGTAGTTACTTCCAGACACTTCTGCCAACTTCATCAGGAGAGGGTTCGCGTTCATATTTTTGTTCAAGTTCTGAGAATGTCTTAGAAATTTTATTTAACGAACCTACACTGTTCAACGGCAGACGTACAATACGAGACTGTTCAGCCAAAGCCTGAAGAATAGACTGACGAATCCACCACACAGCATAAGAGATAAATTTAAAACCACGTGTTTCATCAAAACGTTGAGCAGCTTTAATTAGACCTAAATTTCCTTCGTTGATCAAATCACCTAAGTGATAAGACCCTGGTTTTGATATTGCTTGGCTACAGAAACCACGAAACGCAAGTTTGCTTTAGTCAATTTCTCCAATGCAATCTGATCTCCTTCCCTAATCCTTTTTGCCAACTCTACTTCCTCATCCGGAGTAAGCAGGTCTACTTTACCAATCTCCTGAAAGTATTTATCGAAGCGACTGGCTTTCGCGGTTGGTAATTTGTTTACTAATCTTTAACTGTCTCATCAGTGATTATGTATGTTGTTTAAACAAACACTTGAAATTTAGAAATGAAGTTAAAGAAAATTAAAGTTTTAACATGTCAAAAAATCTGCATTTTCAGCTTAACCTTGAGAGTGGCGCCTCTTTCTTTTCGGAGGTTTTGGGATCAGCACTTTTCTTGAAAGTCTGAATTTACCTGTTTTCTTATCGATTTCGATCAATTTCACCTTTACTTCTTCGCCAACTTCGAAGTACTCCTTCCATATTTTCGAGACTTTCCCACTTGATTTCAGAAATATGAAGAAGTCCATCTTTACCTGGCATAAATTCAACAAATGCACCAAATGGCTGAATTGATTTCACTTTACCATACGTACACTTCGCCTACATCCGGAACAGCTACGATGTCTTTCACGCATGTCACTGCTTCATCCAAGAATTGTCTGATCACTTGCAAAAATGTTCACCAATACCTTTGTCGGCAACTTCTTCAATTACAACAGTCGCACCAGTTACTTTTTGGATTTCCTGAACTACTTTTCCACCAGGCCCGATTACGGCACCGATCAAATCTTTGGTATCATGATTTTACCACGCGAGGAGCATGAGGCTTAAAGATCTGGCTTTCGGCAGTCGCAAATGATTTCTTCATTTCATCAAGAATATGAAGACGACCTTCTTTAGCTTGCTCCAATGCTTGAGTCAATACTTCATAGGTAAGCCATCCACTTTCAAGTCCATTTGACAAGCTGTAATACCTTGTTCAGTACCGGTTACTTTAAAGTCCATATCTCCCAAGGTGATCTTCATCACCAAGAATATCAGAAAGGATTGCATACTTACCAGTACTGCTATCGGAAAGCATTCCCATCGCAATACCTGAAACAGGACCTTTGATTTGGATACCTGCATCCATTAACGCCAATGAACCCGCACAAACTGTAGCCATTGACGAAGAACCATTTGATTCAAGAATATCAGAAACCACACGAATCGTGTAAGGAGATTCTGCTGATGGAAACACTTGCTTAAACGCTCTGATGGCCAGATTTCCATGTCCCACTTCTCGTCTACCTGGGCCGCGGTTAGGCTTCACTTCGCCAGTCGAAAAACCAGGGAAGTTATAGTGCAAAATGAATTTATTAGAACCGTCAAACATCGCACCGTCGATCAACTGCTCATCAAGTTTTGTTCCGAGCGTTGCAGTAGTAAACGATTGAGTTTCTCCACGAGTAAAGATTGCAGAACCGTGTGCAGAAGGAAGGTAGTCGACTTCCGTCCATATCTGACGGATTTCGCTTGGCTTGCGGCCATCCAATCTCACTTTTTCATTAATTGCTAAAGCTCTGCACGCTTTCTTTTGAATTTCTTTATAATATTTTTTTACAAGATCAATGCGTCGGGAGCGTATCTTCTGGAAGCGTTGCTTTGTAATCTTCAATGATTTTAGAGAACAACTCAGAGCGATCATGTTTGCTTGTCAATTGTTCTTAGCTACTTCATAAACTTTGTCGTACAACAATTTGTACAATTCATCGCGAAGGTTTTCGTCTTTCAATTCGTGTTCGTACTTGCGCTTCTCTGTTTTGTTAACTGCTTTAGTCAACTCGATCTGGAGTTCGCATTGGTTTTGATAGCTGCATGCGCGACTTTCAATGCCTCGAGCATATCTACTTCGTTTATCTCTTTTGATTCACCTTCAACCATCAAGATATTGTCGATTGAAGCTGCCACAATCAAGTCGAAATCAGCCTTCTCCTTTTGCTCTAACGTTGGGTTGATAACAAACTGACCATCAACACGCACAACGCGAACTTCTGAAATAGGTCCTTGAAAAGGAATATCAGAAACCGAAAGTGCAGCCGAAGCTGCAAATGCTGCTAATGCATCAGGCAATGCGTTGTGGTCACCAGAAATCAATTGAATATTTACTTGGGTATCCGCATGATAATCATCTGGGAAAAGTGGACGGATAGCGCGGTCAACCAAACGGCTAATCAGCACTTCATAATCTGAAAGTTTGCTTTCTCTTTTCAAAAAGCCGCCAGGGATTTTACCTGTGGCAGCAAATTTTTCTTGATAGTCAACGGAAAGCGGGAGAAAGTCGGTTCCAGGTTTATGTTCTGTCGCACCAACTACGGTTGCAAGTAGCATGGTGTTGCCCATTCTCAAGACAACAGATCCATCAGCCTGACGGGCAAGTTTGCCAGTTTCAATCGTGATTTCACGTCCATCCGGAAGCTTACACGATTTTGAAATTATAGTAGGTTTCATTTTAAATTTATTTGACGTCAAAATGGGTACTCAGCCAGAAGCCAAAACCAAAATGACAAATGAGTAAAAAAGCGAAAAGGGAACCTGTTGGGTTCCCTGCTCTGCTATTGATTAAATTATTTTCTAAAGGTGCTGTTCGGATTCTATCGTGTTTCCCTCTGCAGCCCTTAGCAATAC
>JASGIR010000024.1:0-13286 GCA_049840975.1 Cyclobacteriaceae bacterium | reverse complement strand
TTATGTTTATGTTCTGGTTCAGTTACGTATTGCTAAGGTTAATAGGGAAACACGATAAATCCGAACTTCCATCTCCATTAAAATCAAAAAGAGTACAACCAGTAATACCAGAAGTTTCTTCTTTAACATCTTTCGCCAAAGCAAATTAAAATTTTCATCTAGGGCATATAAATATTTTCCTGAAACGAAAGAGGCATTCATTTTACCATTGCCATCCAAATCGCCAATGTTTATTCTCCCCATTCCTTGATCCCAGCCTTTGAGATAAGGTGTTCCAGTAGAACCTGTACAACCTAAAATTGTAAATGTTGCTGAATTGTAGTCATTGTAAACAATCAAATTATTATTGTGAACATCCCAGAAAAAAGCTGAGGTATTGTCCGTTGTTTTGTATGAACCAGTTGCTAATACATCAAGATAGCCGTCTAAATTATAGTCAGCGATACTCGTGGTATGACGATAAAGTATGTTCGGAGTTGTTCTTGTTTTATAATCGGGATGACTTTTAAATAAAGTCAAACTTCCAGAACCCGCAGTTCTTGCAGGGTTTAAAGTGACTGTATAAATATTGCAACCTAAAACCAATTCAAGTCCAGGGCTGCCATCCATATCAACTGCTACGGGACCACCATTTACATAGCGCCAGTCACTAGAACTATTCACTAAAATTTTTCCGCTGTGCGCATCGAGAATCAAATCCTTGGCATAGAGTTCAACTAATCCATCGCCATCGAAATCAGCTAACCCAAAATGGACAGGGTCTCCTTGATCTACTCCTACTTTGCCTCTGATCTGTGTCCTCCAAAGCTCATTGAAATTACAATCGTAAGAAATGATATAGTGCTGGCTGTTGATAATTCCATACGTGAAAATTTCAGCGCAATTGTCATCGTTTAAATTTCCAATTACAATTTCACGTTGCACATCATATCCAGGTGTCAGTGATTTTTTTATCGTGCCATCTTTTCCGCTAAGCACATAAAGTTTGTCTGTAACACTATTGAGCGTTACTACTTCTGGAATCCCATCACGATCAAGGTCTCCAATACTGATTCGCGTCAAATGGTCTGTAACCTGATTGGGAGAACCCCAGTCGAGAGCCATTGAAAATTTCGGAAAGCTAGAGGGTTTGGCTTCGCAGTTTGCATTGTTGCCTACATATCCGCCTTTACATGAAACGCTAGAGGCACAATCAATATCATAACAATCAATGAATCCGTCACCGTCATCATCTTTTCCGTTGTTACAAATTTCAACTTGAGAGAATGCAACGGTTGAAGAAACCAAAAGGAAGACAAAAATTGCAATTAGCTTTTTCATAAACAGTTCTCGATAAGAAAATCTGAATAACCATTTTAAGCCAACTGTAAACAGATGTAAAATTGAAAAAACGGGAACACACATTTGGGATATGCTTTACTGCTACCCAATAGGCGTAAGGTTTTATAGTGAATAACTCATCAGAAAATCGGTTGTTTTCGGGTATGAATTTATACCTGTGAACTGCCTTTAGATACGCACGTTCAGCGATGGTTACACCCGTTCATCGAACGATGGTGATACTTCCAGTTTTGGGATTACTGTCTCCATCACATTTAATGATGTAATAATACGCGCCAATTGGTAAGAGTTTCCCATTAAATGTGCCGTCCGCAATCGTTGTTATATGGTTTTGATTCGTAAACCTTGATCCCTTTGTCATCATAAATTGTGACACCACACTGCGGATAATTTTGGATATTATCAATTTCCCATTTTTCATTGATCAGGTCACCATTGCCGGGAGAGATCAGATTTTTCGGTTTAAGTTTATTTACAATTGACTCGCCCTTTACATTTACTAAAATTGAATCAATAGCGCTGCAACCGTTCGCTCCCACTCCAGTCACTTTGTAATAAGTGGTGATGAAGGGAGTTGCCACTGGATTCGCGACAGTTGAGTCGGACAATGTTTTTCCCGGATGCCAGGCATAAGAATCCAATCCTGATGCTGTGAGTTGCGTTGGTTTTCCCTCATCTACAGTAGTTGGAACTGCTGATACCGTAATAACTGGCACTGGTAATTTCGTCACAGTTTGTTGAGCCGTGATCAAGCATCCACTGGCCGTTGCCTTCGCAGAAACGGAGTAAGAGCCATCCGTGGTAACTTGTATTGAATCAGTAGTTGCCGATGTATTCCACAGATAAGAGTTGGAATCAAAACCTGAACCCGAAGCTTGAAGTGTTAAAGATGTTCCTTCACAAAATGAAAATAATCCCGATTTAGAAGTTATTGACAAAGCTGGAGCATTCTGCACAGAAATGGATTGCGATTTTAGCTGAGGACAAATGCCTCCCAGTGTACGTTACTTTTAGTTGAGCTGTGTATGTACTTGCGGCAGTGTACGTGTATGTTGGGCTTTCATCGGAAGATCCATTGCTATCACCAAAGGTCCAACTGTAAACAGGCGTTGCCTGAGGGTCCGTTGTGCTGAGATCTGTAAACGTGACCAACTGACCAACGCAGACCGTAGATGGCACAGAAAAATTTACAACCGGCAAACTGACAACTTTGATTGAAACAGTATCTGAATTAGCTGAAGGACACGCACCATAGAGTGTACTTGTCACAACCCCGTAATAGTTTCCAGCGGTAGAAACAACCAATGATTGATTTGTTTCACCACTTATAATCCCTGAAGTTTTTTCGTACCACTGGTAAGAGACGTTAGCAGAACTTGGTGTCAATGTAATTGTCTCACTTTGTCCTTGACAAAGGAAACCCGCGCTTGGTGCACTAACTCTAAACTGTGGAAAGGCAACGGCTTGAACAACTGTTGAGGTCTGCTGTGTCAAACATGTACCGCTATATACATCCAGGTAATAACGTCCAGCATTTATGTCCGCAAAATTTGAAACTGGAGTTGGCATCAATCCTGTACCGGTATAATTTTCGGGCCGCGCCAACTGTAGAGAGTCGCGCCAACATCTGCTACACTAAGTTGAAGTGTTCCGGTCAAACACACGGGACCGTTGTTCGTTGGCGATGCTGAGCCAAGAGCTGTACCAACATTAACTGTGACATCAACACTATTTGATGACTGCACACAAGCTCCAGATTCAGACGTGACCTTAACAGAATATTTGCCAGCTGCTGTTACACTCAGCGTTGAATTCGTTTCGCCAGGAATCAACACATTATTATTATACCATTGATACGAAGCTCCTCCATTGATGGTAGAAGTCAATGTTAGCGGAAATCCAACGCAAATAGTGAGTGGTCCTGCAGGGGAAACTTGAGGAGTCATGCAAGACGCATTTCTGATAATTGAAACTTTGGATGCCGGGATTCCATTCACATTATCGTCAACACTCGTAAATGTGATATCAGGTTTTGCGTCACCATCCATATCAGCAATTTTTACATTACGTGTAATGTAAGTTGTTGGAATCAAAAGCTGATTGAATGATAAATTTCCTGTTGTAGAATTATTATTCATGACGGAAAGTGACTTATCCGTTACGGAGGCAATTACCATATCCAGTTTTCCATCACCATCCAAATCTCCAAAATCAATTCCCCACGGATGACTTACTGTCGTAATAGTTTGAGGTGATGCAAACTGAACGGAAGATCCACTCTTATTTAAAAAAATAGAAATAGAATTTCCGAGCAATTGAGTAGCAACAATATCGGGAAGTCGGTCTCCATCAAGATCACCGAATTTAAGATTCACTAATGTGCCAGCTACGGTCTGAGTAATTTGATCGGAGAAATCAAAATTTCCCGAAGAACTTTGATTGTGTAAAATAGAAATGTTTCCCGTGGCCGCTAAAAATTGAGAAACGATAATCTCAGGGCGAAAGTCACCATTGATATCCTCAACAATTACTACCATCCGTGCTTGTAAATCCAGTAACAGGAATAGCTACAGGCGCACCAAATAAAATAGATGCAAGCGTGCTTTGGTTAGGTAGGATAATCACTTTGGGGTTTCCTTGATCAGTCACGATAAGTTCAGATTTTCCATCTCGATCTAAGTCTGCGATTTCAAGGCGTTTAACTTTTACGCCAGTCAATGAAATGATGCCTGACATTGTCAGCGGAAGAGTTCCCGTATTTTTAAAAACAAAAATTCGTGAGCCGCCATTTGCTTCCGATACTACTAAGTCAGGAAGGCCATCACCATTCAAATCGCCACAAGTGGAGTGAATAGTGATTGTACCAACAGCAGCAGTTGAGCTTGTGAAATTAAATGAACCAACAGAGCTTGTATTCTTATAAAATGAAATTGAATTCACATTTGAGTTTGCTGTAGCAATATCAAGTTTCGCATCTCCATCAAAGTCGCAAAGACAATGATCATAAAGACCCGAGCCAGAAGCGAAATCAACTTGTGCTTGTAAGTTGGATGCTTGGATTGGATTCGCACCACCAAAATCAAGGAAGAATGAACCACGAGATTCGCTTCCTAATCCTGTTGAAGTATTGAATACTTTAACCTTATCGAATGTCGTACCAAATGGCGCCTGCGCCTCTAGCAATTGATCTGAAACTGAAGTAATCGAACCCTTCGCACCACCAAAGTATACAACCAGCTTTGTGGGGTCCGTACCAAAGTTTAATCCGTTCAGCGAAACAGTCTGCAAAGGATTCGCATAAGGCTTATCAATCGTTTTGATTTGTGGAATCTGACTAAGCAAATCAAAAGACATGAAGCATAGCCACACCACTGCCAAGGCTGGACGCAGATTACAACTCAAAATATTTTTGTCCTCTTTCTTCAATTTCTATTTTTCAATAATGGTCAACACTTTCGCCCCTTTCAATTTTGTATACAGATTTAAGTTCTTCGCTTCCTCAGTAGCCTCAGCTGATTTAATCGTTTCAAAAGTGTAGACATAGAATTGTTTGTTCTTTGGATAGTAAAATATCTGTCCATTATATTTCTGAGCAATCAATTTCTTTTTCAACTCCTCTGCACGTTCAAAATCAGGGAAAGATTTAACATATACGTAGAATCTCTTCTTGTCTTCTGCCTGAATTTTTTCTTCATCATCGATAGTCTTTTCATGATAACGCGGATCGTGGCGTACAACTTGTGCCCCGAGTGTTGATCGCACAATAGGTTCTTTAAATCTGAATTTCTTTTCCTTACCAAGTCTCAATCCAATTTGCAATTCATGGCTTCCTGTAGAAAAGCCAGTCTGTGGCTGAACGCCTGGTTCATAACTATATCCAAAAATAAATTGGTTGTATGCGAAGCCAAAGCTGGGGATAAATCCATACTGCTGTCTATATCCAAGTCCCAGCCAAAGATTATCCGAGAAATTATATTTGCCCACCACCTCAAACTGGTTTGCTCCAATAGCAGAATATCGGTAAAGCCCATACAACTCAAGTGGAGCTACGTGCAAATTTGATTTTGTCTTTGCCGAATATTTTGACTTCGTAGATGTCTTCAAAATGGACTGCACTTTTTTCCGGTAAGAAAATGTGAAGAGCATATTATCAAAAGCTGCGAATCCAGATTTCGATGGTTGGTTCGTTGGATAGACTTGACCGAACAATTGAGGCAGCGCAGCGCCCAAACTAATGCCAGAAGGTGTTGCCCACTTCACGCCAAAGTTGGCCGAAGGTTTGAACCCGCTCTGAAAATTCGCAATCGCAGGATCGTTTGGATCAGAAGCTTTATTCGCATCTACCATGTTTGAAACCCCTCCACCAGAAACACCGAAGTATAAGATATTATTAACATTGAGTGGCACTCCATACGAATAGGTAACCAATGCTTCGCTTGTATTTAAAAGCCCCCGACTATAGGAAGAAACTTTAACCCCAAATCCAGCTCGAGACCGATCAATCTGTGTATTATAATTAAGTGTTGCAATAGACGGAGCTCCCTCCACATTCATCCATTGCTTTCGATAATTGGCAAAAACATAGGCATAGCTTGACGATGCCTCGGCTGGATTATATAAGTAGGGGTTGAAGTAAAAACTATTGTACAAAGAATAGTTTTGTGCCCGCAATTGAGACCATCCGAGAGTTATGCTTAAGATAAAAAATGAAACAGTCTTGAGACTGCTTAATCTATCGCACATCAGTTTGCTAAAAAATTAAGAGATTTACCAAAGTTCGCACTTTTTCATCACATTACCTTAATCCCTCGACTTGGTATTCGCTCCGTTTAGCGAACGGCTGGTAGGTTAAGCGAACGCCCTTGCAAGCTATCCTTGCAGTCTCGGTCATTGAACGCAGCTTTTAGACCTTTATTATTATTTCGAGAACAATGATAAGCAGGGTTTCAAAGTTGGTGTTCTTTTTGGGGTTAATCTGTACAACCGGATACAGTCAATTATTAGTCGGCCCAGTGGTTGGCGGAGGGTTCTCGTGGGTATCATTTCACGAAAAAGAAAGTCGGCAGTTCTACAAACAGACTCCCATGCCTTCATTTTCTGCTGGACTGGGTATATCTTTTCAAGTGCGCAAAAATCTTTTCATGCACACCGCTTTGCTCTACACGAAAAAAGGTCAAAATCTTACTTCAGATCAATCACCAGATTTAAAACAGAAAGAGATATATCATTTCATTGAAGCTCCAGTTATTTTCACTCGCGAATTCAAAATAAGATTCGGAGAAAATAAAATTGTTAAATGGTATGCAGGCATGGGGCCGAATATCAGTTATTGGCTCGATGGAAAAATTTCTTTAATGACAACGCAACAGAGAGAAGATGGAGTACCTGTTCGCAATTATCAAATTGATTTCAATCGTTCTAACAATCCTGATGCATCAAAAGTATATCTGCCCGATGCAAATCGAGTTCAGATGGGATTGATTTTCTCAACGGGTTGGGTCTTCGAACCTGTTGGAATGCAAAAAATTCATTTGAATGTTCGCTACGAAGTAGGCGGCACTTATTTAAGCAAAACCGGTTTAGAATCTTTTGCTGGTATCAACGATTATCATGGCGACTTGAAAGCACGAATGATGAGCTTGAGATTAACCGCTTCCTATCTCATCGATCTAAAACCATCTGAACGCAAAAAAGGAAAGAGCACAAGCACGATTGCTAGAAAGCACAAATAGCAAAAGACTCAATCCATCATTTTTCATTTCTGGTTTGTAAAAACAATTCATAGCTTAGTGAAGACCCAAACACTATGGCTATGAAAACACCATCCTTCCTACTATTAGTTTTGCTTTTTGCTTGTCAGCCGAAAAGTGAAAAATCAAACGACAACTATTACGATCTACAAGAAGCTGGCGTAAAAAATGGTGGCGTAAAAATGATTGCCATCATGGGCGGAAAATATAAAGTGTGGACGAAGCGTGTCGGCAATAATCCATCTATCAAACTTTTACTTTTGCATGGCGGCCCTTCAGCTACTCACGAATATTTTGAAAGCTTTGACAGCTTTCTTCCGAAAGAAGGAATTGAATATTATTACTACGACCAACTTGGGTCATTCTATAGTGATCAGCCAACAGACAGCAGCCTTTGGACAACCGAACGTTTTGTTGAAGAAGTAGAAGATGTACGCAAAGCGTTGAACTTGGACAGCACCAATTTCTTTTTGCTCGGAAGCTCTTGGGGAGGAATCCTTGCGATGGAATATGCTTTTAAGTATCAGCAAAACTTAAAAGGCTTGATCATCTCAAACATGATGTCGAGCGCGATTGATTATGGAAAATATGCAGACGAAGTTCTGGCGAAACAAATGGATCCTAAAGTGTTGGCAGAAGTTCGAAGCATCGAAGCAAAAAAAGATTTTACAAATCCACGTTACATGGAATTGCTGATTCCAAATTTTTATGAACAACATCTTTGCCGTTTCCCAGCAGCCGAATGGCCTAACTCTGTGAATCGCGCCTTTGCACACTTGAACAATACGATATACACTCTCATGCAGGGGCCAAGCGAGTTTGGAATTTCTGGCCGTCTCGCTAAATGGGATGTAAAGTCTCGGCTTCCCGAAATAAAAGTTCCAACACTCACCATCGGTGGACAACATGACACGATGGATCCTGAGCACATGAAATGGATGTCAACGCAAGTGAAGAAAGGACGTTTTCTCTTTGTCCTAATGGAAGTCATTTATCGATGTGGGATGATCAAGAACATTATTTCCCTGGACTGATTCAGTTCATGAAAGATGTTGACTCGAAAAAATTATAGAATTCTAAAATAAATCGACAACTCAATTTTATTTTCATTTTAAAATCTCCATATGAAAATCGTTCTTATTTTTTTTGTCAGTCTGTTTTCATTCTCAAGTTCATTTGCACAAGCGAAGAAAGCCCCTGCTTATCCACTTATCACACATGATCCATACTTCAGCATTTGGTCATTCAATGATCAATTGAATGCAGACGATACTCGTCATTGGACGGGGAAACCTCATTCATTGGAAGGAACTATTACTGTTGATGGAAAGTCTTTTTCCTTTTTGGGGCGAGGATGGCAAATAATACTAGGAGTATTAATCAAACCAGCAACGCAGAAGTCCGGTGAGATTTCAGCAACGCAAACAAAATATGAATTCACAGCAGATGGAATAGATCTCTCTGTCACATTCACTTCTCCACTTTTGCTTGATGAATTAGAAATTCTGAGCAGACCTTTATCCTACATCACTTATTCTGTCAAAGCTAATGATGGCAAATCTCACAAAGTCTTGTTAACTCTTCAGGCGACAGGTGTAATCGCTGCTAATGATTCGATTCAGAAAGTTGTTGCAGAAAATTCTAACGTAGGAAATCTTGCTGTAACTAAAGTGGGAACAGAAACACAGGAGATACTCAAGCGTAGAGGCGATGATCTGCGCATCGATTGGGGTTATTTTTATTTGGCTACGCCTCCAAAATTCAGAGTCAAAACAAAAAAAGTATTGACTTCTTCTTTCGAGTTCGATGTGAAAGATCAAGTTGTCGAGGCTCACAATCTCTTGGCATACGATGATATTTATTCTGTTCAATATTTTGGAACAAATCTGCGCGCCTGGTGGCGAAGAGATGAAAAAATGACCATGGAAAAATTATTAATCGCAGCAGAGAATGATTATGAAGGTATCATCAAAAAATGTAATGCGTTTGATAAAAAACTTTACGATGATGCAGTTAAAGCAGGCGGTGAAAAATATGCGAAACTGTGTGCGATGACGTATCGTCAAGCAATAGCTGCTCATAAAGTGGTTGCAAAACCTGATGGTGGATTGCTTTTCTTTTCGAAGGAAAATTTTTCGAATGGATCTATTGGAACTGTTGATGTGACTTATCCGTCAGCTCCCCTGTTCTTGTTGTACAATACAACGTTAATGAAAGGCATGCTTGAATTTATTTTTGAATACAGCGAAAGTAAGAAATGGACAAAGCCATTTGCAGCTCACGACTTGGGCACATATCCTCTTGCCAATGGACAAACTTATCCAGAAGACATGCCTGTCGAAGAATGCGGCAACATGATCATACTCGCTTCCGCTGTTACTTTACGTGAAGGCAATAGCAGTTTTGCAAAAAAACATTGGGCTACACTCACACAGTGGGTTGACTATTTAAAGAAAGAAGGTTTCGATCCTGCCACGCAACTTTGCACCGATGATTTTGCTGGACACCTTGCAAGAAATGCAAACCTCTCAATCAAGTCGATTGTAGCGATGGGTGGATATGCAAAAATGGCTTCTATGATGGGAGAGAAAACTGTAGCAGATGAATATTCAAATTTGGCTAAAGAACTTGCGAAGAAATGGATTGGCATGGCCAACGATGGAGATCATTTTTCATTGGCTTTTGGAGCGCAAGGCACTTGGAGCCAAAAATATAATTTAGTCTGGGATGAAATCTTGAAACTGGATCTTTTTCCAAAAGAAGTAGCTGAAAAAGAAATTGCATTTTATTTGAAGCATCAAGAGAAATTTGGCTTGCCTTTGGACAGCAGAAAAACATACACCAAATCTGATTGGATATTATGGACTGCAACTTTAGCATCAAAACAAAATGAGTTTGAAGAATTGATCAATCCCATTTATAAATATGCAACCGAAACTCCAACACGAGTTCCTTTAAGTGACTGGCACGAAACAACCGATGGAAAGCAAGTTGGTTTTCAAGCTCGCTCTGTAGTGGGTGGTTATTTTATCAAGCTGCTAAAGCTGAAAGAGTCAAAATAAAAAGCAAACTCAAATTTATTTTGAAGTTCAAGAAATAAAAAAGGGGAACCGAGGTTCCCCCTTTTGCACCAAAAAACAAACTACAGACTAGTTTGAAATATTATATCCAATAGTAGCGTAATACATTCCGCCAATCATCGGGTTAGCCATACCTGTTGAATAATATTGATTAGTAATATTAGTCGCACCTATGCGCAGGATAGATTTGATTTTTTGAAAACGGTATCCCACTTGTGCATCAATTACCGCTGATGAAGGAACTGTGCCTTGTCCCAACCCGCCCATCACTTCGTAGTGATAAGATGGTTTGAAACGTAAAGTGGTGTTGAAAGAAAATAATTTTTTCTTACCCAATCCAGAATTTCCAAATTCAAAATTCAAATGGTAGCTAGGCGTATTGAAATAGGAAATCTGTTTTTCATTTCCATTCTTCATGTGATCAGAATAGAAATTTACTTTGGTTACAAAATTTCTCTGCATGTTGTAACTCAAACTTGCAGCGTAACCGAAAGTATTCACAGATTGACCACCATTGTAAGCGATATTATACTTTGTGTATTTCGATGGATCTAAAAAGCCAGATGGGTCTGCGGAACTTGCTGATGGGTTGGTGACTACATAAGTATTCGCCACATCTTTATAACCTATAAAATTGGTCCAGATTGTGTAATAACCCAGCACATCGAGCATCAAGTTTTTATTGATCACAGTTGCATATCCAAGTTCAAATGCATTTGCTGACTGTGGTTTGATGTCGTTGTAAATAAATCGTTGTAGATCTGCTTGATTGTTGGACTGCTGATATTTTTGAACGCTCTCTAATGTGTAAGGCGCATATTGATCGAAATGGAAAGTACCGTTGAGCAGATAAGCCGATCCTCCGGCCGCAAATGAAGAAGGATTTGATCCATTCAATGTATGTTGTAACGACTGAACATTAGAAGGGAAGCTATATGCATTTTGATAAGAGAAACGTAAATACCCTTGATCATTCAAACGATACACAGATGTAAAACGTGAAGTTGTTTTAGGATCGATGAACAACGTATTTTTATCAAAGCGTAATGATCCCGAAAGCGACAATCGGTCGTCAGCCAATTTTTTTACTACCTGCACATAACCACTGTATTCATTCACATCAATAGGGCCATTGTCATCTGGAAAGAGTGTGCCCTTTGAATCAAGACGATATAATCTCCAGTTCACTCCAGCTATAATCTCTGCCCACTTTACCACATTCGAAAAATTATATTGGAAGGCAGTATTGTAAAGTTTGCTTCGATCCAGAAAAAGCGTTCCTCCTTGCGTGATTGGAGTTTGTGAAATTTGATTTTTCAACTGCACAAATTGAGTTGAACCAAGTTCAGGTCTTCCTTGATCAGCATAAGCTCTCGCTGCTAAGTGCGCATTAGTGACGTTCGAACCTGTCGCCAGAGATTGTACTAAAGCGGAAGTATATTGTGGATACCAACCATCACCCGTGTTTGGATCATAGCTCGGTTTCCAAGCTTCATTTATCAACTGTGCTGTTGGTCCTGCGATAAGTGTCTTTCCTGAATTTTCTCGGGTTGTATAAGTTCTGAAGAACCAATTTTTCGAACGCAATTCAGCACGATACTGTTCAATCACATAATCGCGGATTTGATAGCGAGTGTCATTGGTGTACACAATATTTCCGGTACCAACTGTACCTGAAATAATGGCTTCTGTATTTTCAGAAACTTTATACCGAACCTCAGCATTGCTTTTGATCAACTGTACATTGTTATTCAAGTATCCGTATTCAGGATAACCTGTGCGAGCCACCATAATAGGTTTCCCTGGAGCCAGCAGTGGATTGATCACTGGACCAAGATCAGTTGGATCTTGACTCAACGCATATTGCAGAAAAGGTGTTATGTCAACTGAAGTTGCACTTCCATACATGTTTACACCATTGTAATTAGGATCTGTAAGTGCAGTACCTGTTCCATTTTTATTTGACATATCATGTGCTACCCAATCATTCGCTTTCGTCAATTGGAAGTTGACTTTAAAAGCGAATTTGTCAGATAACTTTTTTGCGTAACGCAATGTGAAGTCAGTGTAAGGCGAAGTCGGAACTGGATCGTTGTTCGCAGTATTATTGACATGGTTTACACCTTGCGTATAAAGCACGCTCAATCCTTGATATTGAAATGGATCTTTTCCCTTCATGATCATCGTTCCATTCAAACCGCGTGATCCATACAAAGCAGAAGAAGCACCTGAAAGAATTTCAATATTGTCAACATCAAGTTGCGTTAAGCCGATTACGTTTCCCAAAGGGAAGTTGAGGCCAGGAGCTTGGTTGTCCATACCATCTACCATTTGCAAAAAGTTGGTGTTACCACTGGTGTTAAACCCACGTGTAGTCACCGATGTAAAACCAATACTTGATACTGTAACATCCACACCTTTTAATCCTTGAATCATATCATAATAATTCACTTGTGGTGAATTGCTGATATCCTTCGAGCTAAGTCGTTCAATTGTCACAGGCGATTCCAGTTTTCGTTGTTCACTACGACTTGCACCTACAACAACTTCATCTATAAATGTCGGAGCAGATTTTAGTTCTAACAAAATGTCTTTCGGTTCATTGAACGTCATCTCAACGCGTTCAAATCCGATAAAAGAAAATGTTAGAGTGACTGGAAATGATTTCACTCTCACAGCAAAGGTTCCGCTGGGCAACGTGTAATTTCCCTCGGATTTACCTTTGACATAAACATTCACACCAGGCAAAGGTTCTTTGGTATCACCATCAAGAACTTTTCCAGTGATCTCTTGACCGTAAGCGAAACTACTACAAAGTAATAACGCTAAGACCAACTTTTGACAAAGCATTCGCATACTAAAGGGGGTTTTTAGTTAAACATTAAGGTTATGGCTTGGGTCTATTTGGTGATCGAGAGCATGTATTCGGCTACTGCCTGACGAGTCTCATCCGATAAATAATTTTGTGGTGGCATTTCCGGATAATCATCGCGTTTGTGTATTGGTTTGGTAATAAAATCAACGATACCTTTTGGATTGTTTTTGTACATCGCCTGAACCATTACAGGTGCTATTCGGAGTTCTATCGTGTTTCCCTATTAACCTTAGCAAATGT
>JASGIR010000023.1:0-64308 GCA_049840975.1 Cyclobacteriaceae bacterium | reverse complement strand
ATGTATATGTCACGTGCTCGACTTCCAGTTACGTATTGCTAAGGTTCATCGGGAAACACAATGATCCAAACAGCACTAATGCAAAAAAGATGAACCATTGAATCAGCGCAGCTATCGGATGGGTTTTGCCAACTCTGTTCCTCGATACGATGATTTTAATTTAGTAATTGAAACATTAAATATTTGGACCACACGTGCTGATGCTGCGATCATTTCTGATCAAGTGCCTTGGGATTCAATTTATGCTGGAGTAACTCCTCAAAACTATGTGATCAATAATTATTTAGGGTTAGTCAATTATTACCGAGGTCTCGGACTAAAACTTTGGGTTTACATCGATCCCGAAAATGGTTTGAATAGAGCAGCTGATGCCGATGATCTCGCAGCAATGGGAAAAAGTATTGCCGATGCAGACGCTCAATCCATTTATAGAAGATATGTTTTTGTGATGGACAGTATTTTGAAACCCGATCATCTTGGGCTTGCACTTGAAACAAATCTCATTCGCGATCTTGCTTCGTCTTCAATTTATAATGGAGTTAAACAAGCTGTTAACAGCGCAGCAATCGATGTACGGGCGTACGATAAGACTGTTAAGCTTAGCGTAAGTGTGCAAGTTGATGATGCTTGGGGAAAAATATTAAATGATTCTTACAAAGGAATTGACAAAGACCTCAACGACTTTCCATTTGTTGAAGAGCTGGGACTTTCATCGTATCCGTATTTTGTTTTCGACAATCCTTCTAATATCCCGATAGATTATTATTCAAAATTGGTTGAAGGAAAAAATATTCCTGTATTTATTTCGGAAGGCGGATGGAGTTCAACACCTATCATAGTGTCGGGCAAAACAACTTCTGGATCACTTGAAATTCAAAAGGAATATATTTCATATCAGCATCAGCTGCTTAGTAAAGTAAATGCAATAGGTTATTTTCAATTGACATTTACCGATATCGATGTGGCTGCCCTGCCACCCAGTGTTCCGTCCTCCATCAGTTATTTTGCTTCGCTGGGGATGGTGGATGTCAATCTTCAAAGAAAGCCAGCCCTGGATACCTGGGACAATTTGTTCCAAAAGCAACTGCATTAGTCAAGCAAAACGCAGTTCCATTTAGGCTCTTGAGGATTAAAATCAGCCCAATACTGGAAAAAGCATCCCAAATTGATCCCTTTTGGACTTATGTGTGTTTACCTAATCTTACTCATTCCCATCCAGGGGCAGCTTTATCAAAATGCAGTATATTTGGACTTTTTTTTGATAGTAAAACCTGACAAACTACGTTAAATGAGCTTCTTCAAAGTTTATACCAGCATAATCGGGGTAATCCTGGCCTCAATGGCCTTTACAGCCTCATTTGCGCAAACTACTATCACTTCTACTCAGGATGGCGCCTGGACTACCGGCACGACTTGGAGTGGCGGTACCGCGCCTGGTACTGGTAGTTTAACTAATAATGTAGTGATAGCGAACTCGGTGACATTGGGAAGCAATATCTCCCTAAGCGGATCATCAAGCCTTACGATAACAGTAAATTCTGGAGGAACACTGACTATTTCATCAACAAGCTTCACGTTAACAGGTGGTGGCAGTAGCAAGACTATATCGATCATTGTTCAATCTGGCGGGACTTTAAAATTCACTGGCACTGGCACCTTTAAGTTTACCGGCTATGGTTATTTGACAGTAAATTCTGGAGGAGTTGTAAATGCCTCTGGAACTACAGATTTTATCAACAATGGCTTTCTAACAGTACAATCTGGTGCAACATCAGTGACTTTTGGAACTTTGCTAGTAGATAGCGCATCAGGTACCAATACAGTTACAATCAATTCGGGCGGATCGGTATCAGCATCATCTGTGACCCTGGGGAATTATAGCAACGCTAAACTTAATAACGCAGGAACACTAAGCGTTACAGGAGATTTTGACACCAATGGTGCTGTTACCAACTCAGGCTCAATGACTGTGGGTGGAAATTTTACAGTCGAAAATACCGGTAGTGCAAATATCACAAACTCAGGAACGCTAAGCATTACTGGAAGTTTTGATACCTATCCTGCATTTTCTAACTCAGGCACCATGACTGTAGGTGGAAATTTTACCAAAGAAAATAGTGGCGGTACAGGTACGAGTTCTGGTAACATAACAGTCTCAGGCAATGTCTATGCCTATGGTAGTATCCAGTTAAATCCTGGATCTAGTGCCAATTCAGAAATGATTGTTGTAGGATCAGTTACTATCAATTCAAACGAAAACATTAGTGTTGGTACTGGATCTACTTGTGTATCCTCAACTTATTATGCTGACCTCGTGGTTGAATCAAATGTTTACTTAACAGGCAGTGGTGACATTAAAGTTTACAGTAATGGAAGATTAGTCGTTTATGGCGACATAGATGGTTCAACAAGTACAGGGACCCTGGTAACTGTTAACTGCGGTGGCCAAGCATATGTAAACGGAAAAATAAATCTTGTAAATGGAGGTGGCGATAATGTCACAAATAATAATTCTTCTAGCTCGCCTACTGGATCAGACGGTTCTGCAATTATTGGTCTTTATGTTAATGGAACTATAACAGCTCAAAACACAACAGGAACAGTTGGCACTAAAAGTCAACTTCAATCTAATGATCAGACTTTCTACAATTACATCGCAACTCTTCCGAACAATCCTTTGCCTATTGTACTTGAGTATTTTGGAATTGATAAAATAGGAACTGACGACATATCGCTCAAGTGGATAACAGCCAGCGAGAAAAATTTCGATCATTTTGAAATTGAGAGATCAAATGACGGAACGAATTTTTACGAAATCGGGCAAGTCAAAGGAAACGGCACAACTAATCGGGCTCATCAATATGGGTTTACTGATATAAATCCGTTTTCAGGCAAAAATTATTACAGATTAAGATCAGTTGATTTTGATGGCTTCACTCAAACTTTCGGTCACATCGAAGCAGATTTTTATAGCCAGAAGAAAGTTGCAGTTTATCCAAATCCTGTTACTGATCAACGAGTGAATATTGAGCTGAATTTTGAACCTGGAAGTTCTACTCAAGTAACAATTCTGGATCAATACGGTGTATCAAAAGGATCTGTCTCATTCGAGGGACCTAGCACAGAAATAAGACTGGAACTAGCTGCAGGCATCTATTTTATCAAAGTTGCTAACGCTGGTATCAGGTACGAAAGCAAAATATTGGTAAAATAAATTGTCCTAATTACTACTCGGATCGCTGATAGAGTTCTTTTTGCTCTATGTAATCGTATAATGTGAGTCTTCTTAAATTGAAGTAAGAAGTCCAAAAAGATTTAAGCGCAGTAATGTAATTACGTTTAGCATTATCCTTATCGGTAAGCGCGATTCCAAGATTTGTAATATCTATTTTTCCAATGAGGTAACGATTTTGAGCAACGTTGTATCGTTCTTGTGCAACGGCATCTGATTTCTTTGTTATCTCAATTTGTAATCGCAACAAATCAAATAGTCTCACTTGCGTCAATATTTCCTGTTCAAAATTGACTTCATCTTGTGCGATCGTAAAGTCATTAAGTTTTTTATTGGCCAAAGCTGTTTTTGTAATTGACCTCCTCACTCCCCAATCCACAATTGGAACATTGAATGAAACATTGAATAACTGTTGCCTCGATGGATTAATATATAAATCAGAAACGGCTGTTCCCTGATTATTTAAACCAAACTGAGCGGTGATATTGGTTTGATAAAGTTGACCTCTAGCGTTTGCCACGTTTGCTTCTCCTTCAAGTCTTCTCCTTTCAAATGCAATATATTCTGCACGGTTTTTCCGGGCCCGATCTAAAGCTCCCTCTTCGGTTACTTCAAATTCAGGAACTTGTTCGGGCAAAATCAGAGTGAAATTTTCTCCATCCTTAATTCCAATGTAGCTGCGAAGCGCCAACATATTGTTTTGTAGATCAAGTTTTGCTTGCGCTACGTCCTGCCTTGATTTTAATAATTGAAGTTCAACTTGCAATAATTTGTCTTGCGATGTGGTGCCAATATTATATCGGCCTTGCTCGATCTTGTGAATCGTATCATTGTTGGCCAAATTAAAAGTCGCAATTTGCTCATTGATCTGTGCAGTGAGAACATCAAAAAAACGGCTGGCTGCTTGTTGAGAAATAAATTCGATTGACTGAATATATTGTCGTTTAGATTCTTCAAATAGAATTGGTTTTGTACGTTTGTCCCACTTCAATTGATTGTATGCAAACACAGGTTGATTCAAAAGAATATTCATCACCTGACCGTTCCACTGAGAAGTCCTCTGAACTTGATCGTTGAAATAATTGTAACCCGAATTCACAGAAATTTGTCCACCCGTTAAAGCAATAGGTTGTACCAAACCAAAATTCAAACCAGGGTTGGTCTGATTGATTTGTGTGTATTTGATAGATCCATCGGGCTGACGAATTGGAGTTATACTGTTTGTATAACTAGGTACCGTTCCGCTCAAACGAAGTTGAGGGTGATAATTCGTGCGAAATGAGCGGTACTGCCAGAAGCTTGTTTCTTTTTGAGTTTGAGCCTGCGCTGCCACTGGTGATTGATTGATCGCCATCTGAATGACGTCATTAATCGAATAAGTCGTTTGTGCAAATGAAGCATGCACAAGCAAGAGCATGGCAACAGTAAAAAAATATTTATTCATAACGGAGGGATGCAATTGGGTCTTGTTGTGCTGCCTTACGCGCTGGTGCTATCCCAAAAATCAAACCCACAGTTGCCGCGACACCAAACGATAAAATAATAGAAGAGAAACTGATTATTGTAGGAATACTAGCGATGGAAGAAACGATGTAGGCGAGCGTAATCCCCAATATCACTCCAATTAACCCACCTGTTCCGCTGATCATCACGGCTTCGAAAAGAAACTGTTGCACAACATCACTTTTCTCGCTCCAATAGAAAGGCGCAAGCCAATTTCTTTTATCCGCTCAAGGACAGATGCTAACATAATATTCATGATGCCTATCCCTCCTACCAAAAGTGAAATACCAGCAATGGCACCCAGCACATAGTTGAAAATATCGTTGGTGCGTTGTTGTTGTTTCAAAAGAAGCTCAGGGATTTCAATTTCGTAGTCAACCATTTCATAATGCTTGCGCTGCAACAGGCGTGAAAGAATTTCTGCTGTCGACTGCATTTTGTATGTTTCTTTCACTTGAATAACAAGCCTGTCCAGTTGATGATAATTTTTCTTTTGTTCTTCTGTCTCTGTTGCTGCCGCATTGCCGAAAATCATCCCACGACTTTGCAAGCCCGCGAGACGCAAAGCTTCTGCTGTTATCAAATCTCGATTTTCATATCGAATCAAAACGCTTTGCAATGGCGCATAGACATCCATATTGAAATCACGAATACCAAGCTTACTTATACTCGTTTGCGAAACCAATCTTTCACTCAGTACTCCAACAATTGTCAACCAATGGGCACCGACTTTAATATTTTTCCCTATTGGATTTTCTGTTGGGAAAAATTTGCTTTTGACCCCTGAGCCGATGATGCAGACAGGCAAGCCATATTTGAGTTGATCCGGATTAAACATCCTTCCATCGGAAAACTGAAAATCATAAATCTCAAAATAAGCAGGCTCTACGCCCACTAATTTAGCCGAGCGTCTGATTCCATTACGGATCACATTCGTTTCTAAAATAATCTCAGGGCTGACTTTGCTTAAACCGGGCACGGCTTCTTCAATGCTATGCACATCGCGAATTGTGAGTCCAGGGGAAAATTTCTTTTTGTCTTTCTTGTTATTGTCTTGCTCCTTTAATTTTTCTTCCTTCTGTTCAATAATTGGTTTGACAACAATGTTGTTGACACCGACCAATTTAATCTGATTGAGAATTTCTTGTTGAGCTCCGTTTCCAATAGCGAGCATCGCAATAACCGCTGCTACTCCGAAGATAATCCCCAACGCTGTGAGCAAGGAGCGAATTCGATTGGCCGCAACTGCGTTAACTGCTATTAGAAGATTAACCAGCAGTCGCTGTAAATAAGCTTTTGAGAACATTATTTTATAGATGATATTTTTTTCTCTGCGGCAACTTCTTCTTTCTTGCCTTTATCATCATCTTCAGTTTTCTTCTTACGCTTGCCATTAAGTTCTGGCAGCAGCTTCACATCGATATCTGCCGCATCCGGAGGCATAGACAAAAACAAGCGATCATTTTCAACAATCCCTTTCAATACAACAGCTTCATTAGAGTTGGTCTCTCCAACGATTACTTCTTGCTTGGTTGTCTTTATTCCGTCTTGCACAAAAACATAGGTGATTGAATCGTGTTCGCTATGCAGGCATTCCAAAGGAATATAGAGCGCATCAATAACTTCGTTAGCAACAATTTTATTACTTGTCGTCATCGATGGCCTGAGCGTAGGATCTGTTCCTTCAATTTCAACTAATACTTCAAAAACTTTCGCGTCAGAATTAGGTCGCTGTTCACCCACATTCGCAACGTGAGTCACAGTTCCTTTCAATTTTCTGTCGGGATAGGCATCCAAACCAACATCTACTTTCTGACCTGCTTTTATTTTTCTGATATCAACTTCATTCACAAAAGTTTTGGATTGCATTTTGGTAAGATCTGGCAAAGTTGCAACAGTAGGTTCCCAAACACTGACTTGTGAACCTGCCTTGATTGGTTTACCATCCCAACCTTTTTCGTAAATCACCATTCCATCTTCGGGAGCTTTCACTTCGAATGATTGCAACACTTTTGTCATAGCATCAAATTCTCCGCTCACTTTCCGTAGCTCGGCACCAACTTCATTCATCTTTTCGATGTTCTGACTTTTCTTGATTTTATAATTGTCTTTCGCTTGTTGATAGCCGCGCTTTGATTTATCCAAATTGATCTCTGCTTGTTTGATCGTAGCAGGCGGTTCGAACTTTGACTGTTGAAGAATGATTCCTTTTTCTTCAACATCATATTTCAAATTAACCAACTCATCGCGCGACTGGCGCATTTGAAGTGTAGTGTCAAGTTGGGTTTGTATGAATTTGCTATTCGCTTTTTCTAAATCGATCTGCTTTTGAGAATACTTGGTTTGAAATTCTGAGCGATCGAGTGTTGCAACCCAATCACCTTTCTTCACCAACGATCCTTCATCTATAATTTTTTGAATATTTACCTGCCAGATTTGAAATGTTCTCAAGCCTGAAGGGCCAAGAATTTTAACTGATTTTTTTGCTTCAAGCTCACCGGTGGTTTCAATCTCCACTTTGAATTTACCTTTTTTGACCACCGACATAATGCTGGCAGCCTCACCTGGCTTATTGCCCTTCACCACAAAGTAACCGATAACGATTACCAGTAGCACGCCAGCGGAAATGAGTATTTTTCGTTTCATAAAGGTTTTTTAGGTGTATGGGGGTAAATACTGATATAACATATTAATGGTTACACAATCAACATTATTGTT
The DNA here is from genome assembly GCA_049840975.1 of Cyclobacteriaceae bacterium. GTDB lineage: Bacteria > Bacteroidota > Bacteroidia > Cytophagales > Cyclobacteriaceae > ELB16-189. The sequence goes on along the minus strand of JASGIR010000023.1, from coordinate 56,855 downwards.
TATCCGCTTGTAAAAAATATAGAGATAATCAATCAAAACGAACGAGTACAAGCCTAAGACGGGCTTATGGTTAAAAAAGTTGAGTTATAAGATGATTATTCCTCTAAATTGGATTGAAAATCAAAAATAATGAGAGCATCCGTCCTTATTTTCAGCTTAATAGCATTTGTCGCTTGTCAGTCTCCAAAAAAAGCAGAAATAGTAGAATCCGTGAACCCGCATCCAAGCTGGATCATGCAGGGGAATGTGTATGAAGTGAATGTGCGACAATACACGCCAGAAGGTACTTTTAATGCGTTCGCAAAACACCTCGACAGGCTTAAAGACATGGGTGTGCAAACCCTTTGGTTTATGCCGATTAATCCGATCAGCGTGAAAGACAGAAAGGGCTCGCTTGGTAGCTATTACGCAGTGTCAAGCTACATCGCAATCAATCCAGAGTTTGGAACACTTGGCGATTGGAAGCAATTGGTAAAATCAGCCCACGACAAAGGAATGAAGGTCATTATCGATTGGGTGCCCAATCATACTGGAGCTGATCATCCGTGGCTCACAACTCATCCCGATTTTTTTACAAAAGACAAAAATGGAAATCCAGCCGTGATGATGGATTGGACAGACACACGTCAACTCGATTATCACAACCCAGTGATGGAAGACAGCATGATTAACTCGATGAAATATTGGATTACCAATTCTTCAATTGATGGATTTCGGTGCGATGTTGCTTGGAATGTGCCTGAAACTTTTTGGAGCAAATGCATTTCACAACTCAAGGAATTGAACAAAGATATTTTCATGCTTGCCGAAGGAGATAATGCCTACTTGCACAAATCTGGTTTTGACGCAACATATCCTTGGACCATGTTCCACATGATGGAGAAAATTGCAAAAGGAGAACGCCCGGCTTTTGCACTCGATAGCGTCAAGTTAAAATTTGATACTGCTTATATAAAGACAGCGATCGAAATGTATTTCACCAGCAATCATGATGAAAATAGTTGGAACAAAGCTGACTACGGTTCTTTTCCAGGAGCCGTACATGCTCCATTTGCGGTGTTCACCCAAACGATGGTGCGTAGCGTTCCTTTGATTTACAGCGGACAAGAAGAACCAGTACTTCGAGCAATTAAGTTCTTCGACAAAGATCCTATGACCTTTGATAAATTGGAGAGAGCATCATTTTACAAAACACTGTTAGAACTGAGAAAGAGAAATGTCGCGTTGTCAGCTGACGCCTCTTTTAGAAAAGTCGATGTAGGCGACAAAAATTCTCTTTATGCTTATGTAAGAGAAAAGGAAGGCAAGAAAGTTTTTGTTGTACTCAATCTGAGCAAAGAAAAACAAATGTTTATCGTAAACGATGAATCACTTATTGGAAAAGCTTCAAATGTCTTTTCAAAAGAAAGTGAGAAAATAACTTCAAAAGCTACACCAATTGATGCTTGGGGATATTTCGTTTACGAATACTAATTGATCGAAGAAAACTAAACGGAAATCTTTTTAAACTTCATTACTTGCCAAATGACTACTGGCGCACCAATGAGTGAGGTCAACGCATTGAGTGGAAGAGATTGTGTGTGACTTGCCAATTGTGCAATCACATCACAAAACAAAAGAAGGATTGCACCCATAAAAACTACAGCTGGAATTAAAAGTTTGTGATTGGTTGTCGGCAATATGAGTCTCGCCAAATGAGGCACCGCTAATCCAACAAATGCAATAGGCCCACAAAAAGCTGTGATTGCGCCAGTCATTATGCCTGTCGTTATTACAATCCAAGTTCTTGCACGATCTACGTTCGTTCCTAAACTACGCGCATAATTTTCACCGAGCAACCAACTATTCAATGGCTTGACAAGGAAAATACTGACGGCAATTCCAAAAACTAAAATAATGGTCAAAACACCGATTTCTTTCCAGCTCGCATTGCCAACATTTCCCATCGTCCAAAGAACATAGAGTTGTAGATCTTCAGCTCGGCTTACATACTGCATCACACTCATAATGGAGGATGTTGCCGCTGCCAACATCAAGCCTATAATTAAAAGTGAAGCGTTATCTCTCACAATTTTTGAAACCGCAAGCATCATAAATAAAATACCTGCACCGCCAATTCCTGCTGCCAATGCCAATGTCCACTCACTTGCAGCAAACTGAAAATTCCTCCCCAGCAACAAAAGCATTCCAACGGCAAGACTTGCTCCTGAACTAAGACCAAGCACATCGGGCCCTGCTAATGGATTGCGGAAAAGTGTTTGCATCAACAATCCGCTACATGCAAGTGCAGCACCAGCCAAAATACATGTGATTGCTTTTGTCAGACGAAATTGCCACAAAATGGTGCTGATCAATGAATCGTCTGCACCAAAAATATTTTTAACGATATCAAGAAATGAAAATGATACACTGCCAATGCTCACATCAGCGCAAAGCAAAATGGTCATAGCCAAAAACAAACTGAATATTTTGATCCAATGATTTCGCTTTTCCATTTCGAACAAATATAACGAACAACTTAACTAAACTTTTGAAGGGCATCTGCGTACAGTAATTAACCAAAACGATAATGTTATGAAACCAACGCTGACCATTATCTCATTCTTTTTCATTTTTAATGCGTTTTCCCAAGTCAATGAACTGAAACCCATTAAGGCCGAAAAGCACCCCATTCAATATTTTCTTTCTCTGCCAAAAAACTGGAGCAAGGACAAAACCTGGCCGGTTGTTATGGTTTTAGAAGCGGCTGATAAAGAATATAAAAAGAATGCCGAAAAATTTATTGCTGCCCGAGGTGATATGCCTTTTATCCTCATCGCTCCTTTCAATACCAACAATGGAAATCAAGGAAGAAGAGACCCAAATCTTTTTCCTTATTCAACAGAAACTTGGGATTACATGGAAAAAATTGGCGACTGTCAATTTAATGAAGATGGAATCCAGCAAATCATCAAGGAAGTATCAGCCAAATATAATGGTGAACAAAAAGTTTTCATGACTGGCTTCGAAGCAGGAACTCATGTTCTTTGGTCAATTGTTTTCAACCATCCAGAGTGGTTGCGAGCTGCAGCTTCTGTCGAAGGAAATTTCAGAAATAGGTGTATAGAGCCGAGTAAAGTATCAACTGATCCTTCGAGAAAAAATTTGCCAGTGAAATCATTTCTCGGAGATAAAGACGAATATTTTGGGCCGAACGGAAAAAACTACAATCAATGGGCAGAAGTAAAATCAATTGCGCAGAATAACGGATTTGAAAATGTTTCCGAAAAAATTGTTACTGATGTTGGGCATCAACCTATGCCTGAAGAAGTGATGACCTATTTCAATTCATTTCTTAAAAAATAGCCACACATTTTTAAAAGGCTTTGAGATTTTGAATAACTAAAATTACTTTCATGAAAAATATCATGGAAGACAAAAGCTTTAAGCCTCTTTTTAGCATTCCCGTCATCGTAGCGGCACTTGGTTACTTTGTCGACATCTACGACTTACTTCTATTCAGCATCGTTCGGATTCCAAGTCTTACTACACTCGGAGTATCTAAAGAAAATTTACTGAGCGAGGGTGAATTTTTACTTCAGGTACAAATGATTGGACTTCTTACAGGAGGAATCATTTGGGGAATCATGGGCGATAAGAAAGGAAGGCTTTCTGTTTTGTTCGGATCTATCCTGTTATACTCCCTTGCAAACATTGCCAACGGTTTTGTCAGCAATACTACTCAATATGCTGCTTTGCGATTTATTGCAGGCATTGGTTTAGCCGGTGAGCTCGGTGCCGGCATCACTCTAGTTTCAGAATCATTGCCAACTCGTTTGCGCGGATACGGAACTACACTTGTTGCAACAGTAGGATTGCTCGGTGCCGTTGTCGCCAACTTTGTCGTTCGATTGTCAGATGATTGGCGTACAGCTTTTTTCATTGGAGGCGGTTTGGGATTGCTGCTACTCTTAGCTCGCGTTAGCGTTTTTGAGTCTGGTATCTTTTTGAAAGTAAAAGAAGAAAAAGTTGAGCGAGGAAATTTCTTAATGCTCTTCAATAAAAAAGAAAGATTCAAAAAATTTATGGGTTGCATTTTTATTGGAACTCCTATTTGGTATACAATCGGAGTCCTGATTTTTGCGTCTCCGGAAATCGCAAAAGCTTTAAACATAACTGGTGAAATCAAGTCTGGCGATGCAGTGATGTGGAGCTACATAGGGCTTGCAGTGGGCGATCTTTCAAGTGGATTATTAAGCCAATGGCTAAAATCACGCAAGAAAATTGTACTCCTTTATATATTCCTTACATTGATTTTTGTACTCATTTATCTGTTCTCAAGCTCAATTTCTCCAACAGGCTTTTATTTAAATTGTTTTCTCTTGGGCGTTGGTGTTGGGTATTGGGCCCTGTTCGTAACGATAGCCGCTGAACAATTTGGGACCAATCTGAGATCAACGGTAGCTACTACGGTTCCCAATTTTATTCGTGGCACGGTTGCTCCAATAACAATGCTTTTCAAATTTTTTAGAGCGGAGAGCGGAGTAATATATGGCGCCCTCTGGGTGGGTCTGATTACGATCGCAATAGCCCTAATCGCTGTTAGGCTTGTTGACGAAACCTTCTCTCGTGAAATGAATTTTGTCGAGAAGAATTAGCAAGTTTTCTATCAAATCATACATTTTAATTTCGCTTTCGCTTTAGAATCAATTCTTTTCGGCCCGTCCGTATTTTGGTATTATCTTTACGTGGTTAATCTGGCTTGTCTTAAACTATTTTAGTCTCTAATGAGGCGATTGTCTATATACATATGCTTAATCTTCATTCCTGCTCTGGCTTCAGCTCAGAACATGAAAAAGATCGACAGCCTTAAAAAAGCGCTGCCAAACTCTCCTATTGGCAGGCATTATGAGATTTTAACCAGTTTGGCTTGGGAATACAGATTTGCCTATCCTGACAGCACTATAGTTTATGCACAGCAAGCCTATCTCTTGGGCGTTGAATTGCAATTGACTACAGATTTAGCTCGTCCGCTTAACTACCAGGGGGTTGCTCTTAATTATAAAGGTGAGCGCCTTAGAGCTTATGACATGTATGTGCAGGCAATGGACTTGAGCATTCGTCAGAAAGATTCATCTCAAATAGCGCATAGCAACAACAACATTGGACGTTTATTTTTTGATCAAGGTGTTCTATCAAAGTCATACGATTATTATATCCGAGCATACAATATTTTCAAGAAACGGAATGATCAATATGGATTGGCTTACACACTCCAAAGCCTAGGGACGCTACAACGTTCACAGAAAGATTATGTCAAGTCGGAAAAAAATTATCGCGCTGCTCTAGAAATACGTTTGCTCATGGGCAATCCACGTGATATCATGTCAGCGCTGATGATGCTATCACGATTGTATTATGAGCGAAATGAATTTGACAAATCAAATCAATGCTTGACGAAGTCTGACTCACTAGCTCATTTGATGGGTGACGAAGTAACAGCGGGCGAAATTCAAGTCTTATTTGCTAAAAACTATCTCGAACAAGGAAAATTAAACGAAGCTGAGACCTCAGCTGAAGCTGGTGCTAAAATAATTGAGCGCTATCAGTACAAACCTGTGCTTCCTGAATCAATGCTTTTGTTAGGGCGAATAAAACTCTCAAAGCAAAAATTTGCTGAAGCAGAGAAATATTTTCAATCTTCTTTGAAAGTTTCAAATGAAACTAAAAATCTGCAATCGCAGATGGAAGCATATCAATATTTGTGGAAGCTCGCTGTGACCAAGAATAATAAATCAGAAGCAGTCCAATATCTTAATCAATATTTGGTTCGCAAAGATTCAATCAAAGATTTAGACTTAGCCAGACAGGTTGAGCGTTTGCAATTCCAATTGGAAATTGAAAAGAAAGACAAGGAGAATGAGTTATTGAAACTCAATGAAGAACATCAAGCAAACATCATTGCAAGTCAGCGGTTACAAAACATCGCATTGTGGGCAATCGTAATTTGCGCGCTGAGTATGGCTGTTGGTCTTTGGTATTTCAATAGAAAAAGAAGACGTTCAAACCTCAAGCTGGAAGCTCAAAATCAGTTCATCGATTTACAGCGCAAACAAATTGAAAAAAGAAACACAGATCTTTCTTCACAAAACCAGAGACTTGCTGAATTAAATCATGAGAAAGACATGTTGATGAATATTGTCGCTCACGATTTGAAGTCTCCTTTGGCGCGGATTATGGGATTGACCAATCTCCTCACAGTAGATGGCTCTCTCTCTCAATCACAACAAGAATACGTTCGTTTGATGAAAGATGTCACACAATCCAATTTAGATTTGATTGGCGACCTACTGGACGTTAACGCGCTTCAAAGTGAAAATGAAGTTCCACACGCCACGATTTTCAATCCTGGTAGTTTGATTCATGAACGTGTTGCATTCTTTCAACATTCCAGCATCAGCAAAAAAATTGAGCTTCAACTTGACCAATCGATTGAGTACAAAGTCCAAAGCAATGCGGGCTATTTAACGAGAATCATTGACAATCTACTTTCTAATGCAATCAAGTTCTCTCAAAAAGGAACTTCTGTTCAAGTGTATTCTCAAATTGAAGATGACACGTTGACGATTTCTGTAAAAGATAATGGGCCTGGTTTTTCTGACACCGACAAAACGCTGCTTTACCAACGATTCAAAAAACTAAGTGCACGACCTACTGCTGGCGAAAGCTCGAATGGCTTGGGATTAGCAATCGTAAAAACTCTTGTTGACCGTTTGCACGGAACCATTGAGCTTGAAAGTGAAATCGGTATGGGTAGTGAATTCAAAGTTCGAATTCCTGTTAAAATTATTGCAAGCGTTTCAGCTTAGGCAACAGCACTTCTTAAATAGCCATTTAGTTTATTGATGCTCTTCGCTATTGTAGAGATTTTCTTTACAAATTTCGGATCAGCTATTTCTTTGTCAGTAAACACATGTGATACTGTAAAGCTTTTGTTCTTGAGCAATTCAATTTGAGGATGATCTTTCGGGTAACCTTTAGGTGCAGTCTTCACTCTATCCCAATCTGAAAGTCCATCAAAGTATTTTTTGAACTCTTTGTCATTCAGGATTTTCAAAATGCCTTTTGGATTATAATCAATCTCTTGCCTGATCTTAGCAAGGTTCTCAGGACTTGGCATATACATGCCACCCGCAATCATACTTTTATTTCCTGGCTCAAGGTGAATATAAAATCCAGGTTCTTGTTCCATTTTTCCATTCGGAGAAAAACCCGCTCCCATATTAGTTTTATAAGGACGCTTGTCTTTACTGAAACGTATATCGCGGTAAATCCTGAAACCAAGTTTACGTGGATTGAGTGTAGCCAAGCCTTGATCTATTTTAACGAGTTCCTTGTGGAGCTCTTGAAGAAAATCTTCAAAAGATAATTTCGCTTCGAGATAAACAGGTTTATTTTTCTCAAACCATTCACGGTTATTATTCTTCGCTATGTCTTTAAGGAATTTGAGAATGAGTTTTGAATTCATGACTTCCGTTTTATTTCTAGATACTTATAAAAAATCCAATATACTTTCTAATCCAATTCCTCTCGAGGCCTTCACTAAAATAGTTGAATTTGAAATCGGATTACTTTTAAGCTCATCGATCAACGACTGCTTGTCTTGAAAATGTTTTGCATTTGGCAACTCGTCCATTGCTGCCCGAAAATAATTGCCAACTAGATAAATATTTTCAATTTCTTTATCGTGAATGAATTTACCGATAGCTGCGTGTTCTGCTTCTGCGTTTTCAAGTTCAAACATGTCTCCAAGAATCAGAATTCTACTCTTCACATTCATGAGCGACAAATTTTCAATTGCCGCAATCATTGAACTAGGATTGGCATTGTAAGCATCAAGAATAATTGTATTTGTTTCCTTTTTCACAATCTGGGAGCGCATGTTTTCGGGTTTGTATTCAGCTATTGCCTGATTTGCCAGTGCCGCATCTACACCAAAGAATTTCCCGATACAAAGTGCTGAAGCAATGTTTTCGAAATTGTATGCTCCTATCAATTGAGTTTCTACAACATTTCCATCCTCTACTTTGAATTTTATAAATGGATCTGCAGAGATAAATTCTGCATGATAATAATCTCCCTTTCTAGGATAAAATAATGGCGACTGAAAACGGTTCGCCATGTTGTTTAAAATTGGATTTTGTGAATTAATAAAAACCTGACCTTGATTCGAAATCAAATGCTCATATAATTCCGATTTAGCTTTTATTACGTTTTCAAAACCTCCAAACATTCCGGTGTGGGCTTTACCAATGTTAGTGATAAAACCGTGAGTCGGGTTGGCAATCTTTGAAAGCTCCGCAATCTCACCGACATGATTAGCCCCCATTTCAATGATTGCAATTTCAACTGATGAATTAATCGACAAAATAGAAAGCGGAACTCCAATGTGATTGTTCAAATTCCCTTTTGTCGCAAATGTTTTGAATTTTTTGCTCAGCACAGAGCTGAGTAATTCTTTGCTGGTTGTTTTTCCATTTGAGCCTGTAAGGCCTACAACTGGAATTTTCAGTTGCTGACGGTGGTGACTCGCGAGCTGTTGCAAAGCTTTCAGCCCATCATCGACAAGGAAATATTTCTCGCCTTTTGCAAACTGAGGTTCGTCTACAACAACGTAGGCAGCTCCTTTTTGAAGTGCCTCGTCTGCAAAAGTGTTCGCATTGAAAGTCGGTCCTTTGAGCGCAAAGAAAATTGAACCTTCTATAATCTGACGTGTGTCTGTACAAACAGCACCACACGCCAGATATTTCTCATAAAGTTTAGATATGACATTCGACATGAAAAGAGTCCGAGCAAAACTTAAAATTATTTTTTCTCCTGAGTTGTCATGCCACCTTTAGTAACCGACATCAGTTCTTGCATTGTGCGTTTCATACTATCAGTGGAGCCATCAAGGAAAATGGTGTTCCCTTTTCCATTTTCAGCAAAATGACGAATGGATTCAGTCCACATTGCAAAAAGAATAAATGAAGAATCCAGGTTTGCGACTTGCATCTCTTTCGCTGCTTGCGACATCCCTTTCGCAACTTCTTCTCTGAACAATGCAACGCCTTGTCCGCGCAATTGCGCTGCCACTTTCTCTGCTTCCGCTGCAATTTTTATAGCATTACCATCAGCCTCGGCTGCTTTTGTTTTTGTGATCAACAATGCTTGACCTTCATTTTCAGCTGCTGCACGCAAATTATTTGAAGCAACCACCTTGGCCATCGACTTCATAATTGTGTCATCAAAAGCGATATCGTTCAATTGCAAATCAATCAAATGATATCCCCAACCTTCTAATGTATGATCCAGCTGTTGTTTCACTTCTTGCACAATTTCTGTGCGAAGAGACAAAATTTCCGATTGCTTTTTGGTGGCAACAAAACTTCTAATTGAGCCCTCAATCGTTCTAGTCAACGCGGTCATCAAACTTTGATAGTCGACAAATTTGAACGCCACATTTTTCACAGTGTCTTCATCTTGGTTCACCACTGAAAAAAGAAGCATTGCTTTAAAATTGACATTAGCTTGATCTTGGGTAGTTGCCTGAAATTCCAATTCAACTGACCTGTTTTGAATTGAAACACGTGAATGAATTTTTTCAATAAGCGGCATCTTTACATTAAGGCCCGGTCGTAATATGCGCCTGTATTTTCCAAAGACGGTGACTACGGCAACCATTCCTTGCTTCACTGTAACGAATGAACTGAAAAGCACTATCAATCCGAAAAAGAGAATAAAGAAAATAAATCCTTCAAACATAGTATTGGGGTTTTAGTTTGTGGTTAAAGTTACCAAAGAAATTGAATCAATTTTTAAGGTTTGCTTTCAGCCAATCGTTTGAAAAAGTTTTGAGCTGAGGGAAAAATTCCTTGAATTCTTTTTCAAATTCTTGAAAATCTTTTTTCAAATCTTCAGACGCTTCTTCCATTTTGGAATCAAACCTTGTTCTGCGTGCCATCCCACTAAGAGCTTTGTGTATTCCTTCGATCTTTGCATAATTCACGAGCCAATTTCCTTTCATCATGTACGGCATCATAAATTTTACCTCCTGTGGTAAAATGGAATCGTAACTTAGAATCATCGAATAACAATCGTCCGCATAATCGGGAAGAAATTCGTTCGAATAATCAGGCCAATATTTCGCCAGAAAATGATCGTAAAAAATATCTACGATCACACCAGCATAATGTCTGTATTTTTCGCGCAAGCGGTCCTTACTTTTTTTGACGACTGGATGATGATCTGTAAACCAATCGATCTCTCGATGAAGAGCAATTCCTTTTGCAACGTCTTCTCCAAAACGCTCGACTAAATCTTTTCCCTTTACAAAATCGCCAATAAAATTTCCAAGCTTGATTTTGGGATTATCACCTGATAAATAAAGATGCGCTAAGAAATTCATTTTTAAAGATAGCGTTTAATGCCTTAGCCGAAAATAATTGTTGACGTTGCTGTTATTTTCAGTTATTATTGAATTACTCCTTACCTCAATCTTATGAAAAGCAAACTGTATCTTCTCACATTTGCAATGTTTCAAATTGCATTCCTGACACAAGCCCAACGAACGCTCATTCATTGTGGTTCAATTATCGATGGAAAAAACAAAGAGCAACTTCAACAAGTGACAATTGTTGTCGAGGGAAATAAAATAACTTCCGTTGACAAGGGATTTACAAAACCTGGAAAAGATGACAAACTCATTGACTTGAGTAAGAAAACGGTGATGCCTGGATTAATTGATATGCATGTGCACATGGAAGGAGAAACAAGTAAAGACCGTCAACTTAAAGGCTTCACACAAAATGAGGCTGACATCGCATTTCAATCTACAGTTTATGCTAAAAAAACTTTACTCGCTGGATTCACAACTGTTCGTGATTGCGGTGGCACGGGTGTAAATATTTCATTGCGAAATGCAATCAACCAAGGGATTGTGATTGGCCCACGAATGTTGGTGGCTGGAAAAGCAATCGCTTCAACTGGAGGTCATGCTGATCCCACGAATGGATATCGTAAAGATTTGATGGGCGACCCAGGACCGAAAGAAGGCGTCATCAATAGCGCTGAAGACGCGCGCAAAGCGGTGCGCCAACGTTATAAAGATGGAGCCGACTTTATTAAAATCACTGCAACAGGCGGAGTACTCAGTGTAGCTAAAGATGGAAGTGGCCCTCAGTTCACGCAAGAAGAAGTTGATGCAATTGTTCAGACCGCAAAAGATTACGGCATGATCACAGCTGCTCACGCGCATGGCCCAGAGGGAATGAGGCGTGCTGTACTTGCAGGCATCACTACAATTGAACATGGCACCTTGATGACCGATGAGGTTATGGACTTGATGAAACAAAAAGGAACATATCATGTGCCAACAATCATTGCTGGCAAAACTGTAGCGGAACTCGCTAAGATTCCTGATTACTATCCTAAGCTAGTTGTTCCGAAAGCATTAGAGGTTGGGCCCAAACTACAAGACACTTTTGGAAGAGCTTACAAGCGTGGAGTAAAAATTGCATTTGGAACTGATGCCGGAGTTTTTGGACATGGCGATAACGCTAAAGAATTTGGCTACATGGTCGAAGCTGGGATGCCTGCTATCGAAGCGTTGCTTAGCGCTATGCAAGTAAACGCAAACATTTTAGGTTTGGGAGAAAAAATCGGGTCGATTGAAAAAGGGAAACTTGCCGATATCGTTGCCGTAGATGAAGACCCAACGAAAAATATTTCGACAATGACGAAAGTGACCTTCGTAATGAAGGATGGTGTTGTTTATAAAAACGAATAACACTCACTTCCCAATCTTCACTGCATAGGCAATTGTAATGCTGGGTACAAAAGCATAAGATTTGTAAATGCTTGCGAGGTAGGTATTGGCATATTTACTGAGACTTGACAAATCTCTCACATCTGAATTAACTGAACTTGAAGATCCAACATTGGCACTTATTCCAAACTCAAGATCTATTTCTGATTTTTTCTTAACAAGGAATCTGCGACCATACAAAACTCCAGCTTGAAAAAGAGAAGAGTGAAGTGTGAGATTAGTTGGCGTGGCACTATTCTTTCCTGGATAACGCGGATAACTTGATATGCTCACGCCCATGGCAGTTTCAACAAGTGCTGTGGGTGTATCCTTCCCTGTAAGATCAATGACTTGAAAAAATCCTCCTACATAATTCCTTTTAAAATTATAGTTCAAGGTTCCTTTATAAACCATTCCAAATTTAAAAGCGTCTTGCAGCATCAGAATAACATCTTGCGATGTGCCAAGAGCTTGCAACGTATTTAAAATAATTGTGCTATTAGGCTGAGTAAGAACTCCAACTTGAAAGTTGGAAGAAAAACGCTTGCTATACTGCCACTCATATCCCAAACCAAACTGCACTGGTATCTCGGCCATAACCTTGAAGCGATGTTTGGGCAATTCTGTAATTTGTCCGACTGCTACTTGACTAACAATTAATAAAAGGAAAATCAATTTCATAGTCAGCCTTTAGAGTTCATTTTCCCACGTAATAAATCCACAAAGCCATGAAATACAAGCACAATTGGATTGTGACTGACAAAGCCTGTTGTAATACCGTAAATAGGTTTCTCTTCTTCCTCTTGGTAAGTTCCAAAGAGTCGATCCCAAATGATAAGGAACCCTCCAAAATTCTTGTCGATGTATTTCACATTTGAACCGTGATGCACACGATGATTAGAGGGTGTGTTGAGAAATTTTTCAAGCCAACCCAGTTTAGAAACCAATTCTGTGTGCAGAAAAAATTGGTAGACAAGATTAATCGCAATACAAACCGCCACTGTTGAAGGCGCAAATCCAATAATCACTGCCAGAAGAAAAAATATCGGTGAAATCAGCACGCCAAGCCAATTGAGTCTATAGGCTGTTGTTAAATTCATCCACGGACTTGAGTGATGAATCAAATGAAAGGCCCAAAGTAACTTGAATCTATGCGACAAAAAATGATACCAGTAGAAAAGAAAATCAACAACGATGAATGCGAGTAAAAAAGTCAACCAGTTTTTTGAAATGTGAAAAAAGGCCATTGTGGAGAAAAGATGCAGCATCCAAAGTTGATAACTGGCGAAAAGAAATTTTGATAGCTGAAGGCCAATTAAAATTATAACGTTGGATGCTGTTTCTTTCAGATTATAGTTTCTAAGATCTTTTTTCCATGACAGGAAAGCCTCAAGAGCTATCACAAAAAAGAAAACTAAAAGTATTGCGCCTCGATAATCTCCTAAACGAAATTCAAATAGTTTGTTCATTGCTTGATTCTTTAGTTCGATTGGCTCTCCATAATTTTCCTTAAGACTTAGTTATAGTTCCTGCGCTAAGGCTGACGGTGTAAGTAGAGCTACCGACAGTAATGCTAGCTGATTCGTCTCCAAGAAATGTGATCGTTCCAGCAAAAGAAAACGAAGAGCCTCCGGTAATTGCGCCAGTCATCACATAGCTAATTGTTCCACCTGTTAATTTCTTAGTCGATTTATCAACTGTGACGTTGCTGGAGGTGAGTACAAGATTACAAGTGAAATTTTTCTGAGCACCAGTCTTTTGTGTAATGGTTTCTGTTTTGGTATACGATCCATTAAGGCTATACACTGTGGGTGAACCAAAGCCAGTTATAGTCCAAGTGCCCGCGCCAGATCCAGTTGAGCTTACCCGCGGACCTGAATAAGTACCTGTCGAAGAAAGATCAACTCCCAATGAAGAAGGTATTGCGCCTGAACAGGTGAGCGTGTACCCATAACTCAACTGATACGAGTAATTGATTATCGTACCAATCATCCCACTGCGCGAAAGCGTAGAATCATATGTGACTCCGCATGGTGATGATTCTGATCTGCCTCCATACATCACCCGATTTGCTTTGTTTCCCGTATCCGTTGAAATACCAGCAGCATCACTAGTACTACTTGAAAAATCGCTGGAGACATAAGTGCCAACTACATCGGCCGCATCTTCTTCCGAGACAGAAGGGCTTGAGTCACTTTTACTACACGAAGCAACTGCAAAAGTTGTCATTCCAAGTAAGATCATGGTTTCTGAAAAAATTTGTTTTCATAATTGTTTGGTTAAAATTTGTCCCTTCAGACTGTTCGAATTTGGAGAATGTTTAATCTGGTTTTCCCGATTTTCAACGAACTGCCAATATTCTTCAACCAACAATTGTTCTTCTCAGACAAACAAGAATTACTTTTAACAAAAGAATGGCTACGCAATTTTCATTCATCAATAAATCGAGCTTCTCTCTCTATTCATGGATTAGCGTGGCAATAGCTTTTCTAGGCATTTGGTTGGTATTCTCTAATTTCTTGCCAGCACCTCAAGCGTTTACTAGGGCTGTAGTAGCCGTTACTTTCTTTTTGACCGTTGCGATAGTAAACCTGCGTATCCTCATCCCTTCTTTTTTTCCGAAAAAACAATTTCTGCTTTATGCCGCTGCTGCGATATTCTTTGGGATATTATTAACCGCAATCAGATACTACCTCGAAAACAAGCTTTCAATCCCAGTAAGCCTTATCAGAAAAAATGCGCTCAATGGAAGCATAACTTTTAGCGAGCGTCAAAAATTCACAACACTTTTCTTTGCGCATTCGCTTATTTTCCTCTTAAGTCTAACTTATTATTTTGGGAGAGCTTGGTTTGAAGCAGACAAGCGAGAGGCCCTGTTAAAAAGCGAACGACTAGAAGCAGAGATAAATTTTCTGCGCTCGCAAATCAATCCTCATTTCTTAATCAACATTCTTAATAACATCTACGCATTAAGTTATTTAAAAGACGATCGGACACCGAATATGCTACTGAAACTATCCGATATGATGAGATACCTGATTTACGACTCCAATCAGCAATCAGTTTTACTGCAAAAGGAAATTTATTTTTTTGAGAGCTACATCGAGCTGCAAAAAATGAAAAATAAAAATTACGATCGCATGATTGTGACTGTACAAGGCATCAATGAAGATGATAAAATACCACCGTTGCTATTGCTCCCATTTTTCGAGAATGTCTTTAAGCATAGTGATATTGAAATAAACGTGAACAGTGAAGCCTCTATCGAGATATCAATAGCATCAGGAATACTTAAAATGAAAACACACAATACCAAAGGGCGAAACAAAGCAAATAGTGAATCTTCTGGTTTCGGCCTGCGTAACGCGAGACAGCAGTCTCGACTTGTTGTACGAGAAAAATTACAAGCTCGACATAACAGATAGCGAAAGAGTTTTTGACTGTTTACTGGAAATACCTCTCAAATGAATTGCATCCTTGCAGATGATGAAGAGCCGCTCGCCTGCTTTTGAAAGAATATATTTCAAAGGAGAAAGGATTGAACCTCGTGGGAAGCTTTGCAACAGGCCTTGAGGTACGGAATTTTTTGGAAAATAATTCTGTCGATCTTGCTTTTCTTGACATCAACATGCCAGAAATATCGGGAACCAGTTTGGTTCGTGTGCTAAAGCAAAAACCTTTGATCATTTTTACTACAGCCTATAGCGAACATGCAGTTGAAGGCTTTGAATTGGATATCATAGATTATCTTACAAAGCCCATTTCTTTTGAGCGGTTTTTAAAATCAGTAGACAAAGCCAAGCATTATCATCAACTTCTTACTTCTAAAACTCCACCCAGCGAATACTTTTTTGTAAAGGCTGACTATAAAATTGTAAAAATAAATTTCAATGAGATTTTATTTATTGAAGGCTTAAGGGAATATGTCAGGATTCATACTCCGAAAAAGAAGATCATTACGCTTCTAGCGATGGCGAAAACTTGAAAAGGAACTTCCGTCAAATAAATTCATTCGGGTACATAAGTCGCACATCATCAATCTTGATTTCGTGAACGCGATTCACAATAACATTATAGAAATTGGTGATCAGAGAATTGCCATTGGTGGAACCTACAAAGATTCAGTAGATCAAATATTTCGAGATAGAGGTCTGTTCTAAGCTACCTTCTCTCCCACTGTGCTGTCAAAGCGGCTTACTTGTTCTACTCCCTCTACTTTCTCAAGTTTTGCAATGAGCGTTTCTAAGTGGCGAGTGTCATTTACATAAAGCATTATTTCACCGCTAAAATTCCTGGATCAGTTTTGAATGAGATTGAACTCATATTCACTTTCAGTTCTTCAGAAATAACACGACTTACATCATTGATCAATCCAACACGGTCAGTGCCAACTACGCGCAAGCCTGTGAGGAACGCAACTTCATGTTGGCTTGTCCATTTTGCTTTGATTACTCGGTTGCCATGGTTAGCCAACAACTCCGGAGCATTAGGGCAAGTTGCTCGGTGAATTTTTATTCCTTCGCTTACAGTTACAAAACCAAAAACTTCATCGCCTGGGATTGGAGTACAGCACTTGGCTAATTTGTACTCAACCACATCCATATCTTCACCGATCAAAAGAGTGTCTTCTTGACGTTTTGATTTTATTTCTTGTTCGATAATTTTTGCATCGGGAATTTCAACAGTATGTTTCTTTAATGGTGATGAAGGCTTATAGTCCTGAAATTTCTTTAACTCAGCTGCACCTATAATTCCTTTTCCAATTTTATAAAGCAGTTCAAGCTGAGAGCTTACTTTGAAAAAATCGCGCAGTTGTTCATTTACTTTCTGGCTTGGATCAATTTTCATTGACCGAAGCTTACGATGCAGAATCTCTTTTCCTTTGTTAGAACTTTACGTCTATCTTCTTTGAGCAAGTCTTTGATCTTGCCTTTTGCTTTTGAAGTAATTACAAACCGGAGCCAATCTTCATTTGGTTTTTGTTTTGACGAAGTGAGAATTTCAATCTGATCACCATTTTTCAAAACGTGATTGATGGGCACCAACTTCTGATTCACTTTCGCACCAATACATTTTGCTCCAATATCAGTATGGATTTCGAAAGCAAAATCAAGAGCAGTTGCACCCTTGGCGATGGTTCTTAACTCTCCTTTCGGAGTGAAAACGAAAACTTCTTCATTGAAAAGGTTGCCGCGAAAATCATCGACAAATTCAAGTGCTGATAAATCTTGCTTTTCTAAAGTTTCGCGGACACGCACTAGCCATTTTTCCAAATTCGATTCATACTTGGCTGAGTTGTCTTTGTACTTCCAATGAGCAGCATAACCCTTCTCAGCAATTTCATCCATCCGTTTCGTTCGAATCTGTACTTCAACCCACTGACCATTTTTTGCCATCACCGTAGTGTGGAGAGATTCGTAGCCATTTCCTTTTGGTGTACTGATCCAATCGCGCAAGCGATCTGGATTTGGCGTGTAATAATCCGTTACAATTGAATAAACCTGCCAGCAATAATTTTTCTCTTGCTCAATGGGCGTGTCCAAAATGACTCGTATGGAAACAAATCGTAAACCTCCTCGAAAGGAATATTTTGTTTACGCATTTTATTGAAGATGGAAAAAATCGACTTAGGTCTGCTTTTTATTTCATATTCAACTTTCAGTTGATCAGTTCTTCCTCAATAGGCTGAACAAATTGTTTGATGAACCTATTTCGAGATGCCTTCGTCTCATCAATTTTATTCGCGATATCGCGATAACTCTGATTATCTGTAAATCGTAAATAAAGATCTTCGAGTTCAGTTTTAATGGCATTCAATCCCAAGCGATGAGCTAGCGGAGCATAGAGGTAAATTGTCTCTGACGACACACGGAGCTGCTTATTGCGCGGCATGCTGTCAAGTGTACGCATGTTATGCAAACGATCCGCGAGCTTGATTAAAATAACGCGAACATCTTCACTAAGAGTGAAAAGCATTTTGCGGAAATTCTCTGCCTGAGCTGAAGTTCCATATTCAAAGACACCTCGAATCTTTGTAAGGCCGTCAACGATTTTACTGATTTTTTTTCCAAAGATGCGCTCGATGTCAGCCAATTGGATGTCAGTGTCTTCAACAACATCATGCAATAAAGCCGCAACGATTGAAGTTGTTCCCAGCCCCACTTCTTCAACGCAAATTTCCGCCACCGACAACGGGTGAAAAATATAAGGCTCACCGGACTTCCTGCGCATATTCTTGTGCGCCTCCATGGAAATGGTAAATGCTCGTTTGATCAGTTTTGCATCACCCTCTTTGAGTACAGGTTTTGCCTTGCGCAGGAGCCTGCGATAACGATTAATTATCTCACGTTTCTCTTCTACAACATCTACAACCACAGCAAATTTTTCTTGCATTCAAGATACGAAATTCAATTTTCAAGTTAAACGGATTTTTAGCTCCTGGAGGCCGATCTTGGATTTTTTGACTTAGTCTTTATTCCTAACAAATAATCCCTAAATTTGCGCTCCCTTTTCTTGAAAAAGGCTGTTTTTAGCGCATGTGGCGTAATTGGTAGCCGTGCCAGACTAGGATCTGGTGCCGAAAGGCGTGGGGGTTCGAGTCCCTCCATGCGCACAAATTCTGGTTGCTAGATTCTATGATACTTGATTTAACAACCAGTTTCGTTTTCAGCAACGAGAATCTCAACATCAAAGTATCCAGCATCTAGAATACAGAATAAGAATGAACATCACATTAGACAAAAAGAGCGCCACCGATGGCCTTATCAAAATCAAATTGACTGAAAGCGATTATCAGCCAAAAGTGGAAGAAAAAGTGCGCGATTATGCCCGTAAAGCCAACATCAAAGGCTTTCGTCAAGGCCACGTGCCCACAGGCGTAATCAAAAAAATGTTCGGTAAAGGCATTTTGGTTGATGAAGTAAACCACATCATTTCCCACTCCGTTTCTGATTATATCCGCGACAATAAACTCCGAGTTTTAGGCGATCCGCTTCCAAACCAGGAAAAAGCTCGTTCTATTGACTGGGATTTTCAAAAAGATTTTGAGTTCGAATTTGAAATCGGGCTGGTAGAAGATTTTGCTGTTGATCTTTCAAAAAAGGTGAAAGTGACTTCACATCCAATTGATGTCGATCAAAAAGCAATGGACGAAACGCTTCAAGATATCAAACGCAGGTTTGGAAAAAGAAGCAATCCTGATGTGAGTGAAGCAAATGACAATTTATTCGGTGAGATTTCTAAGAAAGGAACTGAAGAAAAGAATGGTTCTTATTTGAGAATAGAGCAAGTAGAAAAATCACAGCAGAAAAAATTCATCGGATTGAAAAAAGAAGATGAAGTTGAATTTGTTTTGGAAAAGACAGTGACTGATCCAATTGCGATTTCTCAGTTGATCAATGTCAATGAAGAAGAAGCAAAGAAAGCCACTGGCACTTACATCTTCAAAGTAACCAACGTAAGCCGGATTGAAGCTGCCGAATACAATCAGGATCTTTTTGATCAGGTGTTTGGAAAAGATGTTGTGAAAACTGAAGATGAATTTCTTGCTAAAGTGAAAGAAACGGTATCAGGAAATTACGATCGTGAGACGCAACATTTGTTGGACCACGAGATTCAACATTATTATGTTGACCACACAAAAATCAACATGCCCGAAGGTTTCTTGAAAACATGGTTGAAAGCAACTAGCGAAGGACAAGTGACTGATGAAGTTCTTGAAAAAGAATTTACGAGCTACCGCGATTCTTTAAAGTGGGATCTTGTGAAAAATAAAATTGCTGAAGACAAGGAGATCAAGGTAGACGAAAACGAAGTTCGTGAAAAAGCAAAACAGCAAATCATTGATCAGTTTGGTGGACAAGCAATTGCAGAACAACTTGGCGACAAGCTAAACGATATTGCTACTAATTTCTTGGCAGGAAAAGATGGAAAAGGCGAAAACTACATGCGCACCTATAATCAATTGCGCAATGAAAAGATCATGGCCATCATCAAAGAAAGCATCACCATTGCTGAAAAGAAAGTGAGTCTTGATGAGTTCAAGAAAATTGCGGAATCGCACCGTCATTGAACTAAAAGCAATCTGAAATAGTTTTAGAAGAGCCTGTTTTACGACAGGCTTTTTTAATATCAAATTCTTCGTAAACTTGAAATAAATTCACTCGTAAAACGACTAATTGAACAACAAACTATTTATGAATAACAACAATGAATTTCGCAAGTACGCTGTTCACCACATGGGCATGAGCGGCAATGCTCTTGATAGCTACATTAAATTTGTAAACGAAAATCCTTATCAGGTAAATGCCATGACGCCAAACATTGTAGAGGAGCGTCAGATGCGCGCTACAGTGATTGACGTATTCTCGCGCCTCATGGCCGACAGGATTATTTTCTTCGGAACACCTGTTGATGATTATATCGCTAACGTAATAACAGCACAGCTTTTATTTTTGGAGTCATCCGATCCAAAAAAAGATATCATCATGTATATCAACAGCCCAGGCGGATCAGTTCACGCAGGACTTGGCATTTATGACACCATGCAATACGTAAATCCTGATGTTGCAACTATCTGTACTGGATTGGCAGCCTCTATGGGAGCTGTTTTATTGGCGGCTGGGTCTCCAAAGAAAAGGTCAGGACTTCCACATTCAAGAATAATGATTCATCAACCTTCTGCAGGAATGCAGGGAACGTCTTCTGATATGGAGATTTCGATGAAACAGACGCTTGAATTGAAAAAAGACCTTTACAACATACTTTCGAAGCACAGCGGTCAGAAATATGATAAAATCGAAAAAGACTCCGATCGCGACTACTGGATGCGTGCAGCAGAAGCCAAGGAATATGGCCTAATTGACGAGGTATTGGAGCGAAATAAGAAATAATTAGCTATTTATATCACATGTACCAATTAGCCAGTGGAAAACCATTGGCTAATTTCATTTGTTAGTGAATGGTTCAGTAAACAGTTATCTTTGTAATTCGTTAGCTATTCCATTCAATCGGCTAATCAACTAACTAAATCAGCATGGCAGAAGTAACCTGTTCGTTTTGTGGCAGAAATAAGAAAGATGTAGATCTGATGATCTCCGGTATCCACGCGCACATTTGCGACAAGTGTGTGATGCAGGCGAGCCAGATTCTTACCGAAGAGAAAAAGAATAAAGTTGAAACAGGAGCCCTTCCAAATTTCAAATTGATCAAGCCGCGTGAAATCAAAAAATTCCTTGATGAATATGTGATTGGACAAGATGAAGCAAAACGTGTGATGAGCGTTGCTGTTTACAATCATTATAAGCGATTGATGCAACGTAAAGTTGATACGGATATTCTTATCGAGAAGTCAAATATTATCATGGTCGGTGAAACGGGAACAGGTAAAACTTACTTGGCCCGCACACTTGCCAAAATTTTACAAGTACCATTTTGCATTGCAGATGCAACAGTTCTAACCGAAGCTGGTTATGTGGGCGAAGACGTTGAAAGTATTTTGACCCGTTTGCTTCAAGCAGCTGATTATAATACTGAAGCCGCTGAACGTGGCATCGTTTACATCGATGAAATTGACAAGATCGCTCGCAAGTCGGACAATCCTTCCATCACAAGAGATGTGAGTGGTGAGGGCGTGCAGCAAGCACTTTTGAAATTACTTGAAGGAACAGCCGTGAATGTACCTCCACAAGGCGGTCGCAAACATCCTGATCAAAAGATGATCACCGTAAACACAGAAAATATTTTATTTATATGCGGTGGTGCATTTGAAGGAATTTCAAAATTGATTGGAAGAAGGTTAAATACAAGACCACTTGGTTTTGCCGCAACTGCTCATAGCTTTCATCCTGGAGATATTGATAAAGACAATTTATTGCAGTTTGTTTCTGCTCAGGATTTGAAAACTTTCGGGTTGATACCAGAGTTGATTGGTCGTTTGCCTGTGCTTTCTTATTTGAACCCGCTCGATCATCATGCACTTAGAAAAATTCTTACAGAACCAAAAAACGCATCTGATCAAACAATACAAGAAATTGTTTGAGATGGAAAACATCGAAGTTGAGTTTAAAGAAGGTGCTCTAGACTTTATCGTAGAGAAGGCCGTTGATTACAAATTAGGTGCTCGTGGACTGCGCTCAATCTGTGAAGCAATTATCAACGATGCTATGTTTGAATTGCCTTCAGACAAAACCGCTGATCGTTTGGTGATCAATCGCGCCTATGCTGAAGAGAAATTCAGCAAGTCACACTACAGTAAGCTGAAGGTAGCTTAATCAAAATTTTAAAGTCAAATAAATAATTGCTGGTGCAGTAAAATGAAACTGTTTTAGTTTCTGTGTAGTATCTGTTGTTGAGCTATTTGTGCTCTCAAATTCCCGTCCTGTACTCGGGTCTATCGAAACAAACGTGCTAGAATTAGTAGTGCTTTGTGAGGTTGTAATTGCCTTGTAGTAATAGGTGAGTTCAGTTCCAATAATAATTTTCGAAGTAGCAAAGAAATTTAAAGTGAAACGTGGACCAAAACCAGAATCTTTAGTCGTAATGTTAATGTCGGTCTCATTATAATTAAATTGAAATTGAGATTTCGCTGTTGAAGAAACATTCGATTTATCTTCGAGGAAATCAAAACCGTAGCTGAGCATCCACTTTTTTGCAATGGAAATTTTACGCTCCGCTCCAATTCTAAAGAAAAAGTGTTGGTCTGAGAGTTGTTTGTAGTATTAGCATCAGATTGATCCGTTTGATCCACTGTATAACCGAAACCAACATTCAAGCCCCATCCGGACTTAACAAGAATTTACGGAATAATTAATCAAATAAGGACTAGTGACTACAGTCGTATTTCCGCTTAAATTAAAAAGTTGACGTAAAAGTTGGTTGGCCTGAACACCGATGTAATGATTTACTTTTTTTGAATTGGTGCTATCTCGTTGAGCAAAACAAGATGAGCCCGTGAATATCATCATAGCTCCCAAAATAATTAATCGCATGAATTTTATTTAGATTTAAATGGAGATGAAAACTTGGGGTCAGTGATCATTTGATAGTCTGTGAGTGTATTCAAAAATGCAATAATTGATTGCTTTTCAGTGTCCGAAATCATCAATTGTTTAGGTATTCTATTCTTCATAAGAAACTGTATCTAGATTCTTGCTGGCCGCTATCCCTGTGCTATAATGATCGATTACGTCGCAAGTGTTGCAAATCGTCCGTCATGCATATAGGGTGCAGTCAACGCAACATTTCGCAATGTTGGGATTTTAAATCTACCAACATCAGTTGTGATGTTAGTGACATCTGCTCTTCCAATATCTATAGGCGTTTTGTCTAATCCAATGTCAAGGAACTGTTGTTCCGGCACGTAACCAACAACGGTGGAATCGTTGGGTACCGCAGGAGCTCCACCTGTTGCTCCAGCTAATACTCTATGACAGCTATTACAATTGTATTTGTTAAGAAATAAATTGAAGCCATAGGTCTCCATCGTAGACAATTCAACTTTTCCTTGTCTTGATAAATCAAACTTAGATTGTTTCGTAGTAATACTTGAAATAAAATGGCTCAATGCAAGAGCTATTCTTCCTTCATTCACTTCACTATCTCCATATGCGTTTGTAAACAAAGCCGCATACTCAGGAAGGTTTGATAATTTCGCTATCAAATTGTCAATTGTCATACCCATTTCAATGTGGTTTGTTATGGGCATCAAAACCTGAGCATTGATCAATGTTTCTCGTCCATCCCAAAACAACGGCACGTTAATAAATGCAGAGTCCAAGGTTGGTCCACCGAGAATAAAATTCTTAGTAGCTAAATTTTGAATGGGCATAGAATTGCGGGATGTTGCTTGTCCCAAAAAGCCAAGACTGAATTGCCTATTGTCAGAAAATGCACTTGCTTGTTGATGACAGCTCGAGCAGAAATGCTATTGTTTGCAGACAATCTTGAGTCATAAAAAAGAACGCGTCCTAAAGTCGGGATATAATCATTGGTTGCTCCTGAATTATATTGATAGGGTGTCTGTGGCAAATCCAGATATGCAGTCGCCAGATTCGGATCATTTTTCTGCTGACAAGAATAAAACCCAATCATTGCCAGCATGAAAAACAGCGGAATAATGATTCGCTTTGTCATATAGTTAAGATTAACAGTCTCGTGTCACTTGACTAAATACTTCAGCATTAGAGAAGCCGCATTTTCAGAGGCGGAACCAGTATCCAGTGCTCGAAAAACAGCTTCATAATTTTCCCTCATTTTCAGCACGATATCCTTCCTCCTTTACCAACTTAGACAACTCTGCGTTGACTAAAGTTGGAATGGCTTCCTCTTGAATAAGCTCTTTTACCACTTCCTTGCCCGCTATTAAATTTACCAGAGAGATAAATTCTACTTTAACTACCCTACTCGCAATCGCGTATTCGAATCCTCCAGTTTTATATACCACTACTTGGGGCACTTTGAAAATGCCCGTTTCTAGAGTTGCAGTTCCTGAGGTAACTATTGCTGCATCTGCAACTGTGAGCAAGTCATATGAGGCATCGAAAACAAACTTGAGATTGGACAAATTTTTGAATTCGATATATAATTCATCGCTAAGGTTATTAACAGCTGCAACAACAAATTGGTATGACGGATTAAGCTTAATTATTTCAGCCATCAGCGGTACAATCCTTTTCAATTCCATTTTACGACTTCCTGGCAGGAGTGCTATTATTTTTTTTGATCGGTCAAGGCTGTTTTTAGTTATAAAATCCGGGTCAGCTTTAAATGATTTGATCGCATCGAGCACAGGGTTTCCAACATAATCGACATCCCAATCGCATTTTTCTTTGAAAAATTTCTTTTCGAATGGAAGAATCACAAACAGTTGATCGACATTCTGTTTCAATTCAAATGCTCGACTTTGATACCAAGCCCAAACTTTTGGCGGGATATAATAGAAAACTTTTATTCCTTTCTGCTTTCCATACTTTGCAATCCTTCGATTGAAACCACCATAATCAATTAATATTATCGCGTCAGGCTTGAATTGATCAATATCATTTTTGCAAAGCTTGATGTATTTAAAAATGGTGAAGAGGTTTGTGATGAGTGCCACAAAACCCATGAACGCCAATTGTTCGTAGTGAACAAAAATATCAACGCCTGCTTTCTTCATTTCATCTCCACCAAAACCACGAAGTGATAGAGAAGAATCACGTGCCAATAGTGCTTTAGTCAAATTGCTTCCATGCAAATCACCAGAACGTTCGCCAGCTATGATGTAGAACTTACTCATTCGCCAAAATATTCTACGTCAGTTGCGAGGGGTTTCATAGAGCTTCACAGAATGTAAGCGGCCGAAATTTGAAATAGTCGAAATTTTTGGCTCCAGAATTTTCCAAATTTCCTTCGTTAGAATTTCTGTACTCGCCATTTTATCTCTCATAAAATCAACATCGAGGTTGAGGTTTTTATGATCCAATTTCTCAACTACTTCGTTTCTAATCAATGTGCTCAACTTTTTTAAGTCGATTACAAAACCCGTCTCAGGATCGGGATTTCCTTTTACAGTGATTATTAAATCATAGTTGTGTCCATGCCAATTTTCATTGGCACAGGGTCCAAAAACATCCCTGTTCTTTTCTTTGCTCCAAGCAGGGTTATACAGCTTGTGTGCTGCGTTGAAGTGTTCCTGTCGACTTACGTAGATCATATTACCTATATCAAAACACAAATATAACTCAACTCAAGTCAGCGAGAATACCTTATTTTTGTGGCTCAATAAATCGAGTATGATTGTAGTAACAGGAGCCACAGGTTTTATTGGAAGTTGCTTGATAAAACGACTTAACCAAGACAATTTCAATAACATTATTGCGGTAGATAAATTTGGAGTTGATTCTAAAGAAAAAAATCTAGTTGGCGCTAAAATCAAAGAGCGTGTTGATCGTGACAACTTCATGACTTGGTTAGATGAAAATAATGAAGCAGTTGATTTTATTTTTCACATCGGAGCCAAAACAGACACAGCTGAATTTGATACCGTCCTTTTAAACAAAATGAACACGCAGTACACCAAAGACATTTGGCAACGCTGTATCAAATATCAAATACCATTGGTCTACGCATCTTCAGCGGCTACTTATGGATTAGGTGAACAAGGTTACGATGATGATGAATCGAAAATAAATTTATTGAAGCCACTAAATCCGTATGGACAATCAAAACAAGATTTTGACATCTGGGCTTTAGGCGAAAAAGAGAAGCCATTTTTTTGGGCAGGTCTGAAATTCTTTAACGTGTACGGTCCAAATGAATATCATAAAGGAAGGATGGCTTCAGTAATCTGGCACGCATTCAATCAAATCAGTAAGACGGATAAGATGAAATTATTTCGTTCACACAATCCTGAGTTTAAAGATGGTGAGCAAATGCGCGATTTCGTTTATGTAAAAGATGTGGTCGAAGTATCGTATTTTTTTAATGCACCACCGAAAAAACTCCGGCATTTATAATCTTGGTTCAGGTAAAGCGCGCACGTTTTTAGATCTAGTGAAATCGGTTTTCAAAGCGATGGGCAAAAAAGAAAATATTGAATTCATCGATAGACCTACCGACATCCCGCGACAAGTATCAATATTTTACGGAAGCCAACATGAATAAATTGAAGTCGATTGGTTATTCAAAGCCATTCCATACACTTGAGGAAGGGACACAGGACTATGTGAAAAATTATTTGATGGAGAGTATGAAGAGCTATTAAGGCTTTACCAAAATCCTAAACTCAATCCTTCTATTCGCTTGCTTGTTACTCCTCAGTGTCATTTGGTTTGATTGGTTTTTTTGAACCATAACCAATTTGTGTTAGACGCGAGCTTGCAATTCCCTTCGATGTTAAATACCCACACAACGGATTGCGCACGTTTCAATGAAAGCTGCTGGTTATAATTTTCGTTCCCAACATTGTCCGTGTGACCACCAATCTCCACTTTGATTGTTGGATTTTCATTCAAGAACTTAACGACTTCATCCAATTCGGTAAATGATTTTGCATTGACATCGAACTTATCATATTCAAAGAAGATATTGTTCAATACAGTTACAGCATTTTTTATAATCGGTTGCAATGTAATATCAATCACAATGGGTTGATCTTGATCTTTTTCTTCGTAATTGAAATGGAGGCTATAAACAAATATCCCGGTTGCGCCACATGAAGAGCATACTCTTGATTTTTTCCGGCACAACGATCAAATATTTTCCATTGATTGAATCCGATGTAAACACTGAAATTTTTTGATTCAACTTTAAGTCAAACAATTCAACAGTTGCTTGTATTGGCTTTTTTGTTTTGTTATCCGTAACAATTCCTTTCACCACATTTCCACGGCTACGAACTTGCAATTCTTTAGGAATGTTAGTCTCATAGATTTTACTTTTCATCCTTCCCTCCTCGCGTGAGTAAAAGGCTTTCGACCCATCGCTTGTAACAGCAAATGAATATTGATCTTCAAAATCATTCAATGGAGCTCCTAGATTCTTTTGTTCTTGCCATTGGCCTTCATTTTTTTCAGAAACGTAGATGTCAAATCCGCCAAAGCCATTGGGATTTCCCGCTCGAGGCAAAAAATAAATCACGGTTGTTTACGTGAATGTATGGCGCAATCTCATCGAATTTTGTGTTAATAGGTCTACCAAGATTTTTCGAGCGTATCCATCTTCCGAGTGAATCCTTTTTGGAATACCAAATATCATAACCGCCAAGTCCACCTTTCCGATCGCTCACGAAATAAAGTTCATTTCCATCAGCAGAAAGTGATGGCTGTGCCTCCCAACCGGCACTATTTACATTGGGGCCAAGGCTCACAGGCCTCTTCCACACATCACCTTCCTTTTTGCTTTCATAAAGATCACATCCGCGAGGGCCGCAGATAGTAAAAATCAAATGCCTTCCATCGCAGAAATACTACAAGCTCCTTCGCGATAATCTGTGTTTATGTTTGTCGAAAGAGAAGTAGGCTCAATCCATTTTCCATTCTCATTTTTAGAAACAAAAATATCTTCATTGTCATCGTGAGCTCGACCATAGCGAACAGTAAATATCAACTCTTGCCCATCAGCAGTAATAGCCGGAAATATTGCATCGGGTATTTGTTGACCGTGTCACTCAATGGTTTTACACGATAACCTAAATTTTCATTCGTGTGTGCAATTCCATATTCAGCCTGTGATTTCCAAAGCAAGGCGTGATCAATTTTTACTTTGTCATTTTTTTCGATTGCCAAGAATTTCTCAAGATTGAATTTAGCTTTTTCATATTTACCACTTCGTAAATAGTTTTCGCCCAAGATTCCATAATATGCTTTTTGCTTCAAGGGAAGTGAGGTCAGTGCAAGGCCTTGTTCAAATGCCTCGCAAGAAGCAATCCGATCATCTGCATTTTTATAGACCAAACCCAAGCGATAGAAGGCTTCTTCAAATTTTTTGTCTTTTTCAATCGCAAGCTTCAAGAGTCTAATTGCTTGGTCAAACTGACCACGCACACGGTAATTATCTGCATCGTTGTAAAGTTCGATCGCCTTCTTGTTTTTAGTGCTCAAGGCTTGAGCAAATCCGAAAGTGCTTGAACTAAGAGCTAGAACTAGTAAGAGAATATTTTTAAACATCTTCAAATCTAATGAACAATTTGCGACACATCAATTTCTGGAGAGTCAAACCGAAGCATCGCGTTGATGAGTTTTACTTTTTCAAATTTGGATAAGTCAGCTATAGATATTTCAGCTTCAAGAATTTTATTTGGTAATCAGATTTTGCCGCATTGTTCCTTTCAGTAAACTAGATGATGGCGTAAACCATTTTCCATCTCTTTTGAACACTACATTAGCAAACGAAGCATCAGTGATTTTGTTGTCTTTAACAATAATGATCTCATCGCAGTCACCGCGTTGTGCATAGAGCTTTTCTATTTCGGTTCGATCTTCAAATTTGTGGGAGTATGAAATCGTCTCACTGAAAACAATTTTCAATCTGTTAATTATTTTCGGCTGGTAAGCGCTGATTTGAATCGATTGAATCTCTGTATCATAAACCAATCTCACTTTGTGCACTCCAATGGAAGGCATCGGGCACGAATTCAAAAATTCGCTAAGGTCAATTTTGATGGATGTTGGGAAAAATTCTTCATGCGCCAAGTTCATCCTACGCTGATGATAGTCGAGGTTTTCAATCTTTCCTCCCTCCAATCGTATCGTCTCAATGAATCGGTACATAGATTTTATCTAAGACTTCCTGATATTCACTTTTCGTGTTGCTTTGCGAAGTAATTCCACCGCCACTTCTATAATAAAAATCACTTCCTTCTTGTTCGATAAATCGAATCATCACTCCGCTATCTAGATTTTTTCCATCAAAAAAACCTACAACACCAGTGTAATATCCACGCTTCTCATTTTCAGCTTCCCGAATGATACGCAAAGTCTTATTCTTTGGTGCCCCGCTAATCGAGCCTGCGGGTAACAAAGAAACGAGGATTGTTCCAATGTTATCGATATAATTATTTGGAAGGTCACCGCAGATTTCAGAGCTCACCTGCAACAAATCTTTTTGATTGGTCTTAATCTTATCGATGTACCGAAATCTCTTCACTTGAACGTTAGTAGCGACTCTACTCAAATCATTTCGAATCAAATCAACGATTGTCACGTGTTCTGACATTTCTTTCTGATCAGAAAGGATCTTTTCTTCTGCATTTTGAATAGAAGCGTCAATTGTCCCCTTCATTGGGAAGGAGAATATTTTTCCATTTTCAATTTTTACAAAAGTCTCGGGAGAAAAAACAAGGAATTTATTTTTCCAGCATACTTTATATTTTGCTGAAATCTGAAAATACAATTCTTCCAGACTTCTTTCTATTTCAATTTTCGTTTTTACTGTGAGGTTCGTTAAATAAGAATCTCCAAATGCAATTCTATCTTTCACCAATCGGAACTTAGTATTGTATTCTTCGAAGGAAATTGGAAATGATCTGATCGAAATTTCTGATGAGGCAGATTGAATTTTCTTTTGATTAGAAAATCCATTAATCGAGTATAAAATTTCTGGAACGATTTGATCTAGTTTCCAAGCTTGTGGTCTTTCCATTTCGAAATCAACCATAAACAAAAAAGGGACGCGTTGTTGTCCCCATTGATTTAGTGTCGATTCAAATTCAGAAATATTCATTCAAGGAATGTTCATGTACTTGTGGATCTGCAATGAAACTTTCCATTGTGGGTTAGCTTTCACATATTCAATAATACTTGGAAGCATTTCCTTTTCACGAGACCATTCGGGTTGCAAAAACAATTCGCATTTCTCGCTCACTTTTGAAGCGTGCTCTTCGGCCCACTCGAAATCACTTTTATTGTAGACTATAATTTTTAGTTCATCTGCAATTTCAAAAACTGAAGGGTGAGGTGCTTTGAATTTTTTGGGAGACAAGCAAACCCAATCCCAATTTCCGGTAAGCGGATATGCTCCAGAGGTTTCAATATTCGTTTGAAGTCCCGCTTGTTGAAGTTCATCCGTTAAAAAATCTAAGTTGTACATGGCAGGCTCACCACCAGTAACTACTGCGATATCACCTCCAGAAGTTTTCGCACGTTTCACGATTTCTTCAACTTCGATTTTAGGGTGGGCATTCGCATCCCAGGATTCTTTTACATCGCACCAAACACAACCCACATCGCAACCTCCTAGTCGAATAAAGTAAGCCGCGTGACCTTGATAAAATCCTTCACCTTGAATGGTGTAGAATGATTCCATCAGGGGCAAAGAATTCGTTGATTCGTTGATTTGTTGATTCGTTAAAACCTTGTTCATTAAATAGTGAGTTATTGCAAACTAATAATGACTAACTAAAATGCATTAAGGATTTCGGAGCTCTGTAGCTCTTAGTGTATTCAGCAAAAGTGAAGCGATCGTCATTGGGCCCACACCACCGGGCACAGGCGTTATAAACGAGGTTTTTGGAGCAACTTCTTTAAATTCAACATCACCCTTCAAAGAATAACCATTTTTATATTGCGGTCCTTCAACGCGAGTTGTACCCACATCAATTACCACAGCTCCTTCTTTCACCATGTCTGCAGTGATCAAGCCTGGTTTACCAACAGCTGCCACAAGGATATCCGCATTGAGCGTGTACATTTTAATGTCTTTGGTGTATTTGTGGCAAATCGTTACAGTTGCTTTTCCTTCTTCAACCAACATCATACTTAGAGGCGCTCCTACCAATCGGCTTGCACCGACAACCACACAATTTTTTCCTTCCGTGGCAATGTTATATCGTTTCAATAATTCCATCACACCATAAGGTGTGGCTGGAAGAAGCAAAGGATTTTTTGAGACAATGCTTCCAAAGTTTCTATTAGTAAACCCATCAACATCTTTGTCTGGGCGAATTTTTTCGGTGATGCGCTCAACACTAATGTGGGCTGGCAGTGGCAACTGCACTATGAATCCATCGACATCTTCATCTCTGTTCACTTGGTCGATGTGTTTCATCAATTTGTCTTCACTAATCGTATCAGCAAAGCGCATCATTGTATAGTGGAAGCCAACTTCTTTACATGCTTTTACTTTATGATCTACATACGTTTGACTTGCACCATCATCGCCAACCAAAATAATTGCGAGATGGGGAATTTTCTTGCTTTGCTTCTTCCGCTCTGCAACTTTTTCAATAATCTCTGACTTGATGTCGTTCGAGATTTTTTTTCCATCGATCAAAGTGTATGTAGAAGTTTCTGTCATGCTATTTTTTTTGACTATTCTTTCTAATTTCTTTCAGAAAAAATTTATTGATCTCATTTTGCGTGCGACTGAATTCTTTAAGCTCTTTTATTGATTGCTCTAATTTCCTATCGAATTGCTCCATCCTTTTGTCTGCATCATCGAGTCGTTTCTCAACTTTTACCATTCTTTTTATTGTTAGGTCAAGACGTCTGTCAAACTTGGTGTTGCGGTCAATTTGATCTTCATTGATTCGTTGGATCTGGTGCAAATCAATTAACATCTCCGCTATGATTTCATCATAGTTTTTTTCCATTTCGCTTAGATTTAGCCTTGTACCTTGCTTCGAGTTCTGCCACCTGAGCTTCTTCCTTCGCTAAAAGTTTATCGTACTTTTTCATTTCAATTTTGTGGCGTTTGGCCATAGCCTCATTTTCTTTACGCATTGTGGCCAGTAAAGCCAACATCTCTTTTATAGTCTTTGGCTTTTTCATCTTTCACTATTCAATTTTCAATACAGCCATGAATGCCTCTTGTGGAATCTCTACGTTTCCAACTTGACGCATCCGTTTCTTACCTTTCTTCTGTTTCTCTAAGAGTTTACGTTTACGAGAAATATCACCACCATAACATTTCGCCAACACGTTTTTGCGAATAGCACTTAAAGTTTCGCGCGCTACAATTTTTTGTCCGATGGCAGCTTGAATCGCGACTTCAAACATGTGACGAGGGATAAGTTCTTTCAACTTCTCGCACAATTTCCTGCCCCACTCTTGTGCTTTATTTCTATGAACGATCGCTGACAAAGCATCTATTTTCTCTCCATTCAATTGCACATCCAACTTCACCATATCACTTTCACGCATATCGATGAGATGATAGTCCAGTGAAGCGTATCCTTTTGATATAGTTTTTAGTTTATCAAAGAAATCAAAAACAATTTCAGCGAGCGGCATTTCAAAAGTCAACTCTACGCGATCTGAAGTAAGATAAATTTGATTTTTGATTTGACCTCTTTTATCCATACACAAACTAATAATCGGACCGATAAAATCAGCTTTAGAAATAATCTGTGCACGAATGAAAGGTTCTTCGATATACTCGACTGTGGTTGGGTCGGGCATCTCTGAAGGCGCGTTGATAAAAATTTCCTTACCGTTCGTGAGTGTCGCTTTAAACTGAACTGAAGGAACAGTCGTGATCACGGTCATGTTAAACTCACGCTCCAAACGCTCTTGCACAATTTCCATGTGCAGCATTCCTAAAAATCCGCAACGGAATCCAAAACCGAGTGCCGCTGATGTTTCCGGTTCCCAAACTAGAGAAGCATCATTGAGTTGAAGTTTTTCCATTGAAGCCCTGAGTTCTTCAAACTCAGTAGTATCAACTGGATAAATTCCTGCGAAGACCATTGGCTTCACATTTTCAAAACCTTTGATCGCCTCGCCCGGTCGAGATGCATGAGTGATTGTGTCACCTACTTTCACTTCTTTAGCAACCTTGATTCCAGAAATCAAATAACCAACATCTCCAGTTCCAATTTCTTCACGCGGATGTTTGTCGAGTTTCAAAGCACCAATCTCATCGGCATTGTACTCTTGTCCGGTATTAACAAATTTTACTTTGTCGTTTTTCTTGATCGTTCCATTCACTACTCGGAAATAAACTTCAATTCCTCTAAAAGAATTGAAAACAGAATCAAAAATCATCGCCTGAAGTGGAGCATTAGGATCTCCCTTTGGAGGAGGAATCCGTTGAACAGCTGCATGCAAAATTTCTTCAATACCGATTCCTTCTTTCGCACTTGCGTGAATCACTTCTCCACGATCGCAACCAATCAAATCAACAATCTGGTCCGTTACTTCCTCTGGCATGGCAGCCGGCAAGTCGATTTTATTTAAAACTGGGATGATAGTCAAGTTATGTTCGAGAGCGAGGTACAAATTCGAGATCGTCTGGGCTTGAATTCCCTGTGCTGCATCTACAATCAAAAGCGCTCCTTCACAAGCTGCAATTGAGCGGCTCACTTCATACGAAAAGTCAACGTGACCAGGAGTGTCGATCAAATTCAAAGTGTATTCCTTGCCTTCGAACTTATAATTCATCTGGATGGCGTGGGCCTTGATAGTAATGCCCTTTTCGCGCTCCAAATCCATGTTATCGAGAACTTGCGCCTGCATTTGGCGCTGATTTAGTGTGCCAGTAGCCTCCAAAAGGCGGTCAGCCAAGGTGCTTTTCCCATGGTCGATATGGGCAATAATGCAAAAATTACGAATGTGATCCATTCCCTTCATTACAAACCAGTGATTTAGGCCGCAAAGGTAGGAAGAAATGATGGGCTGAAAAATTGGAAAATCAAGACTTCCGGCTCAAGAAAAACAAACGTGTGTGAGTACGACCGAAAATATTTTTGAAGCCGATTGATTGTAGCCTTACATCGAAAAAGTATTTTGCAAATTCTTCTTTTCACAAAAAGTGATGAGGATGAAAATAATAGAAGATTTACCAATTATTTATGTGCGGAATTGTAGCAGTATTTGATGTAAAAACGGGAGCCGAAGAACTAAGAAACCAAGTGCTCTCCATGTCTAAAAAAGTAAGACATCGCGGACCGGATTGGTCAGGCATTCACTGTGAAAATAATGTAGTGCTCGCTCACGAACGTCTTGCCATTGTTGACCCAACTTCGGGAAAGCAACCCTTGTTTTCGAAAGACAAGAAGACCGTTCTTGCGGTGAATGGCGAAATTTATAATCATCAAAGTATTCGAAATCATACAAGTCACGCGTACGAATATCAAACACACTCGGATTGCGAAGTGATCATTGCGCTGTATCGTGAGAAAGGCGTTAATTTTTTGGAAGACCTCAACGGAATTTTTGCATTCGCATTGTATGATGCTGAAAAAGATGCATACCTGATTGGTCGTGATCACATTGGAATCATTCCATTATATATGGGATGGGACAAAGTGAACAATTTTTATGTTGCCTCAGAATTGAAAGCACTCGAAGGAGTTTGTGTAAAAATTCAGGAGTTCCCTCGTGGACATTATTTATATAGTAAAGATGGAAAACCAACACAATGGTATAAGCGCGACTGGGAAAGTTTTGATGCTGTCAAAAATAATAAGACTAGCATTGAAGATTTACGCGAAGCGCTGGAAGCAGCTGTTCATCGCCAGTTAATGTCTGATGTTCCTTATGGAGTTCTTCTTTCCGGTGGATTAGACTCGTCAGTCATTTCTGCTATCGCGAAAAAATTTGCTCCAAAGCGAATTGAAACTAACGATGCAAAAGAAGCATGGTGGCCTCAGCTTCATTCGTTTGCGGTTGGACTCGTTGGTTCACCTGATTTAGCAGCTGCTAAAAAAGTGGCAGAACATATTGGAACTGTTCATCATGAAATCAACTTCACTGTACAAGAAGGATTGGATGCGGTTCGCGATGTTATCTATCATTTAGAAACTTATGACGTCACAACTATCCGCGCCTCAACTCCAATGTATTTGATGGCACGCGTGATCAAATCGATGGGCGTGAAGATGGTGTTGTCAGGTGAAGGTTCGGATGAATTGTTTGGTGGCTACTTGTATTTTCACAAAGCTCCAAACGCTCAAGCATTTCATGAAGAGACCGTACGCAAGCTCAGCAACGTCTTCATTTATACGAATTCTTTACGCGCAAATAAATCGTTGGCAGCTTGGGGAGTTGAAGGTCGAGTGCCTTTTCTCGACAAAGAATTTATGGACGTTGCCATGCGAATAAATCCTGAAGACAAAATGGCCAAGGATGGCAAAATTGAAAAATGGATTTTGCGAAAAGCATTTGAAGATTTACTTCCAGAAAGCATCGCGTGGCGACAAAAAGAACAATTCTCTGATGGTGTAGGCTACAGTTGGATCGACACGTTGAAAGCAGTTGCAAATGCAGAAGTTAGTGATGAGCAATTGGCGAAAGCGAAAGAACGTTTCCCTATCAACCCACCGATGTCAAAAGAAGAATATCGTTATCGTGTTATTTTCAGTGAGCACTTTCCTTCAGACTCTGCAGCGGCTTGCGTGCCTTCGGTGCCTTCCGTTGCTTGTAGTACACCCGAAGCTTTGGGCGTGGGATGCTTCATTCAAGAATTTGAATGATCCTTCAGGTCGTGCCGTGAAGAGCGTTCACGAAAAGGCTTATTGATTTTTGGGGATTTGAAGCGTTGAATGAAAATAAAATCGAGTATTCAAATTATTTTCATTTCATTTAATTTTGACGCATCTTAAACCAATGAAACTTCTACATCCATCGTCTTGGAAAGACTACGAGCTCATCGATTCTGGCGATGGAGAAAAACTTGAACGTTTCGGAAAATTCATTTTGATTCGACCCGAGCCGCAAGCCATTTGGCAAAAGTCGAAAAGTGAAGATGAATGGAATAAACTCGCGCATGCATTATTCAGACGTGAACAAAAAGATCACTTCCGTTTTGGTGACGATGTGAAAGGTGGCTGGAAAAAAATTCAATCCATGCCTGACAGTTGGAATATAAATTACCAACACAATAATTTAACACTCACCCTTCGATTAGCACTTACCAGTTTTGGCCATGTTGGAATTTTTCCTGAACAAGGCGAGAACTGGAATTTTATTTTTGAAACCGTTTCCAGTTGGAATGGAAATTCCCGTGTCCTGAATCTTTTTGCTTACACAGGTGCTGCTTCCATTGTTGCTCGAACTGCTGGTGCTGATGTAACTCATTGCGATGCCTCAAGACCCGGTTTGAATTGGGCGAACCAAAATATGCAGCTCAACAGCCTCGAAAATATTCGTTGGGTGTATGAAGACGCTCTCAAATTTGTGAAACGTGAAGCTAAGCGAGGAAACAAATACAATGGCATTATAATGGATCCTCCACCCTACGGTCGCGGGCCAGAAGGTGAAAAATGGACCCTTCAAGAAAAATTGGATGAACTTATATATCTAAGCAGCCAATTGCTCGAACCTGAAAATCATTTTTTCATTCTGTCAACTTATGCCGTTGGACTTTCGGCAACCGTTGGCTACAATGTTGTGAAAACTCATTTTAAAAATGATGATATCGAATGCGGTGAGTTTTTCCTAAAACCAAAACAAGGAAATGACTTGCCTATGGGCACATTCGTTCGATTCAAATAATTTATAAAACTATTTTCGATTGCTACCGTTGAGGCAAAAATCCGTCTCAAACGAAATATTAACCCATGAAAATAATTTACTGTGCCATTCTTTTTTTTGGTTTTTCGAGTGCTTACGCACAAACTGACACCATCACAACAAAAAATTTAAAACTTAATCTTTCAAAGGTTGGTTCGTTGAAACATTCATACGCTGTCTTCTTTACAGACAGTTTAGGAAATAGGCTCTCGACCGCAGATATCTGGGACCGTGAAGGAAATGTTTCAAAAAATAATGATGGATCTTCATCGTATACTTTCAAATGGAAATGGTTTAGAAGTGATACGTTATTAATGGAGGCTGGCGCCACTTGCAAATATCCATCGATGGAGCCTTCTGATTATTTCTTTACAAGGAAGAAGCAAAAGAATGTTGTAAAATATTCTAACAACATTGCCAATGTCGCTGGTAAGAGCAGAAAAACTCAGCGCGACACAACTTATAATGTTAATGTAGGTTTGGCTGCTTTTGCTTTTCCAATGGACCTGGAATTATTTGCGATGTTACCATTTAAAAAAGTTGGTCAACAATTCATTGTTCCGTTTTACGAACCTGCCAGTCCGAAAGCTGATTATTACAAATGCTCCGTGATTGGAAAAGATTATCTAAAATTAACAGATGACACAAAGGTCATGTGTTGGATAATGAAAATCGATTATGGCTTTAAAGGTGCTCATGCTAAATTTTGGATAACAGATTCATCTCGCGAGGTGATTAAAATGCAAGAGTATTTCAACGGAAGGTATCGATACAAAGTAAAATTGTATTGATCATTTCATCAACTGAGGAATTACTCTCAAATAAATCTCAGCTGAAAATGGAGTTGAACCATAGATCGGACTTAGCATCAAAGGAATAAAATTAAAAGTTCCTTGTGCTCCAACTGCAATGTAGTACGCAGCCAAGAAGTTACTGAGCGATTTACACCCAAAGTAATTGATTGAACTGAGATGATTTTGTCACCAAGATTTACGAGTTCCCAACTCTTCCGTTGATTCTATCTACAAATTCATATCGGCTGTAAATGGAAGTTTTCGTAAAAGAATAATTTGCTTCTGCAAGGATAGACTTTTCTTGATGTTCGCCTTCATCATTGTAACCCCAAACCAAAGCAGCTGTCAGTAAATTGTTGCCTGTTCTTTTTTTTGAATAAATGACAGAAGCTGTTATACGATTTACATTCTGATTTGGAACAAGCGACTCTGGGCTTTTAATGAATGCTCTAGAAGCCTGCAAAACAAAATGCTGCGAAGCTGCATAAGACAAGCGATAACTATAGCTATCAAACAAAGGTTTATCAAAATTGAAACGGTTTTCGTTGGGTTCTCTTCCGGTAAATGAAGAAACCTCTGCTTTCAATTTTTTATAGCGAACACCAAAAGTAACAACACCGAAAGTAATGTGCGTAGCATCTTGCCAATGATGACCAAGCGGTGCATCTAAGCATTATTAAGAGAAGAAATTCTATGCATGAAAGCAGTTGGGCCGAGCGCGGGCTCGCCAGGATAACCAACATAAACTGTTGCATCAATATCCTGATTGATTCTTTGCGTATAGCCTACAGCCAGCTCCGAAAATAAATCATGTGGATGCTGACGATTTACTAAAGGCTTATTGTTGTACGATTCACCTGTTTGAAATAAAAGTGGATAACCATTTCCGCCAAGTGTAATCGGATCAATTAGCATCATCGCTACGAAAAAGAAGTAGACCATTTCTTCCCACATTTTTTTGAGCCATGCCCATCGCCCATCCCATCGCGTCAAATTGTTTGCCGCCCTGCTGAAAATTGTTGTTCAGGTTTTGCCAATTCTGTCGGATAAAAAAAGCTCCATGATTCATGAAGCTCCATTTGTTTTTGCTTTTCATCCAAGCATACATGGGCGTGGCGTCCGGCAGCCAGCCAGTACCCGATCCATTTCGATTCATCGGCAAGCTTTTTGAAAATGCATGCGTCATCATTTTCATGCCTGGCATAGTGGTCATCGTAGTTCCGAAAGTTTTCGATTTTCGGAATTTTATAAGTCGGCTTTGTTGATAATAATTTAACTGGAAAAGATATTTTTCCACTTTTTTTCCCAGCCAATCGACAGTTCAACTGTACTTTCATCTTGTTTTAACAAATAGTATCTAAGTCGTTCTCGATGTGTTGATTCCTGAACGGGAACTTTAAGTCGAATAACATCGTCTTTTTCAGAGTAATCATCAGCTAAATGTTGCTCGTAATTTTTATTTATGATAATCGTCCATTCACTTTTCGATGGAATGGTGAATAGAGCATATTTTCCTGCTTTGATTTCTTGTCCATTGATTTGAACATTCACTCCAAATTCAATTGCCGTTGCACTATGCGCACCTGTAACCCACACTTGATCATAAGGCACAAGTCCTCCCCAAATTACGCGACCACGAACTGCTGGCGAATAGTAGCTTACCTGAACTCTAGCTTTACCGATAGCTACTTCCGAAATCGAGGGAACGCTTCCCTTGGTTGTATCTTGAGTTTGCGAAAAGCAAGCTAAACTTAAAAACAGAAGCAGTAAACAAAAAGAAAATCGAATCATAACTGTGCAAAAGTAACTAAGTTCAAAACGTAAATTGCGAGCTAAGTTTTTACATAATTTCGTGTTATTGTTATATCATTAATTAAATGAAAATATATATAAAGAATATGGTCTGTGATCGCTGCAAAGCCACAGTTGAGAAAGAATTGAAAAAGCACAGCATTGGCATTAGTTCAATAGAATTAGGAGAAGTAGAGTCAATAGAGAAAATCGATCAGAAAAAACTTCATGAACTAGATCATTCGCTTAGAGGGCACGGCTTTGAATTGATTCTTGACAAAACGACAAGGCTTATCGAACAAATCAAAAAGTCAGCTATTGAATACATCCGTTCCCCGAATGCCAAAAGCAGATCGCAGAATTTTTCAGCTTACCTGAGCAATCAGTTGCTGAAAGATTACAATTCATTAAGCAGCATTTTTTCTGAAGTCGAAGGGATTACAATTGAGCAATATGTAATTCAACAAAAAATTGAACGCGTCAAAGAGTTACTGGTTTATGATGAATTGACACTTTCTGAAATTGCTCATCAACTCAACTACAGCAGTGTTCAGCATTTATCAACTCAATTCAAAAAAATAACTGGGCTTACTCCAAGTCATTTCAAAGCAATTGGAGCTAAAAAAAGAAAATCACTTGATGCTATATAAATCTTTTAGAAAATAATGTAACGACTCACTTTTGTTTTCATCGTTATTTTGAAAAAAAGTTTATGACTCATATTTATAAAATTGACGGAATTACTTGCGATGGCTGTGTCTCAACCATCAAAGACCGTTTACTCAGACAACCATTAATTTCCGCTGTTGATATTTCTCAAGAAAATAAAACAGCTGCGATCACTATGCAAGAACATGTATCCGTAGCTGATTTGCAGCATGCGTTGGGCGACAATTCAAAATATAAAATCAGTGAAGATTCTGTTCATCATAACGATTCAATGACAGATAAGTCAGCGATTGTAACTTATAAACCATTGATTGTGATCGCTTCGTTTCTCACTGTGATCTCAATCGCGACTTCTCAAGGAAATCTATGGACTGGCATGAATCACTTCATGGCTGGTTTTTTTCTTTTGTTTTCGCTTTTTAAATTTTTCGACTTGAAAGGTTTCGCATCAAGTTATCAGATGTATGATCTCTTGGCCAAGAAAATTCCAGTGTACGGTTATGTTTATCCCTTTATTGAATTGTTGCTTGGCCTCGCTTACGCGACCAACTACCAACATCAACTTACCAACTGGATAACTGTAATCGTAATGGGTTTTAGTAGCTTGGGCGTTATCGAAAGCGTAGCTAACAAGAAAAAAATTCGATGTGCTTGCCTGGGTGCTGTATTTAATCTTCCGATGAGTACAGTTACCATAATCGAAGACTTGTTAATGGTTGCGATGGCTACTCTGATGATTGTAATTCACTAAAAATTTAAATATGAAAATCGTTAAAACTCTAAACGTACTTTTCGTCTCGATACTTTTTCTTTCCGCTTGCGATGGTCGCAAAGAATCTGCTGATACTTCTTCAGATTCGACAGTCATACAAAACTATATATGTCCAATGCATCCAGAAGTAAAAGGCAAGGAAGGTGACACCTGCCCTAAGTGTGGAATGAATCTGGAAAAAACGGAAACAAAAGATTCTGCAGAGTATGTGATGTTGTTTAAGGCTGAGCCGTTTGTAGAAGTTGGTAAATCAGCAACGTTCACATTTACACCAGAGATCAAAGATCATTTTGATGAAAGTGTTTCTCTAGAAATTCAACATGAAAAGAAAATTCATTTGATCGTAGTGAGCAAAGACCTAGCTTATTTTGACCATGTTCATCCTCAAGCAAACGACAATGGCGACTATGAAGTCAAAGTATTGGCTAAAGGCGAAAAGTTTTCAAACGGAAAATTTCAAAATGAAACCCATTTCGACCAAGGCGGTGATTACGTTTTGTTTGCCGACTATTTACCAACAGGCGCAAGTCATCAACTAGAAAGAATAGAATTGCATGTAGATGGAAATCCTTACAAACCAGTTCAATTCACAAAAGAAAAATTAGTAAGCACTGTTGATGGCTACGAAGTTTCATTAAGCACGAAAGACGGAAAATTTTTGAGCGGAAATGCGTCTCACATTGCTGCCATCATTAAAAAAGATGGAAAGGAAATATCAGCTGAGACTTTCGATAATTATTTATCAGCCAAAGCTCACGTGGTGATGATTAGCGAAGACACAAAAGATTATTTGCATGTTCATCCTGAAGTCT
This sequence comes from Cyclobacteriaceae bacterium, assembly GCA_049840975.1. Classification (GTDB taxonomy): domain Bacteria; phylum Bacteroidota; class Bacteroidia; order Cytophagales; family Cyclobacteriaceae; genus ELB16-189. The sequence goes on along the minus strand of JASGIR010000023.1, from coordinate 15,264 downwards.
CAAATGGTAGATTGGACCTGCACACTACTTTTGAAAAAACTGGAATTTTCAGAGGATGGCTTCAGTTCAAAAGCAATGGAGAGGTACACACAGCCGATTTTGTAATTAAAGTAGAGCAAGGAACGGCAGCTAGCGAAAAACCTAGTGAGCACCATCATTAAAAATAAAATCCGTTTTGTTGGGAATTAAAAGTTTGACCATATTTGCACCCCAGTTTTAGCAAAAAATGCCTAAGTGGCGGAACTGGTAGACGCGCACGACTCAAAATCGTGTACCGCAAGGTGTGCCGGTTCGATTCCGGCCTTGGGTACTAAGCCCTGACTAAATTGTCAGGGCTTTTTTCTTATGTGGTTTGTCTATGTTTTGCAAAGCCTGAAAAACGGTAAGTTTTATGTCGGAATGACTCAAAACATTTCACGAAGACTAGACGAACATAATGCCGGTAAGTCCAAATTCACTTCCGGACACTTGCCCTGGAAAATTATTTATTCAGAAGAATTCGCCACTTCAACAGAAGCACGGGTGCGCGAAAAATATCTTAAGTCGGCTTCAGGCAAAAAGTACATTAAAGTAAAATCGGTGACGGTTCCCTGCCCGAATGACTCGGTCAGGCGGGGATTCCGGCCTTGGGTACTAAGCCCTGACAAAATTGTCAGGGCTTTTTTCTTATATGGTTTGTCTATGTTTTGCAAAGTCTGAAAAACAGTAAGTTTTATGTCGGCCAAAATATTTCAAAAAAAGTAAGTCATTCATCGACTTATCATTCCTATTCTCATCTGCGGCCCATTATCAGTTATTAGATTTTCATAAATAGTTTGGATTTGAGCCTTCAGACGCTTTATTTTGAGTTTATTTAGAATTATTCCAAATATAAATTGATGAAAATCAACTATATACAAAAAATGATGTTCAGGACTTCCCTTTTGAGTATGGAGCAAAAAGGCATATGATCGATATTCTAATGGCAGTTAAACAGCCTCTCATAGTGGCTGGACTTAATCAGTTTTTGGCTGCCGAAAAAGACCTTGCTGTGAACTCAGTAGAAACTCAGCTTGATCTTCATGATTCGTTGCGAAATTCTCATCCAGATATTCTCATTTTAGATCCAGATTTTTCAGCATCATTCAACATTGACGATCTCGAGGAAATCAATAATGACTTTCCAGTTGTCAAAACTCTGATACTGTCTTCACTACAAAGCAAATCGATTGCTCAGGAAATACTTCGGTTGAAAGTAAATGGCTTTGTCACTAAAGATTGTGATCAACGTGAATTGCTATTAGCCATTAAAACATTATCACGCGGTGACAAATACTTTTGTCAGGAAGTTTTGGCCTTGATGATTGAATCTTCTTTTGCGCCATCAGTTAAACAAGAGAATTCGACACTCACTCCGCGTGAAGAAGAATTGCTTAAACTCATTGCTCGTGGTTTTTCAAATCAGAAAGCAGCCGATACTATGAACGTGAGTCCACACACTGTGCATACGCATCGCAAAAAAATATCACGCAAGCTCAATATTAAGTCACCTACCGAATTTCTAATACGGGCTATCGATCTTGGCCTGGTCGAACTCCCCATAAGGAAATAGCATACCCTCTAGAGGTGATATAAAAACGCTACTTCAGGCGATTGACAGTCGCGGCAACACCAATCTAATTTTGCCGCGAACTAAAATTTTAATCTATATCCATGAAAAAAATATACTTTCTACTTATAATTTTGATTCAATTCCAAATTGCTTCAGCACAATCATCAGGATCGCTGAAAGGAATTGTGCACACATCAGACGGACAGCCAGCGCAAGATGTAAATCTAGTGTTGAAAGGCAGTGGTAAAGGCGCGACAACTAATCACCTTGGAGAATATGCCATTGTCAATATCAAACCAGGAAAATTCACGCTTGTAATTTCATTCGTTGGCCACAAAACTTTAGAACACGAAGTAGAAGTGAGTTCTGGTGTAGAGACAATTGTTCCCGAAATCATTCTGAACGAAAGCGCTGAACAACTTGCCGAGATTGTGATCAGGGGATCGAAAATAAATTCATTCGACAACAAAGAGAGTGAGTATGTTTCAAAAATTCCATTGAAGAAAATGGAAAACTCACAAGTGTATTCTTCTATCACTAAAGAATTATTGAAAGAACAACTTGTTTTTTCTATTGATGATGCTGTGAAAAATTCTCCGGGAGTTCAAAAAATGTGGGAGGCAACTGGTCGCAGCGGAGATGGTGGTGCTTATTATAATGCGCGCGGCTTTGTTCTTCAAAGCCAACTTCGAAATGGAATTGCCGGCAATGTCACTTCACGTATCGATGCGGCTAACCTTGAACGAGTAGAAGTGATCAAGGGTCCTTCGGCTACATTATTTGGAAGCACACTTACTTCTTATGGAGGCTTGATCAACCGTGTCACCAAAAAGCCTTTTGAAAGACCTGCGGGTGAGGTTACTCTTTCATCTGGAAGTTTTGGATTCAGTCGTGTGAGTACAGATGTAAATGCGCCACTTACTGAAAAGAAAGATATTCTCTTCCGTTTAAATGCTGCATATCAAAATGAAGGAAGTTTTCAAGACTATGGTTTCAGCAACAGTCTGGCGATTGCTCCTTCTCTTACTTATAAAATGAATGATAAACTTACTCTTCAACTGGATGCTGAAATTTATTCGGGCAAGAATAGTAGCAAGCAAATGATTTTCTTCTATTATCCGGCTGCCCAACTTGGCGCTACTCGTGCCGATCAATTAGGTATCGATTACAATCGTGCCTATTCCACGAACAGTATTTATCAGACTTCAGCCAACACAAATCTCTTTGGTCAACTCACTTATCGCATTTCTAACAGCTGGACTTCGCAAACCAATTTTACAAGCACGCGCAGTTTCTCAAATGGACCGGGAGCGTACTTCTACGTTGTTCCAAATTCTGTTGTAACAGGAAACTCTGCAGACACAGGAGCGGATTATTTGGTTCGAACTGATCAGTCCACCTCCAACAATGTAATGCAAGTGACGGAAGTACAACAAAACTTTTTGGGAGATTTCAATTTGGCCAACATGCGTCATCGTTTCATAGGTGGAATTGACTTGTTCTATCAAAATTCGAATCAATTGTTTTATGGCGTAGACCCTTTTGACATCATCAAAAAGAATGGCGTTATCCCACAATATGAAAATTTCAATAGCGACAAACTTGATTCTGCTCTTCAAAATGGATCACCTTGGAAATATCCCTACAGCTATAAACAAGCTCGTTCAGTTCATACGTTGCAGATGCAGTCAATCTACTAGATAATTTAATTCTGTCAGCCGCCATACGCATGGATCACTTCAAAAATATTGGAAGTTTTGACGCTGCGAGTGGCCAATACAAAGGTGCTTACCAACAAACTGTTTGGTCTCCAAAATTTGGGCTAGTATACCAACCTATTCCTGAGCAAGTTTCATTTTTTGCGAATTATCAAAATGGTTTCACGAATAAAACCGGCACTGACTATGCAGGTAATACATTCAAACCAGAACACGCTAATCAATGGGAAGCCGGCATAAAATTAGACGCTGCGCAGGGTAAGTTGACAAGCACAATCAGTTATTACAATATCGAAGTTGAAAATCTAGTACGTCCTTATCCATCCAATCCTAATTTTTCCATTCAAGACGGAACACAACGTAGCAAAGGATTTGAAGTGGAAGTGATTGCTAATCCGTTCAGAGGCTTCAACATCGTGGGAGGTTTTGCATACAACGATTCGAAATACACAAAATCTGAAGAGAGTGTGCAAGGAAGAAGGCCGACTACTGCGATGTCACCTGTGACAGCAAATTTGTGGATGAGTTACAAATTGACAAATGGTTTTGGATTTGGATTTGGCGGAAACCATGCAAGCGACAACAAGATCATGAACAGTACTACTATGGGTGTTTTTATTCTACCAGCCTACACAGTATTAAATGCAACTCTCTTTTATGATCAGCCAAAATTCAGATTTGGTCTGAAAGTTGATAATCTCACTGATCAAAGATATTGGATTGGTTATACTACCATGAATCCGCAAATGCCTCGCAATATTGCTGGAAGCATTTCTCTTAAGTTTTAATTGACGAAAATCTCGGATGAAAAAGTTTCGGTGGAAGGGAATTGTGAGGTTAATTCATCTTTGGTTAGGACTAACGTCTGGAACGGTCGTATTTATCATTGCCATCACTGGGTGCATCTATGCCTTTCAAGAAGAGATACAAAATGCTACACAGCCGTATCGTTTTGTTGAAAAGAAGAATGCACCTTATGTGATGCCATCTGAGTTAAAAAGAGTTGTAGAGCAAAATCTTCCGGGCAAACATATTCATTCAATATTATATCGCGATCCATCTCGTGCTAGCGAAGCTATCATTTATAGTTTCGATCCTGAATATTTTTATGTTTTGTACTTCAATCCCTATTCCGGGGAATTGTTGAAAATAAAAAACATGAATAATGATTTTTTTCATTTCATCCTTGATGGCCACTTTTATCTATGGCTCCCACCTCTCATCGGTCAACCTTTAGTAGCAAGCTTCACTTTAATTTTCTTGTTTATGATTGTCACTGGGCTTGTGCTTTGGTGGCCGACAAATAAGAATGCAATTTCGCAACGATTTAAACTCAGAAGGAATCCAAGTCCAAAACGAAGGAATCACGATCTACACACCGTACTTGGATTTTATGCAAGCAGCATCGCACTGCTATTTGTCATCACTGGCCTGGTTTGGGGCTTCGAATGGTTTGCTAAAAGTATTTATAAAACAGTTGGCGGTGAAAAAGAGTTAGTTTATGCGATTCCCCCTTCACTTTCTAAAGTGGATGAAGTAAATGATTCTCTCGACAAACTTTGGGTCAGACTTTCAAAAGAATTTAATGAAGCCAAATCTATCGAGATTCATTTGCCTGACACAGTGCACGGTTATGCAGTAAACATCAACCCAGAAGCTGGTACATATTGGAAAACAGATTTCCGTTACTACGATCCAAACTCTCTCAAGGAATTACCCGTGAGCCACATTTATGGAAAGTCCGCTGAAGCGACACTCGCTGACAAAACTATGCGTATGAATTACGATATTCATACAGGCGCGATCTTAGGGATTACAGGAAAATTTATTGCCTTTTGTGCGAGCCTTATTGTTGCCAGCCTTCCTGTAACTGGTTTTCTAATTTGGCTTTGGAGATCAAAACGCAAAAAATCTAAAGACTAAATCCTGCTGCCAGTCTAGTGAACTCATTTAATTCAGGCAGCTTCGCGTGAGAAAAGTGATCAATCAATTCAGGTTTGAATTTTAATTTGATCGTCAAAGCCTTGCAATAGGCTATTTCATCAGCGTGTAAAATGCCATCAACTTTGATGAGTCGAAGTGCCCAATGCAAAAGTCTTTCCCGGTCGTGGATTTCCGAAGCGCCATCCAGGGCAAATACTGTCGATTGATTCCAATCAACCTCGGGCAATTCACCTGCGTCCAAAAGAATTTCTTGGATCAGGTGCTTCTCCGATTCATCCATGTGGCCATCGGCTTTGGCTAGGTGAATCAGCAGGTTGATTTTCTTTTGAAGCAAAGTGTTCATATTAAAATTTTAAGGTTCACACTTCTGAAAGATTTTAGCAGTCTCATCCACTAGCTTGAATTTAGAATCATCCATCAGGTGACCCATGGTGTCAAAAAAACCAATAATGAAATAACCACCTGGCCGTAACGATTGATAAAACTTGTCTAATAGTTTCAGTTTAGCGGGCGTATCGAAATAAATCATCACGTTCCTGCAAAAGATAATGTCGAAGCCTTTTGGGTACGTGTCTGTAATTAAATTCTGGTATTGAAAGTTGGCATGCTTAATCAAACTCAAATCCATTTGCGCATGCTTATTGTCGGGGGTGTAATATTTTTGGAAGTCAGACTTCGAGTTGTATTCGACATAGCTGGCTTCATTTTCAATCATTTTGATTTTGTGATACATCCCATTTCGTGCTTCCTGTAAAGCTGCCTCATTAATATCTGTACAATAAGCAGTAGCCTTATGAGCCAGGTTAGTTTCACGAAGTAAAATACCCATACTGAAAACTTCTTCACCCGTTGAACAACCCGAGTGCCATATCGATAGTGAATCACGCGAATGAAATTCTGTATTCAACTTTCGTTTCAATGCTTTCCATAACACAGGGTCACGAAACATACTTGTCATTCCTACACTGATTTCGTTCATGAACACTTTTATAAAATCTCCATCAAATAGAAATTTCTTCCACAACTCATGAATTGATTTCAAATCAAACAAACTGAGTATTCGATTTATTCTTCGTCTAAGTGATTTAGGTTCATAACAAGTAAAGTCAATTCCGTATCTCGTAAGAATACTTTGCGTGAGCGCAGCAATTTCTTCATCGGTTACTTCAATAGCGGTAGTCATAAATCATCCAACGGCTAAAACTGGAACAATTTCATCTATCTCACGAACGAGCAACATAACCACTTTTGAAATTTTGCCTTCGAGATTATGGACCGGTGACAGGTTTACCTCATATGTTACCGAATGATCTGTAAGTTTGATTGGAAGTCTTATCGTTAAAGCTCCGTCATTTAATAGATCTGATTGACGCTTCTTCCAAGCACCATGATAGTAAGGATCAATGAAGTCAATAATGGTTTTCGATTTTAGATTTAATCGGTTTAACCCAACTAGTTTCAGAAATTTTTCGTTGGCCGTCTTGCATGTAAAGTTTTCGCTGAACTCAGCTATTGGAATCGCGGTCTTAAACGCATGCACCATTTCTGATAAGTCATTTAATTTCTCTTTCTCTTGTGTGGTGAACTGAGCAAACATCATAATCTTAACAGCACCATTGTTGCCTAAAACAATCGGGTTGAACGTTCCTGTGAGCCACATTTCCTTGCCAGACTTGTCGTACATTTTAAACTCACCTGAGAACAACTTTCCTAGTCGTAAATTTTCCCACATCATCACTGTATTGTGATCATCTCCCATAAAAAAATGAAAGTCAGTATTTTTCAATTCATCCGGATGATATCCCAATACTTTTAAAAATATTTCGTTAGCAGTTTTAAATGTGCCAGCAACATCAAATTCCGCTGTAGCAATAGTTAAGTCAATTGCGTTAAGAATACCAGTAAGTTCAGCTTGTTTGCGGCCCATCTCTTCTTGCGTAGAAGTCAATTCCATCATGTTTTGGCTCATCTCTTCTTCGCGTGCCTGCAGCTCTTGAGTAAGTTGATGCGATTCAGTTAATAATTTTTGCGTGTGCTGAATATTCTTTATAGAAGCAATATCCGCTGCGATGTTCTCGCAAACTTTTTTCAGAAACTCTAATTGGAAAGGTTTGAACACTTCAAACGAAGCGATCTCAATGGCTCCGTAGAATGTTTCCTTTTCCATCAATGGCACCACCACAATGCTTCTAGGTGTTGCTAAACCAAGACCTGATGTGATACGGATATAGTCTTTAGGTATATCGGTCATGAAAATTATGTCCTTCTCCAGCATGCATTGCCCAAGTAAACCCTGGCCTTCCAGAATTCTTGATTCAAGATGTTTTCTGCGCTCATACGCGTAGCGACCCATCAACTCCAGATATCGATCTTCGTCATGACCTTCTACAAATAGCCCGCCCTGATTAGCACCCATATATTTCGCCAGGTTGCTAATGATCTGATAACAATATTCTTTCAGTTCATTTTTATTACGGAGGATGTCGCTGAATTTAGCGAGGCCTTGATTGATCCACATTCGCTGCGCTTCTTCTTCTTTCAACTTTTTCATCTCAACACGAATTTTCTGAAGCGATTGACCGATCGGGTCGTTTGCTATCAAAGACTCTGCTTCTGTTGCACCCTCTTCTCTTGAGAGATTTGCAATAAGCTCGGCCGAGATCTTAAACTTTCTTTCAACTAAATTGTGGTTGTCTTGAATTGCATCAAAATTTTTGGAGCTCCAAACTGAATATGTTTCTGAGAGTCGATGAAGCCTTCCAGACTGATTAGCTACATGAGCTATAATTTTCATCCAGTTGTGAAAAATGGTGAAAGCTAGAACAGCCGCAATCGTTCCTAAGCATGCAACAACCCATCTGTTTTCATTCAGAAAAATCAGTACGGTTACACTTGTGACAAGCACTAGCAACAAAATATTCAACCAAAGGAGGCTCGTTTTCATGCTACTCTTTCTTGAGGAATAATATCAAACACCTTACTTGAAAGTTTCCAAATAAACTGAGGATGTACACGATCCCCTTTCTCAAAATGAAATGTGGTATTGGACACAATCATACTTGATGGCTCATCTTTCTTTACCTCACGATTCATAAAATCTTGTAGATCTCTTGAGTGCACTCTATTCAAATGTGGAACATCACCATACACTTCAATATCCAAAGCATTGGAAAGTTCAGCAATCACCGATGCTGAGATGATATTGTCGATTTCCATAAGAAAGGCTTCTTGCAGACCTTGATTATTAGATTTCAGGCTTTTGAAAATTTCTTTGCTTTCTTCATCACTAAAAATCAAAAAGCTTTTTCCCGAGATGGAGCCAATAATTTGTGTAGTGAGAACTACTAAGTCTCCTTTCTCCTCACTGAAGCAAGCAAAATCATGATCGTGGCGAATGAGTACAGAAGCAGAATTCGTGATGCGAACTGGTCTTCCGACCATGTTGCTAAATGAATGCGCTGCGCGGGTGAAGCCAGAGTTCATGATGTGAATGACATAGTTTTCTCGACTCTTATTGTCCATGGTTGGGTCAGTTTAGTGTGAAATTTTTTGTACGATTATGAGCCGTTAGGCTAAAAACAAAATTGAGGATATGGGGTACGTTCAGAACCAGGCATACATTGCCGCTTCCAAGTATTGTGACACCACTGATGAATCGAATTTTATCAACGGGCTTCATCAGTGGTTTCTCAACGATTTCTTTTTGTTGCAATAATTTATCTACAACAAAGCCGACAGTTCTATTATTGAAATTCACGACCACGATTTCCAGCTTCTCCTCTGGGTGAATAGAATCAAAACTTGATTGCAGCACATTTAAGTTGAAAGAATTATCAGAGTGCTGGCCAAAAACATCTTTTAAGAAAACGACAGTAAAATTTTTTCCAAGGTGGGTTGCCACTAAACCTCCACCCGCTTTACGTATATCTGATTTATATAAAGAGATTACAGACTCCGTATATGCAAGTGGTATAGCATAAACCTCTTCATTCAACTCAAGCAACAGACAACTTTTCACCGCCATAGATGATGGCAACGTCAATTGAATGGTGGTTCCCTGACCTTGTTCGCTCAATAATTTTATGGATCCTCCAATAGAGTCAAGAGTTTTCTTCACTACATCCATGCCAACACCTCGGCCAGCTATAGCTGTTACCTGATCCATGGTAGAAAAACCAGGTTCGAAAATAAGTAAGCTTAATTCTTCCTGAGTGAGTTTGTTGATGTCTTCTGCTTTAACCAAGCCACGACTAACTGCTTTGTGTTTTATTTTTTCATAATTGAGGCCGCGACCGTCATCACGTATTTCAATGATAACCGAATCGTTATCGTTGCGTGCACCCAACCAAATATTTCCTTCAGAGGATTTTCCTGCAAGCTTACGTTCATCAGGTGTTTCAATACCGTGACCAACACAATTACGAATAAGATGAATCAGCGAATCGCTAATCACTTGTAACACATTGCGATCGATCTCAGTATCTGTGCCAATAAGTTTAAGGGTAACATTCTTTTGTTCAAGGCTTGCAGCATCACGCACTACGCGATGAAATTTGTTGAAGAGAAATCCAACTTGGACTAATCGAACATCCATTACAGAGTATTGCAAATCAGAACTGATGCGGCTCAGTCGAGCGTACTCATTTGAAGCATGCAAACCGTTGCCGTTGTGGGAAGCAAGTATCCTATCTTTTTCAATGATAAGTTCACCAACCAGGTTCAGAAGATTATCCAACTTACGAACCGGAACCTGTACTAAGTCTGAAAATGAAATTTTGGTATCAGACTCTTCTTCCGATTCGACAACTTTAGCTGGTTCGGCTTGAATGTCGGATGATGTTTCCGTTTTTATTTCTTGTGCGTTTGTTTCAAATTCTTTTGCACGCTTCAGCAACACTTCAAGCTTTGTCTTTATGCCTTTGTATTTTACTTCTGCTCCGTCACGAACTGCATTCACTAACTGACCAAGAACATCAGCTGATTTGAACAATGAACCAAACGCATTAGCATCCAACGCCAATCTACCGTCACGAACTTCGCCAAATAAATCTTCCATTACGTGAGCCAATTCTGCGATAGCAGTAAAGCCCATGCCTGCTGCATTTCCTTTCAGCGTATGCGTGATACGGAAGAGTGCATGAATCGTATTCTTGTCACTTGGATTTTTTTCAATAACTGTAAGCAAGCGATTAATCTCTTCAAAGTTTTCGAGAGCTTCAGCCAGAAAAATTTCTTTGTATTCTTCTTCCTTGTTTTTCATACACTCAATAATTCATGTGTTTCATTTCACAAGCTGCTTACAATAAATCCAGGAATCTCATTTAGTCGAACTATTTGCCTAACTGCATCAAATTCTACTGCCGCTTTTGGCATTCCATATACTACCGATGATTCTTCATCTTGCGCGATAGTAAAACCTCCCAACGATTTTATTTTCTTCATGCCCAACATTCCATCTTTCCCCATGCCTGTCAAGATCACTGCTATACTCCTGTTCCCATAGATGTCTGCAACAGAATCAAACAAACAATCCACAGATGGGAAGTTGAACTCTTCAAATTTTCTATTTGTGAAAGTGAACATCGGCATACCGGTAACCAGATTGTTTTCGATACGCGTGTTTGATTCGCCACTTGCGATATACACTATACCACCTCGCAATGTTTCTCCCCTTGATGCTAACCTCACTGGCAATGGGCTGCTTTCATTTAATCGAGCAGAAAAAGTTTCGAGAAAACGAGCAGGCATGTGTTGCGCAATCACTACAGGAATATTCAAATTGCTCGGCAGATTAAAAACAATTTGCTCGATTGCACCTGGGCCGCCCGTAGAAGCACCTATTGTTACTATATCATAGTTCGTTGTAGTAGCAAATGTGTGCGCATGGCTATTTTTATTTGCTAACTGCTTTGCTTTAAGCCGACCGAGATCCGTACGTGATGCTTCGCGAATCAATTCCAACAACGGATAATTGCCAAGCCTAACTTCTTCCATATCTAAAGGCTTGTCTATAAATTCAAATGCTCCGTTCTTTAGCGCATCGAAAATTCGCATATCCGATTTTTCGAGTGAGCTCAATAGAATAATCGGAATCGGTTGCTTTTCCATTACAGATTTTACGACATACATGCCATCGTATTCAGGCATGATCATATCTGTAATGACAACATCGGGCTTGAGTTCCAGTGCCATTGCGCTTCCTTCACGACCATCATTGGCTATGCCCACTAAGTCGAGCGATTCATCGCCACGAATAATGTCGCCAATTACTTTGCGCATAAACGCAGAGTCATCAATCAATAATGTACGGATGCGAGCAGGCATTTCTCAAAAACTATTACGCTTTGCTCATTGCATCCACCAATTGATCACTGGTGAAGGGCTTCACGATGTAAGCTCTTGCACCCAGTCGCATGCCTTCATTGACGACAGACTCTTGACCAACTGCGCTGATCATCACTACTCGTGATTTTAATCCCTCCTCCTGATATACTTTTAGAATATCAGTACCGATCATATCGGGAAGAATATTATCCAGTGTAATGAGATCAGGCTGTAGTTCAAAAGCAAGGTCAATTGCTTCTTCGCCATTGGCCGCTTGGCCAACAACGCTGAATCCGCCTACTTCAAGTGCGTCTTTGATAAGCGTTCGCATGTAGAGAGAATCATCTACGATTAGTACACTCTTTGCCATGGTTATTAATTTTTAAGGTTAAAAAAATTTTATTTCGTTGGTTTCTGGGTTGCGCACAGTGAGCATACCCGTTTCACTATTAAATCGCGCTGTGCGACTTTTCTTGCCACCTACATCCATTGCTGCGATGTAGACTTTATTTTCAACTAACTCTTGAACCACACGCTCAATATTTTGCACACCGGTTTCACAACTTGTCGTTATAACATTTGCTCCACCAGTGATTTTCGCACGAAGGTTCTTTAGTGAGCTTCCTGAAATCCGGAATTGATTGAGCAGCTCAGCGATTGCCGATTTCACACTATAAAATTTTCCATCGCTCGATTTTATTTCGTTGGGCAATTGAATGTGCGCTCCGCCTGAAAGACCAAGTATTCTATCCTGCAAAAACAATCCAATACACGAACCAAGTCCTAGACAAGCGTAGGTCACGTTCTCGCCTTTCGTTACACGCAAATCGCCAATATTTAATTTATACTCGATCATGCGGCAACAGCTGTAGCTTTTTTAATTGAGTTGGTCGTCTCCTGATCTATGACTTTGAAAATGTCAATCAGAATTATCAATCGATCGCCATGTTTGATAATGCCTTTGATATAGTTGGTCTCTGTATTCACATCGTTAATGATACCAACTGATTCATCCAAATCACTGGCATTTACTGAAACTGTGTTTGGAACATCATTTACTAGCAATCCCAATTTTATATCATCACTTTCAACTACCAGTGTGTATTTGTTGCCACTGTTTTGAGAACGCATTAAGTTGAAGCGATCTTCCAAATCGAAAATAGCGATCACGTTTCCGCGAATATTGGCAACACCTTTTACAAACGATGCAGTCTGTGGCATGCGAGTAATATTTGGTGTGATAACTACTTCTTTGATTTGATCTATCTGCAAACCGTATTCTTCTTGCCCTAATTTGAACACTACAATCTGAAGTGATTTGTTAGAGGCTTCTGTAGATTCTTTTGTTGTCTGATTCATAATCATGTGTGATTAAAGGATCGTGAGGGCACCTGCTGTACAACCCTAAAGACAGCAAGTGCCAATCACGAAAAAAATTATCTTTTCAACTTAAATTGTTGAATGCCTGCCTGCAATTCAGCTGCTACGGCAGAAAGTTCGTCACCGGCTTTCGCTATCTCCATCATACCGTTGTTCATTTGTTGACTGCTGCTGGCCACTTGCTGTGTACCTGCGGCTGTTTCTTCTGACACGACAACAATCTGTTCAATGTTTTTCACAACACTTCCAATCGAATCTTTCTGTGCGCTCGTAGCGGTTTGAATTTCTTTTGAAGCGCTGAAAGTTTCTTCACTGCTACGCGCAATTTCCTGGAATATCACTTCGGCTTCTACGCTCGACTTGTTTCCTTCCTTCACGCTTCCTTGCATAGTTTCGATTGCTTTACCGGCAGCCTGCGTATCTTTTTGAACATCCCCAATGATTTTTTCGATCTCAACTGCGCTCTTACGAGAATCTTCCGCAAGTTTTCTGATTTCTTCTGCAACTACTGCAAATCCACGACCTGCATCGCCAGCACGAGCAGCTTCTATCGCTGCATTCAGTGCCAACAAATTAGTTTGACTTGCAATGTCTGTGATAACGCGGAGAGTACGACCAATTTCTTCTGTACGTTTAGTGAGTACTGTTATAGACTGCGCTGTTTCGCCAGCGGAATCTTTAATGCCGTTCATATTATTCACCAATACTTTCACGGTTTTCATTCCTTGATTAGAACTTTCTAAACCTTTCTCTGCGGCTTTGTTAATGAAATTGGCTTTCTTTTCCATATCATTTGCCGAAGTCATCACGTGGCTAATCAGTTTGGATGACTCATCTGTTTTCGAAGCCTGGTCTTGTGCACCTTTCGCCATTTGTGAAATGGCTGTTGCTACTTCAGTGGTGTTGCGCTTCATGTCTCCGGTTTTCTTTTGAAGCAAGTCACTAGATTTTGCAACGACATCAGAACCTTGGCTAATGTTGCCAAGCACAGTAGTCAAGTTTTCCAACGTTCTATTTATTTCAGCCGTCAATCCACCGTTGTCGGCATTAGTATCGCAGCGCAAACTTAGATCTCCTTTAGCCATAGACTTGATAACACGAATAACTTCGCTCATGTCCAACGCATACTTCACTACTTTATAGGGCCGACCTTCTTCATCTTTGATTGGATTGTATGATGCTTGAATAAAAACTTCGTCACCACGCTTATTGATACGAGTATAAGTTCCAACGAAAAATTCGCCACGATTCAATGTGTCCCAAAAATTCTTGTATTCGACTGACCGGCCGTATTCAGGTGAAACAAACATTTTGTGATGCTTGCCCTTAATCTCATCGAGTGAATAACCCAGTGTCTTTAAGAAGTTATCGTTGGCTGTATTAATCGTTCCATCCATATTGAATTCAATCACAGCATTAGATCTGCCTATTGCATCCAACTGACCTTGGAAATCCATATTGCGTTTTTTCTGCTCAGTGATATCAGTGGCTAATTTGATCACGCGTACCACTTTTCCTTTTTCATCTTTAACTGGCGTATAGTTCGCTTGAATCCAAACGTCTGCTCCTTCTTTCGTTCTACGCTTAAACTCTCCAATCTGAGGAATTCCATTTCTCAGGTTTGTCCAAAACTGTTGATAGGCGTGTGAGTTAGCGTAAGCGGCATCGCAAAAAATTCTATGGTGCTTGCCTTCAATTTCACCTTCTACATAGTGAAGGGTTTTAAGAAACAAATCATTCGCTTTGATGATTGTTCCATCAGGTTGAAATTCGATGTAAGCGTTGGCAGCATTGATAGCTTCCATAGTAGAGTCCCACTCCAATTGAAGTTTATTTTTGTCTGCAACAACTTTAGCTAAATGTTGCTCTAACTCTGCTAATTTTTTTTTGCCTTCAGAGGCAGATTCAATTTTTGTAATTGCACCATTACCTGTGGTACCATTTTCTTTGTCGTGATAATATTGTTTCATAATTCGTGAGATTTTGGTTCTGATTGCAAGTGTCAATTAATGATGTAAAAGTATATCTGATAAATGCTCTGCGTAATCCGAGAATATTTGTATTTTATTTTACTACTATCTACTGACAGCTGTTAAGTAGAAATACGTAATCCATTTTACAGCTGCTGCAAATGCAATTTTCGATTGATGAGTTTGCCCTTGTGATCATTTGGAATGGTAATGCGAAATACACTGCCAAACCCGATTTCAGATTCAACCGTAACACTGCCTTGCAATTGCAAAACGGTTTCTTTCACGATGTACAATCAGGTGCTGTTCGGATTCTATCGTGTTTCCCTATTAACCT
>JASGIR010000022.1:0-22681 GCA_049840975.1 Cyclobacteriaceae bacterium | reverse complement strand
AAACGCTCTTCATCTTTATCGTTTTTGATATTGCCAAGGGGGAAGACAAAATGTGTATCTGGATGAATGTACTTCAAACTTTTACTACATGCAGCGCAAGTACCACAAGCATCAGTTTCATTTTTATTTTGACAATGAAAGTACTGAGCAAACGCTAACGCCATCGGTAAGTTTAGCGCCCCAGGTTTTCCTGAAAACAAAAGTGCGTGCGCAATATGGTTCGACTGCACGGAAGCAGTCAGTTTGCTTTTTATTTCTTCAAGACCGGGAATAGAAGAGAATGTCATTTCTGATCAAAAATATTTTTCAAAATATCTCTTTCAATTTCATCAAGCTTGATGTTTCTACGAGCTAGCACGCGTTCTGCGGTTTCCATGGCTTTGTCAAATTTGTATTCAATGAAACCAGCCGCACCACCCCATTGAAAAGAAGGAACAAAATTTCTGGGATAACCTGCGCCAAAAATATTTGAACTCACACCCACAACAGTCCCAGTATTAAACATTGTATTGATACCGGCTTTACTGTGATCGCCCATGATAAGTCCGCAGTTTGGCGAACCAATGTCAACGAAACTTTTTTTCGAATAGCTCCACAGTCTTACGTTGTCATAATTGTTTTTCAGATTGGAAGTATTTGTGTCTGCACCTAAGTTGCACCATTCTCCTAAAACAGAATTCCCCAAAAATCCATCATGAGCTTTATTGCTGTAACCGAATAAAACGGAATTGCTCACCTCACCACCAATTTTGCAAAATGGACCAACAGTTGTATCTGCTCTCATCTTCGCACCCATATTTACAATTGAGCCTCCGCCCAAAGAAAATGGTCCACGGATAATTGCACCTTCCTGCACTTGAGAATTTTTTCCAAGGTAGATTGGCCCGCCTTCAGCATTGAGCACCGTAGTGTGAAGCAGAACACCTTCTTCAATGAAAATTTGAGATGGATTATAAGTATGAGTGTGAGGATCTTTTATTTCTGCAGACTTTCTTCCGGGAGTAATCAATTTGAAGTCGGCCCTGATCTGGTTGCCGTTGTTTTGAAAAATTTTCCACGGCTGATCAATAATTGTTACCTCGCTTGAATATTCAGTTGCTTTTCCTTCGATCACTTCTGGCAATTCATCTTCGTGAGTTCTTACAGCTAGGATCATTGAGTGCTTGTGTAGCGCATCTCCTTGCTTTAGATTTTTTATTGCTGAAACAAGCTGCTCGTCTGGGCAAACCGCTCCATTGATCCAAAGATTATCTTCTGCTATTTTCTTTTGGAATTTTTTTGATAAATAATGTTCCGTTGAAAATGATGGAGTAGTCTGAAAATGTTTTGACCACTTTTCGGTGATTGTCAATATGCCCACACGCATTTCCGACACTGGCCTTGTTAAAGTAAGCGGCAGCAGGTTTGTGCGAATGTTGGGATGATCAAACAGGATAATGTTCATGCGAAAGAATCTGTGTGAAAGTTAAGGCAAAAAAAAGAATCCGCAGTTGCGGGATTCTTTCTAAAAAACGCTAATAGCAATATTATTTCTTGCCGTATTTCTTTTGGAATTTCTCCACACGGCCAGCGGTGTCAACAAACATTTTCTTGCCAGTAAAGAAAGGGTGTGAAGCAGAGCTAACCTCTACTTTAATCACAGGGTATTCTTTACCGTCAGTCCATTTGATTTTTTCTTTAGGAACATTGGTAGAACGGCTCAAAAACTTGGAAATCGCTCGATGTGTCCCAAAAAACCACTTCTTCATAGTTAGGATGGATGCTCTTCTTCATAATTTTCTCTAAAAGGACTGCAAAAATAGGGAAACTGAACTGATTTGCAATCACCTGAAAGTCAATTTTGTAAAAACAAGGCAAAATCAAATAAAAAGGGCAATTTTGACCTTCGATTATGAAAAATACATTGAAAATAATTGGCTTGGTGACCTTTATTTTGGCCGGTCGCCTAGGTTATGCCCAAAGCACCAATGCAACGCTCAATGAGGTATTATTACCATTGGATAACCCGATATGAAATAAAGTCGGGGAAGATTGCCCTCGAGGTTTTTACATCAGTACGTCCTTTTAAGAGAAAAGCGATCGTGGCCCTAGTCGATTCGCTTCAGGCTAAAGACCAAGTGTTCACCTCAAGAACTGACCAATACAATTACAATTATTTAAGAAACGATAACTGGGAGTGGAGCCATGCTGAAACCAATAACAGCGAGAAATCATACTTGGGCGTGTATAAAGAGAAATCCGATTTGGCCTATGTTGATCAGCCCGACTTCGATTTTCACGTGAGCCCGGTTTTGTATTTCAGTTCTGGCAAAGACAGCCGACTAAATCAATCGCTTTACATCAATACTCGAGGAGTAGAGATGCGCGGTATGATTGATAAAAGAATTGGCTTCTATACTTTCTTTACTGACAACCAGATGATCATGCCAGCCTACGCTCATGATGCACTTCTTCTCAATGGCGTTAACGTAGTGCCGCATGAAGGTTTTTGGAAGACTTTTAAAACTAATGGTGTCGATTTTTTTCAAGCACGAGGATATATCGATTTCAATCTGACCAAAAACATTTACATGCAATTTGGTAACGATCGTACTTTTATTGGAAACGGATTTCGTTCTCTCATTTTTTCAGACTACTCACCACCCAATCTTTTCCTTCGCACGAATGTGAAAATTTGGAAATTCAATTATCTGTTTCAACTCAACAGACTTGTTGCTGATCCGATGGGAACTACAGGTGGATCTACAGCCAACAAAAACTATCCTGTGAAATACATGGCCTTTCATCACGTGAGTATGAATATTGGCAAGAAATTTAACTTAGGACTTTTTGAATCTGTGGTTTTCACACCACAAGACACTATTAATAAAAATACGTTTCAGCTGAATTACCTTAATCCGATTATCTTCTTCCGCGCTATGGAACAACAAGGCGGTAGCCCTGATAACGTTTTGCTTGGGGGAGATTTCAAATGGAATGCAATGAAGAAAGTTTCATTCTACGGGCAAATTGTTATCGATGAATTTGTATTAAAAGAACTTAAAGCTGGAAAAGGCTGGTGGGGAAATAAATTCGCGTTGCAAGGAGGCTTAAAATATATTGATGCGTTTAACGTCTCTAACTTAGATATCCAATTGGAAGCAAACCTAGTGAAACCATATACCTATTCTCACGATTCACAGTATAGCAATTATAGCAATTATGCTCAGCCTTTAGCACACCCGATGGGAGCGAATTTACTAGAAGGCGTTGCGATTGTTCGTTATCAGCCACTGCCAAGACTGAACTTGATAATGAAGAGTTTTTATACAAAAATTGGAAGAGACACGACTGGCGTAAACTACGGAAGCGATATTTTGAAAGACAATAATACTCGCTCTGCATTGACTCCAAATGGTAACAAAGATTATGGACACAAAATTGGTGAGGGAGTAAAGAACACAATTGCTTTTGTTGACTGTACAGCGTCATTTATGTTGAAGCACAATCTTTTTATTGACTTTAAAGCAACTATCCGCAAAAATAGCAGCCCAGTTAAGTTGTCTTCTCCTTTCTATCAATATTATAATACGAACTCAACAATAACTTCGGTGTCGTTGCGATGGAATATTCCACAGCGCACATATGACTTTTAATTATAACACGTGAAAGTTTTTTTTAGAATCCTTTCTTATGCCGACTTCATTTCGCGAAGACTTGTATTCTTTTTTATCTATTCGATTTTAGGAGTTGTCTTCAGTGCATTTAATATAGTGTTGGTAATGCCCATGCTTAAACTTTTATTTAGCCAGGGCAATAAACCGATTGAAGTTCCACCGTTGCCATCTTTTGAATTTTCGACTGATTATATCACAGGCCTTTTTAATCATTACAATTCGGCAGTCGTTCGAGACTATGGTACACTCAACGCATTGCTATTTATCTGCGGCTTGATAGTAATTAGTATGACGCTCGCCAATCTTTTCCGTTTTCTTGAGCGAGTGATGGCGACAAAAATCAGAGTTGATCTGGTGAAGAATATCAGGATGGAAATTTTCAAAAAGGTTTCACTTCTTCATATCGGTTATTTTAATAATGAACGTAAAGGTGATCTTATGTCACGCTTTACAAATGACGTATTGGAAGTTGAGAGTGCGATAATGAATAGCTTAAAAGCAGTTCTCAGAGAGCCAATATCAATCATCGTGTTCTTCTTTGTGCTGTTTACATTATCTCCACAACTAACATTATTTACACTCCTCGTTCTGCCAATTACAGGCGGTGTTTTGGCGGAGATCATTAAGAGATTAAAGCGTCAAGCGAAAGATAGTCAGGAGTCACTCGGAAGAATTGTAAATATTCTTGATGAAACATTTAGCGGTATGCGCGTGGTGAAAGCATTTAACGCGCGCAACTTTATCATAAATAAGCTCGAGAAGGAAAGTAATTATTACAGAAGCGTAAACAAATCGATGTCATATAAAAATGAATTGGCATCTCCTGTCTCAGAAATTTTAGGAACAATTATCGTGGCAGGTATAATTTTCTTCGGAGGCAATATGGTACTTAGTGAAGGCTCGACATTGCCACCTGAAGTTTTTCTTGGATTCATTGGCGTATTCTCTCAAATCATTCAGCCTGCAAAGAATTTTTCGAATGGAATAACTTCACTGCAACGTGGCACTGCTTCAGCTAAACGTATTTTTGAAATCATCGACAGCGAGCCTGTTATCCAAAACAAGCCGAACGCTATTGAACTAAAAAATTTCGAGCAAAACATTGAATTCAAAAATGTGTCTTTTGCTTACGACACAGATTTGGTTTTGAAAAACGTCAATCTCAAAATTGAAAAAGGAAAAACTATTGCATTGGTAGGACCATCGGGTGGAGGAAAATCAACTCTCGCTGATTTGGTCCCTCGCTTTTATGATCCAACACAAGGTGAAGTATGCATCGATGGAAAATCATTGACTGATTATGAAATTGAGTCTTTGCGTAGACAAATGGGTGTCGTGACTCAAGAATCGATTTTATTCAATGATACCATTTTTAATAATATCGCTTTCGGTAATCCGAATGTGAGTGAAGAGGCAGTGATGAATGCAGCAAAAATTGCCAACGCGCATGATTTTATTATGCAGACAGAAAATGGTTATCAGACATTGATTGGTGAACGGGGCTCAAAACTTTCTGGTGGACAAAGGCAGCGGCTTAGCATTGCTAGAGCTGTACTTAAAAATCCTCCTATAATGATACTAGATGAAGCCACCTCAGCGCTCGATTCGGAGTCGGAAAAGTTGGTTCAGGAGGCACTTTTCAAACTAATGGAAAACCGGACTTCCCTTGTTATTGCGCATAGGCTAAGTACTATTCAGCATGCCGATGAAATTATTGTGGTTCAGCAAGGTCAAATTGTGGAGCGAGGAACGCATGATCAACTCAATAATAACAATGGTCTATACAAGAAGCTGGTGGATATCCAGAAGACGGTTTAACTAAAAAAGGATGCAAGGTTTTGATGGGAATTGCAATTTTGCATAAATTGGAAAGGACTATGTTTGCGACCTTAACACACATCGCATGAGCACCCGCAGGATTATCTTCTTATTGATTTTTGGTCTTTACCAATTAACCATTGTTTTCTTTACCATTTACATGGAATCGATGAAGGATGATTTGAATTTCTTGTTCGAAATTTTCAAATACATTGGCATGTTTAAGTATGGTGCTTTGCTTGGTGTGGTTCTCGTAGTGATTGAGTTCTTCTGGTCACGCGCTGAGCTAAAGAAATCATCCAACTCTTAAGTTTCCAATGAGTTTTCGTGAGATTATCAATGCTGAACTTTCTCAAGCTGCACAGGTGCTCGAGAAATTCATGAATAGTGAACACAATCTTTTCCTTATTGAAGAAGCCGCCAAAACAATTGCTAATTCAATAAAACAAGGTGGTAAAGTGATCTCGTGTGGTAACGGTGGCTCGCACTGTGATGCCATGCATTTTGCCGAAGAACTTACTGGTAAATATAGAGACAACCGCAAAGCAATTCCTGCGTTGTGCATTTCAGATCCAAGTCATATTTCTTGTGTGAGCAATGATTATGGATATGAGTTCGTTTTCTCTCGCTACCTCGAAGCACTTGGAAATAAAAACGATGTTCTTCTTGGACTAAGCACTAGTGGAAATTCTGCGAACATTATTCGTGCTGCCCAAGTAGCCAAGGAAAAAGGAATGAAAGTGATTATCCTTTCAGGAAAGGATGGAGGCAAACTTGCTCCGCTGGCGGATATTGAATTGCGCGTGCCTCATCACGGATATGCTGATCGTATTCAGGAAGTGCATATTAAAATCATTCACATTCTCATGCTGCTTATTGAAAAGCAGGTGATCGAATGATTATTTCTTCTCCAATAGTTCTCTCAATTTTTTAAACGACTGGTAAGGTGCATTGGCGCACATCCAATTGACCAACCATGCTGGAATATTTCCACCTGGATCAATTTGAATTTCATATTTTATGCTGACTCGATTTTCGCTGACTTCAGTAATTGTCCATTTGGAACGAGAGGCAGGAACTCGAACAATATCTTTTTTATTCTCCAGGATATTTGATTCGCTATTGGCAGTGACGATAAGTTGTTTATTCGATCTGACAAGAATAAAACGCACCACCATATCGCGATCATTTACTGGCCACGGAGCTTCAATCTGTGTGTAGTAAATAAATTCCGTATCCGCTATTTTTTTAAGTGAGCGTGATTCGATCGTGTTGAATTGCCAGTTTTTGTAATTCGGAAAATCAAGAAGAAATTTTTCAAGCTTGTCAAGCGAAGTATTTACGTTCGCTTCAGCCTTGATCGATTTAAATTTCGAAGTATCTGTATTGCAAGTGTAGACCTTGATGCTATCCTGATTTTTGCGAAGAGTGCAGTCGGATTGTGCGTAAAGGTTTTGACTTAGGAATAGTGATACAGAAAAAAGTGAAATTATTCGTAAGCATTCATTTGTCAATAAGGAAGTAGGCCTTTGCATAATAATTGCCTCTCTTGTCTTCAAGCTTTGTATCATAGCCTTCTTGTTTTGTCTTGATTTTTACGAAAATGGTATGACTTCCTTTTTCAAGATTAGAGATATCTATTAATGTAACAAGTTTTGTCAACTCCAAATTGGCAAATCTTACTTCTTGAGTTACTATCCATTGGATATTCTTAATTTCTGAAGAATCGACAAATATTCTATAAGCGCTACTTATGATCTTTAGTTGCTCGCTCGGTTCAAGTTGTTCAATGAACTCTATTTTGCTTCTGCTCTTTTTTTTTCCATTCTTCAAAACTTTCATTCTGAATGTTTGGAATATTATTAACAGAGAGCTGTAAAGATTTTCCTGTTATTACGGTTTCTTTTAAAGACAAGAAACTGTTTTCTCCGCTTGAATTCCATGTACCAGCCAAAGGAGGAAATTCGGCTGACCAAATTCCAATTAAGAAAACAAACAAGAGTATTTGCAGAACAAAAAAGAGAATGATGTAACTGCTTCTAACATTTGAAACGATAGTATAATAAAGCCTTCGATAAAAAAATGAAAATGTGATAATCGAAAAAATAAAATGTATTGGAAAATAGATTTTTGAAAACCAGTGAAGCCTTTTAATTCTTCCAAAAGTGAAAAAATCCAAGAAGGATAATAGTCCCAACCCCAGAAGGAAAAAGAACAAAACGGATTTGTCATCTAACCCAACAAGTTTAGTAATTCTGATAGCAAGATAAACCCATAATAAAAGACCAAGCACAGCGAAAATAATGAAGAAGGTGAAGGCAAAAACAAGCCCACAGAACTTGTCGAGTTTAATAAGAAAAGGAGTATTGCTGTTTATTCTTATCAAATTCTTGAAACTACCCTTCATCGCTAATTTTTCACCATTCACTCCTTGGGGGAAAGCTGAAGAGACTGCAATCATACCAATCCAATAAGCTCTTGACAAGAGATGAATGATAAATCCCTCAGCCAAAAATATAAGGAGGATTGATGTGATCCCAAATGGCCAGCTTGAGTTTCCAATTTTAGTTGAGAATTCTATGAGGTTGTAAAATGATGGCAAATAATCAAGGGCAGTTATTACTCCAACAAGTGCGCCTCCCGAAATTAGAATCTCAGCTTGCCAACTTTCTTGCTGAAGTTTATCAAGCCACTCGGGCGTTTTTTCTTCTTGAAAATTTATGTTGTCCATAAAAAATCGAAAATTATTTTCCTCTCATCTTCTCTATCGCATCCCACATTTCATTCGGCACCATTTCCAAGTGACTGAATTCACCACCGTTTCTTAGCCATTCGCCACCATCGATTGTAATGACTTCACCATTTACATACGCAGAATAATCCGAGAGAAGATATGCAGCAAGGTTGGCCAGCTCTTGATGATCACCAACTCTGCCCAGTGGAATTCTTTTAGCAGGATCAAATTTTTTTACTAAGTCACCAGGTAATAATCTACTCCAAGCACCTTCAGTTGGAAAAGGGCCTGGCGCTATAGCGTTGCTTCGAATATTGTATTTAGCCCATTCAACAGCAAGTGAACGTGTAAGAGCAAGTACGCCAGCTTTGCCACACGCTGATGGAACAACATAGCCAGAACCAGTCCATGCATATGTTGTAACAATGTTTAGAAAAATGCCAGACTGTTTTTTTTCAATCCAGTTTTTTCCAGCCGCAAGTGTAGTGTAATAAGTTCCTCGCAACACAATGTCAACTACAATATCAAATGCACGATGCGAAAGCCGTTCTGTTGGACTGATAAAATTTCCAGCTGCATTATTCAATATGGCATCGATCTTTCCAAATCGAGATTCAGTTTCTTTGATAACATTTACAATCTCTTCGTATTTGCGAACATCGCAGGCAACTGCGAGCACTTTGCCACCAGTTTCCTTCTCGAGTTCTCCGGCAGTTTTATCGAGTACCTCTTTCTTGCGACTTGTGATCACCAGATTAGCGCCAAGTTCTAACAAATATTTTCCGATGGAACGCCCTAATCCTGTTCCACCACCTGTGATAATAATTGTCTTGTCTTTGAATGAGCCAGCTTTGAGCATTCCTTCCATAATCTTTTTTAAGAAAGTTAAGTTAGGTTTGTTGCCTTCCAATGAAATATGGATAATTTTGTTGTAACATTTTTTAAACTTCCATTTATGAAAACAACTGCTGCGCTTCTTGCACTTTCGTGCATCCTTTCTTCTTGTATTGTCACCAAAAAAAAATTTGATGATATGCTCGCCCAAAAAGTGAAGGCTGAGGGAGAGCTTGCAGACAAAACAAAAAAATTGGATGAGGCAAATGCTTCAATTTCTCAATTGAGCGAGTCACTCAAAAAACTAAAACAAGACTCAGTTGATATTTCTCAGAATTTGCAAACGAATAATAAAAAGTTGACTGACCTCAACAGTGAATACGAAAAACTGAATGCCAATTACAAAATGTCGTTGAGTAAAAGCGGTAAGTTGAGCCAGGACTTGACACAACAACGCGATCAGCTTTTAGCTATCCAAGATAATCTTGAAAAGACGCGCAAGGCCAACGATTCACTGAGCAATAGTTTAGCAGAACGTGAAAGAAAAGTAAATGAGCTCGAACAAGTTCTCGCCAACAAAGACAAAGCTGTTCAAGATTTAAAAAATAAAATCACAAATGCATTGCTCAATTTCAAAGAAAATGACCTTACAGTGAAAGTCAAGAATGGTAAGGTTTATGTTTCACTAGCGGAACAATTGTTGTTTGGTTCTGGAAGTACAACGGTTGATAAAAAAGGAGCGGGTGCATTACAACAATTGGCGAAGGCAATCAAAGATCAAAAAGATATTCACGTGATGATTGAAGGCCACACAGATAATGTGCCGATCGCAAAGAATGCTCAGCAGTATGAAGACAATTGGGATTTAAGTGTATTACGCGCTACATCGATTACGCGCATTTTAATTAAGGCAGGAATGTCCCCAAGTCAGGTGGTGGCAGCGGGCAAAGGTGAATTTTCTCCAGTGGCCCCAAACGATAATGCACAGAACAAACAAAAGAACAGAAGGACTGAAATCATTGTGACTCCAAACTTGGATCAATTATTCAAGATCCTTGACAACAACTAAACGGAAACCTTATGGGAAGACTACTTTATCTTGCGATTCTTGTTTTGGATGTCATCGTTGTTCTTGACATACTAAGGAGTAACAAAGACATGGAGAAGAAAATATTGTGGATCATTGCAGTAATTTTTCTACCGCTGCTTGGGCCAGTCTTGTACTATCTGATTGGTAAGAAATAGAAATCACGCTTCTCACGCGATTGATTGACAAGCTGAAGAGCAATACATTTCTTGTCAATGACAAGGTTAAAATCAATTCTGATCACAGGTTTCATCGCGGGTACTCTAGATATTCTTGCGGCCATTTTGATTTTTTCCATTCTTCTGAATAAAGTCAAGGCCATTATTTTACTTCAAGGAATTGCAAGCGGTGTTTTTGGCAAAAGCGCTTTTGAAGGTGGAATGATGATGGCTATACTAGGACTGATTTTCCATTATTTTATAGCAACATCTTTTTCGGTTATTTACTTTTTGGTTTATCCAAAGCTGAAAATAACTCACGTTCATCCAATTATTTTGGGAACGATTTATGGCATTTTGATTTGGTGTGTGATGAACCTTCTAGTGCTTCCACTTAGTAATGTTACTCCATCATCTATTAAATTAATTCCAGCAATACGCGGAATCGCGATACTAATTCTTTGCGTTGGTGTCCCCATTTCTACAATGGCCCATCGCTATTCTAAAAGCCTTAAGAAAAATTAATCCTTCGTTCAGTTTGGCTTTAATTCTCATCGTTAGCTTCGAAAGAAATTCATAAGTCATGAGATTTTTTCGATGCATTGTTTTTACATTTTTGCCGCTGAGCTCCCTGGCACAAGTCAAATATGAAGTGATGGAGTTTTCAGGAAAACTAGCCTCAATTGATGTAGGTTATAATTTCGCTTTATCTCAGGTTACTTTGGATATTAATGGAGAACAAGAGGTTTTTCGATTCAACCCCACATTCGGTAAATTTTTTTTAGAAAGAATTAAAATCGGTGATGAACTTTCCGTCAGAGTAAACGTGAATCCCCGGTCAAGAGGATTATTAAAAAAGAGACCTGGTTCTAATCGCAGCCCCGCATTCTTAGGCCGAGAGCCAATTGTTCAAATTAAAATTGATAATCAATGGCTGGAGGTGCCTAATGAAGAGAAAAGACCTCAAGAATTAAAAATATTTATAGACAAGAAAATAGTCGGTAAATACACTATGATAGGCGTTGATAAGGCTATCATTTTTGAAAACGGACTCATCGGTTTTAATTATTGGTCAATGAATTTCCCCGACAGCAAAATATCCTTAGAAAACGGAAGTCGTATTTCTTTTTTTGGATATCGAATGAAATATAAGGATGGTTATCAATACCCTATTGACGGTGTAAGGGATGTATACTGGCTTAACTTACTTCAAGAACAAACTGCTGAATTACATTCTTTTTTATTCAAACAAGATCATGTTTGCATAGGAGTAAAATTTAAAAAACCAGACGGAACAGAACTGATGGTATCATTTCCTGCAGAAAAGGCTCAGCGTGTGCATTCATTCTTAAAACCTGACCATGAACTAAAAATTTATTACAGTCCAGAGTTTAATCTTAAGACAAAATATGAGTTGCCGGAACTTCACGCAGTAATCCAGGGTAGCGACACATTGTTTATTGAAGAGTTTGGCTTTTTTGGTGATGCCGATGGAAAGCATGAACATACTGACGTTGAGTTGAAAGGAAAAATTACTCGAATTAATAAATCAGACAAAGGTAATGTGATGAGTATTATTGTTGGATCAGAGTATTATGTTGAAATTAATGCAATGATGGCTGAACAGCTCGGTTTGTTTTTTGAGAAGGGGAAGGAGATAATAGTAGCAGGAAAAGAACGAGTGAAAAAGAAAGGAGAGATTTACAGCAAAGACTATAGAATCGTTTCTCCAGAAAAAATTGCAGTTGACGGAAAAACTTTTGAACTGTACCATCCATGAAAATTCTTTTAGTTGAAGACGAGCCCAAGCTAAACGAGTTTGTAAAAAAGGGACTCGAACAAAATGGTTATGTGGTTGACTCAGCGTCTAGCGGAACGGATGCATTAAATCTAGCCGCATCGATGGTATACGATCTCATTATTCTAGACTTGATGCTCCCAGGACAAAATGGATTTGATGTACTTGATAACCTTAAACGGTTTGACATCAAATCGCCTGTGATTATCATGAGTGCAATAAACAGCACGGATCGAGTGATTGAGGGCTTAGACAAAGGAGCTGTAGATTATATAAAAAAACCGTTTGATTTTGGTGAATTTTTGGCACGCATCAGGGCAGTAACCCGCAAAGGCGCTGGAAAGAATTTTACCAAATACAAGTTAGGCGATTTAGAAATGGATTTGCTCTCACGAAAAGTTATTGTCAATCGAGAGGAGATTGAATTGACGAAGAGAGAATTTTCTTTGCTAGAATTGCTTTTATTGAACAGCAATCGGGTAGTAACCAAAACCGAGATAGCAGAAAGGGTTTGGGAAGTGAATTTTGATATGGGGAGTAACGTGATTGAAGTTCACCTATCGCAGCTCCGGAAAAAATTATCTGAGGTGGATATTATTCAAACCAAAATAGGAATCGGTTACTATATTGAAGGTGAATTAATCAAAAGTTGATTTGATATCTTTCTTCACCCGAATCCAAAGTAAAACAGCACTCATTTTTATTGGTGTTTTTGTATTGATCATCTTGCCGGTTAATTACCTTATTTATTCTAACGTTAAAAGAATTTTAGTTGAAGCGGACACCAAAGAACTCAAGACTGAAGCTGAGAAATTATTTAATGGTGTAAAAATTGATCCTCAGGTTGTGCCGATTCCACCTGTTGGTTATTCGGTTTATTTGCGAGTTGGTAATGAAATTCAAACTGACTCCATTTTTGCTTCGCCAAATTTCCCTATAGAAGCAAATGAATTCCGGCAATCTGTTTTTGAGTTTGATACGATGAAAATTGTAACGCTTATCAAGCGGGTTGAATTCGAGAATACGGAGATTTATTTTTCCTTAGGACGAAGCAACCAACGTCTTGAAACTCAAATCGATGAGCTTCGTTTGTATCTTTTTTCAGCCAATCTTATCTCTATTCTCATCGCTGGTTTACTTGTCTATTTAGTTTCAGGTTATACATTGAGGCCGATTTTGAAAATAATTAGTGTTGCGGGAAATATTAACGCATCCAAAAGTATTGAGCGGGTACCAGTGCCGAAGACAGCAGATGAAAACCGACAACTGGCAATTACTATCAACAGCATGCTTTCACGAATAGAAAACTCTATTCAAAGTCAAACAAACTTCTTTGCGTCTGCGGCCCATGAATTGCGAACTCCGTTGACTGTAATGAAAACAGAGCTGACTATGGTGCAAGAAGAAAAACGATGGCATGAAATGTTGAAAGAAGTGGAAAGACTTGAACGAACGGTGAGCGATTTCTTAATGATCAGTCAGCTTAAATCGGAATCGCTGCAGATCAGAAAAAAAAGAATAGAGCTTACTGAGCTTTTGTATGGAGCGTTGAAAAAAGTGAAATACTTGAATGAAGAAAAAAAATCAATGATTCGGATTGAGCTTGAAGAGAGAGAAAATATTTTTATCGAGGCTGATGAAGATAAGCTAGAGAATGTAATCATCAACTTGTTGGAGAATGCTATAAAATATTCTCCAGACGGATCGACTATCGAAGTTAAGTTTAGAAGCGTTCCACACATTCAAATAGAAATAAAGAACCCAATTGCTCAACCGATAGACAATCCTGAAAGGTTTAAACAGGAATTTGTCAAAGCAGAAGCAATGAGCTCCGGCCTTGGCATGGGCCTATGGATTGCCAATCAAATCATCTCACTTCACGGTGGAAAATTGAAACTACAAACTAACGATCTTTTCTTTTCCGCGATAGTTACATTTTAAATTAGGGTCTTTCTAAAGAAATTCTTATTATCGCTCTATATAGTATGGTCAAGAAGATTTTAACAAAGGCTTGGAAAATTTTTCTTATCCTTTTTGTAGCGCAGCTTGTTTACATCATTTTGCTTCGGTGGGTAAATCCTCCAATTACTGTTACGCAATTTTCAAGCTGGACTAGTGGCTACGGTTTGAATCGAGACTATGTAAACATTGAAGATATGTCGCCCAACATTCGGTTGGCTGTAATGGCATCTGAAGACCAACTGTTCCCAGATCACAATGGTTTTGATATTGCGAGTATCAAAGAAGCGCTTAACACAAAAAATAAGAAATGGAAGAGAACGCGTGGGGCTTCTACCATAAGCCAACAAGTCGCAAAAAATGTTTTTCTGTGGCAAGGCAGAAGTTGGATTCGCAAGGGACTTGAAGCTTACACTACGTTCATGATAGAACTCGTTTGGGGAAAGCGCAGAATTTTAGAAATGTATCTCAACGTGAGTGAAATGGGAAAAGGCGTTTTTGGAATTGAAGCTGCGTCAAGATATTATTTCAAGAAATCAGCGAAAAAGCTTACTCGAATTGAGGCAGCTCAAATCACAGCAGGCCTTCCTAATCCAAAAAAATACAGAGTCAATCCCCCATCTCCTTATGTGAGCCAACGCTCGGAACAAATTGTTGCACAGATGAACAACATTGAACCTGACGAGGACATTCAAAAATTGTTAAAATAATTTAGAGGTAGCTGTGCCACCACTGTTTCGTGCGGCTTCTGTATTCTCCATATTTTTTACAAATCGGATACAAGAGGACAACAATAAATATCCAGACTACATAAGTGCCAAATAATCCAAACCCGATTCCATTCGGTTTGAATAAGAATGGATTGTTTTGAGAAACAATATCTTTTTCGCCAAAGCCTTGTGCAAAAAACACAACGATGAGTGTAAGATGAATGAAATAAAAGTGGAGGATATAATAGAGCATCGGCACCTTGCCATACACATTCATGATATCGGTAAAACGATTTTGAATTTTTTCAATCAACGCTAAGAAAATCATAGCTGGACCGATCGTCATGCATATAAACAAAAGCGATGGCGGATATTTATTCAGATTCAAGAAGGAAAGAAATGTGTAAACCGTTCCTCTGGGCTGAGATGACCAAGGCATCGGATCTCCATATAAATTGCTGAATCGCAAAACAACAAACACAATCAATATGGATGCTCCTAATTGAAGCAATAGTTTTCTGCGATAAGCAACATCCACATCTTTTTCGTAAAGTTTACCAAAACAATAACCTAGCATCATTACACCTGTCCATGGAAGAAATGCATACACAACAATTACAAAATGACTTTGGTCAAGGGCGTAGAAAGAAAAGTTGGTAAAGTAGGCGAGGTTGGCGAATACATTTCCTCTCAGAGATTGAGCGAAAGGAAAATCTAAAATATTGTGACCAACTACAATCAACAAACCTAGAAATAGAATTGCGCGATAAGGTAATTGGACTACAAGCCCGAGTAAAATCATACTGATGCCTATCGCCCAGATTACTTGCAATATGAAAACACTGAAAAGAGGATTGAATGTCCATCCCAGTGTAATTACTGTTACTTCAAGAATGACAAGAAACAGTCCGCGTTTGAAAAGAAAAATACTCAGTTCATTCTTCGTCATTTTTTTGCTCATCAAATAAATTGATGTGCCAGCAAGGAAAATAAAAATAGGAGCACAGAAGTGCGTTATCCATCGTGTGAAGAACAGCATTGGAAATGTCGTCTGCATGTTGGTTGGGTCCATTGCCGCATCAGCTGCTTTGGTCAGATCAACTTTGTAGAAATAATCTCGCACGTGGTCCAACGCCATAATGACCATGACGAGCCCGCGAAGAACATCTATTGATTGAATTCGGTTTTTGCTTAATTCTAGCTGCATGAAGTTATTTTCAAAAATTATTTTAAAAATAAAAAATCCCCACTCGAATAAGTGAGGATTTCAAATCTATTTCAATGAAATATTTATAACCACATCGTTTGAATAACTCCAGCAGCAATTGAGCCCAGCAGGTGATATCCTGAATCAATGATAGCTAATGTTAGCGATTTACGGGTGTACATGTGGCTCACTGCGATGCCGACAGAAGCGAACATGCCTGCGAGCAAACCAATTTTCACGCCCACCATCCAATTGCCTGGCCTGATGATTTGAACAAGGCAGCCAATACCAACGCAAGAAATCAAACAATAGATAAATGTGATGGTCATCAACTTTCCCATTCCTTTTTTATCTTCTTCGTTAGGAGGAGATAGAGCATGGCCTTGCATCCACGTTGTTCCAAAAACTTTCGGATTGAAATACACAGCGCCAATAGCAAAATACACAACGGCTGATACAGCCACTGCGAGATAATTGAGATGTGTCAGGATCATAAGTCTTGGGTTTAGGTTATATATAAATATAACACTATGTTTTCAAAACTTTACTTTTCCTGCATGGCAATCTGACCAAGGTGTGATGCTTTGTGAGATACTCTCGCTAACATCACATTCAATTTATTACGATGTGGTTCTTTTTTAAAATACTCCTCACTGACAGCAGTATGACGACCAAGCCATTCTTGTTCGCTCCAAGAGTTGAAAGCTTTATCTAATTCGGCTGAAACCGATTTCCATCTTGCAGTCAGTTCTGATTTACTAAGATGCCCAGATTGATTTTTTCCTTTTTCATGATTGTAGATAGTTTTTAAATCTGGATAAAGTCTTGAGCGAATTCCGAATAATTCTAATAGTGAATCTTCAGTATCGACCAAGTGTCCGAGTATCCAAGAAGGAGAGTTGTGACCAGTGTAAACGGGCTTATTAAAGTCATTTTCTGAGATTGTATCGAGCACTTTTTGCATGCGGTTGTTGTAGGTTGACCATTGCAATAAACAGATGTCGAGTGTTGTCATAAGAATTACGGTTTTAAGGTTTGAATGATGTAACAAGGCCAGGATTTAAGAAGTTCATCGAAAATAATCTTCGTCTCCAAAGTTATTTTCACCGTTTAAAACTTTTTAATACCCGTTAGCCATCTTATAGCAAACTTCCTCTTTCTTTCTCGTTTCTCCATTTTAAGTTATCAATTATGCTTAAAAATCTACTCAAAATCTCCCTTCGCAATCTGCTGAAGGACAAAGGCTACTCTTCCATCAATATTTTGGGGCTTACCATTGGAATAACATGTAGCGTTTTTTTGCTGATGTATATTCTTGACGAATTGAGTTACGATCGATATCACGTCAACGCGAAAAATATATACCGAATTGTTTCGAATATAAAAGAACCTGACAATGCATTTACTTGGGCAGTTGTACAAAAGCCAATGGCAGTTGAGCTACGCGACAATTATCCCGAAGTAAAAAATGCTGTTCGCTTTGATGGCATGTCACGCAACTTGTATAAGAATGGAGATCTTCAATTTTATGAAGATGATTTTTTCTTGAGCGACTCTACTGTCTTTGAAATGTTCTCTTATACATTTTTAGCGGGTGATCCTAATACAGCACTCGATGCGCCTTTTTCAATGGTGCTTACAGAAAGTATTGCAAAAAAATATTTTAGCGATCCGAGAAGTGCGTTGAATCAAACCTTGATCAATCAGCAAGAGGAAACTTTTAAAATCACCGGCATTATTAAAGATGTTCCGATGAATTCACACTTCAGATTTAATGCACTAGTTTCTGAGAGCACACGCAGGCAACAACTCGGTGCTTGGGGCGGTTTTGGCACTACAACTTACATTCAACTTCCCGATGGCTATGACTTAAATAAAATGCAGATAAGCCTTGACAAAATTGTGAAAGAGAAAGTGAATCCTATTTTCGAAGCGATGGGAATCAAAGTGAAATATGAATTGCAACCAATTACGTCTATTCATTTGTATTCGAAAATTCAAGATGAAGCCGAGGCAGGCGGTGATATTTCTTACATCTATATTTTTAGTGCAGTAGCTGGGTTCATGCTCATCATTGCGTGTATCAATTATATGAATTTGGCTACAGCACGCTCAGCCAATCGGGCAAAGGAGGTTGGTCTCAGAAAAGTAATGGGCTCGATGCGTGCTCATCTTATCGCGCAATTTTTAATTGAATCAGTGATCGTGGCTTTTGTGTCGCTGGCACTTAGTGTTGCTTTGATTTATATTTTCCTTCCGTCTTTTAATACACTCGCTAATAAACAACTACCATTTTCGTATCTGTTACAACAGCCTGTGCTATTCAGTTTGATTGGGATTGTTTTGCTCACTGGAATTCTCGGAGGAAGTTATCCTGCGTTTTATCTATCAGGTTTTAGTCCGGTAAATGTTTTGAAAGGCAAACTCGCTGTAAAAGGTGGCAGCTCTTATTTCAGAAGAGCGTTAGTCGTTACACAATTTGCGTTGAGCATTTTTATGTTGGTGAGTACACTTGTTGTTTTTGATCAACTTCAATATTTAAGAAACAAGGATTTAGGTTTTAATAAAGAAAATGTATTGCGAGTAGCAGTCAATAACAGAGGTACACGAAAGAAGACGGATGCTTTTGCAGAACAGTTGAAAAAACTTCCTCAAATAATCTCTGTTGGACGAGCAGATGCTTCTCCTGGTGAGGGTATCGGGAAATCACTTTTCAAAGTGGAAGATGCCGATGGCAAAATGGTAGATCGTGGTGTTGATTTATTTGGAGCCGATTTCGATTTTGTTGAAACGTTAGGGATGAAAGTGGTGAAAGGAAGAGGCTTTTCTAAAGACAATCTCGCGGATACTTCTTATTCAATTCTAGTAAATGAAAGTATGGTGAGCCGAATGGGATGGAAAGATCCGCTCGGAAAATTGTTTACCATTGGCGATGGAGATAATATTCAATTCAATAGAAAAGTAGTTGGTGTTGTTAAAGACTATAATCAAAACTCTCTCTATGATGCTATCGAGCCACTTATTATTTATTTGGGAAGAGGAGTTAATTACGTCTTTGTTCGGTTGGCCCCTGGCGATTTGCACAACTCAGTTGCTGCGATCGAGAAAGAATGGAAACAATATTTTCCAGGTAGCCCATTTGAATATTCTTTCTTAAATGAAAAACTCGATTCACAATATAAGGCCGATGAAAAGCGTAGCCAGATTTTTACAATGTTCTCTGCCATGACGATTGTAATTGCATGCCTTGGGCTGCTTGGGCTCGCAGCATACACTACTGAACAACGGACCAAAGAAATCGGTGTCCGTAAAGTGATTGGAGCAAGCGTCAATAGCTTGGTGATGCTAGTGTCGAAGGAATTTTTCTTGCTTGTTTTGATTGGTACATTGTTGGCATTTCCGGCCGCTTGGTATTTTACTGATAAATGGCTTCAGAATTTTGCTTACAGAATTGAAATGAATGGTGAGTGGACAACTTTTGTTGTGTCTGCTTTGTTGGCCATTGCAATTACTTTGATAACAGTTGGATATCATGTGATAAAAGCAGCGCTTTCAAATCCTGTGCACGCGCTTAGGGATGAATGAAAGTAAAATTCAAAACTCGTTTTATTTTCAATTGATAGGCAACAATCTGTTCAGAGAATAATCCTTATTTTCAGGGATGAAAATTTCTTTGCTGAGTAAACTGTTGATTCAGATTTTAGTTTATACACCTCTCATAGGCTTTTCGCAATCTGTTCTACCTTATAAAAACCCCAAGTTTTCCATTGAAAAGCGGGTGGAGGATCTATTGGGAAGAATGACAACTGAAGAAAAATTCTGGCAGCTTTTTATGATTCCGGAGAATTTTGATGAGAAAAGTAAGGAACGTTACAAAAATGGAATTTTTGGTTTTCAGGTGAGCACTGGTTCAAAAGGAACAGATGCAGCTCAGCAGATGCTCAATTATAGTTCAAGTGAAAACGGGCTTCAGCTTCTTCAAAAAATTAACAGTATTCAGAAATATTTTGTTGAGGAAACCAGATTGGGAATACCCATAATCGCTTTTGATGAAACGTTACATGGGCTTGTGCGTGATGGGGCCACTTCATTTCCACAGGCAGTTGCGCTGGCTGCAACATTTGATACTGCGTTGATGAAAAAGGTCTCTCACGCAATTGCAGTAGAGACAAAAGCACGGGGTATTCGTCAGGTACTTTCACCTGTCATAAACATTGCGACAGATGTTCGTTGGGGAAGAGTTGAAGAAACTTATGGCGAAGACCCATTTCTAACTTCAGCAATGGGAGTTGCTTTTGTCAGTTCGTTTGAAAAAATGAATATCATCACAACGCCAAAACATTTTATAGCAAATGTTGGTGATGGTGGGCGTGATAGTTACCCGATTCATGCTAATAATAGATTGGTAGAAGAAACACATTTTGCTCCTTTTAAAGCTTGTTTCAATTTAGGGCACTCACGTTCCGTGATGACGAGTTATAATTCTATCGATGGAACTCCTAGCACTTCGAATGAATGGCTATTATATAAGAAATTAAAACAAGATTGGAATTTTAAGGGGTTTGTGATTTCAGATGCGGGAGCAGTTGGGGGTTCGATTGTTCTGCACCACACCGCTAAAGATTATCCTAATTCTGGCGAACAAGCAATCAACAGCGGACTAGATGTAATTTTTCAAACGCAATACGATCATTATAAACTTTTTCAACCTGCTTTTTTGGATGGACGTGTTGACATGAAAAAAATGGATGAGGCCGTGCGAAGAGTAATAAGAGCCAAATTTGAGTTGGGCCTTTTCGAAAATCCTTATCCTTCAGAAGAAGAGATCAAAAAACTTTCGAGCAATTCTGATCATAAAAAAATTGCACGAGAGGCAGCGCAAAAGTCAATTGTGTTGCTGAAGAATACGGGGGCATTACCTCTAAGTAAAAATATTAAATCAGTAGCGATAATTGGAACGGATGCCATTGAAGCTAGATTGGGAGGTTATAGCGGAAAAGGAAACAATCCAGTTTCAATTTTGAATGGAGTCAAGACAAAAATAAAATCAGCGAGTATAAATTTTTTCGAAGGCTGCGGACGTACAACTGAAGAATGGAAAATAATCTCACCAGATTTTTTGTCGTTCAATAATTTAAGTGGATTACACGCGGAATATTTCAACAACATTTCTCTCGCTGGAAAGTCAATTGTTGAGCGACAAGATCCGAAGATTGATTTTCATTGGACTCTATATTCACCAGATTCAAAAATCAATAACCAATTTTATTCAGCTCGCTGGACAGGCAAATTAAAATCTCCAATTTCTGGAAACTTAAAAATTGGATTGGACGGCAATGATGGATTTAGACTTTACTTAAACGATGTTACTTATTATTTGACCAATGGGAAAAACAATCTTATCACACTTCCCTTTCCGATTATTCTTTTGAAAAGGATAAGCTCTATAATATTGGAGTAGAGTTTAAGCAACCCAATGGAAATGCTCACATCAGACTCATTTGGAATTATGACGTAGCAGAAGATTGGCAATCAAAAATTCAACAAGCGGCAAACGGTGTTAAAAATTCTGATGTAGCAATTATTGTTGTGGGAATTCAGGAAGGCGAATTTCAGGATCGCGCAATTTTATCTTTGCCCGGTCATCAGGAAGAGATGATCAAGCAAATCTCCGCAATCGGGAAACCAGTGATTGTAGTCCTCATTGGTGGAAGTGCAATAACAATGAACAATTGGATAAAAGATGTACATGCAATTCTAGATGCATGGTATCCTGGAGAAGAGGGAGGAAACGCAGTAGCTGATATTTTATTTGGAGACTATAATCCGTCAGGTCGTTTGCCAATAACATTTCCTGTGCATGAAGGACAATTGCCTTTAGTTTACAATCATAAGCCAACAGGCCGCGGTGATGATTATAATAATTTGAGTGGTGAACCTCTTTTTCCATTTGGCTTCGGTTTGAGCTATTCTCAATTTGATTATAAAAATATTCGGTTAGAGAAGCAGTCCATTAAGACCGATGAAGTCACAAAACTTTTTGTGACTATAAAAAATGCCGGAGCACTCGAAGGTGATGAAGTTGTCCAACTCTATATTAATGATGAACTAGCTACGGTGGCTCGCCCCGTGATGGAACTTAAAGGATTTCAGCGAGTGCATTTGGCTCCCCAAGAGGAAAGAGAAATTTATTTTACTGTTACTCCTGAAATGCTAAGCATGCTTGACAAAGACTTAAAGCTTATCGTTGAACCGGGAGATTTCAGGCTGATGATCGGTGCCTCATCCAAAGATATTCGTCAGGTAATGAACCTGAATGTTAAATAATTGAGCAATTCGGCCATTGACAATTCGTTAGTACCTTAATTAAAAAATTATTCCTTTCTTGCACTTCTGGTTTTCGATGAATACGATTTCTATTTCCTCAACGATTAAGTCCTCGGCCTACTGGTCGAAATTAGCTGGAGTTCGGTGGCCTCTGTTTTTGTCCCTGGCCATAATTTTTATTTCTAGCTATTGGCTTCGCAAAGAGTACGGTCAAGACGATTCCAATTTGTGGTTAGTGATGAACCTTTTCTTGAAATTGTTACAAGGTGCAATCATTGGCTTGTTTACAATCAGTCTCTTTCAGCACTTGTTACCTGGCTTTATTTTCTTTCACTTGACGTTTATATATATATCAAATTTATACGTGTTTCCCTATTAACCTTAGCAATACGT
>JASGIR010000021.1:0-33669 GCA_049840975.1 Cyclobacteriaceae bacterium | reverse complement strand
AAGGTTAATAGGGAAACACGATAGAATCCGAACAGCACCTAAACTTGTAAAGCGCGGGCTTGAGTGTGCGAATCAGTTTTGTAGAATCACCTTCATAAAAACCTTCTATATAGCCCATGCAAGCACGCTGAATCTGTTCTTTGTCGGCAGATTGTCCGAACGCTCTTGGAACAATAAATACAAACAAAAGAGGGAGTAGCTTTTTCATAGTTTGTCTGAGTTTATTTGTAATACTGGCTAAGTTCAAAAAAAGTTACATTATAACATGTCATGCGTGAAACTTGAGAAAAAAAAACCCTGACAGGTCAGGGCTTTCTCGAATATAAAATTCGAAACAATTTATTTAGCAGCAAATCGCTTAGCCACTTCATTCCAGTTCACCACATTCCAAAAAGCAGTCACATAATCTGGTCTGCGATTTTGGTAGTTTAGATAATAGGCGTGTTCCCAAACATCAAGACCAAGAATAGGAGTTCCTTTTGCTTCGGCAACGTCCATCAAGGGATTATCCTGATTTGGCGTAGAGGTAATCGCAAGTTTACCGGATGCGTCTTTGATCAACCAAGCCCAACCTGAACCAAAGCGGCCTGTAGCAGCGGCAGCAAACTTTGTTTTGAACTCATCAAAGTTTCCGAAGGCCGCATTTATTGCATCGGCAACTGCACCAGAAGGTGCTCCACCTGCATTGGGACCTAAGATTGTCCAGAACAAACTGTGATTGTAGTGACCTCCACCGTTATTGCGAACAGGCGCAGGGTATTTCGAAATATTTTTGCAAATCTCTTCAATGCTCAAGCTCTCTTCTGGTTTTCCAGCAATTGCATTGTTGAGGTTGGTAACATATGCGTTGTGATGCTTGCCATGATGAATCTCCATTGTGCGTGCATCGATGTGTGGCTCCAGTGCATTGAATGCATAAGGAAGCGCAGGAAGTGTAAATGCCATATTGATTTGATTTTTGATTTAGTGTCCAAATATAATAACCATCAAAGCCAGCGAAAAGTTTTTAGTCAAATGATTCATTGTTTCCTCACCAGTTCGCCTAGTGTTTTGATTCCCTCTTCTACACGGTCGCTCCATGGCAATCCGTAACTCAAACGAAAATAATTTGGGAACTGACCGCTATTTGAAAATATATGCCCGGGGGCTATCCCAATACTATGTTTCAAAGCTCGCTTATGTAATTTGTAGGCATCTACTTTTTTGTTCATTTCTACCCAAAGAGCAAATCCTCCTTGTGGTCTGGTGATGCGTGTATCTTCAGGGAAGTATTCTGTGACGGCCTGCACATAACGTAGGCATTGAGTGTGAAGGGCCTTGCGTAAGTGACGTAAGTGCAATTCGTATCTCCCATTTTGTAAAAAGTGGGCAATGGCAGTTTGCGCCAATGTGTTTGTCGACACGCTGTTCATTCGTTTCAAGCGAATGAATTTTCTTGAACTACCCGGTACTGCCCAACCAATTCTATAACCAGGTGCTAGTGATTTTGAAAACGATCCGCATTGTAAAACCAAACCTTTCTTATCGTAAGTCTTGCACGTGGTTGGTCTTTCTTTCCAAAAAATAATTCTCCATAAATATCATCTTCAATTAATGGGATTTCTTTTTTAGCCAACATTTCAACCAACCTCTTTTTGTTTTCATCGGGCATGCAAGAGCCAATTGGATTGTTAAAGTTGGTAACAAACAAACATGCTTTAATATTAAATCTGGGAATAGCAGTTTCCAGATAATCAAGATCAACTCCGGTTTCAGGGTTAGTAGGGACTTCAACTACTTTGAGACCAAGATTCTCCATCGCTCTAAAAATCGCGAAGTAAGTTGGACTTTCTATCGCAACGGCATCGCCAGGTTTTGTTGTGGCCATTAAACAATGAGTTAGCGCTTCGATACAACCTGCTGTGACAACAACATCTTCTTCGCTCAGCGCACCACCCCAGTTAAAGGAAAGTCTTGCGATTTGTTTTCTTAATTCAGGATTTCCCTGTACGTGTTCATAGTTGAGGCAACTATCTTTCGAAGTCCGTATGGCCTGCATCACCGACTTATTCAATTTTGCAGTTGGTAATAAGGAATAATCAGGCACGCCATAGAAAATTGAAGAAGTTTATCTGAGCGCAGATCGTGATACACACTTGAGATCATGTCATCAAGTGTAACAGGCGTCACTTCATCACTTGGCTCACAGCTTTTCGGCAACGACAATCCATGACGCGGAGAAAACTTTACATAATAACCAGATTGCGGTCTCGCTTCGATTAGGCCTTTCGCCTCCAAGTGATAATAAGCTTGAAATGCAGTGCTCAAACTAATGTCTTGCTCCTTACTTAATGCGCGAACAGATAATAGTTTGTCGCCAACTTTCATGGCGCCATTTTCAATGAGTCTGCCAATACGATCCGCTACAGTCGTGTATTTGTGATCGCGGCCAACAAATTTTTTCGATTTCTTTTTGACAAGTGCAAGCATAACAATTTCGGTTAACTGATACGGTTAACGCAAAAGTAACTGATATGGTTGAAATTAAAAAAATTGAAACTGTTTTTTAACCCCTCTCGTTTGTCTCTTTGTGCTGAATTTGATGTGCGCAAGAAGTGGGTTGAACTAAACGATCAAAAAGAAATCCTTTGTAGAAAAAAAGCAGATGAAAATAATTTTACCTCTCACGGTTATTTTGGTGCTGACTTACTCTTTCGCATTTGCGAACTCACCTGATAGCGTTCGCAAGGAGAAAAAACAACGCAATTCTAGAAGTACCTTAACGATAAGAACTCATAATGTTGGATATTTTTCTTTTACTGGAAGAATTATCAGCACTAATCCAGCGCTCGACTTCTTCTACACTTATGATCGTAAGCAGTGGGGCTTTTCCGCATTTAAAGCGTTTGATCTCTATGATCATAATTCAAGTAATAATTTTATGTTGCTCATGTTGCGGAAGAATTTCAAATTGACTGATCGACTGTCAATAACTCCACACATTGGAACAATTTTAGAGCAATCAAATTCTATTGCTGACAAGGGCTCCGATATTTCTTCGATCATTATTACTTCATATCGCGCGTCAAGTCATTTGATAATTGATCATACTATGATCTTTGGTAATCTTGTTTTCGAACCCAGCGAGCGGGATTGGTTCAATAGAGTTCGTTTTATGTATTCCAAAAATCATTGGGACATTACCTATTTGGTTTGGCACAACAACAAGTTGATTGACCACAACAATTCTGAATATTTCTCTACTGGTCTTAATGTATTTTACAGCCGCATAAAAGTTTCAGAACACTTTGGATTGAGTGCAGGCATTTCAGGTCTGAATATGATGTGCACCAACGACCGTGCGGATTACCCAAAGCGGAACGGTATCTTTTTCACCTTAGCTGGTACAATTCACTGATTTCAACGCAACCTTGTCTTTTTAGGGACGTCATTGTGTAACCTTTGTAGCCAAGCAAAGTTTATAGATGAAACCACCCGTCCGATGATTAAAAACTACCTTAAGGTTGCTTTGCGCGCCATGTCACGCAATCGACTCACTTCATTTATCAATCTTATGGGCCTCACGCTGGCCATTGCTTCCTCCATTCTTATTTATCTTTTTGTCAGCGATGAACTAAGTTATGACCGCTATCATGTAAAAGCGGACAGAACATATCGAGTTACACGTGAGTTTTTCAATCGCGATGGAGCATCCAATTTGAAACTCTGTTCGGTTGCACCTCCCATTGGTCCATTGTTGAAAAATGATTTTGGGGAGATTCAAGAGATGGCTCGAACTGTCAATTTCAACATGGTGATCGCTGTAGAAGAAAATGGGGATCGCAAAAAAATGGCTAACGAAGGAAATGTTTTCCTGGTCGAGCCCGATCTTTTTAAGATACTTGACATCAAAATTATTTCTGGAAATCCTTCTAAAGATTTGGAGCGTCCGAACACTGTGATGCTTTCTCAATCAACGGCTGAAAAATATTTTGGAAACGATGATCCTATAGGCAAGCATGTAAAGGGAGGAAGCAGACTTGACTTTGAAGTAACTGGCGTGTTTGAAAATTTCTCTGGCCAAACACATTGGCACCCTGATTTCCTTGTATCGTTCAGTACCTTAAATGATAGTCTGTTTTATGGGCGAAAACAGCTGGAAACAAATTGGGGCAACAACGCTTTTACTACCTATTTGGTTTTCGAACCTGGGGCTGATCCCGCAAAAGTCGCGGCAAGATTTCCAAACTTCCTTGACAAACACTTAACGCCCATAGCGAAAGCCAATGGAGCACCAGCGGATTTCAAAGCTTCTAAAACAACCCAACTTTCTCTTCAGAGCATAAAGGACATTCATTTGCGATCATCATTTGATGATGAAATAGAATTGGGTGGAAACATTAATAATGTCTACACCATGAGCGTCATTGGTGTTTTCATTGTGCTCATTGCTTGCTTCAATTTTGTAAATCTTTCTACAGCGCGCGCCACAAAGAGGGCTAAAGAAGTTGGTTTGAGAAAGACAGTTGGCGCATTTCGGAATCAATTGATCAGCCAATATCTCAGTGAATCTGTGCTAACGTCATTGATAGCTCTGACGATGGCCTTGTGCATAGCTTGGTCAACATTAGGTTGGCTAAATGATTTTACCAATAAGCATCTCTTGTTGCAATTGCAAAATTGGCCACTGTTATTTTCGCTTGTAGCATTTGCTTTGATTGTTGGTTTGCTCGCTGGCGTTTATCCGGCTTTCGTAATTTCTTCATTCAAGCCTGCTTTGGTCTTAAAGGGACAGCAAGGATCAGTGAAAGGAAAAGGAGGAATACGAAAAACATTAGTAGTAGCTCAGTTCTCAATTTCGATTGTTCTGATCATTGCAACGATCGTCACCACACAACAACTGAATTTTATGAACAATGCCAGTTTGGGTTTTGACAAAGATCGACTCATCACATTGAGTTATTATCGTGAGTTAGGCGAAAACTACGATGCGTTTTATAATGAGCTTGTTAAATCATCTTTAATAAAAAATGCTACAAGAAGTTCACGAATACCAACGGGCAGATTGCTTGATAGTAATGGTGCCTCAATAGTAAAAGATGGCCAACTTATTCCGGCATCGGTCACCCTGAAAATGATTCGCTCTGACTATGAGTTCTTTAATACATATGGGATCGGATTTGCAGCTGGCCGCGATTTTTCGAAAATCAATAAAAACAGACGATTCTTTAGCTTATGTAGTGAATGAAGAGGCCGTTCGTGCATTGGGATGGAAATCAAATGAGGAAGTGATTGGAAAAGAATTCCAATATGGCCGTGTGAAAGGCAAATTGATTGGTGTTGTAAAAGATTTTCATTTTGAATCCTTACATCAACGAATGGTGCCCATGATTTTCCTTCCTGTGAAGCAATCGAGTTATAACTACTTAACGGTGAAAGTTGCTGGCAATAATTTTCAAGAAGGACTTGGGCATTTGGAAAAAGTCTGGAAATCATTCTTACCCGCTCGGCCTTTTGAATATCAATTCACAATTGATCGTTACCAAAAACTGTATGATTCGGAGCAAAAACAAAATCAACTTTACACTTTATTTTCGGGTCTAGCGATCTTTATTGCAACACTAGGATTATTTGGACTTGCCACATTTAACACGATGCAACGCATTAAAGAAATTGGAATTCGAAAAGTGCTTGGCGCATCCGTGCCAACAATTTTGGGTTTGCTTTCAAAAGAGATTGTAGTTCTGATATTGATCGCAAATATAGTGGCGTGGCCTTTGGCTTGGATCTTTATGGGCAAGTGGCTAAACACATTCGCATATCATATTGATATGAATTTGTTCGCGTATTTGTTAGCTGGATTTGCAGCAATACTGATTGCACTAATTACTGTGAGTGCACAAACCATTAAAGCCGCTATGGTAAATCCTGCTAAGACTTTGAGGTACGAATAACTATTTGTCGATTTCAGCTTGAAGTTTT
The DNA here is from genome assembly GCA_049840975.1 of Cyclobacteriaceae bacterium. Lineage (GTDB taxonomy): Bacteria > Bacteroidota > Bacteroidia > Cytophagales > Cyclobacteriaceae > ELB16-189. The sequence goes on along the minus strand of JASGIR010000021.1, from coordinate 27,708 downwards.
TCAAGCAACTCAATACTGCGCGGCATGGACGTATAGATCAGACCGGAACGAACTATGCTCGTCTTTTTTTGTGATCGCTGAAGCTGTCTGCGCGTACTTTCATAGTTTTTAATTGCCTTGTATATCTTTTTTTGATCGAATGGAATCTTGTATTCCAACTCATCAAAAGTCAGAACATCAAGAAGTTCATCTTGATAGCCGCTCAACTCTAGATTATTTTGTTGTTGAATAATGGCATTGTCGCCATAATAGCTAATGATCAATGATTTTAATTCGTTGTTGCGAATGAGTTTGAAGTTGCCTGTAAACTTGAGTTCGTCATAAACAGCGGTAATAAAATTTGGACGAATCAGCATGATCACATTAGTAATCAATTCGGCAAATTTTTCTTCTTCGACTACTTTTAATGAGTCGGATAATACGAGCAGTTTAGAGATGGCATTTATTTTTGCAAAGGTTCGTTGAATTTCATTTTTCAACATGACGGTGTCCAACTGAACAGAATTGCGAAGATTAACGAGGTACTCTTTTTCTAATTTCCTTTCTTGAATGGATTCCCTGTAATTATCTACACCCAAAGCCGATAGGACACCGACAATGATCAGCACTAACTGAATTAAGATGTCGTAGATACTTTTGCGCAAGCGGAATCAGCTACGATTTTTTCTTGACTTCAACCAGTTGACACTTCACTTGACCTGCGCCTCCATTCACAACCATGTGAGTTTCTGATGGGCTCCAAAAAGTAGCACCGGCTTTCAGTTTTTTTGTTGATACTTTTCCTTCAGAAGTCGTTATTGTAATAGTAGCATCCGTGAGCATTACCGTAAGGTGAGCCGGATGGCTATGCTTTCCTGCTCCACATACATCTTTTCCAGGAGTACTTTCGAATTCGTATACTTTCACAGATTCATTATCGACTACCACTTTTCCGTCTGAAGATTGTGCGAACAAAGCAGTACCGCCATATAATAAACAGATAAACAATAAAGTCTTCATAGGTAACAAAGTTTGTTAAACTAAATATAGGGATTTTTTGTCTTGGAACTGAGAAGCATTCTCAGAACAACGAAAGAGAAGAATATTTGAGCGATTATTTGACCTCGGCTGCCTTTCGAGAAAAGTAAACCTGAACGCCTAAGTTGAAAGCAATTGAGGAAGTTGTATTATCTGCAAAATATACGGTCTGAACCCCACGCACTAAGTAGAGGTTGTCGTAGGTCGTTTCAGTTTTTTGATAGAATAATTTTCCTTCAAGACCAATGTTCCTTGTGAGAAAGTAAGTCATCCCAACGCCTGCCTTTATTGAATTTATTTTTGCGGAATTTTTAACTATGATTTCTGAACTAGGAGAATTGTAATAACCGTCACTGATATTGGAAACGCCAAGACTAAAACTCACTTCTGGAAATAGCGCCCATGATTTATATGGAAAATAATATCTCACCACAGGACCAATGGAAAAGGTATTAGTTTTCAAATCGCTTGAATAGCTAACGGAAGTACTTGAAAAAGTATAAGAAGGCATCAATCCAACGGATAACTTGTTGATGACAAAATAGGAAACGTTAGGGCTCACCGTTACGCTAACTTCTTTCTGGCTTTGGTAACTCGAAAGAGAAAATGAGTTTGGGTTCTCGATTTTAGAATCGGTGAATCCTAAAGAACCACCGAGTAAAAAACTTCCTTTTTCTATCTGTGAAAAAGAAGAAGTCGCCATCATCATAGCGACAATGGCGACTCCTAATCTTAATTTCATAATCTTATTTTTGTTCAGCCGCAGGAGCAGAAACCTTCTCGACTTTTTCAATTCTCATTTCAGGTTGATTTGCCTCAACATGTTTCAAAGTAGAAATGTGAGGAGCAATTATCAACGCAACAATTGAAGACAACTTGATCAAAATGTTCATTGAAGGACCAGATGTGTCTTTGAATGGATCACCCACTGTATCACCAGTTACAGAAGCTTTGTGAGGTTCTGATTTTTTGTAATAAGTCTCTCCATTAATCACCACACCTTTCTCGAAAGATTTCTTAGCGTTGTCCCAAGCACCACCAGCATTGGATTGGAAAATTCCCATCAACACACCTGAAACTGTTACTCCCGCCAACATCCCACCTAATACTTCTGGACCGAATGTAAATCCTACAATAACAGGAGTAAGCAGCGCAATTGCTCCTGGTGCAATCATTTCACGAAGAGAAGCGCGAGTTGAAATAGCAACACACTTTTCATATTCAGGTTTTGCTTTGTATTCCATGATGCCTGGAATTTCTCTGAATTGTCTACGAACTTCATTCACCATATCCATAGCAGCACGGCCCACAGCCGCGATAGCCAATGAAGAAAAGATGAATGGAATCATTCCGCCAACAAATAGACCAGCAAGAACTGGTGCTTTATAAATATCAATAGCTGTAATTCCTGATACACCAACGAACGCTGCAAATAGTGCAAGCGAAGTAAGTGCTGCAGATGCAATAGCAAAACCTTTTCCTGTAGCAGCAGTTGTATTTCCAACAGCATCCAAGTTATCCGTACGATGACGAACTTCTTCAGGAAGCTGGCTCATTTCAGCAATACCACCGGCATTGTCAGCGATTGGACCGAAAGCATCAATTGCTAACTGCATAGCAGTAGTTGCCATCATTCCAGCAGCTGCAATTGCAACTCCGTATAAACCTGCGAAAGAATAAGAACCTAAGATTCCAGCTGCCAAAACAATGATTGGAAGCATCGTTGATTCCATACCAACGGAAAGTCCGCCAATGATGTTTGTCGCGTGACCTGTCGCTGATCTATTGATGATTGATCTAACAGGGCGTTTACCCATCGCGGTATAGAATTCTGTGATCATGCTCATCAGAGTTCCCACCACTAAACCAATTACGATAGCGATGAAAACGTCAGTTGACGTGAATACGACTCCTCTGTGTTCAAGATTTTCTGGGAGTAAATATTTCACAGCGAAATAAGAAGCAATAGCTGTCATCACAATAGATGACCAGTTACCAATATTGAGAGCAGTCTGAACACTGTCAGTTTCATTTTTAATTCTAACGAACCAAGTAGCAACGATGGAGAAAATAAGTCCAAGACCTGCAGTTACCATTGGCAATAAAATAGGAGAGAGGCCACCAAAATTATCTGCTGAAGCAATCTCTTGACCTAATACCATTGTAGCAAGAATTGTTGCTACATAAGAACCGAAAAGGTCAGCGCCCATACCTGCTACATCACCAACGTTGTCACCAACATTGTCGGCAATGGTTGCTGGATTGCGAACATCGTCTTCAGGAATTCCGGCTTCAACTTTTCCAACAAGATCAGCACCAACGTCAGCGGCTTTGGTGTAGATGCCACCACCAACACGGGCAAACAACGCGATTGATTCAGCGCCTAAAGAAAATCCGGCAAGTACTTCAATCGCTTTTTTCATTTCAACACCTGTAATCGTAGCACCTTCAGGAACAAAGTATTTGAAAAACACAATGAACAATCCGCCCAATCCTAGCACAGCAAGACCAGCTACACCGATTCCCATCACAGATCCACCTGTGAATGAAACGCCAAGTGCTTTCGCTAAAGAAGTTCTAGCAGCTTGAGTGGTGCGTACGTTTGCTTTAGTAGCGATACGCATTCCGATGAATCCAGCCAGGCCGGAAAGCATCGCACCGATTAAAAACGAGATTGCAATGATTGGGCTTGATTCTTCAATCAAGGTACCAGACCATCCCAATAATATTGCTGCAATCAATGCAAACACACCGAGTATTCTCCACTCTGCTTTTAGGAATGCCATAGCTCCGTTTGCTATGTAGCCAGCAAGCTCTTGCATTTTTGGCTCACCAGCATCTTGTTTTACAACCCAAGACGATTTGAATGCAGTGACGATCAATCCAAGCAGACCGATCGCAGGAATTAAGAAAAGTACAGTGTTCACAGAAAGATAGATTTATGGTTTACTAATTATTGACTCAATTATATATGGTTCACAAAAAGAGGTGCAAAACTAACCAAAATCGCGAAATGACCATGAAAAAGTAAGGTTGATGTAACGGGAAATGATTTGACCGAAAGCGGACGTATTCGTCCACAATCGTCCGATACGGGAATGGAAAAACCTCAATTTCATACGATTTGCTACGTTTTTTAGGTGGCACTATCATTGGAAAGACCAATGAGATTCTTGTTCTCATGTTGACTAAATCTTGAATCAGCAGCACGAGACGGGTTTCTAAAAGCAAATCAAATCCTATGTTTAAAAACTATCTCAAAATCGCAGTCCGTAACATCGTTAGAAACTCGGTCTATTCCTTTATCAATATTTTTGGTTTGGCCGTTGGTCTGGCCTGCAGTTTATTGATCATGCTCTGGGTCAGTGATGAAGTTAGCTTTGACGGATTTCATCAAAATAAATCCAATCTCTATCAAATTTATGGGAACTCACCCGCTGACAATGGCGTGTCAACGCAGCGCGCAATGCCTTTGCCTTTGGTTGAAGAATTTAAAACCAATCAACGCGATATAAAATATGCGACTGCAACAGATTGGGGAAGCAATCATTTACTTGTGGTTGGCAATAGTCGTCATATTAAAGAAGGACTATATGCTGGAGAAGATTTTCTGAAGATGTTTACTTTTCCCTTGGTTCGAGGTTCTGCAGAAACTGCGTTAAAAGGCTCAAGCGGAATTGTCATTACAAAAGCGTTAGCGATTACTTTGTTTGGTACAGAGGACGCACTCGGAAAATTAATTCGTGTAGATGACAGCGTAGATGCAACAGTGACCGGTGTTATCGATAATGTACCCTCAAATTCAACATTTCAGTTTGATTATCTACTGCCCTTTCAATCGTACATCGAAAGTCAATACTGGGTGAAAGAATCACTTCGAAATTGGGATAACAATTCATTTCAGATTTACGCGCAACTCAACGACAATGCTTCAAAGGAAACAGTTGAGGCAGCTGTAAGAGATATTATCAAAAAGAAAACAGAACGCACCTTCATGGAAGTGATGTTTCACCCCATGGAGAAGTGGAGGTTGTGGTCAAAATTTGAAAATGGTAAACCTTCTGGCGGAGGCATCACTCAAGTAAAGTCTTTCTTAATAGTAGCAGCTTTTATCCTAATTATCGCTTGTATCAACTTCATGAATCTATCTACAGCAAGGAGCGAGCGCAGAGCGAAAGAAGTGGGTATTCGGAAATCGGTAGGGTCAAGACGTAAGGAATTGATTTTTCAATTCTTGGGTGAGTCTTTGGTCGTAGTAACAATTTCTTATTTCATTTCAATTTGTATCGCGGAATTGGCACTTCCATTTTATAACAATCTCGTTGGCAAAAAACTTTTTATTGATTTTGGTAACGGTTGGTTTTGGATTGCTTCAGTAGCAGTGATTTTAATTACGGGTTTGGTCGCAGGAAGTTATCCGGCATTTTACTTGTCTTCATTTAACGCTTCGAAAGTACTCAAGGGACAACTTCTGAAAGTGAAGGGCGCAACTCCACGTAAAGTATTAGTGGTTGTTCAATTTGTCGTTTCCATTTTTCTGATTGCAGGAACAATTGTATTCAATGAACAGATTCAACATGGATTAAAAAGAGAAACGGGTTATGACAAGGAAAATCTTTTGGTTATCGAAAATAATGGTGATATCCAGAAAAATTTTAAGGTTATCAAAAATGAATTATTGAAGAGTGGAATTGCTGTATCAGCAACACAGGCCAACAGCCCAATCACTGCCATATTCGCTTACATGGGAGACATCAAGTGGGAGGGAAAGCGAGATGATCAACGCGCATCTTTCGCGACCATAGCAACAGCATATGATTATTCAAAAACGATTGGCATCAAAGTAAAAGATGGCCGCGATTTTTCTGAATTGTACAATGATTCACTTTCAATGATTTTGAATCAAGCTGCTGTTGACTATATGGGCTTCAGAGAGCCCATCGGAGCTAAGGTAACTTGGAATGGTAAGAATTATAATGTTGTTGGGATTATCGATAACGTAGTCATGCAATCTCCATACAGGTCAGTTGAGCCGTTAATGATGGTATATGATCCGAGCTGGTTTGCTTACGCAATGGTTCGTATGCCTAAAGGTGATGTGTCTAAAAATCTAAAATTGGTTGAAGGAGTTTTTCGCGAACATAATCCTGCCTATCCATTTGTCTATCAATTTGCTGATAAAAGAATTCGAGAAGAAATTTGCTGGAATTGAGATGGTCTCTAAAGTGGCCAACTTGTTTGCATTGCTTGCGATTGTGATTTCTGTCTTGGCTTGTTTGGTCTTGCAGCTTTTACGGCCGAACAGAGAACCAAAGAAATTGGAATTCGCAAAGTAATGGGAGCAAGTATCTCGAGTGTGATGATTCTCTTATCTAAAGATTTTACAAAACTCGTAATCATTTCGTTTGCAATTGCAGCTCCATTTGCTTGGTGGTTGCTCAACGAATGGCTTGAAGCCTTCCCGTATCGAATAGATGTTTCTTTTTCGATACTCGCTATTGCGGGAGCAGCAGCTTTGGCGTTAGCAATATTGACGGTGAGTTCACAAGCTTTTCGCGCAGCGAAAGCTAATCCTTCAGATAGTCTTAGAAGTGAATAAGAAATTTATTTGACTTATATGTTAAAAAATTATTTCAAAATCGCAGTGCGCAATTTGATGCGCAACAAAATTTATTCGTCAATCAACATTTTTGGGTTGGCACTCGGAGTTGCGTGCTGTTTGTTGCTGACTCTTTATATACAAGATGAACTTGGGTATGACAAACATCATGCGAGGTTAAACCATTTATATCGCATCACTACAGAATTCAGGGCGGATTTGGGCTTCAATAAATTTGGCTCATCGTCACCACCAATCGCAATGACGGTAAAAGATGAAATTCCTGAAGTTGAAACTGCTTGCCGTGTATTGAGCCCTCCTGGTGTTCAAAAGTTTGATCAAGTACGAAGATGATATTTTTTATGAACCTAAAGGTTACTTAGCCGACTCTACACTGTTTGATATTTTTACTTATGAACTGAAAGAAGGCAATCCTCAAAAAGCGCTGACTCATCCCAACACAGTTGTTATTTCTGAAAAGCTCGCGAAGAAACTTTTTGGAGACAAACCCGCACTAGACAAACTGATTTCAATTAGTCAAGGAAATAAACCAGCTGAATATAAAGTCACTGGTGTTTTTGTAAGAAAGAATAAAAGTTTCATCGATGCGAACTTCTTTACTTCAATGACGAGCTCGGGTTGGGGCGAGTATGTCACTCAAAGATAAAGAGGCATCCAAAGAATGGGCAGGCCAAAATTTTGTCCGGCCTATCTTAAGTTGGTACCCAATCACAATAAGGCCAATGTTGAGAAAAAAATTAACGATGTTTTGCAGAAGCATGGAGCAGAGGCTATGAAGGCTTTGGGCATACACAAAACCTTGGGGCTCGAACCTGTGAAGGACATTTACCTAAAATCAGATGTTGAGCAGAGCCCACGCATAAATCGGTTGTATGTGATTGGCTCCATCGCGCTTTTAATTCTGTTGATTGCGTGCATCAACTTCATGAATCTTTCAACAGCCAAAGCAACGAAGCGCGCTCCTGAAATTGGTATTCGTAAAACAATGGGCGCTTTCCGTTCATCGTTAGTTCAGACAGATTTTAGGTGAAGCGATGGTCATCGTGTTTATCGCAATCGTGATCAGCATTGTGTTGGTTCAATGGGCATCTTCCTTTTTTTAATCAACTTACTGACAAAGAAATTTCTTTTACAGGCGATAACTTTATTTCTTTCCTGGGGCATCTATTGTTATTGACAGTTGTTACTGGATTGATGGCAGGCAGCTATCCAGCTCTTTACTTGTCTTCATTTCAACCTGCGCAGGTTCTCAAAGGAAAATTCAATGTGAGTAGCGCTTCTGGATATTTGAGACAAGGCTTGGTTGTTTTTCAATTTTGGATCGCCATCATTCTCGTCTGCGGAATCTTCATCATCTCTCAGCAGTTAAAATTCATGAACGAAAAAAATCTTGGATTTAATGCTGACGCAAAAATTGTGTTGCCTATCCGCACGGCTAGTGCACACAATCAATTCGATGCACTTAAAAAAGAGCTTCAGTCAAATAGTAATGTCACAGCTGTTTCAGGAGCAAACTATGTTCCTGGGTTTCAGGTTTGGAACGACATGATGTATTATCCAGATGGTGGCAACATGGACAAAGCTGTCGACATCCGAAGAAACTCGGTTGATGTCGGATATATTGAATTGATGGGAATAAAATTGGTGGCTGGAAGATCGTTTACCGACAATCGCAAACTTGAAAGCAACGGAAAATTGATCTTGAATAAAACGGCCGTAAGTAAGTTAGGCTTTACGCCAGAAAAAATAGTTGGACAAAACTTGCATTTCGATTGGCAAGGAAAGAGAAGCGACTTTCAGGTCATTGGCGTAATCGATGACTATCATCAAAATTCATTGCGTGAGGAAATCAAGCCTTTGCTGTTTGAGATGGCGGATTCAACAAAATATTATGATCACATCGTTGCAAACATCACTCCACAAAATTTTGAACAGACTATAAAATCAATTGAACAGACTTGGAAAAAATTAGTTATCGATACGCCATTTGAATATTCATTTGTTGACCAAAATATTCAAAAGCAGTATGAAGAAGACAAAAGGGTGTCGAAGATCATAACCAGTTTTGGAATGATTGCGATGGCTATTTGCTGTCTTGGGCTTTATGGACTTTCATCTTACATGGCTGAAAGAAGATTCAAAGAAATAGGAATTAGAAAAGTGATGGGTGCAAGCGTTCGTCAAATTGTTGGAATGATGTCTAAAGAGTTTGTAAAACTCGTACTGATCGCATTTGTTATAGCTGTTCCTGTGGCTTGGTATAGCATGAGTAAATGGCTAGAAGGTTTTGCGTTCAAAATTTCAATCAGTTGGATTGTCTTTGTTGTAGCTGGAGTTTTTGCTTTAGCGATTGCATTAGTCACCGTAAGTTTTGAATCGATAAAATCTGCCATGGGAAACCCAGTGGATAGTTTACGAAGTGAATAAAATAAAATGTTATGCTAAGTAATTACTTAAAAATTGCGATCCGAACGCTGATCAAATTCAAGGGGTACGCAGCTATAAATTTAGTAGGCTTGGCACTCGGCCTCTCAACAGGTATTCTTATTTTGATTTATGTTCTTGATGAAATTTCTTTTGACAAATTTCATGTCAATGCCGACCGCATTTATAGAGTAGCTACAGACTTTGAAGAATTAAAATCTGGTAAGCTCTCAAAAGGTGAAGCCAACGGCTGGCCGATTGGGGACTTGATCAGAAGAGATTTCCCAGAAGTAGAAAAGGTAGTTTATATCGCCAATGGCTCCAATCTTCAGATAAACTATAATACGAAGCGCTTTGATGAAAGAATATATTATGCTGGTCAAGAATTCTTCAGCATTTTTTCATTTCCACTTTTAAAAGGAGATTCATCTACTGCTCTTGTTAAACCGAATTCAATTGTCCTGACTGAGTCGACTGCAAAAAAATATTTTAAAGATGGTGATGCAATTGGTAAAACGTTAACTCTTGCCGACTCGCTTTTATTTGAAGTTACAGGTATAATGAAGGACGTGCCAAGTCAATCACACATGCAATTCAACGCATTGATTTCCTTTTTTTCCACCTATAAGATAACTCACCAAGGCTTTAGTTATGATGATGGTTGGGGAAATATCAACGTGAGAAATTATATTTTATTTAAACCTGGTGTCGATAGACAAAGCTTCGTTAAGAAAGTTAGAAATCTTTATGTCGACCATGTTAAAGAAAATATGCAAGCATGGGGAATGCTTATGTATGTTGGAGTTGAACCATTGACTGACATTTATCTCAAGTCGGAGAGAGGCAATGGCATGGGACCTTTAGGTAGCGAAAAACGTGTTTATATTGTGAGTGGTATTGCTTGCTTCATCATTCTTTTAGCTTGCATCAATTTTATTAATCTGGCTACAGCAAGATCAGCTTATCGCGCCAAGGAGGTTGGCCTTCGTAAAGTTGTCGGGTCAAATCGGAAACTTTTGATCTATCAGTTTCTGAGTGAATCATTTCTCTTGACTTTTATCTCCTTTTTCCTTGCGATGGCATTGATAGGAACGGTGCTTCCTTTGTTCAACGAAATTCTTGGAAAGAATTATTCATTGAAAACATTGGCTGACCCTGTAATTATTTTCGGGATTGTTCTCTTAGTAATGCTGATTTCATTCTTGTCAGGCTACTATCCTTCTGTGGTTATGTCTGCATTAAGGCCTGCAGAAGTATTGAAAGGAAACTTGATAACAGGCTCACGCGGGATCAAGTTGCGCAGAGTTTTGGTTGTCTTTCAATTTATGATTTCAGCCGCGCTCATCATCTGCACTTTTGTTGTGCTTGACCAATTGAATTATATGCAAAACAAGGACCTCGGCTTTCGAGGGGATCAAGTCCTTGTTTTAGATGCTGACAAAGTAACTGATCGAGGCGGTGCAGGTTCAGCCGGTGGAAATGTTTTAAAAGAAAAATTGAAATCATTGGCATCAGTTAAATCAGTGACTTTTACAAATGCACTTCCAAGCAGACCCGGTTGGGTAGGCCAATGGGCGTTCCCAGAAGATCGACCAGATGCAGGGAGTATTAGTGTGGAATACATGGCTATTGATGAGGATTATTTGAAGACATTGGGCTTGACTCTTGTTGCTGGAAGGAATTTTGATTTAAAAAGTCCTTACGAATTGGAAAATGGATTGATTGTAAATGAAACGTGCGTTCAGCAAATGGGCTGGTCAAGCGCTGAAGAAGCGATTGGAAAAAAAATTGACTCGCCTTCCCAATATCCTGCAGGGACGGTAATCGGGGTTGTAAAAGATTACCATGAATTTGGATTGCAACAGCACATTTATCCGATGACGATGGATTACAATCCATATCGCTCAAGATATTTTGCAATTCAATACGAGGCTAACCAAACGAAAGGACTTCTTAGTAGTGTGGAGACTCTTTGGAAACAATATTATCCAGAGTATGATATAAAGTATTTTTTCCTCGATCAGAACTTTGCTAACCAATATCGCTCTGAACAACGCACCGCAAAAATGTTTATAGCATTCTCCGTGATTACAATTGTTATTGCCATTATTGGTTTAGTTGGTCTTGTCTCTTTCTTAGTTATTTCCAAAACGAAAGAAATTGGCGTAAGGAAAATTCTTGGAGCCAACATTATTAGTATCATGATGTTGTTATCGAAAGAATTTTTAGCTCTCGTACTTTTGGCTTGCGTCATTGCATGTCCATTGGCGTGGTATCTCATGAAAAAATGGTTGGAGGAATTTGCTTACAAAACAACCGTTGGAGTTGGAATATTTTTGACTACGATTTCTGTAGCGTTGCTCATTACTATTGTCTCCGTTAGTTTTCAAACGATAAAAGCCGCGCTAACGAATCCTGTGAATAGTTTAAGAAGTGAATAACAATTTAAACAGCTTGGAATATGCTCATCAATTTTTTTAAGACAGCTTGGAGAAATATACTTCGTTATAAAGCTTACTCGGTAATCAATTTTGTTGGGCTTACATGTGGGCTTACTTTGGCTCTGCTTGTATTTACATATACTCGAAGCGAGTTGAGCTATGATCAGTTCAATGACAAAGCTTCACGCTTATATCGACTTTGGTATCTTGTTCCAAATGGATTGAAGCTGGCGGATACTCCACCTCCAATTGCGCCTCTCCTGAAAGATTATTTTCCTGAAGTAGAGGAAGCAGGCCGTTTGTATAGACGTAACGTTACAGTCAAACTTCCTGAAAGCACTCAGTCTTTTGAAGAGAATGATATTGTTTTTGCCGACTCAGCGATTACGAAAATGTTCACCATTCAATTTGTTTCCGGAGATCCTTCTCGAGCACTTAAGGACAAGTACACAGTTCTGCTCAACGAGGAGATGGCAATCAAATATTTTGGGAATAAGAATCCCGTTGGCGAATCTCTTATGCTAGCAGGAAGGCATTTGTTTAAAGTGACTGGAGTTGTAAAAAATTTCCCTGAGAGTTCACACATTCGCTTTAATATGCTTGTCCCTTATGACGACATGTTTGAGCTTGAAGATGAAAAGACGGCAGCAGTTTTGAGACGCAATCTCGCTCAGAATTTTGCGATCAGTCATTCTTTCACTTACGTGTTACTTAAAGAAGGAGCGACTCCGTCTAGTATTGATGAGAAGATGCCTGACTTTCTTAAAAAGAGCGCGAACCCTCGGGCTTTATTTGGACAGGCGTTCTTCATGATGCCGATTACTGACATTCATTTGAAGAGCACATTTCTAGATGAGCCGCGACCTACCAACTCAATGACTACCATTTTTGTTTTTGTCGCTGCTGGGATTTTGACCTTACTAATTGCTTGTATAAACTACATCAATCTTAGCACTGCTCAATCACTCACTCGAATAAAGGAAATAGGTATTCGCAAAATTATGGGGTCGTTGAAATATCAGCTCATCACACAGTTTTTGGCAGAGAGTTTTTTGTTTTGCTTCATTGCTTTAGTCATGAGCTTTGTTGCATTCGATTTCGCTCTGCCTGTTCTCAACTTACTAACGGATAAACATCTTCAGTTTATTCAGGTGATCGATTCTCCTCTGCTTTTAACATCGATCGGATTATTAGTTATTGTGACTTTGCTGGCTGGAGGTTATCCAGCATACTTTGTAACAAAATTTGAATCGGTAAGTGCACTTAAGGGCTCTGGCTACAGAGGTCACGGCAGTCAGCTGCTTCGCAAGACTCTCGTTGTTGTTCAACTTACGATTGCGAGCATTTTATTTTCGGGAACGATAATGATTGTAAAGCAGCTAAATTATTTGATTGATCGACCGCTGGGATTTGATAAAGAGCAAGTCGTTAATATTCCTCTCTTTAGCCAGAATATGAATTCTATTTTTCAGCAGACGGATTCTTCTTTTCGCCAAAGAATACAAAATTTTCGCACACGGATAGAGAGACAAAATGGAATCAAATCGACAACACTTTCTTCGTCAGCTATTGGAACAGACGCGCTCTTTCGCGGAATTGTTCCTGAGGGCTTTCTCAAGGGAAGATAATATGCTTGCTGCATGTATTTCTGTGGAATACGATTTTGAAAAAGCGTATGGAATGCAATTGATTGCTGGAAGAAGTTTTAATCGGGATTATCCGACTGACAAGCAGGAATCTTTTATGATTAATGAGACAGCCGTGCGCGAGTATAAGTGGGGCACACCAGATCAGGCTTTAGGAAAAAATATTGATCGTGAAGGAAAGAAAGGCAAGGTGATTGGTGTGGTTAAGGATTTTAATTTCATGTCTTTAACAAATCCAATTTCAGCACTCGTTCTTTCAATTGACGAAAATCAATTCAATACACTTGCCATCAAGTTTGAAAATGCAGATCCTATTCAGATGATAAAGTCGATCGAATCGGATTGGAATCAAATATTTCCCGAAAAGGCATTTGAATATTCTTTCCTCGATCAACAATTGAATCAACAGTACGCCAACTATCAGAACTTCGGATCGATCATCAAAGTGTTTAGTGGTATTGCCATTTTGATCTCTTGCCTTGGAGTATACGGATTGGTCTTATTTACTGTACAACGGAAAGTAAAAGAAATTGGTGTTCGCAAAGTTCTCGGTGCCAGTGTGAACTCTGTGCTCATGCTTATCTATCGTGATTTTGTTGTTCTCATTCTGATTGGATTTGTGATCGCAGTTCCGGTATCGTATTATTTGCTACAACAGTGGCTTACCAATTTTATTTATCACACTTCCATCGATGGTCTGATTTATGTGATTAGTCTTTTATCAGTGCTTGTAGTTGTCTCGCTGACTATTTCGTATCAAGTGTTGCGAGCAGCATCGGCTAACCCTGTAGAAAGTTTGCGAACTGAATAATTTTCGTCTGACTCAAAATAGAGTAGCTTTGTGCAAAAATCAATCTCATGCAAATCTCCAAACATAAAGTAGCTTCCATTCATTATACGCTTACAGATAATTCCGGCAAAGTCATCGACTCAAGTGCCGGCAGAGAACCACTCTATTATATACAGGGAATTGGAAACCTGATCCCAGGGATGGAAGAAGGCCTTGAAGGCAAGAAAGTTGGAGATAGGTTTAATTTGAAGGTGAGCCCTGAAAAAGGCTACGGAGTGAAAGATGAGAATTTGAAGCAACGCGTTCCGAGATCGGCATTTGGCGATCAAAAAATAGAAAAAGGAATGCAGTTCCAAACCAATCAAGGACATGTCGTAACTGTGACTGAAGTAGGATTAAGTGAAATCACCGTTGATGCAAACCACCCGTTAGCAGGAGTGGAGCTTAATTTTGCTGTCGAGGTTCTAAGCGTTCGTGACGCATCTGCCGAAGAAATTTCTCACGGCCACGTTCATGGTCCAGGTGGACACCACCATCATTGAGAGAATCTTTTAGCTGAAAATAATTCGGGTATCTCAGGTTATTTTTATCACTTGAGAAGCAGCAGCTTTCCGCTTTGAGAAGCTGATTTTCCGTTGGCAGAAATTGTCAGTCGATAAATCAGTAAACCCGTTGAAGCACCTGACTGCAATGAGCTCCAGTGCAACTCATTGTTGCCAATGAAAAACCCATTAACATCGTTGATGTCAAATTGTTTTAACAATTGGCCATTGGATGAAAAAATCTGAAGTGAAAAACTCTCCGGTAAATCGCCTCCTGATAAAACGAAATTGAAATTAAAAACATCGGAGGACGGATTTGGGTAGACCGAGCGCAAGGCAAAAGTTGTTTCATCCATCACTTGAAAAGAAACCTGATAGGGCTGAGCTCCGCTCAAGTTCCCGCTCTCATCTGTCCCTGAAACTTGTAATGTGTAAGTCCCTTCAACCAAATTAGAAGGATGGAATGAAGCAACAAAATCTGATGAAGCAGAAGCCGGTGTCCAATGAACATCGTTGCGACTGTAGTTAATCCTTGTAAATGGGCATGGCGTGGTATCGCACGGATAACTTAAGAAGAGATTTAAATGTGTCGTGTCATTAATATACAAGAACGGGTTGTCATCATGAAGCTTTGCCACGATCACAGGGCTTGTTGAAACATAGTCTCCGTTTTGCAAATATCTTCCATCAACAGTTACGTCAAGTATTGGATTGGACTTATCAGCAAGTACATTCAAGTAACTATCTAATCCGATCACATTGTTCTCATAATACTGTTCTGGCTGAATTTTTGGATTGACAAAAACAGTAATGTTATTTAAACCGGCCTTATCTTTTGTTTCAACAGGAACAGTAAAGAGTGTTGTGTCCCCTGGTGCGGGCGCCTTTATCTTGAATGAACTGTTCGAATGAGTTGATCTAGATATGGTAAATACGTCTGTGCTCACTTGCAATGAATCACTGAATGATTTTGAGGAAATGTTAGTGAATCCATAACTTCCGCTAAATGGTTGACCTTCTTGCAAGGTTTGTGTATCTGTTGATCCACTGAAAAACAATAATCCATCAGCCAGAGATTCGTATAGAACAAACCAATTTTTTAGCTGAGCGGCAGTTTGATTGACTGAGTCAGTAACTTCGATTTGAATTTTTAATTGTGGATAGAGACTTGCGTCAATAAAAGATAAATCCAAATTATTTTGAACATTCGATTGTATCAAGGTCTCTTGACCAGCCAATGATAATCCATAAATGGAATAGTTAACAATATCAACTGATTCTACTTGACTAGCTTTTGCTGAGAAACTCATCCACTTTTTTGCTGGACCGATAACTCCTGACTTGATTGTCCCGGAAGTAAATTTTCCTGTTACTGTAGATGCAACCGAAAGGTCTTGTGAAGAAGCTGGCGAAGACGGGCTTCTAAAAACTTTCGCTGATCCAACGGAAGAACCTTTCTTGGCAAAGATGATAACGGGTTCTCCGTCTTGTAATGAAGTGATTTGTGAATTTGAAATTCCAAGATCATTTAGTTTTGTCAAAACATTAGATGACCATGTTGAGAAAGCTGCATTCCCAACTGAATATAAAATTACTGAGTCACTCACTTTTATATTATCGACATAATTCAAAATGTTTAGACCATCGCTTGCTTCCAATTCAGATGGATCAAAACTATTGATCACGGATGGTTGAAGCCCGCAGCCACGAGGATCTTGAAGATAAACACTCAAGCCTGGATATGGAGTTGCCGTTTCTTTATTAAATGCGACTAGGTTGATTGTATTGTTTCTACAATTGATATCGACTTGAGCGGCAACGTTGTATTCCACACCGTCAATATTCATTGATGCATCAGTTTGATTTGATGAACTATTCGCACCTGTAGATTTAATATTTACATGAGAAATCGTTTCAAGGAAATTAAATTCTTTTTTTGTCAAGTCTGCATCTAAGTGAATCAGTGCATCCGTGTTTGTTTGAGGAAATTTTGTTTGTGCCCAGCCTTCGACTCCATTATTAATGTAAATGAAAGAGGACATCGTCCAGTCTGAACTATCCAAAGAAGATAGTTTCACAGGTTTGGTACGCCAGTAATAAACGATTGAATCTCCTTGAAGCAAATTGATTGCTGCTTTTGCCAGTACTTTCCCATTCACAGTTTGCTTTTTTGTGAACGGACTACCAAAAGTATTAGTCGTGTCGACTTGAACTAGAAAATCTCTTTGTGACCCAAGTAAATTCGCATCTTGAAAAACGAGATTGAAAGAAGTTGAGTTTACAATCCCAAAGGGCGGTGGATAAAGATTGATCGTGCCGTTTGATGGGATGTAGGCGCCAAGATGGGCAGTGTTGTTTGTCTCGTTTAGTTCTTTGATTGTATTAAGCGGATCGATGAGAACATCAAAATAATTATTTCCAAAGCCATTGATAGCTTGTTCTTTTTTGATGGTGAATTGCAATGTGTCGATATAAACTGTGGAGGCGTAAACAGAATCGTATGTCTTGGATGTGCCATCATTGAATGTTCTGATAACACGTACTCTCATCGGCTTTGCTGAATACGCGCCTAAATTTTTTACAATTATTTTGACTGCAAATGAGTCACTGAGAGAAGTGATCTGCTTTCCATCAAGAGAAGCAAGCGAAAGAGAACCGTTGTCGATAGCATAATCAGGTAGTGCAGTGCCGAATAGTTTTAAAGCAGGGTCACCAGAAAGCACCATTTGCTGTACCTGTGAAATTGAAAAAATATTGGCCGACTTTATAGCCAGATATTGCCTTCCTGTTTCCTTTTGAATTTCTCCAATGCTTTTTTTGATAAATGTGGAATCGCCAAAACCAACTTGGTAAAAAAGTGTGGAGTATAAATTGAGGTCATTGATTAAGCCGAAGGAAGTACCGCCAATAAAATTTCGGGAGCCTTTGTTAGCGGCCAAGATCCAATCTTCTCCGAAAGTAATTTCATTAGCGAAGATATTTCCAGCATTACACCCGTTGATCAAAAAAGCAGGATACTTTCCTGGGTTATTGTAACCAAGAGTGGGATCGCTCACATTGCCGATATCGATGTCGATGATGTTCGGAGCTGAGTGACCGAAAAAGGTGACAAGGTTTACACCCTGATTGACGATTGTTGAAACATTGATTGTTTCGATACCAACGTTTTGTTTCGATTTGGTCGTGACATTTCCGCCTAAGTATGGACCTTCAGCAATTTTAGCGAAGCCGTCTACAATCGATTTGAAATAAGCGAGTTCCCAAGCATCAGTGGTTGCGTTTCCACCCCCACTCAAGTGCAACAACTGTTTTGCCCACGGTTGTAGAGGTTGTGATTCCAACTCTTTTACTTTGTTCAGATAAGCTGCGACTTGCGCGGAAGTCGTTGCCGTTATGCGGCCTGTGGGAATGGCTGGCTCATATGTTGTTCCGTTAAGGCCTGCAGTGAATGCAATATCTCCACCAGGATATCCAGCTGACGGAACAAAATCAGCAAGCTCACCAGACTTAAGTGGCTTTCGCTGATAAATTGAATAATCCATGTCTCGGCCCTTTCCTATCAGGAATAGATTTTTCACATTTCCTTGCGACATGAATTTCATGAAACTATAAATGGCAAGCGGAGAGGTCTCACCATAATTAAATTGATTGAACAGTTGATCGATAGTAACTGTTAGCGTATCGTAACTTCCTCCGGCAGTGGAAGCGCGATAGGCTGCATAAGCTTGAACTGGATTGGCATAACCAGAAGCTGGCCGCATTAAAGCCTTGTTTGTAATGATAACGAAATTGTATGCGGAAGGATCAATCTGTCTGAATGAAATCGGAATAATTGAAGAAGCGAAAACGAAATTCGAAGTGAAGATTTTTTTCGAAACAGATGTACCAGGCACAATGACTGAAAATGGACTGGTCGATGTTGGCAACAAACTGGTGATGTTCTGCAAATCTGTTATGTCCCACATCCTGATGTTGGATGCATTCGAAAGAGTAAGAAAAGATTGTCCTCCGGGCTTTACTTCGAGTTGGAATCTTTTTTGATTTATCCCCGTCCAATTAAAACCTTGAGGAATGGTCACCTTCGCATACGATAAACTCGCTTGATAACGATTTGTACTCGCACTTGCGGCTTCAATTCTTACTACCATTTTTCCATTCGACCCAATGTCACTCCAAAGCAGATCAGATTTAAATGGATAAGTATTAAAGCCAGTAAAACTCATAGTTGTTAGAGTTCGCAAACTGGAAATATCCTGTCCAACATAAATTGTTATGTTGTGCGGAATTGCATCTCGACCCACCACCAGAAGTTCAAGTTTTGGATTACCTGCAGACGAGACTCCATTGAAAAGAGAATCGATAACATAGTCAATCGAAGTACCTTGTTGTACAGGTAAGCCCGTCCAGCCCTCGCCAAGATCAAAATAAGTTGATTGGGTTACATCGCTTATTGTGTACCCAGCACTGTAAGAATCATGATAAATTTTTAGCCGCTCAGTGTACTGATAAGTTTCAGCAGGCAAATTATTTACGTTCACCAATTGCTCTGTGTCCATTCGCAATCCCATTGGAGGAACGACACTATACGTGAGGAAATACGCTGCAGTATCTGAGAATAAACTATAATATTTATGAGGCTGAAGAGATGACGGCTTATATAAAAGGCTGTCAAGTGCACCATCATTCTTCTGTCCGTAGAACTCTATATAATCACTCACATCAAAGCGAGTATCGGATTGACCTTGTATATAAATAGACTGCTCATCACCACGATGGTAAATATGGATAAACCGAGGGTCTACGCCACCTGCACCAACGGGTATGCCAGCAGATTGTAAATTCGAATAGGTGAGCCTATAGATTCCCTCCTGAGCAACGGGGATTTTGTAATACTTCTGACTGAAATTGATCCAGCTGTTACTTTGACCAAAAACGGCAAGCGGCAGTAACACTCCAATCGCACAGATAAATCGCTTCACACTTACCGTCATCTAATTTTAAGAGATATATACAATCCTCAAAGATACGGTAACTTACTAAAATGATCGGTATAGGATTTTTAAGTAAAAGGCCTAAAACTTTGTCTATATCACAGCTTATTTTCCCTAAGACTATTATTGAACTTTATACCTAATCACCAATGTTTTAAATTGACATTTAAAATTTCCATTTATGAATGAATCAAGAGTGCTTCGTAAAGTTGCCGTTGTCGGTTACAACCGGATACCCTTTGCACGACATAACACGGCTTATGCCGATGCGAGCAACCAGGATATGATGATCGCAGCACTTAACGGGTTGATTGACAAATACAAATTGCAGGGTCAATTGCTTGGCGAGGTGGTTGGTGGTGCAGTGATCAAACATACGCGAGAGTTTAACTTGATGCGCGAATGCGTGTTGGGGACCTCACTCGACCCTGCTACACCTTCGTGTGATATTCAGCAAGCGTGTGATACAGGAATAGAAGCAGCGGTTTATATAGCGAATAAAATAGCAACGGGTCAAATTGAAGTGGGTATTGCTGGTGGAGTTGACTCCGTAAGTAGTGTGCCTGTTGTGATTTCTGAACCTCTTCGCAAAATTTTATTGAAAGCTAGAAGAGCAAAATCGTTTGGAGCAAAACTTAAGGAATTCTTGAAAGTAAGATTCAAAGATTTAGCGCCTGAAGCTCCAGGTATTGATGAACCACGCACAGGTCTTTCGATGGGAGGCCACACAGAAATCACAGCGAAGTATTACGGCATCACTCGTCAAGAGCAAGATCAATTTGCATTGGAAAGTCATCAGAAAATGACTAAGGCTTATGATGAAGGCTTTTTCAATGATATGCTCACGCCTTATTTAGGTCTTGATCGTGATAACAATGCTAGAAAAGATACAAGCATGGAAAAGCTGACGAGACTTAAACCAGCTTTCGATAAAACCAATGGAACGCTGACGGCAGGAAATTCTACTCCATTTACAGATGGAGCATCATGTGTTTTGATTGCGAGTGAGGAATGGGCAAAGAAAAATAATTTACCAATTCTCGCATATATCACTCACGCGGAAGTTGCGGCCATTGAATACGTAAATCAAAAACAGAATTTGTTGCTTGCCCCAGTGTACGCATCAACTCGTATGCTAAAGAAGGCGAATCTTCGCTTGCAAGATTTTGATTTCTATGAAATACACGAAGCATTTGCTGCGCAAGTACTTGCTACTTTGAAAATTTGGGAAAGCGCAGAGTTGATGAAAGCATTTGGATTTGATACGGCTCTTGGAAGTATTGATCGTTCAAAACTAAATGTAAAGGGCAGTAGCTTAGCCGCTGCGCATCCTTTTGCTGCAACAGGTGGACGTATCATTGCCACGATGGCTAAGTTGTTAAATCAAAAAGGATCGGGTAAAGGATTCATCTCCATTTGTGCTGCGGGTGGCCAAGGTGTGACCATGATCATGGAAAAACCTTAAGACATACTTTGCCCAAAAGTGAGAAGGTTATTATCCGGGTCAAGTAAAGAAAACTCTTTTTGATTCCAAGGTTTGATTTCAAGATGACCTGCTTTCGGTAGCGCCAAATTTTTCTCTACCGTTTTTTTATAGAGTTCTTCAATTTGATCTGTCCGAATATATACTTGCCCATAATTTTCTTTTGGGTCAAGTTCTTTAAATTCAAAAAAATGGATTTGTATTTTATCTTTTTGAACCATTAAGTATCCATCGTAATCGGCACTTCCGAATTCTTGAAAGCCAAGTTTGTTGATATAGAAATCCCGAGTAACAGCCTTGTTACGCATGGGCAATTTTGGATTAATATCAGTAAGCATATCCTGAAAGATTAGCCTTCAAAATACACTCTTGCAAGCTCTGATTCAAGTCTATACAGGCATTCCCTTTCCTTCTTCGATGAACTTCACCAGACTTTCCCCAATATGTTCGTTCCAACCTACTTCACAGTCTTTGTAACATTCAGCATCTGGAACCAAACCAACGTGAGTGAAATCAATTTGAGTTGAATTTTTCTTTTCAGAAATTTCGAATACAACTTCAGTGCCATTCCATTCCTTTTTGTTTTCGATCCAATCCAA
The DNA here is from genome assembly GCA_049840975.1 of Cyclobacteriaceae bacterium. GTDB lineage: Bacteria > Bacteroidota > Bacteroidia > Cytophagales > Cyclobacteriaceae > ELB16-189. Next base: position 6,155 of record JASGIR010000021.1, on the reverse strand, counting down.
ATTGCAATCGGTTATCTTCCAAACTATTTTTTTGTTTAGCGCAAATTCACTGATTTGAAAATCAACGAAAGTTTTTCCGAAATCAACAGTGAACTTATCATTCAGTTTTTCAGTCTTGCCTTTCACTTTCTTGGCCCACCATTTATTTACTTGGCTAATTTTTTTCATTGCTTCATCTACTGAATCATTCACCTTGATTCTTTTATGATAATTTTTCTGTGTCATATGAAATTATTTTGATTCTTATTTTCAAGTCTTTATGATGGTAAATACCATTTGAGTTGCCCCTTGCCTGTCGCTATTAAGCTTTGCAAACTCTTTTGGATAAAGCCTGTCCACGCATCGCGACAAACATTATAGCACTCATAGGTTGGGACCAATCCGATTTGAGTGAATATCAACTGCGTTTTATCACCTTGCTTTGAAATTTCAAAAGCAATTTTATTCCCTGTCCATTCACCTGGATCTTTCGTAAACTTGAAATAGTTCTCTTCTACCAACCAAACTACTTTTTTGTCGGGAACCATCTCAGTTATTTTCATTTTGCTTCGATGATTATCTTCAAAATGATAAGTCCACTCATCGTTGAGTTTGGTCGTGTTACCTTCTATTGATTCGCTCCACCATGCTCGAGGATTATTGATCGCTTTAAAAACTTCGGATGGCGATTGATCAACCAAAATAGTCGAAGTGAAATTTTGATTTTCCATAATGATTATTGTTTTGATTTGTTGTTTAAAATGGATTGAAGTTTGCTGAGTTTGCTTGTCCAGAATTTGTCGAAGTAGTTGATGAACTCTTGCAGTTCGTTAAAGCCATCTTGTTTCAAGACACAATGGCGTTCTCTGCCAATATCTTTTATGGAAATAAAACCGGCTTGATACATTATTTTGATATGCTTCGATACGGCTGGCCTGCTCATATCAAAATTTTCAGCGATAGAATTTATGGTCATGCTGTCTTTGGAAAGCATCATCAGCATTTGTCTCCGGCTAGGGTCTGCAATAACCTGGAAGGCGTCTAATGTTTGTGTATTCATTTTTGAGTTGAATTAATCAGTATTTCAAATTTCTTTAAGCAACTGTTCCATCCATTCGAGTGAGTAAGAATGTCTTCAAGCTCCGTAAATCCATTGTGCTGCAAGAGTAATTCTGTTCCATTGTCTTTTTGCGCAAGTGTCCATACAACTATCGAGTTATAGTTTCTGCTTTTGTCTTGTGTTGCGCCATTCCATGAGTAAGAGAGTTTGGTGAATGGTTTGACTTCCAGTACTTCGCAATGGACAACATTGTCATATTTTCCTTCGGGCTTTGACACAAATGTGAAACGGAATTTATGCCCTGCAACGGGTTTAAAATCTGACTTCATCAACCACTGTTCGATGAGTTCTGGTTTGGTTAGGTACTCCCAAACTTCTGATGGTGATTGTTTAAAAAACCATGTTTGCTTTATTTCTTTCTGCATAATAAGTAACTTTTAAGTTACACAAATATATGTAACTTAAAAGTTACCAAACAAGTCTGGCTTTAAATTTTTTTGAAACGGCCTGCTATTAGGCTATCTGTTTAAGATTCCGAGGAATTCCACCCAAGGACCGACCTCATTATAGTATTGCTTTGCCATGACCCTACTGATTTGATTGATGTGATTAAGATCATGAACGGCCCAAGTAGAAAATAGCTGCCTTAAAGTGACAATCCCGAAAGTTGGATGGATGCCTGTTTTTGAAAAATCAGACTCAGAAAGATTAAGAGACTTTATCTTTTGAAGGTTATGAATTCTGAGTTTCTCAAACTCATCGAGAAGACTTTTAAAATCTTTGCCCTTCGATTCTTCGAATTGAGCGAACCTATCAAAGGGAGTGAAAAGTTTGTCCGATTTGTCCGAGAGAATCAATTCCATTCTAGGGACCCAATCCGTTTTTTCGCCATAAATCAAGTGTCCGACAATATCGAAAACCGACCATGTTTCGGGGCCTTCATTTGAATTTATCCACTCAGGGCTTAATTCATTAGTAAGTTCTTTGAGGACTTTCGGTGTTCGTTCTGAAATCTCGAAAGTTTTATCGAGTGAGAATTTCATGTCTTTGTTGTTTCAATACTGTTCAAGAAATAATTCAATCTATTCAAAAATTATAGCTTTCGCCATTGATAAAAATTACAATACCTTTAGACGCACATAATTAAGTCATGAAGTTTTTCATAGTCGTGTTGTTTTTTTTTCTGGGGTTTGATCTTCTGGCGCAGAACGATTCACTATTGGCAAAACTGAATCAAACAATAGATCATCGAAAAAGTTTTCATAACGAAAAGTACAAGAGGCTACAACGTTATCATGATGAACTTAGTAGAACTCCAAAATCTGACCTGATTCATCAATATGATATTCTGCTAAAGCTGACCAACGAATACAAGACTTTTATTTTTGATTCTGCGTTCTCTTATATGCAACGAATGCAGACAGCTGCTAAAACGCTTAACGACCCGGTTCGTAGCGCTCATGCAAAGAATCAATTGGGCCTTGTGCTTCTGTCTTCAGGAATGTTTAAAGAGACAATCGATTCTCTAGCGCAAAGTTCTGTATCGGGAATGCCCGATTCTATTAAGGTTGACTATTATTTTCTAAGAGCTCGTCTGTACTATGATCTCATCGATTTTAACCGAGATCGTTTTTTTTCGCCTATCTATAATAAAATGGCGAACCTGTACATGGATTCTGTAATTCATTTTTGCCCTAAGGGTTCTTATAATCAGCTTTACTTCCGTGGCCTGAAAAACCTTCGCAATGAGAATAATCAACAGGCGCTTGCTGACTTGAATCAATTGCTGGCCCGACCCAATCTTACTGCGCATCAATTAGCTGTTACTGCATCTACGTTGAGTTACTACTATATATCACGTCATCAACCTGAGGAGGCGATTGCGCTTTTGGCGAGAGCATCGATAGCGGATATTGAGAGTTCGGTTCATGAAACTTCTGCGATTTCCGTGTTGGCAGAATTACTATATAAAAAAGGAGATATCATCAATGCGTATAATTTTATCCATCAGGCGATGGACGATGCTGTCTTTTACGGAGCTCGTCAGCGTAAAATTCAAGTGGGTGCAATTTTACCAGCGATTGATGCAGCAAAACTGAGTAGCACTGAAGAGCAGCGTAGACTTTGGCTGATTTACTCTTCTCTTGTAACCATGCTTTCAATCCTTGTCATTGTATTTGCGATTATCATTTTCAAGCAATTGAAAAAAAGAAAAATTGCAGAACGGGCACTTCAAGAAGCCAATAAGATCAAGGAAGAATACATCGGCTATTATTTCAACACCAATTCAGAATATTTGAATAAAATCGAAGCTTTCAAACGTACCATCGAATTGAAGTTGATGACAAAAAAGACAGAGGACATACGGTTGGCGGTCAACAATATCAATCTGAAAAAAGAACGTGAAGACCTTTACAACAATTTTGACAAAGTATTTCTGAAACTATTCCCCGATTTCGTCACCATTTTCAATTCCTACTTTACAGATGAAAATAAAATTGTGTTAAAAGAAGGTCAATTACTCAATACGGAACTTCGCATTTTTGCGCTCATCAGAATGGGCATCCACGACACGGAAAAAATTGCCAAAATTTTGGACTATTCGATCAACACGATTTACAATTACAAGGCAAGAGTGAAGAGTAAATCGCTTATAGAAAATGATGAGTTCGAGAAAAAAGTGATGGAAATCCACGCTTTGTGAATTAGTCGACCCCTCAAAAACGTCCCTTTTCGTTTATATTTTTCTAAAACCTACTAAAAATCATTAAACTGATTTTCAAACGATTGCATTTCAAAGTGGCCTAATTTCGTCCACTTTTTTGTTTTGAAAATTCATCGGGCCTTGCACTACGCATTGTTTTGTTCCGCAAACGATGGCAATCGCTATTTAAATCGTTTGCGAAAAAATTTATGCGAATTTCTTTCCCCGATTCAACCAAAATAAAAGGCCTTTTTGCCCTTGTTTTGATGGTTTTTTTGAGCTGTGAAAACGAGCCTGAAAGACCCATCGAAATCACATCTCCTGGCGGTATAGTTCAAGTTCATTTTTCCCTGAAGGAAGGTGAAGCCTTTTACTCGGTAACTCGAAATCATGCGGCCTTGATAAACGACTCCAAGCTTGGCTTTGAATTAAAAAATGATAAGCCACTCAATAAAAATTTTAAAGTCACCGCGGCCAAATACACTTCCCTCGATGAAACATGGACACAGCCCTGGGGTGAGGTGAAAGACATTCGCAACAATTACAACAGCTGTGTGATTTCGTTAGAAGAGAAATCGGGCGACAAAAGAAAACTCGCAATTGAATTTCGTGTGTTCGATGATGGTGTTGGTTTCCGCTATCTCATTCCCGAGCAAGAAGACCTGAAAGATTTTGTGATCACAGACGAGCAAACTGAATTTGCGCTTGCACATGATTTTTCTGCATGGTGGATTCCGGCCTACAGAAAAGAAACGGACATCGAAATGGATTCAGAATATCTGTTTCGAAACGACAGCATCAATTCATTAAAAGAAAAAGTTCATACACCGCTCACACTTCAATCGGGCGATAGCTTGTTTGTGAGCATCCATGAAGCAGCACTCATGGACTATTCAGCGATGACGCTTTTCAACAAAGGCAATCGAGTGCTTAAAGCGGATCTCGTGCCATGGTCGAATGGTGACAAAGTAATGGCAACTGCCCCAATGAAAACACCTTGGCGCGCAATTCAGATTGCAAGCAAAGCGGGCGACCTCGTCACTTCGTATTTGATTTTGAATTTGAATGAACCGAATAAACTTGGCGATGTGTCTTGGGTGAAGCCAGGCAAGTATAACGGCATGTGGTGGGGAATGCACATGAACGCTTACACATGGGCTCAAGGACCCAAGCACGGAGCAACCACAAAAAATGTAAAAGAACTAATCGATTTTGCTAGCAAGCACAAACTCTCAGCTGTGCTGGCTGAAGGTTGGAATGAAGGATGGGATGGTGATTGGGTTGCCAACGGAGATTTCAATTTTACAAAACCCTATTCTGATTTCAACATTGAAGAGATCACCAGCTATGCCAAGCAAAAAAATATTGGTTTGATAGCGCATCATGAAACAGGTGGCAATGTTGCAAACTACGAGAAGCAACTGGACGAGGCATTTCAGCTTTGTGCGAAATATGGAATCCAAAGATTAAAAACTGGATATGTAAATAAAAAACCAGGAGGAGAATTTCATCAGGGCCAGTTTATGGCACGCCATTACCAAAAAGTATTGGAGACAGCCGCGAAATATCATGTGATGCTTGACGTGCACGAGCCGATTAAGGACACCGGCTTGCGCAGAACTTATCCGAACATGATGGCCCGAGAAGGTGCGCGTGGTACTGAGTACGAAGCGTGGAGCATTGGAAATCCTCCATCGCATACCACAACACTTCCCTTCACAAGATGTCTTGCCGGACCACTGGACTACACACCAGGAATTTTCAACATCCAATTTGATAAGACTTCAAAGTTTCGTGTGCACACTACGCTTGCGAAGCAATTGGCTTTGTATGTGGTGATCTACAGCCCGATGCAAATGGCAGCGGATATGCCAAAATATTATGAGGGCAATCCAGCATTCAAATTCATTGAAGATGTTCCAGCGGATTGGGAACAAACAAAAGTTCTCGATGGAAAAATAGGCCAATTCATCATCACAGTAAGAAAAGATCGCAACAGCAATGACTGGTATCTCGGAAGTATTACCAACGAGGAGTCACGATCACAAGATGTGAAACTTGATTTTCTCACCCCAGGAAAAAAATACAAAGCAGAGATCTATCAAGATGGCAAAGGCGCAAACGTAGAAACCAATCCGATGCCGATTCAAATTCTTACGGAAGAAGTCGACTCTAAAAGCACACTCACTTTGAAATTGGCGGCTGGCGGAGGCACGGCTATTCGATTTACGGAAGCAAGCAAATTGTTGACTTCGAAATGAAAATAAAATGCGAATGAGTAAATATTTACAATTCTTAAAAACGGTTTTTGTACTGACACTTCTTTTCAGTACAACAAGCCTTCTTGCGAAAGGAACCTCAGTCCGCGACCGAGTGATATCTGGCAGAGTTATTTCGAGTAAGACAAATGAA
>JASGIR010000020.1:0-19300 GCA_049840975.1 Cyclobacteriaceae bacterium | reverse complement strand
AAGGTTAATAGGGAAACACGATAGAATCCGAACAGCACCTAGAAATCTTTTCATAAGTATAGTTTTGTTTAAAATTCAGTGCGAGGGTACAAAATTTTACACGAGTGAACAAACCTGAGCCGACAAACTGCCATCATCAGCGAATAACGATTAGTTTTGTGGCATGGAAAAAATTTCGTTGCCTAAAGGCACCCGTGATTTCGGCCCTGAACAAATGGCCAAAAGGCAATTTATTATTGAATCTATCAAAAGAATTTTTCAGCGTTATGGATTTCAACCTCTTGAGACCCCAGCTATGGAAAACCTTTCCACCCTTACCGGGAAATATGGCGATGAGGGCGATCAGTTGTTGTTTAAAATTTTGAACTCAGGAGATTTCCTTAAAGATGCCAAACAAGAAAATCTTGATACTCGTAACTCAAAACTTCTAGTACCCGATATTTCAGAAAAAGGCCTACGTTATGATCTCACTGTTCCTTTCGCGCGCTATGTTGTGATGAATCGTCATGAGATTGTTTTCCCTTTCAAGCGTTATCAAATTCAACCCGTGTGGAGAGCCGATCGTCCACAGCGAGGAAGATATCGCGAATTCTACCAATGCGATGCTGATGTGGTCGGCACTGACTCTTTGGTTTGTGAAGCCGAAATTATCCTGATGATCAAAGACGCTTTCAGAGCTTTAGGAATAAAGGATTATGCAATAAAAATAAATCACCGCGGAATTCTATCTGGACTTGCAGAAATGCTCAACGCCAAAGAAAATGAGGGCTCTCTTTTTGTTGCTATTGATAAGCTAGATAAGATTGGCGAAGAGAAAGTAAAAGAAGAACTAAAATCTCGCGGCTTTGATGAAAACATTTTGCCACAGCTTTTTGAGGTTTTGAACTTTAAGGGAAATACAAATCAAAAAATAGAATTGCTTTCTCAGAAATTCACAGCATCAGAAAAAGGAAAAAAAGGAATTGCTGATCTCAGGGAAGTTCTTTCTTTACTTAAGAATTTCGGATCGAGCGAAGAGCACGTTGAGTTTGATATTGCATTAGCTCGTGGTTTAAGTTATTACACAGGATGTATTTTCGAAGTGAAAATCAACAATGTTTCAATCGGAAGCGTGAGTGGTGGTGGCCGTTATGATAACTTAACCGCTGTTTTCGATTCGAAAGAAAAAAGTTCGGGCGTTGGTTTTTCATTTGGCATTGATCGCTTGTATGATGCCATGGAAGAATTACAGGCATTCCCCAAAGAAACCAGTGCCGCTTCCACCCTATTAATCGCGCACTTAGATGACGATGGATTTCGCTACGCAATTAAAACTGCCCAAGCTTTTCGCGATAAAGAAATTTCATGCGAAATCTATCCCGACAGAGCCAAAATAAAAAAGCAAATGGAATATGCCGATCGCAAAAAAATTCCGTTTGTCGTGATCATCGGATCCGAGGAAGTTCAATCCGAAACACTGACATTAAAAAAAATGGAGACTGGCAATCAATTGAAACTTTCGTTTGAAGAAATTGCTACTGCTATTCAACTTTACATTAGAGGTTAAATTTTTTATACGCTTGAGTTACGTCCATTCCATCAGCACCAAAAAACTTTCGCTTGAAGATTTGCAAAGAATCATGGCGAAAGATTCGAAGCTTTCAATCTCTACGGAAGCAAAAGAAAAAATCAATAATTGTCGCCAATATCTTGACAACAAGATGGCAACGTCAGCAGAGCCAGTGTATGGCATAAACACAGGCTTCGGATCGCTCTACAACAAAAACATTCCAAAGGATCAATTAGAAAAATTACAAGAGAATCTTGTTCTGATCGCATGCTTGTGGCATTGGTGCAGAAGCTCCGCACGAAATTGTTAGGCTAATGCTCTTTCTTAAAATCCAGTCGCTAGCTTATGGATATTCTGGAGTGCAATTGGATACAGTTGATCGCATGGCAGCTATGTTCAACGAGAATATTTTGCCCCGTATTTATGAAATGGGTTCATTGGGAGCTTCTGGCGACTTAGCGCCTCTTGCGCACTTATCGTTACCATTGATTGGCATGGGCGAAGTTTTTTACAAAGAGAAGAATCAAGATAGTGCTTCAGTATTCAAGCAATTAGGTTGGGAGAAAATACATCTAAAGTCAAAGGAAGGATTGTCGTTACTGAATGGCACACAGTTCATGAGTGCTTACGGAATTTGGTGCATCCATCATGCTCATCGAATTTTAAAACTAGCAAACAAGATAGGCGCTCTCTCACTTGATGCTTTTGATGGAAGAATAGATCCCTTTGAAGAAAACGTCCATCGCATTCGTCCACACGCAGGACAAATTAAAGTCGCATCGGAAGTAAGAAATTGGTTAAAAGGAAGTGAGATCATTTCGCAAAACAAAAAACATGTTCAAGATCCTTATTCGTTCCGTTGCATACCGCAAGTGCATGGCGCAAGTGATGATGCTGTGCAGTTTGTCACTCAAACTTTTTTAACTGAAATCAATAGCGTTACAGACAATCCGAATGTCTTCCCTGATGAAAATAAAATCATTTCCGCGGGTAATTTTCACGGACAACCCTTAGCGCTTGCACTTGACTTTCTAGCCATAGCGCTTTCTGAAATAGGGAATATCTCAGAACGCAGAACATATCAATTGATCTCTGGCTCTCGCGATCTACCCAATTACCTTGTTGCAAACTCTGGTATCAATTCAGGATTGATGATACCACAGTATACAGCCGCTTCATTGGTGAGCCAAAACAAACAATTATGCACACCTGCTTCAGCCGACTCAATTGTTTCGAGCAATGGCCAGGAAGATCACGTAAGTATGGGCGCCAATGCAGCCACAAAAGCTTTCCGTGTAGTCAACAATGTTTATTCAATTTTGGGAATTGAATTAATAACAGCCGCTCAAGCATTGCATTTCAGAAAACCAACAAAATCGTCTGTGGCTTTAGAAAATTTTGTTGATACTTTTCGCAAGCAAGTTCCGTTTATAGAGAGTGATCGCTTCTTACACAATGATATGGTCGAAGCGGAGAAGTTTGTTAAAGGAGTTAATTTAGAGGTGTGAGGAACTTTCTCTTCTTATTTTTTTTCACTTTCACTTGTGTAGTACAAGCTCAATACACGAGTAGGCTCGGTACTTTTAAAGTTGACCAGATTAGAGGCTGCGCACCGTTAACGGTTAACATTACCCCAATCGCTGCTTGTAATCCTTGCACCATTGTATCCGATGGTACTGGTTGCTTAGCAACAACAAATCCTCCTTGCTCGAATGTTTTTACGCTGAATTATAGCGCTGCAGGAACATATACATTGAATCTCGTTCATCAAGGAGGAGGTTCAGATGATATTACAGTAACAGTTGATCCGAATGTGGCTCCAAATTTTGAAATCTATTCTTGTGCTGGTTCAAAAGTCGAAGTAAATATCACCGACAAGACCTACGACAAATACTACATCGATTTTAATTATAGTGGTGCGTTTACTGTTGATGCTACAATTCCTTCTGGGAATACGCAAACAGTAACTCATCCTTACGGTGCTGTGGGAAATTATACAATTGGAGTAAAAGGTCAGAAAAATAGTGCCGCCAATAATTGCAATATAAACTCACAAGCTTTTAAGGCACTGAATTCACTTCCTGCACCTGGAATAGTGTCGCTAAAAGCAAAAGATGCTTCATCGCTTCGTCTTGATTTCACACCACAAAACAATATCCAGTATCACAGTGAGGTTGCCTATGATAACTCAATCAATTTTCAGTTGAATCAGATTTTGTATGGTACTGATTCGATGATCGCGAAGAGTCTTTCTGTCGACAACAACTATTATTGTTACAGACTTGGAGCTTATGATCCGTGTAGTGGCGCAAGTACTTATGCGCTTCCTATCTGCAGTCAAAAATTTAGTTTGAATCTTTTGAGTGGTGATGATCAGTTAGCTTGGCAAACTTCAAGTGCTGGAATTACAGGCATAAGTATTCAAAGAGATAATGCGCTTCTAAAAAATGTAGCAGCTACAACTGCACAATACGATGATAAAGCAATTACTTGCAAAACGAACTACTGCTACCAATTGATCAGTAACTACAGTAACAATGCAAAAAGCTATTCATTACAAAAATGTGGTACAGCTTTCTTAACTCAAACGCCAACCGCGATTAATAATATCAGTTCAATTGTTGGCAGCTCACAAGTTGATTTAAGTTGGATTACCAATCCCGCTTATACGATTCCTAGTTTTGATATTTTCCGTGAGCCTATTGGAGGTAGTTTTTCTTTGCTCGGAAATTCGACCACGAAGCAATATAGCGATCCGACTTACACAGAAAATGGTTTGTGTTATCAAATCAATTACAAAGACAATTGCGATAACGTGAGCTCAAGTGGATTGCCAGCGTGCCCTATAAGGTTGAGTGGATCAACGGATCCATTGAATGAGATAAATCTAAAATGGTCAGCATACAAAGGTTGGAATCAAGGTGTAAAAAATTATACGCTACAGCGTTACTATACACCCGGTGGAGCTACGCAAGTGATTTATAATGGTCCAGATTCTACATACTTTGACAACCAAACAGACCACACAAATCAAGTTGTCTATTACAAGGTCATTGCTCAGGCAATAGAAGCTGGAGTTTCCGTTTCGTCATCCAATGAAATAAAGGTCGAACGAAGCGTAAATCTGTATTCACCAACGGCATTTAATCCTGAAAGTAAATCCTCATTGAATAGGACTTTTGGAGTGAGGGGATTTTACATTGCTAAAATGGAGCTTCAGATCTTTGATCGCTGGGGATCTCTTGTTTTCTATACAGATAGCAATGAAACTTGGAACGGTAAGCGCGATGGACAAGACATGCCAGACGCTACTTATGTTTGGACCGCAGAAGTAACCGACCTCGCAGGAAACAACTTCAGGAAGGCGGGAACGGTAGTTCTCATCCGCAAATAATCCCCCATTACTAACCTAAAACAAGTTTTCGGGTTATCCGTTTCGATTGGTAATTTCGCGTTTCAAAAAAATAAAGTACCATGTTCGATATCATGAATTTGATGGGCAAAATGAAGGAAGTCCAAAGTCGCATTAAAACCGCTCAAGACAATCTTGCTCTTCTAAAAATAACAGGTGAATCCGGGGGTGGAATGGTAAAGGCTACCGTAAATGGAAAGCGTCAACTTATTTCATTGGATATTGATGCCGCAATCTTGAAAGCAGAGGACAAAGTATTGATCCAAGATTTAGTAGTTGCTGCTATAAATAAAGCTAATGAAGAAGCCGAAGCTGAGGCTAAAGAACAATTAAAGAAATCAACGGAAGGCTTGCTGCCAAATATCCCAGGAATGGATCTTAGCAATTTGATGGGATGACCAAAGTTGCTGTCGTTATTCTTAATTACAACGGGAAACATTTTCTTGAACAGTTTCTGCCTTTAGTAATCCGTTTTAGTGGAGATGCAAAAATATTTGTTGCAGACAATGGCTCAACCGATGGATCTGCTGATCTGGTTGCAAATAATTTTGCATCTGTCGAACTGGTCAGAATTCATGAGAACAAAGGTTTTTGTGGTGGCTATAATGAAGTGCTGAAAAAAATCGAGGCAACGTATTTTATTTTGCTAAACTCGGATGTTGAGGTAACATCTGGCTGGATAGATCCAGTCATTGCTTTAATGGATGGCGACAATACCATTGCGGCAGCCCAGCCAAAGATTTTAGCCCAGCGCACAAAAACCAAATTTGAATATGCAGGAGCTGCAGGAGGTCAAATTGATATGCTTGGTTATCCATTTTGTCGTGGTCGTCTTTTTGATTCGATTGAAGAAGATAAAGGTCAGTACGATGATACCCAGCAAATTTTTTGGGCTTCCGGAGCGTGCTTATTTGTAAGGGCGAATCTATACCATGAATTGGGCGGTCTGGATGAAGACTTTTTCGCTCACATGGAAGAAATAGATCTCTGCTGGAAACTTCAGCGAAAGGGATATAGAATCTTTTATGAAGGTAAAAGCACCGTTTACCATGTAGGTGGCGGCACCCTTTCAGCATCAAGCCCTAGAAAAACATATTTCAACTTCAGGAATGGGTTGAGTTTGCTGGTCAAGCATCAGCGCATATCATCCCTCATTTGGAAATTCCCTTTGAGAATATTTTTGGATTGGGTCGCAGCCCTCCATTTTCTTGTAAGTGGAGCTGCGATACACGGGAAGGCGGTAATTATTGCACACCTGAGTTTTGTACGTAGGTTCAGCCATGAGATGAGGAAGAGAAAGGCAACGCAAAGGCAGCTTCAGAACTTCTCCGTGAGAAATATCTACAAAGGGCTGATCGTTTTTGATTATTTCGTCAAAGGAAAAAAGTCTTCCGAAGACCTATTGTCCTAAAAATCCCAGATCGTATTACGTTTACGGAGGTGCCCTCTCATGTTGAGGATAAAAGCCATTGAGAGGTAGATAATCACTGGGGAGCCGAGCGTCAAAAAGGAGGCGTAGATAAAGAATAGCCGTATTGAGGAAGTCGCTATCCCCAATTTTTCACCTAGAAAAGTACAAACTCCGAAGGCATGACCTTCAAAAAACAACTGTATCCGCTTCACAATATCCATAACTCGAGTACAAATTATTACACTTTGCCAACCGTTTACCTGTGTAAACGACAATTCAACGGCCTATTTTTCAACTCACAAATATAACTCGCAAAGACTTCGAAATGAGTCGCGTCAATCTTATTTTTTTGTCTATAATTGCAACAAAATGCTGATAAACATTACATTTGCGACTTCAAAAACTAAGTATTTAAACCAAATTCCATGAGAAAATTAGTTTACTCGCTGGCAATCATCGGAACCATGACAATGGCCGGATGTACCCTCCCCCAGATGATCAAAATGATCAAAGATCAGAAAGTTGATGTGAAACCAAATCCCCTTGAAGTTCACAAAGACACTGTAAACTTTGACATGTCAGGAAATATCCCTGCCAAAGTTCTTAAAAAAGGTACTGTGTTGACTCTCAATACATTCTACAAATATGGAGATAACGAACTGGCGCTCCCTGCAATACCTTTCAAGGCAGAGGACTACCCAGCAAACAGCACATCTCAGACACCAGTGACTAAGCCTTTCTCATTCCCTTATAAGGATGCCTACAAAAATGGAACTGTAGAAATCCAGTTCACAGCATCTAAAGGAACGAAGTCAAAAGCGACTCCACGTGTAGCCGTTGCTACTGGAATTATCACTACCTCTAAACTTGTTCAAAACTCATACTATGCTGCTTTTGCAGATCATGGTTACAACAACCAAGAGGAATTGATTCCGGTAACTATCCCTGATTTCAACTTTGAACGTGGAAAATCAATTCTCCGTAAATCAGAACTTACAGCTGATAAAGGCAAGCAATTGGATGCCTTCATCGCTGCAAAAAATATCACAAAAACCGTAACTATCACAGGTACTCACTCACCTGAAGGTTTGGAACGAATCAACAGCAAACTTTCTGAAGAGCGTGCTGCCGTGATCGAAAAATTCTATCGTGATGAAATGAAGAAGTATGACTACCAAGGTGTAGCTGCTGAAATCAAATTCATTTTGAAACCAATCGTTGATGATTGGGCTGGATTCTCAGCTGCTTTAGCTGCTTACCAAGGTATTTCTGCTGACGAGAAATCAGAATACATGAATATCATCAACAATGGTGGTTCATTCGAAGACAAAGAAAAATCATTGAAAAAATTGAAGACTTACAATAAAGTTTTCAAAGATGTGTATCCTGGTTTGCGTGCAGCTAAAACAGAAATCCTTACAGTAAAAGCTAAAAAGACAGATGCTGAGATCTCTGTTTTGGCTAAGCAAATTTCTAAAGGTGAAGTTGGTGCTGATGCTCTTTCTTTTGAAGAATTAATGTATGCAGGAACACTCACTCCTTCTTTAGATGAAAAAGCTGCTATCTACGAAGCCGCTACTAAAAAAGGAAGTAACTGGAATGCTAACAACAACTTAGCTGCAGCTTATATCCAAATGATTATCGACAACCCTGCTAGACAATCTGAACTTGCTGACAAAGCAGCTACTCAATTGGATATCGCTTATAAAATAAAACAATCTCCAGAAGTATTGGCAAACCTTGCGTCAATCACTTTGATGAAAGGCAATCCATACAAATCTTACAGCTATGCTACTAAAGCATTGAATGGTGCAAGCAATGATGTGGCTCGTGGTGTTAATGGTGTAAAAGGTGCTTGCGAGATTTATAAGGCTAGCTATAGCGATGCAGTTCGCTCAACCTCTTCATCAACTGACTCAGATGTTAACTTGTTCAATAAAGGTTTAGCACAATTGCTAACTAAAGACAATGGCAATGCAGCTTCTTCTTTCGCAGAAGCAAGCAAAAAGAATCCTAACATGGCATTAGCGTTCTACGGTGCTGCGATTGCTGCAGCTCACAACGGAACTGGCGATGCTGTAGTTAGCAACCTTTCAAGTGCAGTAAAACTTAACCCTAGCTTGAAAGACAAAGCATTGAATGATCTTGAATTCAGCAAATTCAATACTACTGATGCATTCCGTAATGCATTGAAGTAATTCGAAATAATGGAATTGGTAAAAGGCCCCGACAAAATCGGGGCTTTTTTATTGACATTTCGGGTATTATTTTTACGGACTTTGAAATTTTAACAATCGAAAAATCATGAGGGAAATCCAATTCAGAGAAGCGTTGCGTGAAGCCATGAACGAGGAAATGCGCAGGGATAAAAGTGTGTTGTTGATGGGTGAAGAGGTCGCAGAATATAATGGCGCCTATAAAGTAAGCCAAGGGATGCTCGATGAATTTGGCCCAGATCGCGTGATCGATACGCCCATATCCGAGCTTGGATTTGCTGGCGTGGGTGTTGGGGCAGCAATGAACGGCATTCGCCCTATCGTAGAATTCATGACCTTTAATTTCTCTTTAGTTGCAATAGATCAGGTGATCAATTCTGCTGCTAAGATGCTTTCAATGTCAGGTGGACAGTTTAATGTTCCAATTGTATTTAGAGGACCAACTGGGAATGCGGGGATGCTAAGCTCTCAGCACTCACAAAACTTTGAAAATTGGTATGCCAATACTCCGGGACTAAAAGTAGTAGTACCATTTACACCTTATGACGCCAAAGGTCTTCTGAAGACCGCTATTCGTGACAATGATCCTGTTATTTTCATGGAGAGCGAATTGATGTATGGCGATAAAGGCGAAGTTCCAACGGAAGAATATTTGATTCCTATCGGATCAGCTGACATTAAACGAAGCGGAAGCGATGTGACAATCGTTTCATTCGGAAAGATTATGAAAGTAGCTTTGGCTGCTGCAACTGAGCTGGAAAAAGAAGGAATCTCCGCTGAAATAGTTGACCTCCGCTCCGTGAGGCCAATTGATTATGCAACTGTTGTAGAATCTGTTAAGAAAACCAATCGTTTGGTGATTGTTGAAGAAGCTTGGCCTTTGGCGGCAATTTCATCCGAGATCACTTATCATATCCAGAAGTACGCTTTCGATTATCTCGATGCACCTGTGCATCGTGTAAACAGCTTAGATGTACCTCTCCCGTATGCTCCTACGTTGATCGATGCAATTCTACCAAATGTAGATCGCACCGTTCGGGCCGTGAAAGCCGTAATGTATCGAAACTAAAATAATTTAAGGAATCAAGATTATTTTGAAACGCTAAGATTCTCGGCAACGAGGACTACAAAATCTTTGCCTTTCAAAAAACCCTTGCCAAGTCTATCCTCATACTTGTCAGTAATACCCATTGAGGGTATATCTTCAATTTTCTTGCCCCTACGCAAAGCCACTGCCACTTGATCACGGATGTCTGTGATTTGATCATGAAGCAATTGAACATCAGCTTTAGTAGCAGGTTCTCCGTGACCAGGAATCACTTTGGATTGATCATCCATCATCAACAATAACTTTTCGAGAGTGACTATAAAACCATTGATACTTCCACCGCTAGAATCATCAATAAACGGGTAACCATAACGCACAAAGGCATCGCCTGTATGGAAAACATTTGCCTTCTTGAAATGGACAATCACATCACCATCGGTATGACCGCGATCAATGTGCACCAACTCAATGTCATCATCATTGAGATGAAAATTCATTCGATCTGCGAACGTAATAACAGGCAAAGCATCTTTTTCGCGAGGCGGTGTAGTTCTGTTCATCCTTTTATTGACTTGCTCTTGAGTCATTCTTTCACGAACATGATCGTGTGCAATAATGGTTACGCCACTTTTCTTAAAATTACCATTGCCTCCTGTATGATCTCCATGAATATGTGTGTTGATCAAATATTTGAGATTGCCCTGTGAAATAGACTTAATAGCACTTGATATTTTTCCAGACAATGGAGCATATTGATCGTCAATTAAGAGAAGTCCGTCATCTCCGATAAACAATCCGATATTGCCACCAGAGCCCTTAAGCATATATATTTTCTCAGTAATTTTTTGAGATCGAATTTTTACAGTATCAAAATTCGCTTGGCCCTTTGCAACGAAAGCTATCAAAGACAATAAAAAAATCTTCTTCATGGAATTTATCTATTATTTAAATCTACACATGGAATTGTAAACCTAGCTAACCGATTGTCACAAAATTCTAGGAGAGCAGTACCTTCCAAGCGTCTTCCACTTTACCTTCAGCTAAAAGCTTTTTCGCGATACTATGCTTCTGATCCTCAGTAAGTGAAGTGTCTTTCACTTGGGGCTCTGGTAACTTTTCAATGTTAGCGAGTCTTCCCAAATCATTACCTGAAAGTATTTTACTTGCTCGGACATTTTCTGGGAGTTGATCAAATCCAATCCCAAGTTTAGTGTTTGGCTTAGGCACGACAAAAATATTATCGCCATGGGAACGACAATAAAAGTCGCCCCCCATACGGGCAACAGCATCTAATTTTTGAGGATCTATATGATTCTGTTCGTCAAGTATATCCATTTTGAAATGTGCCAACAGAATTTCGCAGACAATTAAATTTCCGGCTCCACCTTGATCACCCAATGAAATCACTTGATTGACTTTACACTCAAAAGACGCTGGAGATTCTGCAACTCGTGGAGGCTTTACTTTAACTGAAGGTAATGGAGTAAACCCGGCTTTTATAAATTCGTTCACTCCCTTGGGATATTCACAACTTGCCAAAGAGGTTTGCTCGACCATTGAGTAATTCACAATGTTGATCACTACTTCGGGGGCCTGTAAAACATTCTCAAGTGTATGTTTTGTGGTGTTGTCGCGAACTCGGCGCGAAGGAGAAAAAACTAAGATGGGCGGATTGCAGCCGAATAAATTAAAAAAACTAAACGGACTCAAGTTGATATTTCCCTCACTATCAACAGTACTTGCAAATGCAATTGGGCGGGGTGCGATCGCGCCTTGCAAGTAGGCTTGAAGTTTCGGAGTTGAAATTTCCTTCGGATCAATACTTAAGTAACTCAATGGAAAATATTTTTAGTAAAAATCGTTAACAAAAATATCAGTAAGGATTCAATTTATTTTTGTTTCTGCCTTTGTATTTGATTGGCTGATCATTTTCTCCGTAGCCTGGATTCTGCTTTTTATAAACTGGATGTCTTCTGCTTCGATATTCTTTGTTACCATGAGCATGGTTAATCTGTGCATGGCATCCTTTCAAAAAACACCTGGGCAACTCTGGAATTGAATATGTAAATCCTATTGTGGCATAAAGCCCATTGACGTTGTAATGAATAGATTGACCACCCGGTGGCGTTAAGTTATAGCTTTTGATTTCATAATAGGGTCGAACAAAGACCTTAAAATACTCTGATAAATTTTTCTCTGCAGTTACCCCGAAATTAAAGAAAGTGCTAGTAGTAACTTGTGATGGACTATAATTCGTTTTCAGCTTGTAGCTTCCAACTTGCAAATCCCCCGTAAACAAATAATCATTCCATCGATAAAAAGACACCCCAAGCATTCCCCAATATTTTCTCACGAAACCCATGGATCCATTCGCACTGATATTGCTGATTTTATCACTCATAACTTTTGAATGAAGGGAACCAATGCTCATCATTTCATAAGAATAACCAGCGCCAACCCTATATCGATCGTATTCATAATGGACAGTGCCAGCTAGCGGAATATTCAAAGCATGTCCTTTAAATCCTAGATTTGAAGTTCCAGGAGCTGCTACAATGTATGCGTTGTTTGGGGCACTTGTGTCCGTACCTGCATTGTTGATCCAGTTAGTATATCTCCTGTTTGGGTCTGTAAAAATTTCGGGTGAACTACCAGGTGCCTGATAAATCCCATATCCACTTAGTTGACTATTGAAATAAGTTCTCCCAAATCCTGTATAAGCACCGAAATGGAAATTTCGCAAGGCCCGTCTAATTGCATTTGTCCCATGCCTTGGGGTCACATAGAAATGATCTAATGGGATAGCCGACTTACCCTCGTCTTGTGCCGACAGCGAAAGTGGCAATAGCAGCCAAAGCAAAATTATGTGGCGTGTCGGTCTCAGAGTTTAATTTTGCCGATAAAGATAGGAATTAGCCTCGATTACTAAACAATTTGACAATCAATAGCTTCCACTATAGTTTGGGAAATTGGTTTCAAGCGAACTGAACGTATGAAACAACGTCTGACCTTTTTTTATATTGTAATGAAATGAGTGATCCGCAGTTTTCCCCTCAGCATTCTTCGTTGTAAAAACCACCGTGTTATCTCCTTCTTTTAAAGGAACTCTGCAATAATAAATATCATGAGGAAGTGTTTGCCAATTGCGCGTATCCGCTTTCTCTGTGATCGCATTAAACATTCCCATCAAAGAGCCTAACGTTTTATCTTGCTTCCGCAATTCATATTCCTCAGCCTTCTTTAGCGCAACTCTGATAAGAGCTTTACTGAATTCAAGTCCCATCCTTTCCTTCAAACACTTGAACGCAACTTTATTTACGTTTTCAAGAAGTTGTAGTGGAAGTAGGTTTTCATTAGCACTGATTGAGGCTTGCGAAAAATACGGTGGCCGCTCAACATACTTCGGGAAGGCAACTCTAAAAACTTCAATGCTTGCTAAACCATTTCTATCATGATCACTATAGTTCTGCATATTGAAAGGGAAACTCAGACCCAACTGTTCATTAGTAAAATAGACCCAACTGCCCTGACGGCTAACTATAAAATCTACTCCCCACTCTACTTTTACAGGACTGAGCCCATTATGCCAGAAGAAAATCAACTCTCCTCCTTCTGGCTGTAGATAAGTGTAGTTTGGCATCTGAAGAGAATCTTTGTACGACTCAAATTCGTCTTTCAATCCGCTAAGCCAGGCTGTCCTTAATAAATCTTCCTTCAATTGCTGAGGAGCGCTAATTCCAAACATTGGTTGAAAATCTTCTTTGTAAATCCTCAATGCATTACGATAAGCGATGAACGCATTGTTATAATCTTTATCGACTTCATAAGTGATCCCCATGAGCGTGTGTATAAAGGCATCTTCTTCGTATTTGTCTTTCGACTTATATCGGTCAGTCAACTGCTGAAGTCGTATGTTCAATCTTCTGCACTCTACTAAAGCGTCATCAGTATTATCCTGTTTAAGAAAATTGAGTGCTTTATAGTAGAGCAGCAGCAGGTGTTCATGATCTTCACCTTTATAAGAAGTGAAATTCGGATTAGTTAAATAAGATGCAACCTCATTCAAATAATTAGTTCGGTAATCTTCACCAAACAAATAAGCTTTTTCAAAAAAGTCGTTGCTTTCCTTGTAGTTGCTCATCATAGAGAGCACCAATCCATTATTGACAAAATACAAAAACTCTTTTTTTCCGTGAGCTTCAGCTGAATGTTGCTGTAGTGTTTTGTACGCTTTGTCTAATTGGCCACTTTCAAATTCTTGATTGAAGGTGAAATTAGATTGATAGTACGTAGCGCATGATGCCGCGATGAAAATAATGAAAAGAGCCAGGTAAATTTTTGAATCAAGATAAGCGCGCATGCGGCTTAGTCTTTAATGAACTTTTTGATTTCTTCCTGTCCGTACCAAACTCGTTTGTTCGTTTCGATGTCAGTGAGGAAAAGCGTAGTCACATAATTCACAACTCTCTTTTTATTCGCTACGTCTGTCTCTGAAGTCATTTCACCAAATAACATCAAATTGGCCCCTTGCTCTTTTCCCCATTTTGCCGCAGTTCCTGAGCTAGCAAAATCTTGCTGTTCGGAACGTTCTTGTCTTAGCTTATCCCTGAAGCTATCCGACTCAACTAAATCAGCAATGTTTGAATTATAAATAGCAAGTTCAATCTTCTTTACGTAGTTATCAGCATCGATGTGTTCGCTTGTTTTGTTGCGAACTAAACCCACAATGATCGAAGGTTTTTTATTCAATGACTTTGAGTATTCTTTAAATTTGTCGCTGCCGAGCAATTCAGAAATCATTTTCTGAGCGACCATGCGTGAATCGCTGTCATTCCATCTGCCGCTTAAATCAATTTGCTGATCAGGATTCACTCGCGTCACTGATCTCGCACACGAAAACATTAGCAATGCAACGAAAATATTCGAGACGACTAGATTTATTTTCATTCTTTTAAAATTCAACCTTGTTTTAAACGCTGAATAACATCTTTAGGATTCGAAGAAGAAAAAACAAAGTTCCCAGCCACGAGTACATCAGCACCAGCTTCGAGCAAAGGTTTTGCGTTTTGCTGATTTACACCTCCGTCAATTTCTATTAGAGCTTTCGAGTTTCGTTCTTTTATCAAAGACTTCAACTCCTTCACTTTGCGATATGTGTTCTCGATGAATTTCTGACCACCAAAACCCGGGTTCACTGACATTAAACAAACTAGGTCAATATCTTGAATGATCTCTGATAAAGAAGAGATTGGTGTATGAGGATTAACCGCCACACCAGCTTTGCAATTCAAGGATTTTATTTGTTGAATGTTGCGGTGCAAATGGGAACAAGTTTCAATATGAACAGAAATAGTTTCAGCTCCCGCTTTTTGAAACGCCTCTACATACTTCTCAGGTTGAACAATCATCAGATGGACATCAAGTGGTTTCTTGGCATGTTTTTTAATCGATTCCACGACAGGAATTCCCATCGAAATATTGGGAACAAAAACACCATCCATTACATCAACATGTATCCAATCCGCCTGACTTTCATTGATCATTTCAACTTCACGCTGGAGGTTAGCAAAATCAGCTGCTAAAATGGACGGGGCGATAATCGGGGTCATTAAAAAAGAGGAATTTTTCAGCTCGCAAATTACGAATTACAAATTGAATGCGCGGAATCTAAAATTTGTTACGGGCACTTCAGGAATGTTACCTTTGCGCCCTAATTTATTACTCGTGAACTACCTTTCTGCTGAAAATCTTTCAAAATCGTATAACGACCGATGGTTATTTCAAGACCTGACCATTGGCATTTCACAAGGCGATAAAATCGCCATGGTTGGCGAAAATGGTGTGGGCAAGTCAACCCTGCTAAAAATCTTGGTCGGTCAAATTCAATCCGATAGCGGAAAAATAAGTGTGCGTGAAGGAATAAAAATTGGCGACCTCGTACAGCAACCTCACGCACCCGGCCATTTAACAGTTAATGACATTTTGTTTGACGATAAGAATAAAATTGCTGCTGTTGTAAAGGAATACGAGCATTGTATTCACGACCCCAATGTATCAGCCGAAAGAATGCAGAAGGCTTTAGAACAAATGGAAGAATTTCACGCCTGGGAATATGACTCGCGCGTTCACGAAATCACTAGCAAACTCGGCATCACAGACCTGGAGCAAAAGTTTGAAGAACTTTCGGGCGGACAACGAAAGCGAACATTCCTTGCGCAGATGCTGCTCACTTCTCCCGATTTGTTGATTCTCGATGAACCAACGAACCACCTTGATCTGGAGGCCATTGAATGGCTAGAAAATTATTTGGCAGGGCAGAACATTACTCTTTTGATGGTGACTCACGATCGCTATTTTCTAGATAATGTTGCCAATCTCATTTTGGAGATTGATAGAGGAAAACTTTTTTCTTATAAAGGGAATTATGCCTACTTCTTAGAGAAAAAATCGGAGCGAGAGGAAATGCTTAAGACAGAGGTGGCTAAAGCTCGTAACCTGATGAAGAAGGAATTGGAATGGATGCGCAAGCAACCAAGAGCTCGTGGCACGAAAGCAAAATATCGGGTAGATGCGTTTTATGAATTACAAGAAAAAGCTTCAACCAATCTAAAGCGCGAGCGACTTGAACTTGATATTGCTGAACGAAGACAGGGTGGTAAAATCTTGGAGCTGAACCACGTGAATAAAAGCTATGGTTCTAAAAAGATGGTCGACAATTTTTCTTACGTATTTAAGAAGAAAGACAGAATCGGTGTTGTCGGAAAGAATGGTGTTGGGAAATCAACTTTCCTTGATCTCCTGAATGGCAACACTAAGCCTGACTCTGGAGAAATAATTCCAGGGGTTACAACCAAGATTGGTTATTTCACACAAGAGACTGAAAGCTTGAATCCTTCACATCGTGTGATTGAAGAAGTTAAAGAAATTGCCGAGTTCATTACACTCGCTGATGGCTCTCAAGTTTCTGCTTCGAAATTCCTTGACCTGTTTTTATTTCCACCTGAGAAGCAATACACCTTCATTGAAAAATTAAGTGGAGGCGAAAAGAAAAGACTTCAGTTACTGAAAATATTGGTGACCAATCCCAATTTTTTAATCCTCGATGAACCCACTAACGATTTCGATATTGATACACTCAATGTACTCGAAGATTTTTTAGAAAAATTCAATGGTTGTTTGATGCTGGTTTCACACGATCGTTATTTTATGGATCATTTGGTAGATCAGTTATTTGTTTTTGAAGGTGATGGAAAAATTCAGCCTTTCAATGGCAACTATTCTGACTACAGAAATTCCGTTGACTCTGGAGAATTCGAAGAAGTTAAAGAAGAAACAAAAAAATCAGAGGCGGTCGAGTCTAAAGAAAAATCTAAATTATCGTTTAAGGAAAAGCAAGAGTACGAATCTCTGGGCAAGGAAATTGAGGATCTTGAAAACAAGAAAGCAAAGGCTACTGAAGAGTTAAATTCAATCCAAAACGATCATCAAAAACTTTTAGAACTATCCCAACAAATTGATTCTCTAACCAAGTCTATCGAGCTAAAAACAAATCGTTGGCTTGAACTGGCCGAATTTGTTCAATAGATTTTTTCCTAGACGTTAAACTAAAAAGGAAATGTTTTCGTCTAATATGGAAATTACATCGTTATGGTCAATTATTCTGCAAAAAAGGCATCATACGTGCCCAAAGTTGAAATCAACAATTTTTACCAAAAGAACTTCGCCCTTGCTGTCCTTAATTGGGAAATCAACCGACAAGAAGACCGGTTGAAAAACCCGAAGTTTTCTGTATTGAAAAAATAATTAGTTGGATTTTTTTACGGAGCCACCACTGCTTGATTGAGTGTTGGTTCTAGATGGATTTCCACGATAGCGAATGTCACCACCACTACTCGCATGGGCATCTAAATCTTTTGAAACCGAGATCCTTGCATCTCCTCCACTGCTCGAACGAGCAACCACAGTTTCACCGTCAAGTTTATAGGCATCAATTTCTCCGCCACTACTAACCTCTACTTCTACCTTGGAAGCTTTTCCTTCCAGGACTGCATCGCCAGCACTTGAAACATCGACCATCACAGAAGTTGCCTCCACCGACAATTCAACACTGGCCGCACTTGAAACATTAATATCGAGGTTGTTGGCTTTTATCATACCATCAGAAAAAACACTGGACGCAGAGCTCGCTGAAATTTTTTCAAGCGAAACGTAAGTAACGTACACTTTTGCATCAACTTTTGAAAAGAAGCCACGTGAGTCACGCATTTTCACTCTCAATGTATTCTCAGTAACCTCGGTGACTACATCTTCCACGTCACCTCCTGTTATTTCTACACGAGCACTCTCTTTATCACCTTTCTTTAGATAGACATCAATAGCTTGAGACACTTTTATATTGTGAAAGGATTTCAATGACCTTGTTTCACTTTTCTGGGCAACCACGACTATCGAAAAGACCCACAGCGCAACTATCAATAAATTCTTCATGTTTCTATAATTTTGACTTAATGACGGCCAAGCTAAAACAAGGTTGCATGCCTCGCTTATTGTGCCTAAAATATTTTTTTTACGGTGTAAGAAATAGTGGGATTTTAGCTAAATTTAATTTCTTTAACATTCTACTTTCGCACAAATATTAAAACATCATGATTAAAGAGCAACTTAACGTACTAATCAATCTCGCAGCCAGCGACAATACTGTTGCCGAAAAAGAAGCCAAGACCATACATACCATTGCAAAAGCTAATGGTTTGTCCAAAGAGGAAGTTGACAACATGTTGAAAAAGCCTCAGCCCATTGGCGACCTTTCTTCATTCACCGAAGATCAGAAATTTGAAAACCTATATTACCTTATTCAATTAATGAAAAGCGATGGTCAGGTATTTAAAAGTGAGATTCATTTTTGTGAACAAATCGCTGAAAAACTTGGCTACAAAAAAGGTGTAGTAGCAGAGCTATCATCTAGAATTTATAGTGATCCAACCATTACAGCTGATCGTAAGATGTTAATGGACAGGGCGCATAAATTCTTGAAGTAAACGTACCCTGAAAATCTCTTAAACAATAAAGCTGCTCTGGCAGCTTTTATTGTTTACGTAGTTTCTCAATCTGACTCCCTTCAGTCGTAAGATTATTATCAACCATTCTGTTATTGTATTGTTGGATAAACGCCTTCAGTTGAGTGTTCATGCTATTCACCGTATCTGGCAATTGAATGAGGAGATTGCTTTTTAGAAACTTGTCTGTGGTGAATTTATAAAGCCCTGTTGGCCGTGAGCCATCAAATTGAAAAAGATAGTCACCTCGGAACAATTGATAGGTATTGTCGAGATAGTTAAAAGCAAACGGTCTAGTTTTATCATGGATAATATCGCGCCCAAAAGCGATGTAAGGTTTTTTATAATTCATATATCCTAGCACGGTTGGCATGATGTCTATCTGCTGAATTATCTCAGGCTTTAGGCCTCCACCATTCTCTGTCGGAGAGTAAAAGAAAACTGGAATAGAGAAATAACCCCAGGCTGAATTGTATTCTGGAACTGCAATCTCGGCCGAAGCGTGATCTGCAGTGATCACAAATAATGTATTCTTAAACCAGGGCATTGTACTGGCCGTTTTGAAGAACTTTCTCATCGCCATGTCGGTGTACTGAATAGTGCGATGA
>JASGIR010000019.1:0-52957 GCA_049840975.1 Cyclobacteriaceae bacterium | reverse complement strand
TATTGCTAAGGTTAATAGGGAAACACGATAGAATCCGAACAGCACCTATTTAGAAATTGAAGACTTCTTTGAGTTGAATCCAGAGTTTTGCCTCTCATTCAAATCAATCACCCTATTCACCCTAAAACGATACAATTGTTCGTAGTAAGGGATTTTTCCAATTGAATTAGGGTTGGCTATAGTATCGTTCTGCGCATAGGAATTCACAACTCCGCATACCAGCCAAGCACAAAAAAATAGGGTGGGTTTCATCTTATTTCTATTAATTAATTCTGCAATTCACATTCATTTTCGATCCATTCACCTGTTTTGTGGCACCATCGTAAGATGGTCTTTGAACCACAACTTGGGATATCGAAATGTTGCTCCCCTTTTCTTAGTTATACTGACTCAATTGGATACGTTCCATACTTCAATGTAATTGGGGAACCACCATTGATTTCGAAGTATTACACCCAGATACATAGTATTTATTGTCCTTGTTATTGTTTTTAGCAAAGATCAAGTCAATAATCTCAGGCTCTACACGGATTGAAGCTGTACCAGCTGGTATTCCTTTTGAAATATCAATTGTATTTGGTCCACTCTTCAAACTGGCAATTGGCATTGGCACATCTTGAGTTTCAAATTTTTGAACACCAATAGACTGTCCTGCCAACATAACGTTCACATTGCACTGAGCGCGTGTAGGCAAAATTGCAAACTTGCCAGGAGCCAGTTTATAAACTTTCCCTTGTTCTGCTGGAACATTCAAGTCCAAACCAGAAAGGTCTGTTAGTCCTTGGATGTTCACGTTAACTTCAGTTCCGCAATCTCTGTATAAAGTTGCTGCTGCCGCTGAACCAAATACTGCAACAGGGCGAATTACTTTGTACTCAATTGTTCTGTCAATAGGGGGCCTTCCAGGCAAATTGATTTTTACTTTAAATGAAGATTTAGCTATACCATCAGGACCATAGTTTGAAGCGCCTGCTGGGAATTTAATTTTACCCATCTTCACCTTAGAAGACAAGCCTACATCTTTGTCTTCTAATTGAAGGCGTTGGCCATCTTTAAACATTTCTGGTGTAACACCTGAAGCAGCTCCAGCCACAAACAAATCTCCCTCGTAATAATTTCCTGCTACTATTGAATTTGATTCGGCTTGAACCATTGCGACAAGCTGATCGACTTCATAGACAACACCTTTAGTGATTTTATTCAGCGAATCCAGTGCAGTAGCTTCGTATTCCAAAACTTCAGTCTGCATTTGGCTTACAATTGCAATCGCAGCCATTGCAGGAGTTCCTTCAAAGGAGAATTGCAAGAAGTCCTTTGATGCCTGATGCGCGTCATTTTTAAACTCAGCAAAATCCTCAGCTTTCTTATTTAACTTAGGAAAGGGAGTTTTTAGATGCATGATGTCATTCAAATCCTTAACATAGTTCTTAAGTCGTTTTTCATACTCTTGACCTACTTGAGGCTTACGACTATCTAGCATAACTTCTTCAGGATTGTTAGTATTCAAGACCAACTCTTCTCCTTCCAAGGCCTTGCCATTCGATTCAGTTGAAAGTTTCTTTTTAACATCATCGAGGTATATAACCATGTTCTTAGACAAGTCGCGAACTTTCTTTGCTCTGTCAATAGCATCTAATACTGAAGTCTCGCTACTCTTAGAGTCCTGTATTGCTTTCAGCTTTGCCTCATTCTTGTCCTTATCCTCAGCTACCAAGTCAACAAGTGTAGTATTTACAATAGCAAATTTTTCGAGGATGGCACTACTCACGTTCAATGCCAAAAGAGCTGTAAGCACGAGATACATCATGCCTATCATCTTTTGCCTCGGGGTTTCCTTACCACCTGCCATGTGTTGTTAGTTTATAAGTTTAGTAACTCTAATCCCTATTTTTTATTAACCTTTCATTGCAGTCAACATGCTGCCATAAACCTTGTTCAATGCGGTCAGATTGTTGGTCAGTGAACTTAGCTCAGAAGTGAACTTCGCTGTATTATCTCCAACTTTTGACAATCCAGTCATTGCGCCTGTCAAGCTTTCATAGAACTTGTTCATGTTCTTCACATGAGAGTCCGCATCCTTAAGCTCCATTTCATAAATAGTATTCAGAGCCGCTAAGTTCTTAGTTACAGCTTGAACTTGCTTATGATATTCACTTGTATCTTTTGATGCATCTGACATTGCTTTTACAGCAGTCATTGCCACACCATAAGACTTATTCATTTCAGTTAAAGAAGCAGAAGCCGCTTGAACATTTTTAGCATATTCATTTGTTGCAACAGCCGCATTTGAAAGGCTATTCATTTGAGATGCTGAAGTCGCCAAGTTGGTCAAACCTTTTCCGAGGTTATCAAGAAGGTTTTGATCTACCTTAGCTGTCTTTAACATTTCATCAATTTTCAATAAAGGAGACTCACCAGCTCCTGGACGGTTGCTTATTCGTGTAGCTGTCTGAGTTGCTGGCGCTTCATAGTCTTCTGCAAGTTCTGGATATACTTTACTCCAATCCACTTCAGGATGCTTTGGTTCGAATGCGCTTAAGAAGAAAATACCCGCCTCAACGGAAAGACCGATGATTAGCATTTCATTTGCACCATTCCAGTGCTGGATTTTGAAAAGCGCACCGACAATAACAACTGATGCACCAATGCCATAAATCTTTGGCATAATTGTTTCGTAGAGAAGGGCTCCAAAACCGCCTTTTTTCTTTGCCATGGTTTGTAGGGATTAAAGTTTTAGTCCGTTTTTTTTCTAAATATAATTTAACTTTTCAATTATTGAAATTCAGTTCCTGCTGATCGGCCGAGGTTGGTCATTGCACAACGGAAGCCAATATACGCACGAGTTGAATCCTTGTATTCATAAGTTCTAGTACCTGTTTCAAGGTAATATGCAATGTCTTTCCATGAGCCTCCACGAATCACTTTTCTTGCATTGTACTTCTCTTTGGATTTGCCTTCTTTATCATAGGCTCTGTCATCAATGAACTGAGGGTTCAAATCCCAAACAGTTGGAACTGATGCAGGATTAAAGTCATCTAAACACCACTCTGATACATTACCAGACATATCAACTAATCCATAATCATTAGGGAAGTAGGTTGCAACTGGCGATGTGTATGCATAACCATCATCAAAATAATTTCCACGACCTGGTTTGAAGTTAGCGAGCATACATCCTTTTGAGTTACGGATGTATGGGTTACCCCAAGGATACTTTGCCATATCACGACCACCACGAGCCGCATATTCCCATTCTGCTTCTGAAGGCAAGCGGAACGCTGGCATTGGAGGTTGTCCTCCATTTACTTGGCGCCATTCGTTTAAGAATGCAGTTCTCCATCTTCCGAAAAAGTTAGCTGCTTCCCAGCTAATACCAACAACAGGATATTCTTTGTAGCCAGGGTGTTGCCAATAATAGTCAACCAATGGATCACCCATATGATGAGTAAAATCTTTCATCCAAACAGTTGTGTCAGGATAGTATTTAGCCATGAATTCCTGCTGGCTTACTTGAGGTAGTTTAGTAAGTTGAGTACCTCCTTCTGCTCCCATAAAGAAAGTAGTGAACTGAAGATACTCATCGTTAGTAATTTCAGTCTCATCCATAAAAAGAGGACCGATAGTAATCTGCTTGTTAAAGTTAATTTGAGTCGAGGCAGGGTCCTCATCAGCTTGCCCCATGTGGAATGTTCCAGCTGGAATAGGAACCATTCCGTAAGGAATTACCATTGACCAGCCTTCGCGTCTCTCGAGCGTTGATTGACCTACTAACTCGCCTTGGCCATCACCTCCGCCTTTATTCTTGCCAATACCAAGAAGGCTACATGCACCCATTGTAGCACTTACTGCAATTAGCAGTGCGCCTTGTACAAACTTGTGAGAAATCATTTTCTTCATACTCGTTATCATTAGTAAATCTTACCGTCAAGATTATGTTGTGTCCAACGAACAGACTCGAAAGTTATTCTTTTTTTGGTCTTTTTTAAAATTAAGTGGTTACCAAATTGTTTAAATTCTTAAAAAAAAACAAAAAAACTTCCATTCTTATTTCTCTATGCCTTGGCTTTATGATTTTCTATATCTGGGAGTTCTAACGATTTTTTTCCCGCCAGTTGAAATGGCTGGAAGTTCGTAAATCAGCATAAATTCATGTGAGGTAGCTTGCTTGGCTGCTTGATCTTTGATCACATAATCGAGTGAGTACCCAAGTCTCATTGACTTATCTTTCAAGAAGGTGTACCCCATCAACAAGCTTGCAGATTCTCCTTGTCTAAAAGACAAACCTCCCCACATCATATCCTTAAGATAGGCTAGAGAAGTGAGGTTAAAGGAAGTGTGAACCATGTCGGATTGAACAAGAGTGCTGAATTGAAATTTTAAATCGAAATTAACCTGATAAAAATATCCGCCTGTTACGTAAAGGTGTGTTACCAAAGGTATACCCGGACCTTGACCAAAATTAAATGAGGCATGAGTCAAATGATCAAAGCTAGCTCCAACATAAAATTTTTCTTTTCTCCAAAATGCACCGATGGCTAAATCTGGCTTAACACTTGTCTGTGTACCCAAACCAAAAATTGGTTCGTAGTCTTTATATCGGAAAACATTAAAATCAATAGTTTGCGAATGTATCCCAGCTCTTACTCCTAAACTTAGTTTGCTATTCTTAATTCCTAAGTGATAGGCATATGATGCTTGCGCTTCCAGATCATTGAGAGGGCCAGCATTATCATGATAAATCATACCACCGAAACCACTATTCAACTTAAAGATTGGTGTTGAAAAAGTAATCAATTGTGTGGTTGGTGCTCCGCCTCCGCCATAAGTTGGTGCGTACCCAAGCCACTGACTTCTGTGTAATGCAGTAACCTTAGTTACTCCTTCTACACCTGAAAAGCCTGGATTGTAATAGATTGTATTGAACATGTATTGGGTGAATTGCGGGTCTTGTTGAGCGGAGAGTCGCCACACCAAACCAGCCATCATTACACATGTTAAAAAAATCCTTTTTGTCATCAGTTTAAAAAATACGAGGGAATAAAGATAGGAGAATTCTTTTGAACTTATCAAGTGCAATTTCAACTAAAGTAGACTTAATCAGTTTTAAGCTAAAAACGTAGCTCTGAATAAGTTATTATTTTACTCCGTTAGCCTTTTTTATGTAAAGCTCAAGGGCCCCAGCCATAGATGGTGCATTGGGTAACGGTGCTTCTATATCAAGAATTAGACCGTTTTCCTTAACTGCCTTGGCTGTTGCGGGACCGAATGCTGCAAGTCGAGTGCTGTTTTGTTTGAACTCAGGAAAATTGACAAACAATGAGTTAACTCCTGATGGACTAAAAAAAGCTAGGATATCGTAATACACATTCTTCAAATCTGAAAGATTCGAGGCAACGGTGTGATTAATAATTGCTTCGTTGTAAGTGAATCCATTTTCCTTTAAAAAGTCAGGGATATCATTTTTCCGGATATCTGAACATGGGTACAAAAACTTTTCATTTTTGTGTTTCTTCAAAATCTCTAGAAGGTCCTTTGTGTCTTTTAAACCAGTGAATATCTTTCTCTTTCTGATGACTATGTATTTCTGAAGGTAATTCGAAGTCTGATCAGAAATACAAAAATATTTCATCTCTGGAGGCATCTCTAGTTTCAATTCTCTGCAAAGGACAAAGAAATGATCTACTGCGTTTCTGCTGGTGAAAATTATTGCAGTGTGCTGGAGTATTTCTATTTTCTGCTTGCGGAATTCTTTCGAGTTGACAGGCTCAACTTGAATGAATGGCCTAAAGTCGATCTTGACATTAAATTTCTCTGCAAGTTTGAGATAAGGAGAGTTTACATCAGTGGGGGCTTCCTGGGTGACTAAGATGCTTTTTACTTTGCGCATCCTGTCAGTAGCTGTTTCAATCATATCAACACGTAGCAGTTCAGGCCTTAATTCAAAAATACCTTAATCAAAATGATTAATGGGATAAATTCTGTGGCGCAAAGGTATGAAAATAAATGGAAAGAACTGAACTGCGCCTTGGCCAATAATTTTAAATAAAGCAATCCTGCCGACACGGTGAGCAGTATACAACTAAGCTTAATAAAAAAATAATAGTTAGCTGTGAACCCAAGGGAAAAACAAATAATACCTAACGTGCCCATCAAAATAAGAATAAGCACAAGGGCCCTTACAAAATTGAAAAATTGAAAGCCCGCCAAATCTCTCCAGCCATAAAGTTGAGAGGCAATCTTAGCAAGCCCAAGTTTTATCATCAGCAAGGCAACAACTACAACTGCAATCAGTAACCATAGCCCAAAATATTGTATCGATGTGTTTTCTGTAGAATGACTAAGAATCGTTAGTCCTAACGGTGAGAAATGTGAGGCAATTAATAATGCGCTTGAAGCTAGCAACCCAGCAAAAGAATAAAATAAAAAATTCACGCTTGAGGTAATCCTCAATGTGATCTGGCTCTCATCTCTGTCTCGAAGCGAAACCAGTTTTGAAAAATTCAAATAATCTAGAGTGAGTTGGGGATTGGTGCGTAATAGAGCAGTAAAGAAAACGATCAGAACTAAGGTTGATATCAAAATAAAATTATTGAATGAATCATTTTGACGAAATGGATTTGCAAACTGATCCACTGGAGACAATTTCAAAAGTTTAACTGATAAATCTGAAACTCCATCGGCTTGATAAATACTCAGAAAAATTTTAGACTGGTATATCTTCATCAAACTATCTGTATTGAGTCTGAAATAATTTTTTCGAGTGATCAAAGAAGAATTAATGAACAAGTAAAAACTCCTTTTGCTTTCGATCTCAATGAATCCGTTTTTCTCAATCAGGTTTAAGCCAAAATGTACCGCGCTGGTTTTTTGCCCTTGATACTGCGCAAACCTTCCTTCGCTGTTTACTATTTTCAAAGAGTTTGTGAGGTCTTCAGTAACCTGAAGCTCCTTTTCTCTTTCAGGCCCAGCCAGGACCAAGATAAAAATCAATAAAAGTTTCATCTGAAGAATGGTGCGCTAAATTATCACTAAATCAGCGAAGTCGCTTGAGTTTTGAGTATCACTATTTTACTTTGCCTCATGGCAGGACTCTACGTTCACATTCCCTTCTGTAAGCAAGCTTGTTATTATTGCGATTTCCATTTCTCCACACAACAGGACAATAAAAAAGCATTGATCAATGCAATCTCTGTTGAATTAGAAATCCAAAAAAATTATTTGGATAATGAATTGTTAAGCTCAATCTATTTTGGAGGTGGCACTCCTTCACTTCTTTCGAAAGATGAAATCGAAAAAATTTTCGATTCAATTCATAAAAATTTCAAGATCGATAAAGACTTAGAAATAACATTAGAAGCTAACCCAGATGATCTTTCACGAGAAAATCTTTTAATGTTTAAAGATTTAGCTGTCAATCGGCTGAGTATTGGCATCCAATCATTTGATGAAAAAATATTACGATTTCTTAATCGCGCTCATTCTGCAAAAGAGGCTGAAGAATCTCTTTCACTTGCTCGGGAATGTGGATTCAACAACATCAGCCTAGACTTAATTTTTTCTATCCCTGGTCAAGACGATAATCTCCTTAGAAAGAACATTGAAAAGACAATTGCCCTTTCACCCGAACATATTTCTGCCTACTCGCTTACGATTGAAGAAAAAACTGTTTTTGGCAAATGGCAAAAATCTGGAAAGCTCGTTGCTGAACCCGATGACATTGCCGCTTCACAAATGGAAATCCTTATGGACATGCTGGAGGCTGGAGGCTACGATCAATATGAAGTCTCGAATTTTGGAAAGCCTGGATTCTACTCACAGCATAATAGCAGTTACTGGCAGCAGAAAAAATATTTGGGTGTCGGACCAAGTGCACATTCATACAATGGAATTTCTCGTCAATTCAACATTAGCAGCAATCCTCTTTATATAAAATCTATTGATCAAGGAATGGTGCCATATCAATTGGAAACTCTTAGTAGAGCCAACCAAATCAATGAATATCTCCTAACAACTTTACGAACTTCTCGAGGTTCAGATTTGAATTTATTACTGGAGGAATTTGATTTCGATCTGCTGAATGAAAATAAAACCGAAATCGAAAATTACTTTCGTTATGGCATGCTAAAGCAAAGCGACAACTTCCTGCTTCTAACAAAAAAAGGCAGGCTTTTAGCCGATAAAATTGCTTCTGATCTATTCACTGACGACTGACTTATAAAATCATTTTATTAATTTTCTGCCATGAGCGAAGAAGAGAAGAAAGTCAGAATGCTACTTAAGGCTGTGATATTCCATTATCATGGGCTTGATGAAGTAGAGAAACAAGACTTGGAAGATACTTCTCAGAAACTTGAGGCCACCAACGAACTTGCCTGGGCTCTCGAATTTATTTCAGCCGATTACATCACCGCATTTGATCGCGCACGTGTTTACCTCAACGACATCATTGGAGACTATCCAAAAAAAATGCGTGTAGACCTGATTAACATGGTATGGGAAGCAAATAATCTAAAAGGGTTTATCACTGAAATGGAAGTGAATGCGATGCTCAAATTTGCAAAAGACTGGGGTGTTGAAAATGAATTGAAATCTTTAGTGCTCCACTAATCAATTCACTGAAATTTCCTTCCACTCCGATTTCTTTTCAGCTAGGAAAATCTTTTTCTGGGCATCAAAAAAAAGTTGCTCATAAATCATTGGAATGATGTTGAGGCCTTGATTTGAAATCAATCCACATTTTCCATCACGACACGCAAGAAGTTTGTCTTCCGCTATTTCTGTTAAAATGTCAAAGCGAGGTTCGATGGTAAGCATTTCCTTTATCGTCCGTCATACCATGAAGTTTGCCGAGTGCAAGACGAAAAGAATTTTGCTGATGATCAATTTTGTCATATCTCAGTGGCAAAATCACATTGCCGGCTCTTCCAATCAATCCAAACTTATTGTTTCTTGATACGATCGCTATTCCTGATTTGAAAATCGCTGGCCTGTCGTAGTTCGGATTAATAGCTACGCGATCTTCAGTGTTCACAAATCCCCACTTGCCTATAAGTTTCACTGACGCCAATCCCTCATGAAATTCTCCAATACTATCATACCGATTTGCTATGCGTAGTTTTCCTTTTGAGTCAACGAAACCATAGCGACCGTCTTTTTTTATTCCGCGATAACCTTCGCTTTCGCGAAAGACTTCTTCAGTATTAGTTGGAGTAATCGTACGCTGCACAATCAGCCCGTTGTAATCAATTGTTTTTTCAATTCCGTTGGGAAGGGTCTCAACAAAATTCTCCTTTTCAAATTTCAATTGATAAGGAGTGAAATAAATGATCCTGCCGTCAAATGATTTTATGAATTGATTGTCGGGTTGGTATTGTAGATAAAGATTCGCGTTGATTACAGATACTTTAAAATTTTGAGGAGCAACCACCCAATCTTCATCTTCATTTATAATTCCGTAACTACCTTTAAATTTGACTGCGATCAACCCATTCTTAGGTGAAGCCGTTGAGTCAAAAACACAATGCACAAATTCTTGACCTTTAGCATTGACAATTCCAAAATAACCTTTGCTCTTAGCAATGAAATTTTGATTGTCAAGCGCTTTTAATTTTTCATAAAATCGATTGGTGATTGTTTTACCCTCATGATTTACCAATTGCCAGCCACGAGCTTTTTCGAAAGCCAAGAAAACGTTTCCATGACAAGTCAACGAATCAAAATAAAATGGAATCACGATTTTATTTTGAGAATCAATGACTCCCAATTTTGACCTCGATCGAACTAAAAACTTCTGTGTTTCGAGTTCACTAATACTCTCATAGTGAGCAGGCACGAGCTCATTGAAATTCTCATCTACAATTCCCCAATGGCTCCCTTTCTTAACAAAGAAATTTTTACCTGAAATTGATTTTAGCTCGTCAGCAAAAAACTGTTTTATCGTTTCGTTTTTTTCATTGATAAAGAGCCATTCATTTGGAAGTTGCGCAAGAATTTTTCCTTCCTCAGTTATTTTAATGGCGTTATACTTCGTTTCAAGTTTGGTAAGTCCATCTCGGCCAATGAGCCCTTGCAATTGGTTTTGATAAACGTGGGCGTAATTTTTATTAAAAGCGGAAACACTGTCGATCACAAAATCTGTAATAGCCTTTCCGTCTTCTGAATACAAAGCCACTTTACCTTCTTTATTTTCAACTGCATATCTAAGCGAGCCTAATGGCATGATGCTTTTATAAACAGCAGGTAAAAGAATTTTGTGGTTCAAATCAGAAAGTCCGTATCGATATCCTGAACTTGTCAAGTTGAAAATAATGGCGCGCAAACCATGCACTTTCACTCCATCATAAATCAATGGGATTTTTGTTTCGCCTTTTAAATTGAGGCAGCCCGATTTGTAAAAGACCGAGTTGATTTTCTTTCTGACAACAACCAATTCGCCTCCGGCATATTCTAAATTTTCATACTCAGCCTTAGTCAAAAATTTCTTTTCGAGATTGATAATGCCCCAAAGAC
This sequence comes from Cyclobacteriaceae bacterium, assembly GCA_049840975.1. GTDB lineage: Bacteria > Bacteroidota > Bacteroidia > Cytophagales > Cyclobacteriaceae > ELB16-189. The sequence continues at coordinate 42,448 of JASGIR010000019.1, read as the reverse complement.
CCTGCACCCGGTAGCCGGTGACATTTCCGATTACAGAAAAATTTCCATCAGACCAACCAAGGGCATCAAACGATGCGGGCAGCACCACTTGATTATTGTCATCTTTAAGTCCGACTTTTCCGTTTTCTTGGAATATTTTGTACTGCGTAGCACACAATTGATGAAACATCAACCAACCTATGACGAAAATCATCCCGCGTTTCATCCTGCAAATTTAACGGAGAATGTTTTACAAGGGAATTTTTCAGACCTTTGTTCCGTTTAAAGAGACCTATGCATATACAGCAACTTTATACCAATTGCCTTGCCGAAGCCGCATATTACATTGAATCTGAAGGTGAGGCCGCAATTATTGACCCTATCCGCGAAACTGAGCCTTACCTAGAGCTTGCAGCAAATAGAGGAACGAAAATCAAATACATTTTTGAAACTCACTTTCACGCTGACTTCGTAAGCGGCCACATTGATCTAAGCAAAAAAACGGGGGCTCAAATTGTTTATGGTCCGATGGCCGAAACAAAATATAAAGTGCACAATGCGAAGGATGGAGAGATTTTTTCGATTGGAAAATTAAAGATCAAAGTATTACACACGCCTGGCCACACTCCGGAATCAAGTTGCTTCTTATTGTTTGATGAACAAGGAAAAGAGCATTCGATTTTTACCGGTGATACTTTGTTTGTCGGTGATGTTGGCAGACCTGATCTTCTGGATGGAAAAATGAGTCGTGAAGAATTAGCTTCAATGCTTTATGATTCACTCAATAATAAAATAAAGCCATTGGCCGATGATGTAATTGTTTACCCTGCACACGGCCCTGGTTCTGCTTGCGGAAAAAATATTGGTAAGGAAACTTTTTCGACAATCGGTGAGCAGAGAAAATTCAACTACGCTATGAAGTCTGCTAATCGTGAGCAGTTCATCAAAGAAGTGACAGACGGAATTTTACCTCCTCCAAGTTATTTCTTCGAAGATGCCCGCATCAACAAAGACGGGTACTCTTCCATTGATGAAGTTGTTGAAAGAAATAACCGTGCCCTTAGCGTTAACGAATTGGCGAAAGCGATTGAAGAAGGCGCAATTATTTTGGACACACGCAAGGCCGATGAGTTTGAAAAAGGATTTATTCCTGATTCCATCAATATTGGACTCAACGGACAATTTGCGATTTGGGCTGGAACTTTAATCGATATTAATCGCCCAATGATCCTTATCACAGAAGTTGGTAAGGAGCACGAATCAATTTTGCGCTTAGCTCGAGTTGGGTATGAAAACGTAGTCGGTTATTTGAATGGCGGAATCAATTCTTGGAATAAGAAACTTGAAAAAGTTCACTCTATCCAACCGGCTGAAATGAAAAAAGAAATGGAGCGTGGCGTTGAAGTGATTGACGTACGCAAGCCTGGCGAGTGGGCTGTAAGCCATGTAAAAGGAGCAAAGTTTTTGCCGCTTTCGGACATGCCTGAAAATTTCTTGCACTTAGACAAAACTAAACCGTACATCGTTCATTGCGGTGGGGGTTATCGTTCGATGACTGCAATTTCTTTAATGAAAAAAGAAGGATTCACTAACCTTACCAACATTTATGGCGGCTTTGGAGCTATGCAAAATGTAGGCTTGGAAATTGTTACCGAAGAAGAGGAAATTATCAACCGCTAAATCAATTATTTAAAATGTCTCATTCACAAACCAAACTTGGTCCTGCAACAGCGGACCTTATCGGAAATCTTCCGGCCGTTGGAAGTCAAGCTCCTGCTTTTGTTCTTACAGCAAATGACATGTCGGACAAACACCTGAAAGATTTCGCAGGTAAAAAAATTATTTTAAACATTTTCCCTAGTGTTGATACAAGCGTGTGTTCAACTTCGACACGCAAGTTCAATCAATACCTTGGCTCACTTGAAAACACAGTTGTGCTTTGCATTTCAAAAGATTTGCCTTTTGCTCAAAAACGTTTTTGTGGTGCTGAAGGAATCGATAAAGCTCTTACTCTTTCTGATTACCGTGGTCGCGGTTTTGGAAAAGACTACGGAGTTGAACTCACCAGCAGTGGCTTCGCAGGGTTATTCGCTCGCGCTATTGTTGTTATTGATCCTTCGGGAAAAATAAAACATACAGAGCTTGTTCCGCAAATTGGCGATGAGCCAAATTATGATGCCGCGTTGAAGGCGCTATAACAATCACTGATTCATTTTCCTAAAACCCTTTTCCGACCGAAGAGGGTTTTTTGTTTTTGTTGCATCGAAAAATCTGTTACATTTTCTAAATGAAAATAAGATTACTCGTTGCTTTTCTTTTCAGCACTCGGCTAGTTATCGGCCAAACCTCGTTTTACATTACAGCTGATCGTGTTTTCGATGGAGAATCAATGCATACAGGCTGGGCTGTTTTGGTTCAAGGGAATAAAATAATTTCTGTCGGACCGAAAGAAAAAATTTCTCTACCCGCTAATTCCACGAAAATTAACTATCCCAACTCTACACTTTTGCCAGGTCTGATCGAAGGTCATTCACACTTGCTTCTTCATCCTTACAATGAAACGCCTTGGGATGATCAAGTACTGAAAGAAAGCGATGGTTATCGGGTTGCTCGAGCAACAGTTCACGCCAAAAATACTTTGCTTGCCGGTTTTACAACTGTTCGGGATCTTGGCTCTGAGGGTGCTGGCTACTCAGACGTTGCTCTCAAAAAAGCAATTGATGACGGAATTATTATTGGACCAAGAATGCTTGTTGCAGGACGTGCCATTGTAGCAACAGGATCTTACGGCCCGAAAGGTTTCGATAATGACATGGAAATTATGATCGGTGCTGAAGAAGCCGATGGAAATAACTTGATTAAAGTTGCTCGTGATCAGATTGGCAAAGGCGCTGATATCATAAAAGTTTATGCCGATTATCGTTGGGGCCGACACAACGAGGCAATGCCTACTTTTTCAATTGACGAACTGAAATTAATTGTTGAAACAGCCAAAAGTAGTGGACGAAATGTGGTTGCTCACGCATCGACAGTTGAAGGAATGCGTAGAGCGACTTTGGCAGGTGTTGAAACAATTGAACATGGAGACGAAGGCACTCTTGAAATTTTTCAACTGATGAAAGAAAAGAATGTTGCACTTTGTCCAACGGTGGCAGCAAGTGATGCGGTTGCTCAATATCGCGGATGGAAAAAAGGATCAGAGCCCGAGCCCGAAAGAATTAAGAAGAAGAAAGAAAGTTTTAAACAGGCATTGCAGTCTGGGGTGACAATACTTGTCGGTGGTGACGTTGGGGTCTTCGCTCACGGAGACAACGCTCGCGAGCTGGAAATCATGAACGATTATGGTATGCCTCCCTCAGATATTTTAAAGTCCGTTACTGGTTTGAACGCGAAAGCATTTCACATTGAAAATCAAGTTGGGTATGTAAAAGAAGGATTGAAAGCTGATTTAATTGTTGTGACAGGAGATCCATCAAAAAGTATTTCTGACCTTCGAAAAACAAAATTCGTGATGAAAGATGGTGTTGTCTACCTTCAATAACTCAAATGAAAAAAATTAAGATGAATCGTAAACAAGCATTGAAAACTATCGCAGCTTCCGCTATTGGATCAATGGCTATTCCAAGTCTGGCCAATTCTATGAAAGGAAATGTAATTCTTAAAGGCAACATTAATCATAGTGTATGCCAATGGTGTTACAGCGATATTCCGTTAGAAAAGCTTTGCGAGGCAGCAAAAGAAATGGGTATCAAATCCATTGACTTACTAAATTCCGTGCAGTGGCCGATCGCTCAAAAATATGGACTCACCTGTGCAATGGCTTATGCAAGTGAATTAGGCCTGCAAAAAGGATTCAATGATCTTTCTCTTCATGAAAAATTGATAAAAGACTATTCTGATGGAATTCCGAAAGCAGCAGCAGCCGGCTTGAAAAATGTCATCTGCTTTAGCGGAAACGCAAATGGTCTTTCTTCTAATCAAGGATTGGAAAATTGTGCTCGTGGACTGGAGCCTGTGCTGAAGGTCGCAGCAAAATATAACATGACTGTAAGCATGGAATTGCTTAACAGTAAAGTGGATCACAAAGATTATCAATGCGACCATACCGATTGGGGAGTGAAGCTTTGTGAGAAACTTGGATCAGAAAATTTTAAGCTACTCTACGATATTTATCATATGCAAATCATGGAAGGAGACGTGATTGCCACGATAACTAAAAACATAAAATATATTTCTCATTTCCACACGGGAGGCGTGCCAGGCCGTAATGAGATTGACGAATCGCAAGAATTATTTTACCCAGCCGTGATGCGAGCTATTTTGAAAACTGGATTCAAGGGTTTTGTAGCGCAAGAATTTATTCCAAGTAGAGCCGACAAACTTAATTCGTTAAAACAAGGAATAATGATTTGTGATGTTTAAGTCTGGGCTTGCTGACTAACTTTCTCCTTGAACATAAATTTTCGTAATGAATTCTCTATTGGTAAGACAAGGAGAGCAATTCCAACTTGAACAAAAAAGTCGATCACAGGAGAAGCTTTTACAGTCACAAGAGCACCGACCGTTGCAGTTACTAGTTGAATAATCATGATCACTGTCAACATCGAAAGCAACTGACTTAACAGGCGATATTTTGTGTTGCCAGCGCTCAGTTTCATCGAAAGAAATACGAGCGAGCCAAAGAAAATTACTTCCAACAAATAGAACCATGGTCTTTTCCAATAAGGCGGTTCAACTTCCAACGTAATCTCTTCGATCGGAGAAATTTTGCCCATGAGATCTCGTGTTTGCACATCCAGTTTGTATTTTCCAGCAGGGAGATACGAAAAGTTTACAATGTTGTTTGTGGTCGCCCAAGGCGTCCAGTCGCTGCTTTGACCTTTTACTTGATAGCGATACTCAACAGCCTTCATCCCAAGATAATCCGGTTGAATAAACTCAAAAGAGACTGTGCTCTCAAGCTGACTCACGATAACAGATCGCGAAGGAGACAGTTTATCTTGTTGGCCTCGAACTTCGCGTAAGAAAAGTGGATACACATTTGGGTTTTGATCAGCTTGCTTGCCAGAGAATTTGAACAGTTCATTACTGGCTGTTATTACCCATAAACTTTGATCATCTGCTGGAGCGATATATCGAATATTGTTAAACAGTCCAAGCCATTGGAGTTTAAGTGCTGCCTGCATTCGCGGATCGACTGTGCGCCAACGATGTCCATCATGAAACCAAAAATATCCCGCTGATGCAAAATATTTTTTAGGTCCAGGAAGTGAATCGTATTTCTTAAAAACATTTTCTTTTAGATCATACCTGTGAAAACTTCCGCCCGTTGCGATATACACTTCACTGCCAAAAGCCAAGCCAACACTTTCGTCAATCGTAGGGTTTGAAAATGGAACTGGTTCAACAGCAGTGATTGCTCCATCTACAGTTTCGATTTTTATCGCGTTTGTCCTTCCACATAACCAAACATTCTGAAGTTTGTCTTCAAAAATGTAACTCACATAATCTTGCAGTGTATCGAGAAGTTGAGTTTCCTGCCAACCCTTGGCGTTTGGCAAAAAGATTTCAATTCATCATCGAGTGTGCTCACCAACAGTTGCTCAAGCGCTTTTGATTTAAAGGCTGTACGAATCGGTTGCGATGTGATCTTTACAGATTTAGTATTGGTGACAGAAGAAATCCCGAAATCACCAATGGCGAGTAGCTGATTATCCGTTTCAAGAAGCTGAGTTACTTTCCCGGAAATTCCTTCAACTCGCTTGTAAACAAAACCTATTGATTTTAATACACGTTTAGTCGATGCTGTGGGAACTTGATTTGAAGCTGTGTTCCTTCTCAAAAAAGAAAATAAACCTCGTTTAGTTTTCGATTCTTTTGATAAAACAGTCTGCTCTGATTGAACTTCTTCGGTAATTTCTTGCTTGACTAAGCAAAATAATCCGAGTGTTGTTCCAACATAGGTTTGTCCTTGATATGTTTTTGCGCAAAGTAAATTCCCCTCAAGACCAGAGTAATGACTGTATGATTTTAATGGAATAAATGGAGTTATTCTTGAGAATCCATATCCATGTGCAACCCACAAACCTTGGTTACGATCAGCGAACAATGAATAGACTTCATTGTCGGGAAGGCCAGTGTAAAAATTAGTAATCTCTTGTGTCGCTCCGGTTTGTGGATCAATGAAAATAACGCCACCATGAAGTGTACCAACAGCTATCAATTGATCGTTTAACCATGAAATGGCAACCGGAACATTGTGAATAAGAAAATCTCTGTTTGCAAGCGTGATTTCTTTTAATCCGGAAGTGCTAGCCAAAAAAAGTCTGCCTCCACCCACGCTTAATACTGTCATTGGATTGGCCGAGGTTGATGTAGCAGCAAAATCAATGGAGAGTCGGTCAGTCCAAGGAAAGGCGGGATCCTCTAATTTGTTATTGTCTATTCTGTAAAAAGCGTTGAGAGTTCGCGCGTAGATTTTTCCAGCGATGTTGAGTAGTCCGTTAAATTCTTCGTTTGGTTTTGCGCCAATTGTTGCCTCAACATTTCCATTTGTAGAAACGATGAAAACTGTTTTAGCATTCGCAAAATAGATTTTCCCATTAAGTGAGAGGCTTGAAAAAATCTGATCAGAATTTTTTTGATTCTGTGAAAGCGATTGATAAGATTTTGCATTATCAGAACCAATAATCACTTTACCAAAGCCGTGATATCCACCAGCATAAACATCATGACCGATCGTTGTCACCGTAAACACAGGTCCTGGCGTTGATATTAATCCCCAGTTTCTTCCATCAAACTCTAGAACTCCGCGTTTGTTCGCAAAATAAATTACACCCCTGTCATCTTGTGACATGGCAAAGGTGAAGTAATCAAATCGCTCGTCATCAGGAGTATAATGCGAAATAAAATAGTTGCCTGTTTGCCCAAAGCAGAGGTTAACTACTAAAACAAAAGCGAGGAGTAAATTTATTTTCATAACTGAAAGTCTCTTCAAATTTATAGATCAAATTTTAAATCAGTGTTAACTTATTCTGCTCCAATTTACTGTGGTTTTGCGCATCATTTCAATCTGTTGTTTTACCAACACATTTTCAGGTTTTGTTAAATTAGGATCATCAGTTAATATTTGGTTGGCCGCTTCGCGCGCTTGCCGAAGTATCTCTCCATCTTTTCCCAAGTCTGCGATGAGCAAATCGAGGGATCCACTTTGTTGAGTTCCCATCAAATCTCCAGGCCCTCTCAATTTTAAATCTGTCTCCGCAATTTCGAAACCATTGTTTGTGCGAACCATTGTTTCAATTCTGGTTTTTGTGTCTGCGCTCAGTTTATAATTTGTCATCAAAATACAATAAGATTGTTCCGCTCCGCGACCTACTCTACCTCGCAATTGATGCAACTGCGATAACCCAAAGCGCTCTGCGCTTTCAATGATCATAACTGATGCGTTCGGAACATCAACTCCAACTTCAATGACAGTGGTAGCAACCATTATTTTCGTTTCGCCCTTCACAAACCGGGCCATTTCGTAATCTTTTGCTTCAGACTTCATTTGGCCATGAACTATGCTTATCGGCACATCAGGAAAAGCTCGAGTCATGCTTTCATAGCCATCCATTAAATGTTTTAAATCCAGCTTTTCTGATTCATCGATCAACGGATACACAACATAGATCTGTCGACCGGTATCGATTTGCGAACGAATAAATCCATTTACCTTCAGTCTTTGTGCATCAAATTGATGAGTGGTCTTTATCGGTTTTCTTCCCTTTGGCAATTCGTCAATCGTTGAAATTTCAAGATCTCCGTAAAGTGTCATTGCCAAGGTGCGTGGAATTGGAGTTGCGGTCATCACCAATACGTGAGGATAAACATCTGAATTTTTTTGCCAGAGTTTACTTCGTTGCGCTACACCAAATCGATGTTGTTCATCAATAATTGCAAGACCAAGCTTTTTGAACTTTACTTCTTCTTCCAGCAACGCATGAGTTCCGATCAAAATTTTTAACTCTCCATTTTCAAGTTTTTCATGAATCGGTTTTCGTTGCGATTTTTTTACTGAGCCTGTCAACAACGCAATCGAAATACCCATTTCATCAGCATACTTTTTCAGATTCGCATAATGCTGCTGCGCCAAAATTTCGGTTGGCGCCATTAAAGCAGCTTGAGAATCTCCACTGATAACTAATAGCATACAGATAAACGCCACTATTGTTTTGCCGCTGCCGACATCACCTTGGAGCAGGCGATTCATTTGTTTCCCCGATTTCAAATCCGAATAAATTTCGCGAACCACTTTTTTCTGCGATTCAGTTAATTCAAAGGGCAGGTATTCCTTATAAAATCTCGTGAGTACAGTTGTGTCACTGAAAACTTCGCCCTTAAATTTCCCTTGACGCACCAACTTCATTTTAATCAGGCGCAATTGGATATAGAAGAGCTCCTCAAATTTTAATCGTTGTTGTGCTGCAACTAAGAGCTCTTGCGACTTAGGAAAATGAATATTTCTTAGCGCATCTTTCTTTGCAATTAATTTTTGACCCTTGAGCAAATTCTCAGGCAAAGTTTCACGAATGTGTTGTTCAGCCTGTCGAAAGAGTTCAAGTTCAAGTTTTGCTATTTGTTTGCTATCGATGTATTTGGCCTTAAGTTTTTCCGTGATCGGATAGACTGGCTGAAAGGAATCTCCTTTCAAATTATTTTCCGTAACAGGCTCAACTTCAGGATGTGCAATATTGATCTTATTCCCGAAGCGCGTTGGTTTTCCAAAGACAACATACTCAACATTCGGTTTAATTTTTTTCATCACCCAATCAATGCGCTGAAACCAAATCATTTCCATTTCGCTTTGCCCATCAGAGAAATAACCGATCAATCTCTTTTTGAATTTGGTTCCAACAATTTCAAAGTCGGTGAATCTGCCTTTGATCTGGACATATTGCATCTCATCTGTCACCTCTTTAATTGAATAAAACTTAGTTCGATCCTCGTAGCGAAAAGGATAGTGTTGAATTAAGTCACCGTAGTTGAAAATTTTCAGTTCTTTTTGAAGCAATGCCGCACGTTGAGGACCAACGCCTTTCAAAAATTCAATTGATGTGTCAAAAAAATTAGACAATGCTCAATTATCAATTAGCCAATATGCAAATTAGCCAATCGTTGCAGCAAAATTGACTATTTAACTAAACGAAAATTGATAAATTATTCCTTCCACTGAAGCGTATTGATCAAATGCATCGTCTCTTTCTTCATGAAATCGATGGCAGGCTTCAGCGAGTCGTTTTGAACTTTGGTATTAAAATAAAGTGCTCCACGCAAAAAATTCTTCGTTGAATCAGTCATCGTAAACTGAAACTGACTTGGCACCTCACCAGCTATTTCCGCAATGGTCGCTGTTTTCCCCGATGGCGTTTTCACAATTACTTCATCAATTGCACTCGCCTTTATTTGTTGCTTAGCGGTTAGGTTGTAGGCATCGTTCAGAAGTTCCTTCAAGATTGCCTCCTTGCCCAAAACTCTTTTGTAAGTAATGTGAATGTTGGCTTTAAGTTCTGGATAATAAATTTCAACCCAATGACGCTCATTTATCCAAGAAGTATCGCGCAAAAGTTTGGCGTGTTGTGAATATTCAAATCTGTAGGGGAGAGTATCAGGCAGAGATCGATATTCTTCTTTTGGTAAGATTAACCGATTGTAGCCTTTCGGTTTGGGTTGATAATCATGTGAGCAGGAGAGTAAGCCGAAACAACCGACAACTAACAACCAACAACTTATAACCAACTTATTCCTCATTCTTGATCGCCTCCTCCTGCACCGCTACTCTCACTTTAGTGATGCGCTTCTTATCAACGTTGAGTATTGTAAATGTGAATCGTTCAAACACCACTTGATCTCCTGATTTTGGAAGAACGTTATGCAATTCTAAAATCAATCCGCCTAGTGATTCGCTTTCTCCTTTAACGTCATCGAAGACTGTAGAGTCGACATCAAGCGCTTTGCACAAATCATGAATCGAAATTTTTCCTTCGAAAATAAATGTATGGTCATCAATTTTTTGATAGCCTAAATTCACTTCATCAAATTCGTCATTGATGTCGCCAATAATTTCTTCTATTAAATCTTCCAAGGTGACAATTCCGGCAGTTCCTCCATATTCATCAACAACGATTGCCATATGCACTCGCTTGCCTTGAAAATCTTTTAAAAGAGAATCCAATTTTTTTGTTTCAGGAACGAAGAATATTGGCCGCAACAATTTTTGCCATTTAAAACTTTCATTTTCATCCAAATACGGGAGAAGATCTTTCGTGTAAAGAATTCCTTCAATGGAATCGATGGTCTCTCTATAGACTGGTATGCGTGAGAATCCAGATTTATTTACTTGCTCCATCAGCTCAGTAAAATTCAGTTCCGCATCAACTGCAGAAATGTCCACACGCGATTTCATTACCTGCTTAACCGTGAGTGTTCCGAAGTTTACGATTCCTTTCAGAATGTCTTTTTCCTCTTCAGTTGTCTCGTTGTTTTCTGTAGTCAATTCAAGAGCTTGATTTAATTCCTCTACAGTTGTGCTGTATCCTTTTTTCTCAACTCTGCGTTCGACAACATTGCTCATGCTTAACAACAACCAAGAAATCGGCCGCCAAATATTTTGAAGCACTTTCCATGTTGCTCCAACTTTTCTAGCAAAACTCAGGTTGTGTTGAGTTGCATAAACTTTAGGTACAATTTCACTGAAGAAAGTCAACGCGAAAGTGACAAAGAAAGTGACCACACCCACAATTGTTTCTGCTGGCTTGCGCGTGCCTGTCATTTCCCACATGAGAAAAGTAGAAATCGTAACAACAGCAACATTCACAAAGTCATGACAAATTAGAATTGTAGCTAAAAGCAGTCGTGGTTTGTTGAGCAACTCAACTATGTTTCTGTCTTGCGATTCATCTGAAGTTCGGCAGCGATCAAGAAAATCTCCTTTCAAAGAAAAAAAGGCTACTTCTGACGCTGAAATAAATGCGGATACAACAAGCAAAATAATGATGCCTGAAAAACTAAAAATGTAAAACCAGTTTGGCCCGCTGGCCAATAGATCAGAAAGAAATTGAGGTTCTTCTAATAAAAATATTGTTTTCAAGCATTAAACTATTCGTTGCACATGTTTAAAACGGAAGGTCATCCGTTGCATTGTCAACCGGAGATTTCATATCGTCTGTTGGCACTGTCGACTGAGCTGAAGATTTTTCGTAATTATTTCCTCCACCCTGTTTTCCGCCAAGCAAAGTCATGTTGTCACCAATCACTTCCGTTGTGTAGCGCGTTACTCCATCCTTTTCCCAGCTACGTGTGCGCATTTTTCCTTCGATATAAACCTGATCTCCTTTGTGCAAATACTTTGATGCAGTTTCAGCTAATCCGCGCCACAATACAATGTTGTGCCAATCCGTAATTTCTTTGCGTTCGCCCGTATTTCGGTCTTTGTAAACTTCTGAAGTGGCGATTGTAAAATTCACCACCATAGTTCCACTTTCCAGCGTTCGTGACTCTGGATCTTTTCCTAATCTTCCCAACAAGATCACCTTATTTACTCCTGACATATAGTTGTTTATTTTTTACAAATCCAGTGGCAATATTCTCTTTGCCAGACAGCAAAGTTACCAAAAATCCCGGTCTTGATCGCGTGCTAATTTCCATCGTGTTAACACAATCATGCGAATACCTGCACTAAGGAAAGTGATCAGAGTTTTAAATATTTATCAATCAAAATGGGCTTGGGAAGCTTTTCGATTTCTCTTCTAGTGAATTTTTTTAGTCCTAAAGTTTTCAAATGCCCTTCTTCTTTTTTCGAAAACGATTTTTCGACTTCAATAAATTTTACTTTTAGTTTTTGATGCGATAAAATGTGTTGAAATACTTTGCTTTCACAAATCGATCTTGCGTCTGAAAGAATTTTATCTTCTTGAATCAAAGATTCTGATTTTCTATTTCGTAAAGTCTCGACCAAGTGAAAGTCATGAAGTCCTTTCCAAATATCTTTTCCATTTCTTTGGCGCATGTAAATTTTATCGCCCGACTGAATGATGAAATAATTAAAATATCGAGTCCTTATTTTTATTTTTTTAGATTTAATCGGAAGAAGCTTCTGCAATCCCTTCTGATTTGCTATACACGATTTTGAAAAAACACACGCATTGCAATTTGGATTTTTAGGAACACAGTGGAGTGCTCCAAATTCCATAACAGCTTGGTTGAAAATATCCGGTTGATTCTTATCGATGAGCTCGTTTGCAAGCGAAAAGAAAAATTTCTTCCCTTCATCTGATGCAATATCTTTTTCAACACCAAAGACTCGCGCCAACACTCTGAAAACATTTCCATCAACTACAGCTACAGGTTCTTTAAATGAAATTGAAGCGATCGCAGCAGCAGTATAAGGTCCGATTCCAGGAAGTTTTTTTAGCTCTTCAAAAGACTTTGGGAATTGTCCATTATGATTTTTGACAATTTCTTTCGCGCAGCGATGAAGATTTCGAGCACGAGAATAATATCCAAGTCCTTGCCACAATCTCAACACGGTTTTCTCAGAGGCTTTTGCCAAATCAAATACTGTAGGGAAGGTCTTCGCGAACGATTCATAGTAAGGCAGGCCTTGAACAACACGCGTTTGCTGAAGAATGATCTCAGAAAGCCAGATTCGATAGGGATCCCGCGTTTTGCGCCATGGCAAATCGCGTTGGTTTTCGTTGTACCACTCAATAATGGTGTTTGAAAAAAAATGTTTCTTCATCTATTACTGCAATCTGAATAAATCCCCGAATTAAATGAACATTTATCGGCATCTATGTGATTATCAATAATTTCATTTTGTGTTTGAGCGTTCTGCTCTTATCTTTGCCACCCTCTCAAAAATTCTTATGACCAAAGCAGACGTTATCAACCAAATTTCAGAAAAGACTGGTATCGACAAGGCTGATGTATCAGCTTCTGTTGAAGCTTTTTTCAATATCGTGAAAATCAACATGGCCAACGGTCACAACATTTACGTGCGTGGCTTCGGTAGTTTTATCAATAAAAAAAGAAAGAAAAAAATCGCTCGTAATATCTCTCGCAACACCGCAATTGTGATTGACGAGCATTTTGTTCCAAGTTTCAAGCCTGCCAAGATTTTCGTGAACAAGATCAAGAACAGCGAAAAAGTGAAACAACACGCTGAGAAATAGTTATTCGTTATTCGTTGTCTGTTAGTCGATCATTAAAATTGAAATGAATTCGATTTCCTAACAACAAACACCATCAACGAAATGCTGAAGACAAGGATTATATTGGTTGCTGCAAGCGCGATTGTCATCTGGTTGATTTTCCTCTTGCCAAAAGCGGTTGTCGAAAACGAGAATCAGATGACGAAACCTGATTCTGTTTCTGAAAAAAAAACTACCGCTGCACTTCCAACATCTCATAGCTCGGTTCCACAAGCCTTAATCGCTTCCATAAAAGCGATGCGGGTAGCCTTCGAAAATTCATCGGATAAAAAAAATGCTATCTTTGCCGACTCTTTGCAAAGCCTTTACAAGCAAGCAGGTCAGTTTGATAGCGCGGCTTGGTTTGGCGAAAAAGCAGCAACGTTCTTTAACACAACTGAGAGTTTCCTGAAAGCAGGAAACAATTTTTATGATGCTTCAACTTTTGCGATGAATCCGCAAAAACAAAAGGCATTGGCTGAAAAAGCACGCGAGTGGCTAAGTAAAGCTGTGGACGTAAATCCTAAAAATTACGAAGCGAGGATAAAAATGGCTATGACCTACCTTAGCTCAGAGCCAATGAGAGGAATTGGACAACTAAAAGCAGTACTTTCCGAAGACCCTAAAAATGAGCTCGCATTGTTTAACATGGGTATGCTTTCTGTTCAATCAGGCCAAAATCGCAAGGCCATCGACTGGTTAAATCAGTTGGCAGAAGTGAACCCTAAGCATTTGCAAGGCCAACTCCTGTTAGGTGTGGCTTACGCGAATGATGGGCAGAAAAAGGAAGCCAGAGCCCAATTTGAAAAAGTAAAAAAGATGGATAATGATCCAGCAGTACAAGCTGAAGTGGATTCATATCTCAAAGACTTAAAATAAAATTATTGTTTAACCATTCCGCCTGAAAGCGGATCACTAAAAATCACATTATATGCCAAGTGGTAAAAAAAGAAAAAAACATAAAATGGCTACTCACAAACGCAAAAAGCGTTTGAGAAAAAATAGACATAAGAAAAAATAAACTAGACATCGCCCATTATTTTGGGTAATTAAAAAAATAAGTTTTGAGTAACGAGCTAATCATTAGCGCCACTCAAAACGGATGTCGCATCGCCCTTCTTAGAGACAAGCATCTGGCCGAATTCCACGAGGAAGAAGACGGAAGCAAATTTGTGGTTGGTGATATTTACATGGGCACTGTGAAGAAAGTAGTGCCTGGGCTTAATGCAGCCTTCATTGATATTGGATATGAGAAAGACGCCTTTCTCCACTATCTGGATCTTGGGGCTAAATTCAGTTCACTTCAAAAATTCACCAAACTTGTTCGCGCTAAGAAGATCACCGGTGGCAAACTGGACAAATTTCAACTTGAAAAGGAAATTGACAAGCATGGGAAAATTACCCAGCAGCTTACAAAAAACCAGTTTGTTCCCGTTCAGGTAGTTAAAGAACCAATTTCTACCAAAGGCCCGCGACTTTCGTGTGAGTTGTCCATCGCTGGGAGATACCTGGTGCTGGTGCCCTTTTCATCCGGGGTAAGCATATCAAAAAGGATTTTCCAGCGGTGAAGAGCGTAAACGCCTTCAACGTCTCATTCAATCAATCAAACCCGAAAATTTCGGGGTGATCATTCGTACTGTTGCCGAAGGCAAAGAAGTAGCTGAGCTTGATAAAGATCTGCGCAGCCTCGTCAAAACATGGGACGAGGGCATAATCCGAATGGCCACCGCCAATCCGCGTGATAAGGTGATTGGCGAGCTAAACAAAGCATCTTCTATTCTTCGCGATGTACTCAATGAGTCCTTCGACAATGTCCTTGTTGACGACAAAAAGATATTCGAAGAAGTAAAGAGCTATATCCACAACATCGCTCCTGAAAAAGAGAAGATAGTTAAGCTCTATACTGGAAAACTAAAGCTTTTCGAACACTACGGAGTTGAGCGCCAAATTAAAGCAGCTTTCGGCCAAACCGTAAGCCTGCGTGGTGGAGGCTATTTAATTATAGAACACACTGAAGCTCTTCACGTCATTGATGTTAATAGTGGTAATAAAAGCAATCGCGAGGAAAATCAAGAGACAACAGCGCTCTCAGTAAATCTTGAAGCAGTTCGTGAGGTTGCGCGACAATTACGTTTGCGCGATATGGGCGGAATCGTTGTGGTGGATTTCATTGACATGCGCAATCCAGAGAACAAGAAGCTCGTCTTTCAGAAAATGAAAGATGAAATGGAGAGCGATCGCGCCAAACATACTGTCCTTCCCCTTTCTAAATTCGGATTGATGCAAATCACCCGAGAGCGTGTACGCCCTCAGATGAACATCGTTACCAAAGAAGTTTGTCCTACATGCAACGGCACTGGAAAAATCAGCGCATCTATTTTGGTGACTGATCAGATTGAACAGCACATCCAGCATCTGTTTGAAAAACAAAATGAAGGACATCTTGTTCTTGCACTACATCCTTTCCTTTACGCTTATTATACAAAAGGAATCATTTCAAAAAGATTGAAATTGTATTTCAAATACAAACGTTGGGTGGATATGGTGAAAGACAGCTCGCTTGGAATCACCGAATTCCATTTCTTGAATAAAGATGGTGAAGAGATTGATTTAGGCGGACAGAAGAATGAGCTACAACCTCAAGAGGTTTAGTTATTTCTTAGGGCACCAAACGATGAAAGTTGTCCCTTTGTTTAGTTCACTTTGAACTGAGATTTCTCCACCAATATATTTTAGATATTCATAACACAGGGCTAATCCAAGCCCTGTTCCTTTTTCTTGACTTGTTCCCTCAGTGCTCACGCTTGATTTAGTGAAAAGCGCTTGAGCAACTTCTGGAGCCATTCCTTTTCCAGAATCTCTTACGATGATTTTTGTTCCACTCTCGTTGTGATTTGCCTTGATCATGATTTGTCCATTTTCAAAAGAAAATTTGATCGCATTAGCAATGAGATTTCTCAGTACAAGACTTAGAATTTGCTTATCACTATTAACTGTTTCGCCATCCGCTGAAACATCAAAAGAAATGTGTTTATTCTCCGCTATCGTTTTGAAAATTTTCATGTGATCATCAATCAATTTCTTTAAATCAACTTTTTCAAGTTTGACAGTCACACCTTTCAGCTGACTTGATGTCCACAACAAAATATTATCAACAAGCATTGTGGTTGCATTCAAATTTTCATCGATGTGGCCTGTGAGCGTTTTCATTTCACTATCTGAAAATCCACCTTGACGATAAACATTCAAAACGCCTCTTAATGAATTCAAAGGGCTCTTAATGTCATGTGAGACTACCGATAATAATTTTTCTTTTACATGATTTGCTTTTGTTAACTCGGCCGTACGCTCTTTCACCTTTGCTTCGAGATCAACATTGACTTGCTCCAAATTTTTATAGGCGATAGCATAATGATTAGCCAAGAGATAAACTTGAAAAAGCAAAAACACCAACACGCCAAGCTCTACCAAATAAGAAAATGAAATTCTGAAATAAATGATTTGAGTGTTTTGTGCTATCTCGAGTAAAATGAAAGGAAAGGAAGCGAGCACACCAAATAAAATTATTCTGGCATCACGATTTCCAGCTCGCCAAGCTTTGGTGATAACCGCTACAGTGTATCCAAATCCGCATATCAATAAGATATGACATACATCAAGTACTTTATAATAGACTTCTTGTGGAGTGAAGATTACTATAGAGCAAAGTACAGCGCTAAGTGAAACAAAAATCGGAATAGGTTTTCTGTACGCGTGGTCATGAAACAGGTAAAAAGAATAGAGCGGAAAAATTGCGACCACTGCGTACACTGCGAAGAACTCTAATTTCTTCCAAAGCTCTACTTGGACGTCAGGGAAAAGATCAAGCAGAAGAAATGATCCTCCATGTGTTACCATTGCCCGAAGAGCAACAATCAAACAAATTAAACCTAAGTAGAGATACGGTTTGCCATGCTTGTAGAGAAAGAAAAGAATAATCTGATAAAAGAACATGGCAATGAGGCTGCCAACAAAAAAATTCTCTACACCCTTACGATTATTTTGCTCATGAATTAATAATGGTGTTGGCGCAAATCGTGGTGCTCGCACAATCCCTCCATATGTATAGGAAAAATTCGCTACCTGAACCACAATCTCCATTGCGGTAGTGTCAGGTGGAACAGCTATCAGCATGCTTCCAAACCTCCCTCGATATCTTTTTAGGTCGTTCGTACAAACACCCACAGAATCAACAAGGCTACCATTGACCCAAACTTTGGCTGAAGAATTGATGATTGGAAATAAAATCGAATAGTTCGTTTTTTTTTGAGGGAAATGGATAGTTACACGATATGTACCAACTCCACTGTGAGGATGATTATCGTCTTTCCAGGAATGAGGCAACTGGACAATTTGGGTTCCTCTTAGACCTTTTGAGAAATCTACGGGCGTAAGAAGCTTGTCCCAAACAAACTCCCAGCTGGTTGTAAGCAATTGAACTTGTCTTGCTTTTTCTTTTGATAAAATAATCTCTTGAGAAGCTGCCTGAATCCAAGAGACAATCAAAACAGCCAAAATGAATTTTGATTTGCCCACAGGCGGAAAGTTAGTAAAAGCCAATTATCCCCTGCTCTCGTGATCCCGATTTTTTAGTAGATGGCAGGTGCGTTAGTTATATTTGCTTTCGAAATTTCTAAGGTGATTCGGTTCCTTTCTCTTGCCATTTTTCTTGGTGTATTCCTCACTTTCAAAGGTTACTCACAGACCCTGTGCAGTGAAGCAGTTCATGTGTTAAAGGTGTTAAATGATAATCATGTCAGCCCAAGAAAAAACATAGACGAAAAATTTATCTCTGATTTAAATGAAGAGTTCTTTTCTACACTGGATCCACTAGGCCTGTATTTTACCCGCGAAAATCTTAAATCTGACTCCGTAGCCATTCGTGCTTCCTTATTCACAAAGGAAAGTCCTTGTGATTGGGCCAAATTTCTAAAGACATTTTATCTCAAGAAATTAAAAGAAGCCAACAAAACCATTTCGGTTTTCTTAAGTAAGCCATTGCTTTTTAATGAAGAAGATTTCATTTCTATAAGGAATTTTAAACAAGAGGATTTTTGTAAAGACAATATTGAATTAAAGAAAAGATGGAAACGCTGGCTTTCAATTAAGGTGTTAGCAACGATGTACGAAAAGGCTAAATCCACTCTTAATGTCAAAATTGATTCAAAGCTAATCGTGACTTTCGAGCCAGTTGCAAGGAAAGAAGTGATGGCGTCCGAGCTAAAACGTATAAATGATGTAATAGAAGATCCCAAAGAGCTCGATAGTGATATCCGTGATATTTACATCAAATCAATCGCTAAAATTTTTGATCCTCATTCTGATTATTTCTCTACTGAAGAAAAGCAAAGTTTTGAGGAGGGCATCTCAACCACCGAAACGTCATTCGGTTTTGACATAAAAGAAACCACCTCACAAGAAGTTGTCGTCACACGAGTAATGCCTGGCAGTCCAGCGTGGAATAGCAATGAGATGCACAATGGCGATTTAATACTTCAAATTAGAAAACCGAAAGGAGACTTTGTCGACATTAACGATTTTGATGTTCGCCCTTCGCAGCTATTGAAGACATGGAGCGCGGACCAAATTGAGTTAAAACTCAAAAAAGCTGATGGGCAAGTTGTAATCGTAAAACTTTTCAAAGAGAAAATCGAGTCAACAGAAAATCGGGTGCAGGGTTTTGTGCTGACTGGACAAAAGAAAATAGGTTATGTTTCCTTGCCCAGTTTTTATCAGCAATGGGATAGCGACAGTAAGTTTGCTAGTGGCTGTGCAGATGATCTTGCCAAAGAAATTATCAAGCTGAAAAAAGAGGGAATCTCAGGCCTGATTTTGGATTTGCGCTACAATGGTGGCGGCTCTGTGGCGGAAGCCATAGATATCGTAGGAATTTTTATTGACATCGGGCCAGTAGCAGTTGTCAAATTTAAAGACCGCCTCATTACGCTTAAAGATGCAAATCGAGGAGTAGTTTATGATGGCCCGCTCATTGTTATGGTAAATGGTGCGAGTGCATCTGCTTCAGAATTTGTGGCTGCTGCATTGCAAGATTATAATCGAGCTGTTGTTGTGGGCACAACAACTTTCGGAAAGGGGACCGGTCAAAGAATTTTCGCCACAGACACAATTAAAGGTGAGTTTCTCAAAATCACTCATGAAAGACTCTATCGCATCACGGGGAAAAGTAATCAACGCAAAGGAGTTGTACCAGATATCACAGTTCCTGATTTGACGAATGAGTTTACTCCGAAAGAGAAAGACTACAATCACGTCATTATTGAAGACTCTATCGTAAAAAAAGTCTACTATACTCCTGGGCCAAAAATTGATTTCTCAAAAATGAGATTGCAAAGTTTAAGCAGAACTCAGAAAAACACGCAATTCGAAAAGATAGATTCAGCAAGACTGCTCTTTCGGCTACCGGTCCCGCTTAAACTCGAATCGTTTGTCGATTACCAATCCCAAATAAAACACGCTCAAAAATTATTAGAAACATCCCTTATTTCATCTGCATTTAAGGTGACTCACAATCAATTCGACAACTCACTGTTGACTATGGATTCTTTTCGAAAAAACCTGAGTGAGGAATCGCTTACTAAAATAAGCAAGAGCATTTTCATTGAAGAGGCCTATTTTATAATATCAGACTATATCAACCAAAATAGAAAATAATGTTTACCTCCAAACGAATTTTCATATCTGCTTTACTCCTCCTGTCTTTCAATTTGATACATGCACAAGAGATTGACAATGCTGGATCTTATCTCGAATATGTTGGCAATCAGTTTGAAGAAATTTCCAAAGACATGATGAGTTATACGAGTGCTGCTTCTCATGGCAAAAGTGCGCGTAAAGTAGAAAAACGAAGAAAAGAGTTGCTACAGACTGTAAAGGATGCTGAGATTAACATGCGAAAATTAAAACCTTACAGAGGCGATCGCGCACTTAGAGATTCTGTCATTTCTTATTTCCATATCAATGGGCTTGTTCTCAATCAAGAGTACGCAAAAATTGTTGATATGGAAGAAGTGGCAGAACAATCGTATGATATGATGGAAGCTTATTTGTTGGCTAAAGAAAAAGCCAATCAAAAATTGGACGATGCTTATGAGAAGGTCTCCAATCAACAGAAAATTTTTGCTGATAAAAACAAAATCCGTTTGGTAGAAACATCAAGTAAGCTTTCTCAAAAAGTTGCAATATCAAATAAGGTCTTTCAATACTACAATCAAATCTATCTGATCTTCTTCAAAAGCTACAAGGACGAAATTTATTTAATGGATGCTGTTAAAAAATCGGACGTGAGCGCCATTGAGCAAACAAAAAATTCACTTGATAAAAATGCTACCGAAGGAATGAAACAACTCATGAAATTCAATGCATTTGAAGGCGATCCATCTTTGAAAAATGCTTGTATGAAAGCCCTTGAGTTTTATAAATCCGAAGCTCTAAAGTCGCCAGGCTTGGTCGACTTCCTTTTAAAGGAAGACAAATATGAGAAGACGAAAAAAGCTTTTGACGCTAAAAGGGAGTCGGATCGCACACAGGCAGATATCGATAGCTATAATAAAGGTGTGAATGAGTTCAACGCAGCGGTAAACAATTATAATGCACTTAATAATGATCTGCAGAAAAATCGGTCAACGATTATCAATAACTGGAATAAGTCTGCCGACAATTTCTTGGACAATCATATTCCAAAATATCGCTGACATCCTGTCATTTATTTGATACTGGAACAACATTTGAATAAGGGTTAGCTTTCAAAAATTCATAAAATGGCACAAACAACTGAAAAGGGCACGATATCGATTCATACCGAAAATATCTTTCCAATCATCAAGAAATTTCTCTATTCCGATCATGAAATCTTTTTGCGTGAATTGGTGAGCAACGCTGTTGACGCAACTCAAAAACTGAAAAAACTTGCTGCTCTTGGTGAGGCTACTGGTGAGCTTGGCGATTTAAAAATCGAAGTAAGCTTTGACAAAGCGGCCAAGACTATCACTGTGAGCGATCGCGGTTTGGGAATGACAGGCGAAGAGATCAAAAAATATATCAACCAAATTGCTTTTTCTGGCGCCAGTGAGTTTGTAGAGAAATTTAAAGACAAAGCCGATGCAAAGGACATCATCGGAAAATTCGGTCTTGGCTTTTATTCAGCCTTTATGGTTGCTGATAAAGTTGAATTGATATCAAAATCATATAAAGAAAATACGGAAGCTGCTCGATGGGAATGTGATGGTTCAACTGAATTTGAATTAACTCAGGCTCAAAAAGAAACACGTGGAACTGATGTGATTCTTCATATCAATGCGGACTCAGAAGAGTTTCTGGATGAATGGAGGTTGAAAGGGATCTTAGAAAAATATTGTAAGTTCCTTCCAGTAGAAATTAAGTTTGGAACAAAAGAAGAGAGTGTCGAAGATGGTCAGGATAGTGAGGGTAAACCAAAATACAAATCAGTCGCTCAGGATCGGATTATCAACAACACTTCACCAATCTGGACGAAGACTCCAAGCGAGCTAAAAGATGAAGACTATTTAAAATTTTATAAAGAACTCTATCCGTTCTCAGAGGATCCTCTTTTTTGGATTCACCTCAATGTAGACTATCCTTTTAATCTTACTGGAGTTCTGTACTTTCCCAAAATCAAGAACGATTTTGAAGTACAGAAAAACAAAATACAACTCTATTCTCGTCAAGTATTTATTACTGATGAAGTGAAAGATGTTGTGCCTGATTTCTCTGATGCTCCTCCACGGAATTTTGGATTCGCCTGATATTCCCCTCAACGTATCTCGCAGCTACTTGCAGAGCGATGCGAATGTCAAAAAAATCAGCCAACACATCACTAAAAAAGTAGCTGATAAATTAGTTGATCTATTTAACAAAGACAGAAAAGAATTTGAAAAGAAGTGGGACGATATCAGTGTGTTTGTTCGCTATGGAATGATCAGCGATGAAAAATTCTATGAGAAAGCAAAAGAATTCTCGTTGTTGAAAAACGTAGACGGTCAATATTTTACTTTGAAAGAATATGAAGACAAAGTAAAAATCAATCAAACAGACAAAGACAAAAATGTAGTTTATTTATACACTACTGATACTGCGAAGCAACATTCTTTTATTGAGTCCGCGAAAGCAAAATCTTATGACGTCATTATTTTGGATGGAATTATCGACAGTCATTTCATTAGCAATATTGAGCAGAAATTAGAAAAGACACAGCTCAAGCGAGTTGACAGCGATATCATCGACAAGCTAATTGCCAAAGAAGAAAAAATTGAAAGTGTACTTAGCAAAGAGGAAGAAGAAAAAGTAAAATCTGTTTTTGAAAGCGCTATTAATAACAAAAGTATGGCGCTCGCAGTTGAATCACTTTCACCTAATGATCTGCCTGTGACAATAACCATGAGCGAATGGATGAGGCGAATGAAAGACATGGCGCGTACTGGTGGTGGCGGAATGGGTTTTATGGCTTCAATGCCCGATAGCTATAATGTTGCAATCAATGGCAATCATCAGATCATTCAAAAAATTCTGAAGGCTGAAACTGACGAGCAAAAACAAAAATTGGCGAAACAAGCTTATGATCTAGCTCTGCTCTCGCAAAATATGCTTACTGGAGCCGAGCTCACAAATTTCATTAAGAGAAGCGTAGAATTGGTTTCATGATTCCGAATTCATGATCAATGACCACATACTAAAGACCAATGAAAATTCGTTGGTCTCTTTTCATTCCATCAACATCAATTGATATAAGTTCTTTACAGAAATTCTATTCCTTTGAAAATTTCTTCCTTCCTTTTAGCAATAATACCATTTTTGCTTTCGTGCGAAAGCAATTATTCGAATCGAGAGCTTTTGGTTCTTATACTTTGATAGAAGGTTGGTCCGTTCTCAAAATTTCATTGTACCCAGATGGTAAGTTTCAATATGAGTCTAGTTTTGCAGACTGTTTTGGTCATAGTAGATTAAATTTGGTCGAAGGAGATTTCATTGTGAAAGGACAATACGTTTTATTAAATCCCAACAAATCCCACGAACAATATCTACAGGACATTCCAGAACAAAAGCTAATCTGGGACAGCATTCGCCCTTTGAATGCTGTTTACAATTTTTACGACTCTCTTTTGATATTACCTGTGAATAGGAAAATTTTTCTTCTCGGAACTAATTCATCTACGTTAGAAAAATCTAGGTATAAAGAGTTTACATTCTTAACCCATTTAGGGCAAGGCGCTAGACATTTTTTAAACGGAATGAATGCAAATGATACGGTTGGTTTTCACTGGAGATTTTTGCATAAAGACTGTCAATCTTGTAAAGAAACGAATTTAAAAGAATCCTTGCCCAAGGAATGGAAAGATTATTTGATCACCAATGAAATAAAAGCAAAAGTGACTAAAGTTGATTCTATCGAAATCATTTTTAAAGTCCCTTACGTAACTATTGATGCTGGTAAGAATCAAGGAATACGAAGAGGTCATGAAGTCTTTTCCGATTCAGGTTATTGTTTTACAATTCTTGCGGTATACCCCGATTCTAGTAAGGCTATTTGTCTCTATGGAAATCCTAAATCACTCCTTCTTGGGCAGTCAATTACTACCATTAAACCAAGACACAATCGATAAATTGTTTTAAAAAAATCATTTCGTTGGGGCTGCAGAATAGCCATTATTGATTTCAATCCAATATCCGTCTGGATCTTGAACATAAATTTGCTTTATTCCGTCAGCTCTGATATTGATTTTGTGTGTGGTTCCTGGATAGTCCGAGAATTCAATCTTATTATCATCGAGCCATTTAATAAACTCATCAAGATGCTGGGTTGTAATGGCAAGATGCACAGCTTTGTTTATTTTGACCTCTTCTTTAACATTTGAAATCAGATGAAGTTCTTTTCCTTCGCCTAACGACAGCCATCTTATGTTTTCATTTTTCGTTCTGTTTGTAATTTCTTTCAGTTGAAAAGTTTTTTGATAAAATTCCACTGAGCGGTTCAAATCTTTCACCGACAGCGCCAGATGATTAAATGTAAAATCAAATTGGGTGCTTTGCGCAAACAAAGATTTCGTCAAGGAGACAAAGCAAATCAAAAACAAAAGTTTTTTCATTTTCTATTCAGTGTTGATCGAATAGAAAAGTTAAGGTGCTACCTGCTCAAATACAAATTCCTTTCGGAATAGATATTCATGAAATAATCATCCATCAAATCATCAATGAAGTAGATCGCTTCACCAGTTGATTTCATTTCAGGTCCCAGCTCTTTTTTCACTTCTGGAAATTTGCTGAAAGAGAACACAGGCACTTTAATAGCGTAACCTTTCTTCGTAGGATTAAACGTAAAGTCTTTCACTTTCTTCTCACCTAACATGACTTTAGTTGCATAGTTTACATACGGTTCATCGTAAGCTTTGCAAATAAATGGCACTGTGCGTGAGGCACGTGGATTTGCTTCGATGATATAAACCTTATCGTTCTTGATGGCGAATTGAATATTGATCAGACCAACAGTCTTGAGCGCAACTGCTATCCGTTTTGTATGACTTTCAATTTGCTTGATCACTAAGTCTCCCAAATTGTAGGGAGGCAACACAGCATATGAATCTCCTGAGTGAATTCCGGCAGGTTCAATATGTTGCATGATTCCAATGATGTAAACATCTTCTCCATCGCAGATTGCATCGGCCTCTGCTTCAATTGCACCATCAAGAAAATGGTCAAGAAGCACTTTATTTTCGGGCAAATGTTTCCAAATATCGATGATGTGTGATTCCAACTCTTTTTCATTGATCACAATCTTCATGCTTTGGCCACCAAGCACGTAAGATGGTCTTACCAACAACGGGAAGCCGATCGTTTTTGAAACTTCAAGAGCTTCGTCTGTATCAGTTGCAACGCCAAATTCCGGATATGGAATATTTAAATCTTTCAAAAGAGTTGAGAAGCTTCCACGGTCTTCGGCTAAGTCAAGTGCTTCGTAAGATGTTCCAAGAATTTTGACTCCATACTTGTGAAGTTTTTCCGCCAGTTTCAAAGCGGTTTGTCCACCCAATTGTACAATTACTCCTTCTGGCTTTTCGTGCTGAATGATATCCCACAAATGTTCCCAGAAAACGGGTTCGAAATAAAGTTTATCAGCTATGTCAAAATCAGTTGAAACTGTTTCTGGATTACAGTTGATCATGATTGTTTCGTAGCCCATTTCTTTAGCTGCCAAAACTCCATGTACGCATGAATAATCAAATTCAATTCCCTGACCAATTCTGTTTGGTCCCGAGCCGAGAACAATTACTTTCTTTTTATTCGAAACAATTGATTCGTTTTCGTTGTCAAAAGTTGAATAGTAATAAGGTGTCTTCGCTTCAAACTCCGCTGCACAGGTATCCACTAATTTGTACACCCTGTTTACGCCCATTGATCTGCGCTTCTGGTGCACCTCACTTTCAAGGCAACTTAACAAATGCGCGATCTGTCTATCGGCATAACCTTTCTCTTTTGCTGTGCGCATGAGCTCAACTGGAATTGTGTCGAGGTTATATTTTTCAATTTCTTTTTCTAATTCGATCAACCCCCAAATCTGTTCTAAAAACCATTTATCGATTTTGGTCAATTTCATGACGGTCTTCATCGGAATACCGATTTTCATCGCATCATAAATATGAAAAAGTCTGTTCCAGCTTGGGTGCTCAAGGCTTTGAAGCAATTCAGCCTGTTTGGTCAACTCTTTTCCATCTGCGCCAAGTCCGTTTCTTCTGATCTCTAAACTCTGACAAGCTTTTTGCAAAGCTTCTTGAAAATTTCTCCCGATCCCCATTGTTTCGCCCACTGACTTCATTTGCAAACCAAGTCTTCGGTCGGCACCAGCAAACTTGTCGAAATTCCAGCGAGGAATTTTTACAATCACATAGTCAAGTGCAGGCTCAAAGTAGGCAGTTGTTGTTCCTGTGATTGCATTTTTTAATTCATCAAGATTATAACCGATAGCTAGTTTGGCGGCAATCTTCGCGATAGGATATCCAGTAGCCTTTGATGCAAGTGCTGATGAGCGTGAAACCCTTGGATTAATTTCTATTCCTATGATGGCATCATCTTCAGGGTTAACAGAAAATTGTACGTTACAACCACCGGCAAATTTGCCGATACCATTCATCATTTTGATGGCAAGGTCTCGCATCTTCTGATAAACTGTGTCAGGCAAAGTCATCGCAGGAGCAACCGTGATAGAGTCCCCGGTATGAATGCCCATCGGATCAAAATTTTCGATTGAGCAAATGATAATCACATTACCTGCACCATCGCGAAGCAACTCAAGCTCATATTCTTTCCAGCCCATGATACTTTGCTCGACCAAAACTTCATGAATTGGCGAGGCGTGAAGTCCACGGTTAAGTGCGGCATCAAAATCCTCAGGCTTTTCAACAAAACCTCCGCCAGTTCCGCCCAAAGTAAACGAAGGTCTGATCACCAAAGGGAATCCAATTTCCTGAGCAATTTCTTTTCCCTCAAGAAACGAAGTTGCTGTTGCGCCTTTGCAAACACCAACTCCTAATTCGTTCATTTTCAGTCTGAATTTCTCACGGTCTTCGGTCGTTTCAATGGCGTTGATATCAACTCCGATAATCTTCACGCCATAGTGCTCCCAAATCCCTGCTTTGTCACATTCTATACAAAGGTTAAGCGCTGTTTGGCCACCCATAGTAGGAAGAACCGCGTCCACATGATGCTTTTCTAAAATCTCGCGGATGTATTTTTTCTCTAATGGCTTGAGGTAAACGTGATCTGCTGTCACTTTATCCGTCATGATAGTAGCCGGATTGGAGTTAATTAAAATCACCTCAATTCCTTCTTCACGAAGGGAACGCGAGGCTTGTGAACCAGCGTAATCAAATTCGCAAGCTTGGCCAATGATAATCGGCCCACTTCCAATAATTAAAATAGAGCGGATACTTCTGTCGCGAGGCATAGTGGTTGGATAAAATCTGGCAAAAATAATTCCCGATTTCCAATCATTTTCAGGAATCGACTTTTTTTATTTGAAGTCCCGAATCCTGGCCTAATAATCAGAAGGTTTTAAAATGCTTTAACCAGTTTTTTTGTGATCGTCTTTTCTCCGACACTAACCCTTATTATGTAAATACCTGCCGAAAGTCCGGAAACAGGAACTTCCAATTCCGAATGGCTGGTACTTGAAGAAATGTCTTGCACCAAAATTGATTGGCCTAATGCATTGCTTAAGCTAATCTGGGCTCTTCGTAAATCTTCATTGTCTATAACGATGTGAAGCGTATTGTTCGTTATAGGATTTGGGTAAATCATCACTCCATCTGAACTCTGTTCTTGAATCTCTGTAATAATTGGGAGTGGACTTATTTTCATATCTGTGCAGCCATCAGAAGCCGTTACGGTAAGGCTCACAGAATAATTTTTTGAGTTAGAATAAGTATGACTTGGGCTCTGGTCAACGCTACTTTGACCATCACCAAAATCCCAAAACCAAGAAACAGCATCAGTGCTTTTATCCGTAAAGGAAATCGGAACCTGAGTCTTTGAGTCACCAGAAATAGTAAAGTCTGCCGTTGGTGTCGGACTCACTGTTACGCTAATAGTGTCCGATTGAGCCGAGCAATTAAGCGTCAAGTCTTTTACGCGAACTGAAAATTTGCCAGCGGTGCTTACTTGAATTGTGTTTGTTTTCTCTCCATCACTCCAAACTGTTGAGTCGGCAGCGGGAACAGACAGTGTAATTGAATTTCCTTCGCACAATTTGGGAGATCCTGAAGTAGATATTCTCGGACTTGCTTTTACAGTCACTTTCACGGGTACACGAACACTTTCGTACACTTGGTCAGCATTGGAAATATAGAAAGCAGTATCGCCTTTTAAATTGCCTGTTGTAAACTGGTTTCCTGTATGAAACGATTGGCCTCCTGTGAAACTTGTATACCATTTGATAGATGATGCTCCGCTCACATTTAACGTTGCTGGTGTGTTGTAACAAACAGCTGTTGAATCTCCAGTAGGTTTGGGAGCTTTCAAAGTATAATTGTAAACCGAATCTGCATAGCTGGCTGATTTTTGTAAGTCAGAAAGATTTGCGGCAGCATGAAGAGCAAAAGCTACGGTTACACTTTGGCCCGCGGCAATATTGAATGGGCCAGTAGAAACAACATGACTCACATCATTGCCTGCTGTACCCGTCACACCTGCCTGTAAACGCTCTCTTCCGCTACCAATAGACGCAGATATAGTGGTGAATTTTTCTGAATCTGAGAATCCATCGTAAATACCGAATGGATTGTTTTGAATAGACGGATTGTTATCAATTGCGTAGTACGCAGGTGATCCGGTCAAAATCTGAATTCCACCATAAGGTCTTGCAGCCTCTTGCGCAGGGTACACATAACCTATATTGTTAGTTGCATCCCAGCCCGCAGCATCATTTGCTCCATCCGCTGTAATATCCCAATCAGAAAAAATTCCGAAATAGAAATTATTATAGCTTGTCAGCGTTGGATTAACGATCTGATACTCCAGAATTACAAATTTGTCATAAGGAGAATCCTTCCAAACCAAACTGCGATAATCAACGGTTATAAATTTGGCGCTATTATTTCCAGTAGCAACGTTTGCAAATTCTCCAAATATCTCTGATGTTGATCTCACACCAGGAGTAATTTGCTTTATTGAAAGAGTTGAAGTAAAATCTTGATCATAATTTTGAATAGAATTTATTACAGTACTTCTCACATTATTATAAAGTACACTTGAAGATGTTCCCATGATCAACCCCATTTCGAAAATCATTTGATTGTCGTTGAAAATAAAACCCGATCCTTGAGTTCGTGCATCATTTTGAGTGTCTTGGTATCCTATCCTTCCGATAGCTGTAACTGTTGTGCTAATTTGATTTGTATTTACGTCTATGAAAGATGGATTGACATAAAAGCTCGCCAATTGAAAATCGGAATAGGCACCGTCCGTATAATTGATCACTAAACTCACAAGAATATTTTGAGCTGTAGTTTGACCAACGCTTAATTCAAATGGTGTAAGGTTATTAGAAATAGTTGCACCCGCAGCAATCACCCCCGGAGTTATCTTTCCTTTAGTTATCGAAACAACAGTTGAGTTTGTGGTAATAGAAATCTGAATTCCTGTAGAAGTACTCTTCAGATAATTGGTAAAGTCAAAAGTCAGATAGGCTTTATCACCAGGAAGCGGAGGTTCACCATTTTGATTTACAACTTTTAAATTTGAAGCGCGAATCGAAGGCAGACTTAATGACAATGCCTTGCTGACATCCAACCTCCCCGTTCCAAGTTGATTGATCATTGTTGGATTGGCAGAATAAAGAGCATTTCCATCAGCACTCACACGCAATTGCTCCGCTACTTGCGAAGCAGTAAAGTCAGGATTTTTCGACCACACCAACGCTGCTGCTCCAGCGGTGATAGGAGACGAAAAAGAGGTACCATCAACTATGCCGTATGTATTGTTATACTGAGTTGTAAATATTGAAACTCCTGGTGCCGCTAAGTCTACACTGCTGCCATAGTTCGAAAAAGATGCACGCACATCATTTTGATCTGTAGCCGCTACTGATAAAACATGATCATACGCACCCGGAAAAGAAGGGGAACTAGTATCACTATTTCCCGCAGCTGCGACTATCACGCAATTTAAGTCAACGACAACGTGCGTAATAATATCTTGTACAACCTGGCTTCGACCAGCTCCGCCAAACGAGCAGTTAATAATTCCTTTGATATTATGACGACTAAATAAATCACCAGCGTACAGAATACCATTGATAGTGCTGTACAATCCAGGACTAGTAACTCTTTGATTATCTGCTGTATGCTTCACAAACATCAAACGAGTCTTATATCCAACACCAGCAATTCCTACTCCATTGTTTGTTGCAGCACTCGCACACCCGCCAACCCAAGTACCATGGCTTAGTTCTCCGACATTTGTAAGAGCCGGTACGTGATTGATTGAGGGATCATTGTCTCCTACAAAATTCGATTTTGTTATATTCAAAGTATCAGCACCCATAAAATCCCATCCGCGATAATCATCGATATAACCATTCCCGTCATCGTCTACTCCATTGGGTGGATACTCGGACCAGTTTCTAAAAAGGTTGGGAGAAAGATCTATGTGCGTTAGATTTCCTCCTGTGTCAACAATTGCAATCACTATTGAAGTATCACCCTTGGTTATATCCCATGCATCCAACGCTTTAATTCTGGTTAAGTAGTACTGCGAAGAAATGGACGGGTCGTTAGGAGTAAAATCTATTCTATCTAAATATTCAGGTTCAACTATTTCAAAATAATTTGTTGCGTAAAGATTATTTACAACATCTTCTACACTTTGATTTGGATCAACTTCTAAAGAAAAATACTTTGTAAGGTCAACAGTCTGTGGGCGCGAGCGTAGACCCTGTTGAGAAATGCCCTTCGCAAAAGATCTAGCAGAATTTACTGTGCTGGCTCCCAC
The DNA here is from genome assembly GCA_049840975.1 of Cyclobacteriaceae bacterium. GTDB lineage: Bacteria > Bacteroidota > Bacteroidia > Cytophagales > Cyclobacteriaceae > ELB16-189. Next base: position 11,684 of record JASGIR010000019.1, on the reverse strand, counting down.
ACTAAATCGAGCGCCTTGTTGCGACATCTGCAAGACTTTCCCCTTGAATTCATCCTTGACTTTCACCATCACACGGCCACGCACATGCGACACACCCGAGGGCATTGTAAACACTTTTGACTGCTTGTTCTGTCCGAAAGCTTCAAAGCAAAAGGCAGCGCTGAAAATCAACAATAGAAATTTTTTCATTTTTCAGATTTAGTGGTCAAATCAAATTCCTCGCTTTCAATTCTAAATATTTATTGATCGAATTAATCGTAAGTTTCTCTGGCGGTGTAAGTATGTACTGAATACCATGTTTTTGTAACTCCCTTACAATAAGTTTTTTGTCGTAAGAGAATTTCTCAGCTACAGCTTGCTGGTATATTTCTCTCAACCCAGTCGATTTTTTGTCGATCAGTTCTTTCAACTCTGTGTTTTCAAAAAATATGACAACCAACAAATGCAATTTATTCAACGCGAGTAAATACGGCAACTGTCGATTCAATCCATGGATGCTTTCGAAATTTGTGTAGAGCAATAAGAGGCTTCTCTGCGAAATTGACCTTCGAACAGTTGCGTAAAAAGCCGAAAAATCGGTTTCTAAAAATGCCGTTTTCTGATTGTACAAAACTTCTTGAATGGTCGACATTTGATTATTGAGTCTACCCGCTTTCAGGTAATGACTTACTTTATGTTGAAATGTAAGTAAGCCAGCTTTATCCGATTTTTTGATAGCAACGTTAGAAATCACCAAACTTGCGTTAATTGCATAGTCGAGTAAACTCATCCCATTGAAAGGCATCTGCATAACACGGCCCTTATCAATCAAAGAATAGATTTGTTGCGAACGCTCATCCTGAAATTGATTAACCATCAATCTCGACTTGCGGGCGGTGGCTTTCCAGTTCACAGTGCGAAAGTCATCTCCGGTAACATATTCCTTGATCAACTCAAATTCCTGATTTTGGCCAATACGTCTAATCTTTTTTATCCCAACCTCAGTAAGTCGATGATGAATCGCCAGAAGTTCGTATTTCCGCATCTGAATATAGGAGGGATAGACAGGGACAGTTTTGTCAGCTGAAAAAGAAAACTTCCGCGAAACAAGTTTCAGTGGTGAAGTAATGAGCACATTCACTGCACCGAAAGAATATTCGCCTCTTTTCACTGGGCGTAGAAAATATTTCAAAGATTTATTTTCTCCAGTGCTGAGTGCAAGATTGAATTCAACATCTCTTCTTTGAAACTGATGTGGCGTTTCATCAAATATTCTAAGTTCTATTCTGAAAGGATAAAAACTTTGTAAGTTGATAACGATTTCATTTTCGTCTCCATTCGAAAGTTTATCCGCAAGAATTCGCTCACCACTCATTCCTTTTCTAACCCGGAAAAGCAAGATGACGTCTGATAGAATTGCTGCCAACAAGACGAAAAATAAAATCTCTGGCAAAAAGTAATAGCTACCTGCGATAAATGCGATGATAAAAATGAGCACAATGCTGCCAAGTGCAGTGAACAATCTGTTCGTCAAAAATAAATTCCTAAGCAGCTTCATTTCAATTACCGAGGCACTTCAATTTTGTTGATAATCAAACTCACCACTTCGTCTGCACTTATTCCTTCCATCTCTTTTTCAGGACTTAATACAATACGATGACGAAGCACTGGCAAAGCAATTAACTTAATGTCTTCAGGGCTCACAAAGTCTCTTCCATTAATCAATGCATGAGCTTTGGAACCTGTCAAAATTGCGACTGAAGCTCTGGGTGATGCGCCCAAGAAAAGCATTGGGTTGTTACGTGTTTCGCCAACAATTTGAGCTATATATCGAAGTAAGTTCGGTTCTATGTGAACTTTGTGAGTGAATTGCCTTAGTGCTGCTACTTGCTCACCTGATAAAATCGGGTTTACCTCTTGTGTTGCAACTCCGCCTTGTCTCTCCTGATGTTTTGACAAAATGGTTATCTCATCTTCAAGCTCAGGATACTTTACAACGATCTTAAATAAAAACCGATCGAGCTGCGCTTCAGGCAATCGATAAGTCCCTTCTTGTTCAATCGGATTTTGGGTAGCCAGTACCATGTATGGACTTTTCATTTTATGCGTATACCCATCCACTGTTACTTGTCGCTCTTCCATTACTTCGAAAAGGGCAGCTTGTGTTTTTGCTGGAGCACGGTTGATTTCATCAATCAAAACAAGGTTAGAGAAAATGGGGCCGGCCTTAAATTCAAATTCAGATGTTTTCAAATTATAAATCGAGGTGCCGAGCACATCCGATGGCATCAGATCAGGTGTAAACTGGATACGAGAAAAATCCACGGAAATGATTTTGGAGAGAAGTTTTGCTGTCAATGTTTTGGCCACACCAGGAACACCCTCAATAAGTACGTGACCATCGGAAAGGATTGCCGTGATTAAAAGGTCAACCATTTGTCCCTGGCCGACAATTACTTTCGCGATTTCAGATTTTATTTTTGCTACTTGATCGCTTAAAGCACCAAGGTCAACGCGCGATTGAAATGTATTTTCTTCCATGATTATTTATTCCAAAATTGATTTATGCTATTGTTTAGTTCGGTTAGTTCTTCACTCGTGATTTTCTCCTGGTTCATGATCGAATTAGTTTGGTTAACCAATCGTTGAACGATTTCTTCACTCACACCAGCCTTGTATGAAAGCATCTGTACGTAGTCCGTTGATTGCATCGACATTGAAAAATTAAATCGGGTGCGAAGCGATTCCTGGAAAAACAAAATCTTCTTTAGAGCAATGCTTCTGTGATCGCTGTTTTCATAATATAGATTGCCAATGGTGCTTACAAATTCAAGCGAAGTATTTGTGAATGGTTTAATGACTGGAATTATTCTTTGTTTTCGTTTTGCTTCGAAGATGATAAAGGCGAGAACTGATAAAATACAAATGTAATAAGCCCAGCGAAGGGGTTCAGTTGTAAGAATAAAACGCAGGGGGCTAGCCACTTCCATCCGTCCGTGCTGATAAAATTCCGACCAGTACAAATTATTCTGGGGCAAATATGAAAACAATGAAGAAATCAATTCATGATTGTCTTTATTCAACAAATAAATATTTGTGAAAATCATGGGCGTGCTATTGATGATGAACTGCCCTTTGCCAAATTGAATTTTAATTGTTGTTGGTCTGTCGCTATCGTTACTTGAGATTACTGTTGGGCTCACACTAAGTATTTTTTTTACGGAAGTGTCAGCATGAGTTATGTAGTTGTGCGTGTTACCACGTTTGTAATAAAAAAAGTGAGTTGTATCAAACTGTGGGTTTATCAAATGAACCGTAGAAGTATCGTTGCTGTTTCCATAATTGCTAACCCCATCAAAAAAATAATCTTTAGTGCGAATGCCCAGCGTGTCAGCAAATTTTCCAAAAATGTAATTGGCTGAAACAAAAACTACACCGCCTTTTTCAACATGTTTTAAAATAGCTTTAGTGTCCTCGTTATCTGGATTGAATCCTTCCGCAATAAAAAATACATTCTCATTTTTTTGAAGCGAGTCTTTCAACTCATAAAAAGTCTTATTGTTATGCTCTATCTTTTGGTCTTTCAAAAGGCCTGGCATAAGTTCATTGAGCACATATGTACCGTACGGGTTTTTATCCTCGAATGATAATGTCACCGTCCAGTCGTACTGCTTGTCCTTGCCAAGGAAAACACTTGCCAATAGAATTGCCAATATGCAGAGGTAAAGAATATATTTCCAGTCTTTGTTCATTGGCCAACTTGCTCTTTGAGTGACTGAAATGTGTTTTGGACATTTTTAAATTTCTCTGAAGACACACTGAAATTTCCATACCAGGCGTAATCAAAATAAATGCTCAGATCATTGAAGCTAGGTCTGAGATCTTCTCTCTCCAATTCATTCACATATTCGTGATTCGTTTTTCCAGGACTCCAGTTGATCAAATGTTTGTCTGATAAAATCTTCAGCGCATAAAGAAATACCAATCTTGTTCCCAGACGGAAATCATTTTTATCAACTGCATCGCCAATCAATTTGTCGAAGTCCATCTCATGGATATTCTCATTAAAAATTTGGTAAGACGAAGGTTTGTCTACATCTGCTCCGGAAAAAAATATTCGAAAGGCATTTACTTTCAACAACGCCATGATGATCCAAACTAATATTATTCCACCAACTACATACATGATCAATCGACCAAGATTTGTCGTAGTCGCTCCACGAAACAATCTTGAAATAAGATAAGAAAGCCAACGCTTAAATCTTTCCCACAAACTTTCAGCAACGGTTGGTGGTTCTGTATAATTTAATTCTGATCGAAGTTTTTGAACGCGGTCCTCCTCGAAGTGACTTTTGGTTACGTGGGTTGTATCGGCTGAAGTAAAAGGTTGTTCATATTCTTTTTGAACCACAGTATCAGCTGAAAATTCTGTAGAATCACTGTCTTGAGCTTTACTATAGCTCACAGCAAAAAATAAAAACAACAGCGATATGACGTTTTGCTTGGACATCTTCAGAAGAATGCTCTAGAATGTTTCCGTAGGCTGATCTGGTTCAACTGGTTTGCCGAAGTTTTCTATGTCGCTGAGCAAACCTTTTGATTCTTTAAGTTCGACCAAATTGAAATACTGAAAGGAAATTCCAACATGAGGTAAAGAATAACATAGCATTTGCGACATATAGTATAACGTAAAAAAGACATAGCTCACCGTTTTCAAAGTAGGCGACATTTCAATCGCTCCTCCCGATTGTACGTTGTGCATCATCGATGTGAGCATGAAAATGTAATAAGGAATAATAAAGATGTAGGAGATAGCTCCGCCAATCAAAGAAAGAATAAATGAGAGCCCAAAAGTGCTCCACCATTTACCGCGAACAAGTTTAAGCGATCTGGCTGCTGCATCAAAAAAACTCGCGCCTTCAAAGGCTTGAATAAAAAATACAAATGAAATACCAACCGTCAGATAAATGAACCCAATGACAAAGCCAACAATAAGAATAGCTAACAAGACTCCAGAAATTTGCTGAAATACAATACCTAAAATCACTCCAATGAAAACAATGAGACAGGCGCTTAATACTATTAACAAAAGTGATCCCAAATATTTCCACAATAAACTCCGTACGTTGTCCCATACCTCACTTACTTCGATTTGGTTTGTTTTCTTTTTGTAATAGAGGACGATATATGAATTGATCGTTGCCAATGATATAACATAACTCAAAAACAAAAAGACATACATCAAGCCCATTTGGCCCCAGAACGAAAATGAGGTAAAATACTTTAACGTCTCAGCGCTTTGATTTCCTTTAAAACTAATCGCTAAGAAATCCGAAAAGAAAGCGCCAAGCATGATACTTCCAATAAGCACTGCAGGGCCCGCAATCAGTAAAATACTTTTTAAAAGTGGCTTGAAGTTTTGTTTTATAAACTCAAACGTGGTGTTTATTTTTTTCCCGAAGTCGCGAGTGCGGTGAAATTCAATAAGATTAAATTCTTCCATTTTTTTTCAATTGAAAGGGATAGATAATAAAGTAAAAAATCATGAGCATAGCCGACAGACCAATGATTCCCATTTTTAACGTCCAGTGCATAAATGCGTAGCGCGTAATAAAGGATTCAATAAATCCGGCCATAATAAAAAAAGGTACAAGGCCAATTACAATTTTCAATCCGCGCAAGGCCCCGCCTTTGAAAGAAACAATTCGTGAATATGTCCCCGGAAACAATAAACTATTTCCCATTACAAATCCGGCAGCACCCGCAATAACAATGGATGAAAGTTCAATCGTACCGTGCAACATAATTACGGGAAGTGCCTGGGTGAGCTGGCTTTCTTGATAAAAGAACAAGATGAAAGTCCCAACCATAAGTCCATTGAAGAACAGATAAAACCCTGTTCCCACAGATGCAAAAACTCCGAAAACAAAAACTTTGAATGAAACTAAAATATTGTTGAGCGTGATCATTATAAACATGTTCATCTCACTTCCTGAAGAATACACTCTTGTTGGGTTTCCACTTTTGATGTTCTCCAAGGTCATGTTCACATAGTAGTCTCCCAAAATCAGTCGAACAAAAGTGCTATCGTTCATCACCGAAACTGCACCAATAACTCCAGCTACAATAAAAATGACGAATGCATAAAACAACTGCTTCCTGGATTGATAAACGGCTTCAGGAACTTCAATTTTCCAGAACGTTATGAAACGATTTTTCTCTTCTTTTTTATTCTTGTAAATCTCTCGATGCACTTTGCTTGCGAGTGAATTTAAATATTCGGTGACACGACTTTTTGGATACTGTGTTCGAGCGAAAGAAAGGTCGTCTGTGAGCTGAATGAAAAGTTCTGCGAGACGATCAGGTTGTGCTGCGTGATCTCCGTTCACCAGTTTTTCAAATTCCTCCCACCGAGGTTTATTTTGTTTTATGAAAGCAGCTTCTTGCATCCGTGATCTATTTGCTTGCGCTCGCTACTTCAGCTACTCTGTTCCAAACTCGCCATACATTTTTGTGGCAAATTTTTTCGATGTCGTCTTCAGAGTAACCACGTTTCAGTAAAGCATAAATTAAATTTGGAAACATAGAAACATCAGTGAGTTTTTCAGGCAGCATATCATCAACGCCATCAAAATCGGAGCCAAAGCCCACGTGATCAACGCCAGCTATTTTCACAACGTGATCTATGTGATCGACAACTTTTTCGATATCAACTGAAGGCAGCGGATGTTCTTTTTTATAATTGGCAACCAATTTCTTACCTATCGAATCTGATTCCTTCAAATTCCTTTCTTTCAAAATAAAATCGATTTCCTTCTTTCTTTTCGCTTGCGCGTTGATCAAAGCTGAGTCGATAAAAGCCGTATAAAAATTGATGCACATCACACCATCATTCTCACCCAATTTTTTGATCATGTCATCAGTCATATCTCGTCTCACTGTTGGTGCAAAATATCTGCATGAAGAATGAGACGCTATACATGGGGCCTTAGTCAATTTCATCACCTGATAAAATGTGCTGTCATCTACGTGTGAGATATCAACCATAATACCCACTCGGTTCATTTCATTTACAACTTCTTTTCCAAATGGACTTAGGCCATTCCATTTTGCGGAGTCGCCAGAAGAATCGCAGATTTGATTATTCTTGCTATGTGTGAGCGTGATGTAGCGAATGCCTCTGTCGTAAAAATATTTTACGTTTTTCAAGTCATTTCCGATGGGGGCTCCGTTTTCCATTCCCATTGGCAAAGAGATTTTCCCAGCTCTTGTATTGGCCTCCACTTCCTCGGGTGTGTTTGCCAACGAAAATTCATTTGGCAATCCTTTGGCAATTCCATTAACGAAATCAATCAATGAGTCTGCAAGAGATTTTCCGAAGTCGGACTGTTTTTGGTATTTCGATGGAATATAGATCGACATAAATGGCGCATCCAAACCGCCTCTTCTTGCTCTTACAAAATCAATGTTTCCAGTGCTCATGTGCACCAGAGTATCAAGGTTTCCTCTGTCAGCAACAAAATTTTTGTCTTTTAAGCGATACGGCAAATCGATGTGGCCATCGGTGATGATAAATTTTTGCGCAAGGTCATTGGCATAGGCTTTAAGCTGATCGTCATTCATCCGATCAACCGGTTTTTTTTCAGAGCAGCTAATCAACAGAAAAAGAGACAATAAAAACCCTAGAAAAGCCTTCATAAATTTTTCATGAAAGTTAATAGTTAAAGCTTAACCGCAAGGTGTAATTTTGAAACGATTTTATGCAGACAATATCCGTACGTACCTCCCAAAATGTTGTTATCCAATTTCCCCTTGCCAGCGTTGGCGAACGGATTCTGGGTCAAGTCATTGATTGGTTAATTCTCTTCATCTACACCTTTGCAATGATTGCCTTATTCTCCAATCTTGGAATAAACACACCGTGGCTTGTGATCACATCTTTATTCGTACCCTGGCTTTTCTTCAACTTTCTGCTTGAAGTTTTCATGAACGGGCAAACTATAGGTAAGCTCCTACTAAAAACACAAGTAGTGAAAATGAATGGATCAAGAGCAACCATTGGAGATTTTGCTTTAAGATGGGTTTTTTCGTTGGTTGATATTTATTTGTTAAGTGGTGCTATTGCTGTTATCTGTGTAGCAGCTGGAGGCAAAGGTCAACGACTAGGTGACATTGTAGCAGAAACTACTGTTATTAAATTGGTTAAACAAAAGAGAAATCACTGCAAAAGAAATTTTTATCACCGCAGAAGATACCTACACTCCAACATTTGAGCAAGCGATTCAATTGAGGCCTTACGACATTGAGTTGATGCAACGTGCACTTGAAGCTGAACAGCATTATGGAAATGAAGAGCCTCTTCTAGCGCTTATCGAAAAAATAAAATCTCAATTGGGAATTCAATCCGATTTACCGCCCCACGCTTTCATCCATACGCTGATTAAAGACCACAGTCATCTCACTTCGCGTTTATGAGTGAATTGGTCGAGTACACAATTTCACAGCTTGCTTTGCGCAATGGTCAAGACAAACCCGAAGTTTGGATTGCCTACAATGGATTGATCTATGATGTCACGTCATCGCGATTGTGGCGAACTGGCACTCACTACGAACACTGGGCGGGGCAAGATTTAACTGACGAATTGAAAGATGCTCCTCACACTGAAAAAGTGTTTGAAAAATTCAGTCCAATTGGGCGACTGAAAAAAAATTAACGCGTAAGCGTTTCCACTAATTTCATTAAATCGTTTTCAGTATTGTAGAGATACGGTGAAACACGAATGGCATTTCCTCGGATTGAAACAGAGATTTTATTTTTCTTCAATCGGGCCTTTATTTTTTCCAAGTCAACATTTTCTGGCAATCGAACTCCAAACAAATGATGCCCTCTGAATTTTTCATCTTCAACAAGAAAACCAGATTCCTGAAGAAGTCGAATTGGCTCTTGAGTAATTTTTGCACAGTAACTCTGAATGTTTTCAGGTTTCCATTGATTGATCTGCTTCAATGCTGAAATCATCATTGGCATTTGAATAAAATGGCTGTGCTCACCAACTTCATATCGAAGAGCGCCCGGCTGATATTCGTCTTGATAATTAACCAGTGCAGTAAAGTCCTCACTGTTTTTCTTATTCATCCAGCCCTCCTCCAATGGTCTGCCATTATTGAAATAATCACCATAGTAAGCTAAGCCCATAGAGTAGGGGCCAAGCAACCATTTATAACCAGCACAAATAAGTGCATCGGGTTGAATTTTACTTACATCGAAAGGCAATGCACCAACACTTTGTGATCCATCAATCACCAAGAGTGCACCAACTTCTCTTGTTCTTTTTCTGATTGTAATCAAATCAAACTTTGTTCCGTCTGTCCAATGAACATTCCCGAGTGCCACTAATCTTGTATTTGTATTAATGGCATCTAAGATTCTTTCATTCCAAATTTTTCCCCGGTTTGAAAATAATTGTGGAGGGGAAATTATTTTCACCTCTGCTTTCTTCTCTTCGCGAATTCGAAGCCACGAATAAACATTACTCGGAAACTGCTCAGCTGCAACTATAATGTTATGCGAGCTATCGATCCTCAAGTTTTGTGCGACTGTAGCCATTCCATAAGAAACCGATGGAACAACCACGATTCTTTTAGGATCTTTTGCGTTGATCAGTTTGGCAAACTCAGGTCGAAGCTTTTCGGTCTCAAGAAAAAAATCAGCTGCAGAAATATTTGCCGGGTTTCTTTTTCTTTTTAATTCCTTCAACTCCAGATTTTTCGACCGACTTCAACAGAGGTGACATATATGAGCAATTCAGATAGATCGAACCTGATGGCAACGAGAATTTTTTTCTTTGATTTGAAAGCATTTTGAAAGGTTTTGAAGATTAAATATAGTCGAACTGAGAAATTTTAGTTACTAAAAAACTTGATTAACGATTAACTGCAACAAACGGATAAAAGTGATGATGAAAATTGCGGCAGAAAATTATAAGGGGATTAAATACGTTAGGATTTCTGCTTTGCCGTCAGAACAGAAAAATCATATTTGGAAAACAATCAATCATAATTTGATAATTAAAATATTGATGGGCGACTCATTGCTCAATGATTGCATTCAATATCAGCACTATCAAGCTTGGTACGAAAACTCCTTCTTGGTTTACAATCAACAAAAGTCTGTCGAAATGGATCTGCCCGTGGTTGGCAATCTGGCAATCGCATCTTAAGGCATCAACAACGACTTCTTAGCAGTTAAATATTCTTCCCAAATTTCTTTTAGAACTTCAGCAGCTGATTTTATTTCTTTAACGAAAGTTGCGGCCTGACCAATTTCAAGTTCACCTTCATCAAGATCACCTTCGAAAATTCCACGCTTTGAGCGACCTCTTCCCAAAAGGTTTTTCAGTTCATCTGTGGACGCTCCTCTTTTTTCAGCCTCCGCTACTTAGTCAAAGAATTTATTTTTTATCATCCTCACCGGAGTGAGTTGTTTCATTGTTAGCATCGTCTCTCCTTCTCCCAACTTGACGAGCTTATCTTTAAATTTTTCATGACCTGAAGATTCGAGACTTGCGGCAAAACGGGTGCCTATTTGTACACCATCAGCTCCAAGTGCCTCAGCCGCCAACATTGCTCTACCGCTCGCTATTCCGCCAGCCGCAATAAGAGGGATTGAAACCGCATCACGAACCATAGGCACAAGGCAAAGTGTGGTCGTCTCTTCGCGCCCATTATGACCGCCAGCTTCAAACCCTTCGGCTACAATGGCATCGACACCCGATTCAACACTTTTAAGCGCAAACTTTACACTTGAAACTACATGGACCACAATAATTCCCTTGTCCTTCAAGAATTTTGTCCAAATGGAAGGATTGCCAGCTGACGTAAAAACAATTTTAACATCTTCTTCGACAAGTATCTTCATCACCTTTTCAATCTCCGGATAAAGAAGTGGCACATTCACGCCAAAAGAATTCACTATCACGCTTTACATTTTTGGATATACTACTCGAAGGGTTTCCGGATGCACTCGAACCTGAGCCAATTAAGCCTAATCCACCGGCATTGCTTACAGCGGAAGCCAGCCTCCAACCACTACACCAAATCATTCCGGCCTGGACAATCGGATATTGAATTTTCAATAGCTTCTGATACTATTTGACATGTCGGAAAAGATAAAAAAATAACACCGACTTGCTGTAGAAGTCTGATTTTCTAATTTTTAAATAAATACTCATCAGATGGTCATAATAAATTTGCCTCGCAATAGTTGTCCACAAAGAGTGAGTTCACCAGAAAGCAATTAAATATTTGATTTTCAATTTTTAATTACTCTATGCTAATGTTGATAAGTGATGAGATTTGTGGAAATCTGTTAGCGGCTTTCTAACTGGCTGAATTTTATAAATTCATAATAGAATGTTACAAATTTACATTCCTTTAACGAGGAAATAAAAACCTTCTGATCTAAATATTTTTTAAACCAAACCAAATCCAAAATGAAAAACGTCATGTTCTATTTTTTGCTTTAATCTTGTATTAGCGGCATACAGTCAAGCGATAATAAACTTACGAACTTCAAGAAATGATGAAAGAGGGCAATCAAGTAAAAGTAATAAATTTCTGGGCAACGTGGTACACTCCCTGCATCAAAGAAATGCCCATGTTTGAGAAGCTAGGTGCTGTTCGGATTCTATCGTGTTTCCCTATTA